>PLYM01000218.1 GCA_003153375.1 Planctomycetaceae bacterium
AAGCAATTTCGGTGGTTGGTATAAGAATACCAAGCCAGAATTAGCGGTTCGGCGGCTATTTCACGGGATGGGCTATCGATATCGGCTACATGGCCGATTGCCTGGGCGGCCGGATATGGTCTTTGCGGGGCGGCATAAGGTCATTTTCGTTCACGGCTGCTTTTGGCACCGCCACAAGGGGTGTCCTACTGCCGATTGCCGAAGTCTCGGCTGGGTTTTTGGAAGCCCAAGCTGGAATCGAAGGGCTGGCGACACGACGAACCGAGAAGCGACTGCGGCGGCTTGGCTTCCAAGTCATGGAGGTGAAACATGGTGGAGTTCACGGTTGTTGGCTTTTACCCAGATACGCTACAACGTTTTGCAACTTCCCTTGAAGCCAAGGGGCCAGACGAGGCCGAAAATTTATGCACTCAGCGCTATCCTGGAGTCGTCGTTTGTGGTGTCTTTGTTGGGTGCCATCAGGCCGTTGACACAGCGGAATTCATCGAAGACTAGCCGGAGTGATCGCAACCAGAGTTTCCTCGCATGAACGAGGTCCAAAGCTCCTTCCAGGTATCCAGACTCTATTCCAACGAGGAAATCTACAGATCGTTGTCCATTGGAAATGCGGGCGGCGTTCGCGTTAAAACGAGTGCCTCGGGTGCAGTGGAGCGTGTGGTGATCTTCACGTCATTGCCCACCGCACGACAACTTGCCGAGAACCCCTATCACGACCGCATGGAAGGGGACGTGTTGATCTACACTGGTGCGGGGCTAGAGGGTGACCAGTCTGTCACCGGAGTAAATGCGAGGATTGTGCAACAGCAGGATACTCCATTTCCAATTTACGGCTTTTTGCAAATTGGGAGTCGTCGCGATCCATCGATTGGTAACAAAGATGGGCATTTCTCGGTTTGCTTGAGTATCTGCGCGGGTATCGTGAACGACAAGTGGATTCCCAGGGTGCGTTACGAAACGCCTGGGTATTTGAATTGAGGGTGCATTCCACCCCATCGTCGATCGACAAAGCATTCGACTGGCGCATCATGAGCGACATTCTTGCGAATCGCCCGAAGGACATGATCCTCGACGACCGTGAAGTAGTGACCCCAGAAGCAACGGCGGATACACCGCTGGACATTGCGCAACTCGAACCGATTCGGCGGCAGTTGCTTGCATTCGAGCCGCAACAATTCGAGCACGTAATCCATGACTTGCTTGAGCAATCTGGATTCGAGCAAGTCGAAGTAACAAATACAGTCAAGACGGGGGTATTGACGTCAATGCGCGACCTGGAAAGCGGTCGTGGCCACTACGTCATCTCTTGATCCAACTCCAGGCCAAGCGATGGTTGCACACCGTCGGCTGAAAGGAAGTCGCGGAACTGAGGGGAAGTCTTCAGCCACACGCGGCGGGTTGTATTGTTACAACAAGTCACTTTTCCCGTGCTGCGATCAGCGAGTCGACCGCTCCCGGAAAGGTTCCAATATCGGTAATTGACGGCTATGAACTTGCCAGTGTTGTGACAACGCTCAATTTGCGACTGAAATGACTCGTTGCTCCTCGAATCACAGAGCAGAATAGGGAAAATAAATCCGCTGGGCATTTTGCGTTCGCAACGCCCCCCTAAACGTAGTGCGGTGGAAATCCCACTTTTGGCGCTGCCATAGGCCTCAGATTCGCTCGGGGCCATGGTGGCGAGTCGCCCGAACCTTTGTCCCTCTCGGTTCGTCCGCCGGGCGGCCTGCTCGCCTAGCAAATCGTGTTGCTGGCGACGGCTCACACTTTGCAAGTGTCGGGCAACCCGCGCGGTGAAATCGTGATCGCACACGTGGGCGGAAATTGCTCGTCGCTGCGCGCTGTTTGCAAGAGTCGCGCGAAGCGCGCTGGCATCTCGTGCCGCAGCGGACTCCGTGCTGGGCGTAGAATGGCGAGACATGGACCTGCGGATACTCGTTGCAACGACTGACGTGTCGAATGGCGCTGCGGAGCAATGGAGAAGTCATCCTGGTCGTCAAACGACCGGTGGCAGCGCCGGTCGCGCACTACTCGGGTACGCAACACCCAAATCCCTGCGGCGACTTGAATCGGTTTCTTTAACTTTTTTGGCCCGTAATTTGCAATCCTCCCAGATTGCCGTTGGGCACGACGGGAACAGCGTTTGAACCTGACTTGGGGCGTGTGACGGCTGAGGGCCGTGTGACGACGCGCGGGGTCGCAAAGTTTTCCTCACGTGCATTCTCGGAATGTTTGACTTTCTTTCGTTGACAGGTAAACTCGATCATGTTCACGACGATTCACAAAAGTTGTCGCTTCTTGCAGGCCCGTCGCGCGGACTCGCGGCGTGGTCTTTTTTTATTGGCATGAGGGTGGTCGCCGCGGCAGCCATCACTGCCGCTGGTCGACCCTGGTTTCGTTTAGCAGGGGCTCACCATGTTTCGTAGCGGCGTCACGTTCGCAATTTCTCTGTGTTGTTTAGGCTCGACGGCGTCGGCTCAGCAATGGGCGGAGAAGATGTTCTCCGAGCGCAATCACGACTTCGGCCAGGTGCCGCGTTCGGCCAAGGTCGAGTTTCCCTTCGTGCTCACGAATCTCTATGCCGCCGACGTACACATCGCCGGCGTGCGGGCCAGCTGCGGTTGCACTCAGCCGCGCATTGAGAAGGACACGCTGAAGGCGAACGAAAAAGGCGCGATCATCGCGGCCTTCAACACCCGCACCTTCAGCGGCCAACACGGCGCCCGCGTGACGGTGACGATCGACAAGCCCCAATGGGCCGAGGTCGTGCTCGACGTCAAAGGCTTCATCCGCACCGACCTGACGGTCGATCCGGGCCAGGTCAGCCTCGGTTCGGTGCCCGTCGGCCAGGGCGTCGAGAAGAAGATCCGCGTCAGCCACGTCGGCAGCAACGATTGGAAAATCACGGGCGTGACGAGCGATTCGCCGTTCGTGACCGCCTCGACCAAGGAAATCTCGCGCAATGGCGGCCAGGTTGCTTATGAGCTCGACGTCCAATTGCAGGACGGCGCTCCGGTCGGCTATCTGAAAGACCAGTTGCAACTGACGACCAACGACAACAACGCGAAGCAGTTTCCCGTGATGGTCGAAGGCCTGATTCTGTCGGACCTGACCGTGAGCCCGGCGGCCCTGCTGCTGGGCAACGTGCAACCGGGCCAGAAGATCACGAAGCAAATCGTGGTCAAAGGGCTGAAACCGTTCAAGATCATCGACATCCACAGCGACAACCCGGCCCTCACTTTCCAGCCGTCGACCGACACGAAACAGGTGCACCTGGTGCCGGTGACCTTCGAGGCGGGCCGCGAGGCGGGCAAGATCGCGGGCAAGATCGAGATCATCACCGATCTGGGCGACCACAAGACGGCCGAGCTGAACGTGATCGGACAGATCACCGAGCCCCTGGCCGGCAAGTAAGCTGACGGCTCAGGCGAGGCCGAATGAGTACGTTGTAATTGGCAGGACTTTGATGGGGTCGACGGAAATTCCGCCAGCCCCATTTCTTTGCGCGCGGGCCGTCTGGCTGTCACACCGCGCGCGTGTTAATCCCTGCGGGTGCGCGAAGCGGTAGGGGCAAACGTCAGACGTTTCATGCCAGGTGCGTAAACGTCCGAAGTTTGCTGATGAAGGCGCCAACCCCGGCGCCGCGCTGGTGGTGGCCCAAGATCGCACCGCCCCAGCCCAGTCGCGGCAGAGAAATTGAACCCTCAGGAACGAAAACCATGCGGCCTCGACGCGCGAGCGAACCGCCGAAGGTCCGAGCCACGCTCTACCTGTCCGCCGAAGTGCTCAACGAAGCCCGCAACGCGGCCGTCCACCTGGCCGGCTACCCGGCTCGCATGACGCTGACGAAGTTGGCCGAAGAGGCCCTGCGGCGTGAGCTGGAGCGACTGCAAGAGCGCTACAACGGGGGCCAGCCTTTTCCGGACCGTGGCGAGGACTTGCGGGGCGGCCGGCCCATTGCTGCTTGAGCGAGGTGAGTTATGGCTCGAAGTGTCACGAATTCCGCCGGCCCGGCCGTCGACCGCGAACAATTGCGGCAGGAGCTGTTGAAGCTCATCGTCCGCAGCGAGGCCAGCCGTCGCGATCAAACCAAGGCGACCGGTAAGTGAAGTGTCTGTTGGCAATCGGCGCCTGCCTGCTGGCCGCGCTGCCCGCCGCTGCGCAAAACGCGGGTCGCGGACAGGTGGGCAGTTCGCTGCAATCACTGAGTCAATTCGCGCCGACCACGAGTCTTCAACCCCTCGGCAATGTTCACCCGGCCGTGGCCCGCATCGTGGCCCCCGGCAACGGCAGCATCTCCTATGGCTCGGGGACGCTGGTCTACACCGACTCCCAATACGGATTGGTGATCACGAACTGGCACGTCATCAACGAGGCCACGGGGCCGATCTCGGTCCATTTTCCCGACGGTTTCTATTCGCTGGGCGCCGTGCAGCGTGTGGACCGTGACTGGGACCTGGCGGCCATCGCGATTCGCCGGCCCAACGCTTCGCCCGTGCGACTGGCCACGGTGCCGGCCCGTCCCGGCGAGTTGCTGACGATTGCCGGCTATGGCTCGGGCACCTACCGCGCGGCGAGCGGACCGTGTACGCAGTATGTGGCCCCCGGTTCGACGTTCCCGTTCGAAATGGTTGAAGTGGCCGTGAAGGCGCGACAGGGTGACTCGGGGGGACCGATCTTCAATGGTCGCGGCGAATTGGCCGGCGTGTTGTTTGGCGAGGGAGAGGGTCGCACATCGGGCAGCTATTGCGGTCGCGTGCGCTGGTTTCTGGCGAACATCGTGCCCGATCCGACGCTTGGTGCCGGCATGATCGCGGCCGCCGGCTTGAAACCGATTCCGCCCCGGCCCCCAGCGGTCGAAACGGCGCCAGCAGCGAACGCGACGATCGAGGTCGCGCAGACGCCGGCGATTCCGATCAGCCGGCCGAGGTCGATCGTCAGCGCCGAGCCGGCCGAGGAGACCTCGACAGCCACGACGATTCCAATCGCCGAAGTGGCGGCCGGCAACAAGCCGCCGGTGGTGATGGCCAGCACGCAGGCGGGCGAACCCGAAGTGGCCATGGTGCAAACCATTGGTTGGGAGGATTTCGCCGGCCATAGCACGGGCGAGCAGGCGAAAACCGTGCTGGCGATTATCGGGGTTTTGGCGATCGTGGTGCATGCCCTGAGTTGGCTGAGCCGCGAGCGTCCGGCGGCCAAATAGCCGCCCGTCGAGCGAATTGCGCGATTTTGCAGCCTCAAGCCCTGCTTCCCCTCGCCCGCCGCACTCTCAGATTGACCCTTGCCGGCCGCGAGTCTACGATCGTGGTAGTCTTGTGCCAGGGGACATTTGCCGCATGTTTGCTCGCGCGTTCTGGGTAGCCTGTTTGTCGACCGTGTTGCTCGTGCGTACGGCGCATTGCCTGTACGTCGAGGCCACGCTTTGCGAGCACGCCGTCGAGGCCGCCTCGGCGGATCCTCCCCTGTCGGACCCGTGCGAGTCGGACCCGAATGAGTCCGGCTGTATTTGCCGGGGTGCGATTTTCATCGCCCCCTGCGAGGTTCCCACGCTCGAGCGCCAGGGCGACCTGCTGCGGCCACTGGACCAGTGCCCGATCGCAGTTGCGGGCACCCAATGCGCCCAGCGCGAGCCCACGAGGGCCGGTCTCTTCCTACCTCCGCGGCTTTCTGCAAGAGCGGTGCGCGCGTGGTTTGCCTGTTGGCAGATCTGAGCGCCTCTCTCGACGTGCCGAAGGTGCGATTGCGATGCATTTGCGTGGCGATCGGATTCGTTTCCGCGTTCCACACTGGGGAGAGTTCTGACGATGGCCGATTTTTCCGACAAGCGCCTGCCGGAAGGCAAACTCATAGCCGCCGTGGCGGTCGTTTCGCTGGCCGCCGTGTTGCTGGTGTGGTTCGCGGCTCGCGCCCATCGCCCCGTTGAGGAGGCGGAACAGGCCGACAAGGAGACCGCCGCCGAGGCGGAGTCGGCCAGCGTTCAGCTCGACCGGCCCGAGCTGGTCAAGGCGGCCGGTATTCAAGTCGAACCGGTCGAAACCCGCACGGTCGAAAACATGCTGACCTGCAACGGCAGCGCGGGTTTTAACCAGAACCAATACGTCAAGGTGCCGCCCAAGGCCGACGGCATTCTGGCCAAGATCAACGTCGACGTCGGGGCGCGCGTTCGCGCGGGCGACGTCCTGGCCACGGTCAACTCGCAGCCTTTGGGCGACCTGAAGGCCTCGTATATCAAGGCCCTGGTGCACCAGGAGCACTTGCGCTGGCAAATCGAACGCTACCAGGCGGCCGCCGAGGGCGTGGCGGCCAAGAACCTGATCGAAGCCAGGCATCTGCTGGAAGAGGAGTTGGCCGACACGGCGCGTATCAAGAATCGGCTTGAGAATTTTGGGCTGAGCGGCCAGCAGATTGACGTGATTCCCAAACAGCGCGACTTGAGCACGCTGTTGCCGGTGCTAGCCCCACGCGACGGCGTGGTCGTGTTGCGGCAAGCCGTCGAAGGAGAGCCGGTGCAAACCGCGGTGCCGCTATTCGCGATCGCGGATCTGGAAACGATGTGGGTCCATCTGTACGTCTATGAAAGCCAGTTGCGCTCCGTGCGCATCGGGCAACTCGTAACGTTTTATCCCGATGGACTGGGCGGACAAGGTTTTGACGGCACGATCGATTGGAGCAGCCCCGAGGTCGATGCCGCGACGCGGACGATTCAACTGCGGGCCCAGGTCGCGAATCGCGAGGGGGCGCTGCGGGCTAACATGTTCGGCAAGGCCGTGCTGCACGTCGAGAATGCCCAGCCACGACTGGTCGTGCCCCAGGCAGCGGTGCAGTCGCACCTGGGAAAACACGTGGTGTTCGTGCAGCAGCCGAACAACGCCTTTGAGATGCGGCCGATCTCCCTGGGGATCAAGGACGGCCCGTTTTGGGAAGTCACGGCCGGGCTCGCGGCCGGTGAAAAGGTGGCCACGATAGGCAGCTTCCTGTTGAAGGCGAATCTGGAAAACCCCGATTTCGGCAAAGTCGAGTAACGAGACCCGAACATGCTCAATCAGATCATCAAATTCAGCCTCGAGCAGCGGCTCCTGATGCTGCTGTTGGCCCTGGTGCTGGTGTTTGGCGGCGTCGCGGCGTTTCGGGCGCTGCCGATCGACGCCTTTCCCGACACCACGCCGGTGATGGTGCAGGTCAACACCATGGCTCCGGCCCTGGGACCGACGGACATCGAGATGCAAATCACGTATCCGCTGGAGCAGGTGATCGCCGGCCTGCCCGGTTTGCAGGAAGTGCGTTCGATCTCGAAGACGGGCCTGTCGCAGATCACGACCATCTTTTCTGGCGGCACCGACATTCTGCGGGCCCGGCAGCTCGTCGGCGAGCGCATCGCCAGTGCCGAGTTGCCCGACATCGGCGGAGTGAACAAGCCCACGTTGGGGCCCATCGCGACCGGCTTGGGCGAGGTGTATCACTATCTGATGACCAGCGACCGTCACGACCTGACCGAGCTGCGCACGCTGCACCATTGGATGGTCAAGTCGCAATTGCGCACCGTGCCGGGCGTGGCCGAGGTGAATACCTGGGGCGGCTACGAAAAGCAGTTTCACGTCCTGTTCGATCCGGCACGGCTGCTCAAGTATGACCTGACCCTGACCGACGTCGTCGAGGCGCTCAAGACCAACAACGCCAACGTCGGGGGCGGCGGCATCTCACGCAGCGGCGAGTTGCAACTGATTCAGGGCGTCGGCCGCTTGACCAGCCTCAGCGACATCTCGAGCGTCGTGCTCAAACAGCACGACGGCCAGAGCGTGCGCATCCACGACGTGGCCGACGTCGAAATCGATCACGAAATTCCCACCGGCGCCGTGACCGCCGAGGGCCGCGGCGAAGTGATCCTGGGCATGGGCTTCATGCTGATGGGAGAGAATAGCCGCGAAGTCACCGAACGGCTGCGGGCCAAAATGGCCGAGATCGAACCCACGCTGCCCGCCGGCGTCCACATCCAAGAAGTGCTGGCCCGCACGGACCTGGTCGACGAAGTGCTGGCCACGGCCAAACACAACCTGCTGTTCGGAGCGATTCTGGTCGTCGCGGCCTTGTTTGCCTTGGGTGGCGGGCTGCGGGCCGGTCTGATCGTGGCCATGGCGATCCCCCTGTCGTTCATGGCGGCCGGCAGCCTGATGCTGCAAGCGGGCATCGCCGGCAGCCTGATGAGCCTGGGCGCGATCGACTTTGGCATCGTCGTCGACAGCTCGGTGATCATGATCGAAAACTCGGTGCGACACCTGTCCGAGAATCGCACCGGGCGGCCCACGGCCGACGTGGTGCGCGATGCGTGCTTGGAGGTGCGCAAGCCGACGATGTTCGGCGAGTTGATCATCATGATTGTCTACCTGCCGATCCTGACACTGGAAGGCATCGAGGGTAAATTATTCCGGCCGATGGCGCTGACGGTGCTGTTTGCCCTGGCCGGCTCGCTGATCCTGTCGCTGACGCTGATGCCGGCGCTGGCGGCCACGGTGCTGCCGAATCGGATGTCGGAGAAGGAGCCGCTGCTGGTGCGCTGGGCCCATTGGCTCTATCGGCCCGTGCTCAACCGAGTGCTCCGGCATCGGCTGCCCGTGCTCGTGATGGCCCTGGCGGTCATGGTCAGCGCCGCGATCCTGGGCCTGGAATTGGGCACGGAGTTTATCCCACGGCTGAGCGAAGGCTCGGTGGTGATCGCCACGCAGCGGCTGGCTAGCGTCTCGCTCGAGGAGTCGGTCCGCTATGGCACGCAACTCGAGAAGCTGTTGCTGGAGAAATTTCCCGACGAGATCAACCACATCTGGAGCCGCACGGGCACGGCCGAGGTGGCCACCGATCCGATGGGCCTGGACCAAACCGACGTCTTTATCACGTTACGGCCCCGCGAGGAGTGGAAACGTGGTGGCACCCAAGATGAGTTGGTGACACAGATGAAAGAGGTCGTCAACGGCCTGCCGGGCATGTCGATGCTCTTCACGCAACCCATCGAACAGCGCATCAATGAAATGATCGCCGGCATCCGCGGCGACCTGGGCATCAAGGTCGTGGGCGAGGATTACAATAAGCTGATCGAGTATGCCGAACAAATCGCGCACACCGTGAAGGCCATCCCCGGCGCCAAGGACGTCGTGCCCGACCAGTTGACGATGACCTCGGTGGTGCGGATCACGGTCGACGAAGAGGCCCTGTCGCGCTATGGCATCCCTCGCCGCGACGTGTTGGCGATCGTGCAGGCGGTGGGCACGCCGCGCGTGGGCGAGGTTTATGAAGGCCAGCGCCGTTTTCCGCTGGTGGTGCGGCTGGCCAAACGCTATCGCGAAGATCCCGAAGCGATCGGCCAGATCCTGGTGGCGGCCCCCAACGGCATGCGTCTGCCGCTGTCGCGTTTGACGACGATCGAGCAGGTCCAAACGCCGACGGTCATCTCGCGCGAATGGGCCAAACGCCGCATGCTCGTGCAGTGCAACATCCGCGGTCGCGACACCGGCTCGTTCGTCGAAGAGGCCAAACGACGGGTGGCAGCGTTGACCAAGACCTGGACGCCCGGCTATCACGTCGTCTGGGGTGGCCAATTCGACCACATGCAGCGGGCCTATCAGCGGCTGCTCATCGTGGTGCCTCTGGCGGCCGTGCTGATCTTCATCTTGCTCTATGCCACGTTCAACAATGTTCGCGATGCCTTGTTGATCTTCAGCGGCGTGCCATTCGCCGTGGTCGGAGGCGTGATCTCGTTGTATGTCGCCGGGCTGCCTTTCTCCATCTCGGCGGCCGTGGGGTTCGTGGCCGTGTTCGGCATTGCCGTGCTCAATGGACTGGTGCTGGTTTCCTATATCCACAAGCTGCGCGACGCGGGGCACTCGCTGGATCAGGCCGTGTTCGATGCGGGCATGCTGCGGCTGCGGCCGGTGCTGATGACGTCGGCCACGGCCGCTTTGGGGTTCGTGCCGATGATGCTGGCCACGGCGGTCGGGGCCGAAGTGCAGCGTCCGCTGGCCACGGTTGTCGTGGGCGGCATCATCAGTTCGCTGCTGCTGACCCTGCTGGTGCTGCCGGTGCTCTATTCGTTGTTTGGTCCGCCGGCCAGCCAGTCGGCCTGACGCGCCCCGGCCGCGCCCGAGCACCTCTCCTGGGGGCCGGCTTTATTGTAGAATGAAAAGTGCCGCGCCCCGAGGCCGGCCGTGGCGGCGATCCGCGGCGACGGATTGCCCCGCCGTGCCTTCAGGACGAAGCGTTTCATGGCTCGACTTTTGCAAAACACGCCGGTTCGGCACCAAGGCGAACCGTTGACACCGGCCCAATTGGCCGAGGCCTTGCGCGCGGCCGACCCGGCGGCATTCCTGGTCAGCCCGCGCATCCTGCGCCGCGTGATCAAGCAGCACACCGGCGTCGGCGGCATCGGCTTGCGTGTGCCGCATCGCAAGACCTACGTCATTG
Organism: Planctomycetaceae bacterium; assembly: GCA_003153375.1. Lineage (GTDB taxonomy): Bacteria > Planctomycetota > Planctomycetia > Pirellulales > PALSA-1355 > PALSA-1355. The sequence continues at coordinate 10,447 of PLYM01000218.1, forward strand.
GGCGTGGCGACTTGTTGACGATTGCCGATCCGACGGATCTCGATCTGGATGCCGGATTCGGGCTGCCCGACCCCGTGATCTTGATTGCGCGGCCGACGGCCGAAGCCCTCTCGGAGCTGCGCCCGGCCGAGGCGCTGGTGAAGTTTTGGCGGCAATTGTTTCATGCCCGCGTGCATCTGGCGCTCGACGAGTTGCACGCCGAAGGCAAGCTGACCGACAACGACATCCGGCATCGTATCCAGCAGATCGGCGCCACCGAGTTCGAGGAGATCCGCGCGGTCCTGCGGCAGGAAGATCATTTGCTGCCGCCGAAGGACGACCGAACGGTGTACGTCGAGTTCGTGGCCGTGTACCTGGAGCTGCGGCACTTTCTGCCGAGCTTCCTGCGCAGTTATTTTCCCTCGCTCGAGGGCTCGCCCGTCATCGACGAGTTGGTGAAGCAGGACATCGACGGTGAAGGCCTGATGGCCGCAACGCGTCTGGCCGGCGCTTCGGATCGCGAAGTGCGCGCCGATGCGGCCAGCCTTGAACCCCACGGCTGGCGCGAGCGGGTCGATGAGCCGCAAGCGGCGCCGCGGCGGCTGCCCGCACGGCAACGATCGGACCGTACGGCCGAGGCTCTGCTGCGCAAGGCCGATCACGTCAGCAAGCTGGGCAACCTGGTTCGCGCCGCGATTCTGCGCACGCGGGCGGCCCGCCATGCCTCGCCCGAGCTAGCGCACGTGGCCCGCGACAAGGCCCGCGTCGAACTGGGCCGATTGAGCCGCCGGCTGCAAGCCGCGCTGGGATTCACGAATAACGAAGCGGACGAGTGGTCCAGGTCGCTGTTTTCGCTGTTGGAACAATCGGACCGCGGAATCTGGACCGCCGAAGCGCGGCTGCTCTACGACCTGCAAAAAGTGTGCGTCGATCACGAACGGGGAATTTATTCGCTCGACATCCTCGGCTGGGTGACCTCGCTGGGCCGCAAGAGCATCAAACGGTTTTTGCCGGGCCAGCGCGACGTGCTGGTCTCGAAACATCTGCGCAGCGCCCTGCGCCGGCTCGCCGCGGCCCGCGTCAGCCAGCGCACGCGCAGCCGGCTGGCGGCATTGCTGCACGCGGCGGTGCACCGGGCCGAAGGGAACCTACGGGCGCGGTTCAAACCGGTGATCGACAACGTGCTGGACCAGGTGAAGTTGCTGCCGCAGAATCCGCCCGAGCGCGTCGCGCGCAAGAAGCTGGTCGATGAGATCCTGGATCGCATTGTCGACCGCGGCTTTCTGTCGATGGGCGACTTGCGCGACGCCCTGTCGCGCAACAATCTCAAGTTGCCGGATCTGAGCAATTTTCAGCAGTTCATGCGGGGCGATCAGTTGTTGCGGGCCGACTCGGAATTATCGGAGCGTCTGGATGGCGTCTATCGCGGCGGCGAGATCTATTTGCGCTGGCCGCAGCGGCTCAGTTCGCTGGCCTTTGGCACGCCCGCGGGCCGGGCCTTCACGCGCTACATCGCCCTGCCCTTCGGCGGCGCGTATGTCGTGCTCGAATTCTTGCAACACGTCATCGCGCCAGTAGCCCGCATCGGGTGGAATTACAAACACGTGAACTTGATGGGCTGGCACACGCCCGAGGCCAAAATTCGCACGACCCTGCTGGTGCTGGGGCTCGGCATTTTCATGCTGGGATTGCTGCAGTCGGCCCCCTTCCGTTCGTTGTGCGTGTCGCTGGTGGTGCATGCCGGTCAACTCGTGCGCCACGCCGTGGTTGATTTGCCGGCCTGGATGTTGCGAATGCCGTGGCTGCGGCGCATCGTCGGCAGTTGGCCGTTTCAGCTTTGCAAGCGCTATCTCTTCAGGCCGCTGGTCGTCTCGCTGCTCGTGGCCCCTCTGATCGCGGCCCTGACCGACGGAAAGCTGACCTGGAAGTTCTGGGGCGCGACGTTCCTGGTCATCAATTTCGTGCTCAACTCACGCTTCGGGCGGAACGTCGACGAGATGGTCACCGATTGGGTCGTGCTGACCTGGCATCGCATTCGCATCTATGTCGTGGCCGCCATGTTTCGGCTGATCATGGACGTCTTCAACCGCATTCTGGAGAGTATCGAACGGTTGCTCTATACGGTGGACGAGTGGCTGCGGTTTCGCGCCGGCGAACGCCCCGCGGCCACGGCGGCCAAGGCGGTGCTGGGCTTCGTCTGGTTCTTCGTCAATTACGTCGTACGCTTTTGCGTGACGCTGATCATCGAGCCGCAAGTGAACCCGATCAAGCACTTTCCGGTGGTCACGGTGTCGCACAAGGTCATGTTCCCGATGATCCTGGCCTTGCAGACGATGTTGGAAGGCCCGCTGGGCAACTTTTGGGCGTGGGGCATCGCGCTATTTGCCCAGTTCTTGTTTCCAGGCATCGCCGGTTTTTTGGTGTGGGAGCTGAAGGGAAACTGGCGGTTGTATGCCGCCAATCGTCCCCGCGATCTGCGGCCGGTCGTGATCGGCCATCATGGCGAGACGCTGGTGCAGTTTCTGCGGCCCGGCTTTCACTCGGGCACGCTGCCCAAGCTCTACGCCCGACTGCGCAAGGCCAGCCGCAAAGCCTACTGGACCGAAAATTGGAAATCGAGCAGCAAACAGCTCGACGGCTTGCACCACGCCAGCGAATCGCTGCGGCGGTTCGTCGACCGCGAGTTGTTGGCGCTGCTGCACGAGAGCCGCAGTTGGGCCGATCGTTCGATCACCACTGGCGAAATCAGGCTGGGAGTCAACCGCATCCTGATCGAGCTGTATTGCCCGGCCTTGGGTGAGGACAGCATGTGGCTGGCCTTCGAGGAACAGGCCGGCTGGCTCGTGGCCGGCGTCTATCGCCGCGGCTGGTGCGACGCCCTCTCCCAGCCGCGCCGCCACACACTGAATAGCGCCCTGGCCGGGTTCTACAAGATGGCCGGCGTGAACCTGGTGCGCGAGCAGATCGAAGCCGGGCTCGATCCCACGGCGCCCTGGTATGAGATCACGGACGTGGCGCTGATCGTTTGGCCATCGCGCGACGGTCCGCGGCACGAGTATCCACTGGGTGATTGGCCGGCGCTCGAGGCACGCGTCGAGCCCAATCGCTCGCCGTGGGGCGATCGCGATCACTGGGTGTTTGCCGCCGCGCCGATTTCGTGGCGACGCTGGGTCGTCACCTGGGAGTTGGACCAGCTCGGAGGGTTTTCCAAGCATCAGGTGCTGGAAAATCTTGCCATGCTGCCCAATTGATTGCTGGCGTGCCGGCCCGCAGTGCCAGTTATTGTTTCTACGGCTGCACTATTTGAGCGACTGCAAATAGGCGATCACGTCGGCCAACTCGCCGGTTGACAGGATCTTATCCATGCCTTGCGGCATGATTGACGTGCGGCTGGGGGCGAGCTCGTCGATCTGGCCCCGTTCGACGCGCACCTCGGCGCGATCGGTCGTGCGCAGAAAGACGGCCGCCGCGGTTTCGCGGCTCAGCAAGCCGCTATGCACCTGGCCGTCCTTGGTCACGACATTGAAACTCTCGTAGCCGCGTGCCAGGCTGGCGCTGGGAAACGTGATGGCCTCGAGCAGATCGCGGCGGTTGCGGACCTCGCCGATTTTCGACAAGTCGGGACCGATCTTCTCGCCGCGGCAGGCGACGCGATGGCAGGCCGAACACGCGGCGCGGGAACCGAAGAACACATCCTCACCCCGCGCCGAATCGCCCGCCGACATCGCGGTCTCGAGCGTCTTGAGTTGCTCGGCACGCTGGCGGTCGTCTGGAGCGGCTTTATCCAGCAAAGGCCGCGCGGCCTCGAGCACTTCCGGCGGATAGCTCTCGAACGCGTCGCGCAGCCGGTCGGGCGAAAGGCTGGCCAATGCCGGCGAGCGGGTGAGCGAGGCGGCCAGCGTGCGGCCCGTGCTGACGCTGGCGTCGTGCTCAAAAGCCCGCAGCAGCCAGGAGAGTTCCAACGGCCCGCAATGCTCGGTCAATCGAGCGGCGGCCGAGCGTTGCTCGCCGCTGAGATCGAACCGGCCGATGGCTTCGGCGGCCGCCAGCCGATCGCGCAAATCGCCCGGAGTTTTAAGTTGGCTAACGAGAAGCGACCAGGCAGGTTCCGTGACCTTCGCGTGGGCCTGCGCAGCGGCACGCAAGGCTGCCACGCGCACGCCGGTGGATTGTTTCTCGTCGAGGCCGATTTCGCTGAAGCGCGCCGCAAACTCCTGGGCATCGAGGGCCGCGGCCGTGGCGATCGCCTGGCGCAAGACATCGGAGTCGCGCGACGCAAGCTGCGCCCGCACGGCGGCCGTCCAGGCGGGCTTCGAGTTCTCGTCGGCGCTGGACGCGATCAAATCGAGCAACATGACTCGCGTGTCCTTGGCGGTGCTCGCCCGCGTCAGAGCCTGGGCGACCGATTTCTGCACGGCAGGCCGAGCGAGCAAGGCGCTGATCGCCCCGCGTGCCATGGCCATTTGCTCGGCGGAGGGATTGGCCTCGGCGAGCCAGGCGTCGACCGTGGTGGCTAACTCGTCGCCCCAGTCGGGGTGCTGAGAGATTACGTCGACGAGCGTGCGTAGCAGGGCCGGATCGTCGGTGGACAACAGCGGCGCGACGACCGCGCGAGTCAGCGGCGCGGAGTCTATCTGGTCCAACGCAATCAAGGCGCCGCGTCGCACGCTCGGGTTCGTGTGGGCCAGACCGGACAGCGTTTTGGCGGGGTCGTTGATTTCGATCAGGGCGTAGATGAGCGCATGCTCGACGAATCGGCCGTTGGTTTTGGCGAGGGCCCCCAGAATAGTGGGCACTGCGGCCCCCTGGCCCAGGCGTCCCAAGGCCGTGGCCACCTCGCGCCGCACCGCCGGATCCTCGTCGCCCGAGAGCATGTCGATCAGCGGTTGCAGGCTCTCGGCGTCGCGCAGGTCGGAAACCGCGTGTACGGCGGCCTGGCGCACCAGCGGCTCGTCATCGCCCAGCGCCTGGCGCAACAGCGGCATGGCACTCGACGAGGCGATGCGGGCGAGCGCCCACACGGAATTCTGGCGAGCCCGATAGTCGGGATCATCGAACAGCGGGGTGACGATCGCGCCGGTCGCGCCGTCGCCGCGCCGGGTCAATTCCTCGATGGCCCGCTCGGCCACCGCCGGTCGTGGATCGGCCAGCAAGTCGGCCAGCTTGATATTCGACGTCGCGGACCAATCGATGTGCAGCCCGCGGGGGTCGGCAATCGAGGCGGCGTTGCGGCGGCGAATGCGATAAATGCCGCCGCCGATTTCTGGCTTGGCAATCTGCGACGTCGGGCAACCGATGCGAAACCAACCACCGGTGTCGATCACGAGCAAGCTACCGTCGGCGTCGCCCAGCACGTCGGTGGGATGGAAATCGGCATTGCTGGAAATCAGGAAGTCCTCGTCCGTCGCGCGAAAGGTGCCGTCCTGGCGGGCCAGCACGTGACGGATCACCTTGTGCGTGTTGAATTGCACGGAGTAGAAGTTATCGCGATAGGCTTCGCCCCAGGCCTCGCCCGCATGGCGAGTAAGACCCGAGGGGGCCACGACGCCAAAGCGACTGAGTGCCGGCATCAACTCGCCGGTACGTTTGAATTCGCTGGTGCAAGGATGCTTGCGCGGATAGACCCCGCCGTAGACAAAATGCACCAGGGCATCGTGCCGGGCGTCGTCGGGATTATAGAACGTCATGGTGCCGATCGTTTCGCCTTCGGGCGTGAAGGCCACCTCGACCGGGTTGTCCATGCCGCCCCCGCAGAAGACTTCGACATTGCTGCCGTCAGGACGGCAAGAAAAGACACGCGCCGCCAGGCCCTTGCTGGTCGCGCGGCCGTCGCCGTCCTTGAACTCGTGACCGTGCCGGCCATCGCACCAGGCAATGCGGCCCGTGGGCGTGACGAAGCAACCGTGAATGTCGGCGGCGTTGCCGATGAAACCAAACTTCTGCACGATTTCCTCGCGACGGTCGGCCCGGCCGTCGCCATCGGTGTCCTCGAGCCGCCAGATGCTCGGCGGGCTGGCGACATAGAGCGCGCCGCGAAACCACACGACCCCCTGCGGAAATGTCATCTTGTCGGCAAAGACCGTGCTGCGATCAAAACGGCCATCGCCGTCGGTGTCTTCCAACATGCGGATCATGTTGGGAGTTTGCTTGAGCAGTTCCTCGGCCGGCAAGTTCAGCCCGGCGTTGTCGGCCACGAACAGCCGCCCTCGGTCGTCGAATCCGGCCATTAGCGGGTGCTCGACCAAGGGCGCCGCCGCTACGAGTTCGACGGTGAATCCCTCGGGCACCTTGATCGAACCCAGCGTCGCGGGCTCGGCGGCCGATACTGCGGCGGCCGATGCCACGGCGGTGACAGCGCACAACCACCAACAGACCGTCCAGGGGCCGAGCCGATTCATCCGCGACGTTCCTCAGGATGCTGCCGTTTCAGGGGCGAACGATGGGGCTATTATCCGCAGGCCGCCGGCCGTTGTACAGCGTTGCTCGCGCGGCCGGCGCGGCGTTAGACTGAGACCGCAATAGGGCAATCTTCAGAAAATCCTTGGCCGGGAAGCAGCGCATGAAACGTCTGGCATTGGGTCCGCTGGTTTACGAATTCAGCCGGCACGTCGAGCCACGGCTGCGCATCGAGCCCGGCGAAACAATCGTGGTGGAAACCGAGGACGCCTTTTCGGGCCAGATTCGCAGCGACGCCGATCGCCGCGACAAGACGACGATGCCCTTCAGCAATCCGCAAACGGGGCCGATTTTTGTTGACGGCGCCAAACCGGGCGACGCGCTGGCCGTGAAGATCGAGTCGATCACGCCCACGCGTGGGCAATGCGTGACGCGCACGAGTGATCCGAATCAGTTGGCGCAGTGGCTGGGCGACGATTGCCCGCATGGCACGCACGTCTGTCCGATCCGCGACGGTCAGATCCTGTGGACCGACAGGTTGTCGATTCCCTACACGCCCATGCTGGGCTGCATTGGCACGGCGCCGCAGTGGGGCGTGCCCACCACGCTGCCGGCCGGTCCGCATGGCGGCAACATGGACATCGTCGAGACCTGCCCCGGCAGCACGATCTATCTGCCAGTCACCGTGCCGGGCGGCTACCTCTACCTGGGCGACGCACACGCCGCGATGGGACACGGCGAGCTCTCGGCCAGCGGACTCGAGATGGCCGCCGAAACCGTCCTCACGGTCGACGTGCTCAAGAGCCGCCGCATTCCGGGACCGCGTATCGAGACGGCCAGCCAGATCATGACCGTGACCAGCGGCTGCCCGATGGAGCGGTCGTGCGCGCAAGGCTTCGCGCAACTCATCCTGTGGATGGAGTCCGACTTCGGTTGGAACCGCTGGCGGGCCTATGATCTGTTGACCCACGTCGCTCAGTTGTCGATCGGCTATTACGGCATTGGGACCGTGGCCGTGAAGATCGACAAGCGGTATTTGAGCCTGGCGAGTTAGCAGCCTCGCTCTTGCCGATCGGGCGATTGTCACGCGGCCCCATCAAAAATTTGCAGGCCGTGGCGGACGTCGTTAGAATCGGCCTGCGTTCCCGACCACGATGGCCTCGCAGCTTGAGGGGATTTTGCCATGCGCCGAGCCGTGCTGTTGACGTTGTGCATTGCCTTACTGGCGACCGGCACCGTTGTGGCCGCGGGGCCTGACGAAACGGCGCTGGACCGTTACATCGCCCAGCCTGACGCGGTTTATGCCTGGAAGCTGGCCAGCACGATCAAGGGGTCGGGCTACACGACATACATGCTTGATCTGACGTCGCAAACCTGGCGCACGGCGGCCGACGTCGATCGGCCGGTTTGGAAACACTGGTTGTCGATCGTCAAGCCGGATGGGGCCAAGCATTCGACGGCGTTTCTGTTCATTGGCGGTGGCAAAAACAAAGCCGAGCCGCCGCAAGCGGCCAACGAACGGACGATCGAATTGGCGATGGATACCGGCAGCGTGGTCGCCGAATTGGGCACCGTGCCCAATCAGCCGTTGACGTTCACCGACTCGCAGGACAATCACCGCGAAGAGGATGACCTGATCGCCTACACGCGCGTCAAGTACATGGCCACGCGCGACCCGAACTGGCTGGTGCGGCTGGCCATGGTCAAAAGCGGCGTGCGGGCGATGGACGCCATGCAAGAATTCCAGGCATCCGAGGCCGGCGGAAAATTGAAGGTCGACCACTTTGTCGTGGCCGGTGGATCGAAACGGGGCTGGACGACCTGGTTGATCGGCGTGGTCGACCAGCGGGTCGTGGCAATCGTGCCGATGGTCATCGACGCGCTCAACTCCGAAGTCATCACGCGGCATCATTTCGAAGCTTACGGATTCTTCTCGCCGGCCTTGAAGGATTATGTGCGACACGGGCTGTTTCCCGACAAGGTCGGCACGCCGCTGTATCGCGAGATTCTGGCGATCGAGGATCCCTACAACTATCGCCACCGCGAGCGGTTGAAGATGCCGAAGTTCATCATTAATGCCTCGGGCGATCAGTTTTTCCTGCCCGATAACTCGCAGTTCTATTACGACGAGCTGCCCGAGGAAAAGCACTTGCGATACGTGCCCAACGCCAAGCACGATCTGAAAGGGAGCGACGCGCGAGAAAGCCTGGCGGCGTTCTATCAATCGATTCTCGACGGCACGCCGCGCCCCAAGTTTTCCTGGAAGAAACAGCCCGACGGTTCGCTGTTGGTGATGGTGAAAGACAAGCCGGCGCAAGTGAACCTGTGGCAAGCCAAGAACCCGGCAGCTCGCGATTTCCGGGTCGACACGATCGGCCACGCGTATACGAGCTCGTCGCTCAGCCCGCGCGCCGATGGGACCTATTTGGGCAAGGTCGACAAGCCGGCCCAGGGTTTCACGGCTTTCTTCGTCGAGCTGGTTTATCCCAGCGGCAAGAAGTATCCCTTCAAGTTCACGACCGAAGTGAGCGTCGTGCCGGACATCTTGCCGTTCAAGATGCCGACGGCCGGCAAGTAGCGTCGCTCGGCGCGGCCTGAAGCAATCTCCAGCGCAAAAAAGAGACCTTCTCGGATCTTGCGACCCGAGAAGGCCATGGCGTGCGTCGTGGGCGACAAATCAGACGGTGTGTGGCTGTTACGACTTGCCGCGACGACGGAGGGCGAAAACGATCGCGGCACCCAAGCCGGCAAGCACCAGGGCACTGGGCTCCGGAGTGGCCACGGTGGGCGCGAAAGCGACGCCGGCGAAGGCCGATTGGCCGGTCGCCGTGGCCAGCGTAGTGGCCAAGCCGAAGGTACCGGCGCCGGTGGCTCCGCTGGTAAACGTGAACGGAATGGAAACCAAGGAGTTGTCCGGAGCCGAGCCAGCCGCGACGCCCGTCGTGGCATAGAGGCTGACGGTGCCGCCGCTTTGCACTCCGGTCAATCCGACGAATGCGCCGGCGAGGGTGGCGACTTTCGACCACGTGCTGGCACTGCTGATCCACTCCTGGATTCCAAGGGTGGAATCGGCGACGAACAGCGTAGTGGGATTGGCAAAGAAAAAGGCATAGGAACTGGGGGCTGCGGCGGGAGTCATTCCGCTGAGCACCGACCCAGTCGTGGTCGCGGTCGGAAGGTTCGTGGCAAACTGCACCACGCCCGGAGCCGGTTTGGTAGCGTTGTTCGACGAGCCAAACAACTGATCGAGGCCACTGGGAGAAACGGATGCCGGGGTGACCTGCACGGTGCGGAGGTTCACTGTGGTGGCAATGTTGGTGCCGCCCGAGGCCCCATCGGCGATGTACACCAAGCCAGCGGGGCCGGTCACCCACACGTGGCTGCCGTCGATGGATGCCGCCGCGCGGGTATTGTTGCCAGTCAATAGGGTGGTGGTCGTCGAGGTGTCGATATTGCCGCTCGCATCGACAAGGCCGACGGTGGAACCGGTTTGCGTCGTCGCGCCAACGGCAACATTGTAACCCGCCGCAACCAGGTAGTGACCGTCGCCCGAGAGCGAGAGCGCGCCTTCGGAGGCTGCGGTGCCGCTGACCGTCAAGGGGTTATTGAGGCCGCTCGCGGTCGTCGGCAGTGCCAGGGTCTGGCCGACGGTGCCTGTTGTCGAGAACTCGCGAAGGAAGGACGCGGTGCCCTTGCTTGTCAGTGTCGTCGCACTGCCGGTCGCTCCGACCTGCAAGACGACCAGATCACCGGCGGTGAATGAACCGGCTTGGGCACCGGCGGCCATCAATGTCAGCAGGAGCGGCGCAAGTGCTTTCGACGGATTGTTCAACTTCATTAGCGTGATCTCCTCGGTCAGCCCACGACAATTGCTCGGCCAACGCTCGGTGCGTCGGAACGATTTCCTAATAAACGACGCCGGCAATCTAGCTAGCTTGTCTTAGGAATTGGTTAGCGACGTGTGTGGACCTGCTGAGTTTCTCGTGTCGCCTTCGTGTGAGCGGTCCTCACCCAGACTGCGTGGGGATCTCCCGGCGGTGACGCGGCCCGAGAAATCAACGCGAAACACCGTCACCTGGGGCTCCAAGAGAGGCTGATCGACGCTTGCGAGCGTCCAAGCAGGGCCAGGCTGGCGCTTGAGATACGGCTAAGGGGATGATCCGAAACCGTGCTGGCCGCCATTGTTCGAAATGCCGACGGCCTGTTGGCGTAGATCGGGCAATTGCACGTTCAAGCCCTTGGCGCGGGCTTGCAGCGCAAACTGAAAGTACTGCAACTGCCTCGTCGAACGCCCACGGGCCCAGCCAAACGTACTGACAACCAGATCGCGCGGCAGAGCACCGGACTCGACCAACTTAATGATCTGGGCGATGTAGGCAAATTCCACGGGCCGGCGAGCTCGCAGACCTTTTTCGAGCTGCGTTTGCAAATCGAGCCCGGTCACCCCTCCGGCCGAGACCGGCGGCGGCGGGCTGGCGGCCGGCGAATTGAGCGAGCCAACGAGCAAAACCAGCAGCGCAAGCAACAACGAGCGGCGCATCATGATCGGCCTGATTGGGGGACGCACGACCGAACGGTCGAAAGATGGGAGCGAAAGCCGCTCAGCTTGTAGCCGAGACCTCGCCGACTCACAATAGCGGTTTGGCCGCTAGCTGGCGCGTCAGGCCGATTCAGCAGAAACGCCAGCATCCCGCGGACCCGCACCTTGGAACAGGGCTTTTCAGTCGCCCCGACGCTCATTCGGCGACTTCGCGCTCCCTATTCAGCAGATAAGTCGGTGAACCCGCGACGAACTGGCGGGGTCTGGTCAGGACAGCCATGAAAACCGACGCCCCAAAACCCGACAAGGCCGGCACGCTCCGCGAATTGCTGGTGGTGGCACTGCCGCTGATCGTCAGCTCCGGCTCGACCGCGATGATGTACGTCGTCGACCGGATTTTTCTGACGTGGGATTCGGTCGACGCCATGGCCGCCGCGCTGCCGGCCGGCGTGCTGCACTGGAACCTGGCCGCGCTGGCTATCGGCACAGTCGCCTATTGCAGTGCGTTCGTCGGCCAGTATGAAGGCGCGGGCCAGCACGATCGCGTGGGTCCGGTGCTGTGGCAGGGAGCTTATATTTCGCTCTTCGCCGCCGTGCTGGTGGGCCTCTGCGTGCCTTTTGCGCCGCAAATCTTTGCCTGGTTCGGCCACGAAGGTTCGATCCAAGAGCTCGAAGTGCGGTTCTTCAAGATTTTGTGCTGGGGCACGTTTCCGCTGCTGCTGGATTCGACGTTGTCGTGCTTCTACAGCGGACGCGGCAAGACCACGACGATCATGATCGTCAACACGCTGGGCATGCTGATCAACATTGGCCTCGATTACCTCTTGATCTTCGGCAACTTCGGCTTTCCGCGAATGGGCATCGAGGGGGCAGCGCTGGCCACCGTGATCGCGTTCTCCTCGATCTCGGTGATGTACCTGGGCAATCTGCTCTGGACGCAGCGTCACAGCGGCTATCGGCTGTGGTCGGGGCGGCGCTTTGATCGCGCGCTGTTTCTGCGCTTGCTGCGGTTCGGCTTGCCCAGCGGCGTACAACAGTTCTTGGATATCGCCTGTTGGAACGTTTTCGTGCAGCTCGTCGGCGGCTTGGGCAAGGAGCAACTGTCGGCTGCCAGCCTGGTGTTCAATCTGAACGCGATCGTGTTCATTCCCTTGCTGGGCCTGGGCACGGCCGTGATGGTGCTCACCGGACATCGGATCGGCGAAGGACGACCGCGGCTGGCGGTGCGCACCACGTGGCTGGCACTCGCGCTGGCCAGCGTGTATGTCGCGGCGTTCAGTACCCTATTCCTGGTGGCGCCGGAACTGATTCTCAGCCCCTACGGGCTGGCCGATCATCCCGAAGTGCGCGACCTGGTGATCGTTCTGCTGCGCTTCGTGGCGGTCTATGCGATGTTCGACGCCATGGCCGTGGTGTTCAACTCGGCGATTCGCGGAGCCGGCGATACACGATTCTCGCTGGTCTTTTCGTTTTCATCGGGCCTGCTGTTGCTGGTGTTGCCCACCTGCATCGCTTCGCGCTATGGCGCCGAGGGGTTCAAGGCCGCCTGGTATGCCGTCACCGTGTTCATCGCGGTGCTGGGACTGGGCTTCATGGCCCGATTTCAACAAGGCCGCTGGATGTCGATGAAGGTGATCGAGCACACGGCGTCCGAGTTGGCGCTCGAGGCCGAGGCCCAGCCGGTCCCGATCTTGTAGTTCGATCGAGCTGTGGTGCCCGCAGCCCCGCGTAGCTGCTTCGCCATGTTCATCAGCTTTTCGCGGCGTGCTGCAAGTACGTTTTGCCGCGATAGAAGCTGGCCAACACCAGAAAGATGGCCGCGGCCGCGGCCATCAGGGCCGCAAACAGCCAAAAGAAACTCGACAGAGCGACAGTTTTTTGCAACGGCGCCAAAAACGCCACGAGCAGGTTACCGAACGTCACGCACAGCAGCCAGAAGCTCATGATCGTCGACTTCATCGCCCGCGGCGCCTGGGTGTAGGCAAACTCAAGGCCCGTGATCGAAACCAGCACCTCGGCCACGGTCATGATGAAATAGGGAATGACTTGCCACAGCGCGTGTACCTGGCCCAGGCCGGAGGTCTGAATGGCTCCTTGCAGCACCGCCGCGGCGGCGAACGCGCCGGCGGCCAAAAACATGCCCGCGGTCATCCGTTGCAACGGCTTGATTTCGATCCCTCGGGCCCGCAGCGGCCCGTAGACCAGCAAATTGAGCGCGGGAATGACGATCATCACGAACAACGGGTTGAGCGCCGACAACTGGGCGGCCTCCATCTTGATATCCAACATTCGCTGGCGTACCGGTTCGCCGGTTGCCCCCGCGACTTCGCTGCCCAAGGGTGGCCCTACGGCGTCGCACACGGCGGCGACCAAGCCCAAGGCAAGAACCACGCCAACAACGCCGAGCGTCACCGCTCGCGGCGGCTGCGCATTGGCGATCCAGGTGAACAGCCAGACGCCACCGAACAGCGACAACACGAGCGTGGCGCCAAACGCCCAATAGGCCAGATACGCTGGCAACGAGACGCCGAGCGCCATCTGTTGCGCCTGGTCGACCCAGGTCGAGGCGTGCTGATCAAAAAGCGCCCAAAAGACGCTGACCATCGAGAACACGACCATGATCTTGAGCACGGCGGGCGGGCCATCGCCGGCCTCTTCGCCAAACTTGGTGCGGCCGACGTCGAAGAAGCTCATGCCCGGCCGGCGCTCGGCCTGGTGCGTCACGTTATACAGCAGGACCGGCAGGAAGCCCGTGCTGGCCTCGATCCGCTGCCGCATGCGGAACAAGACAACACCCACGGTGACGGCCACGGCCGTGGCCGCCCACAGCCACCAATAGGTTCCCAGGAACTTCCCGATTAAGGCGCCGGTCACACCCGTGAACTCGACCCCGGCGTGCTTGGCTGCGTCTTCTTGCAGGCCGACAAAGGTTTCCCAAAGCATGAAATAGCCGACGATGATGGCGAACAATGGCGTGAAGAGCAACGTGGTCACTAGAGCATCAAAGAACCCCAGCCGGCCGCCGGGACTGGCAGGCACGCGGACAAACTTGTCGCGCCCCAACCAGAAGATGAACGTGGCGACTGCCATCAGGATGCCCGGCACGCCGAAGGCCACCTCAGCACCAAACTTGCGGAGCAACAGCGGCGTGAGCAACGTCGAGAAGAACGAGCCGTAATTGATCATGAAATAGAAAACTTGGAACACCTTGGGCACCAGGTGCGAATTGGCGGCCGTGAATTGATCTCCGACATTCGCCGAGACGCACGGTTTGATGCCGCCGGAGGCGACCGCGATCAAGCCCAGGCCCAGGAACATCGAAGCTTCGGCGGCCTCGAACTCACCGAGCGCGCCCATGCGTCCGGCAACGGCCAGCACGGCGTGTCCCGCGCAGTAAATCAGCGAAACCCAGAAAATCGTGCGATATTTACCCAGCAGTCGGTCGGCAATAATCGCGCCGAACAGCGGAAAGGCATAGACGCCAGCGACGAACAGGTGAACGATCTCGGTGCTGCGCGCCCGGGCATCGGACATCGCTGCCTCGGACACGCCCGCCTGGTCAACAAACCGCACGAACAGCGCGATCAGGTAGATCTTCAGGATCGCCTTCATGCCGTAGAAGCTGAACCGCTCGGCCCCCTCGTTGCCGACGATGTAGGGGACGCCGGGCGGCATGGTGTCGACGTGCTTCGAGGTCGCGGGCGCCGGCGGCGCCGAAGTGAGCTGTGCCATCGTTGGTTCGCTGGGTTTTTCGCGGCTAAAACCAGTGGCCAGGATACCAGTCTCGGCGGAGACCAGCCATATCGGCTCCGCACGGTGAGCCCCACCCGGCGGCCGGTGGGCAAGCTGTGGACCGCGCGCCTAGAATGCACTAGATGCCGTTTGAGCGCACCGCTGCGACCTTGAGAGCCGTTTCATGCCCCGCGAGAGAAGCCGCCAAAAATTCACCGAATATCAACGGCTCTTGCGCGAGAAACGCCGCCGGGGTCCGGATTCCAAGGACGACAAGTCACGTGGCAAGGATCGCCAGCCACGTTCCTTCTGGCGGCTGCTGGTCGAATTCTGGCGGATGCTGGCCGGGCACCACGTGGCGGTCGTCTTCTCCCTGGCCACGGTCACAGTCGCTACGCTGCTGGCCCTGGTGCCGCCAGCGGCCACGAAACTGATGATCGACAACGTGCTGGCCGACAAGCCGCTGGGGCGCCCCTGGTCCGACTTTTTTCCCAGCGCGCTCGACCGCTGGCAACTGCTGGGTTGTCTGGCCGGCGGGGTGCTCGCGATTTCGCTAATCGAGACCGCAGTACGGCTGGTGGGGCGATGGTTTGCCACGCGCACGGTCGCCCGAGTGCAGATCACGACGCGACGCAAGGCATTTGAGCATGCCGTGCGGCTGCCGCTACATCGGGTGCAGCAAATCAAGAGCGGCGGCGTGGCCAGCATCCTGCGCGATGACGCCGGCAGCATTCCCGAACTGATCTTCAGCATGCTCTACAACCCCTGGCGGGCGGTCGTCCAATTGCTGGGCAGCCTCGCCATCCTGATGCTGGTCGATTGGCGGTTGCTGCTGGGCTCGCTGATTTTGCTGCCGGTGATCTACCTGACGCATCGCACCTGGATCGGACGCATCCGACCGCTCTATCGCGACATTCGCATCCAGCGCCAGGACATCGACAGCACCACCACCGAAGCCTTCGCGGGCATGCGCGTCGTGCGGGCCTTTGGTCGCCAGCGCAGCGAGAGCAGCCGCTTTACGTTTGGCAACCACTACATGGCCCGGCAGCAACTGCACGTTTGGTGGTGGGCCCGCATCGTCGAGGTCATCTGGGAGATCGTCATTCCCACTGCTTCGGCGGCCTTGCTGCTCTATGGCGGCGCGCGGGTGCTCGAGGGCGATTTGTCGCTGGGCGACTTGATGATGTTCCTGGTCTACCTGGTGATGCTGCTGGGCCCGATCGCCACGCTGGCCAATAGTGCGGCCGCGTTCCAAAGCAGCCTGGCCGGGCTCGAACGCGTGCTCGACCTGATGGACGAGCGCCAGGAGATGGACGACAACCCCGAGGCCATGTCGATCAAGAAGGACGAGGTCGAGGGACGGATCATACTGCGCTCGGTTAGCTTTCGCTATCCTGGGTCGAGCGACCTGGTGCTGGGCGACGTCGAACTCGACGTGCCGGCCGGTCAGACGATCGCGCTGGTGGGCCGCAGCGGCGCGGGAAAAACGACGCTCACGAATCTCGTGGCGCGATTTTATGACCCCACCGAGGGCGCGGTGGAGCTCGACGGCATGGACTTGCGGCAGATCGACGTCGAGAGCTATCGCCGGGTGTTGGGTATCGTCGAGCAGGATGTCTTCCTGTTCGATGGCACCGTGGCCGACAACATCGCCTATGCGGTGCGCGGCGCCACGGCCGCGCAAATTGAAGACGCGGCCCGCGCGGCCAATGCGCACGAGTTTATCGTCGCGCTCGATAAGGGCTATCAGACCATCATCGGCGAGCGAGGCGTGCGGCTGAGCGGCGGGCAGCGCCAACGGCTGGCCATCGCTCGGGCGCTGTTGGCCGATCCGCGGATCCTGATCCTGGACGAAGCCACCAGCAATCTGGACAGTGAAAGCGAGCGGTTGATTCAACAGAGCCTGGTAACGCTGATGCGGGGCCGCACCTGCTTTGTCATTGCCCATCGGCTGAGCACGATCAGCCATGCCGATCGCATCGTGGTGCTGCAAGCGGGCCACATCGTCGAGGTCGGCACGCACGACGAGCTGTTGGCCCAGAGCGGCCCCTATCGGCAAATGGTCGATATCCAGACCCTCGGCGACGGCCCGCTGTGGTCGCCCGAACCTGCTGGCCCTGCATTCGGGCCGAGCTAAGCCGGCCGGCCCAGCGACGAACTTGATCGACGTCTGGCCGCAAGGCTATGATGACCTGCTGACGACTCGCGCTGGGGGGAAATCCTCCGAGAGTTGCGAGCGGCGAGGCGGCTGTCTTCAACAGGGGCCGCCAATCAAGTTTCGGGGGCGCGATGCGATTGCTGCGATACTCGAGCGACGGGCGGCAGAGCGTGCGGCGCCACGGTCGTTGGCTGGGGCTGCTGGCCACCGTGGCCTGCCTGACGTGGTCGGCCCGTGCTGAAGAGGCCCGTGTCGGGGAGGTCCGCCCGCAGCGGTCGTCGTGGGCCTTCACCGCGCCTCGCCCCCCCACGGTCCCCGCGGTGCAAAACGCCGGCTGGGTGGCAACACCGATCGACGCGTTTATTCTGCAAGGGCTCGAAGAGAAGGGACTCGAGCCCAGTCCGCCGGCCGACAAATTGACGCTGTTGCGGCGCGTGACGTTCGATCTGACCGGCCTGCCCCCTTCTCCCGCCGAGCAGCAAGCGTTCTTGGCCGATGACGCGGCGGATGCATATCCCCGATTGGTCGATCGGCTGCTCGACTCGCCCCGCTATGGCGAGCGGTGGGCCCAGCATTGGTTGGACATCGTGCGCTACGCCGAGACTGACGGTTTCAAGGAAGACGCCTTTCGCCCCAACGCACACAAGTATCGCGACTACGTGATTCGGGCGTTGAACGCCGACCTGCCCTATGACCGCTTCATCCGCCAGCAACTGGCCGGCGACGAACTGGAGTGTGACAACCCCGAAGCGCTGATCGCCACGGGGCTCAATCGACTTTACCCCGACGAATACAACGCGGCCAACGTGCGGCAGCGGCGGCAGGAAATTCAGGACGACCTGACCGACACAACCAGCCTGGCTTTCTTGGGACTGACGGTCGGTTGTGCTCAGTGTCACGATCACAAGTTCGATCCGATTTCGCAGGTCGACTACTACCGACTGCAAGCCTTCTTTGCCGGGCTGTTGCCGCGCGACGACGTGGCCGTGGCCAGCAGCGAACAAAAGCAAAAATACGCCGAGCAACTCGCGGCCTGGGAGCAGGCCACGCAAAAGATTCGCGACGAAATCGAAGCGATCGTGGCCCCCAAGCGGCAGGCGGCGCTCAAAGACGCGCTCTTAAAATTCGAGCCGGACATTCGCCAGGCCGTCGAAACGCCGCTCGATCAACGGACCACGTTGGACGAGCAACTGGCCGTGCAGGCCATGAAGTATGTTACCCCCAAATTGCGCGAGGTGCCCGGCAAGGCCCTCAAGGGGGACGAGAAGCAGCGCTACGAGGAGCTGCAAAAGGAGTTGGCCGCGTTCGATGCCTTGAAGCCCGCGCCGCTGCCGACGGCAATGGCCGTTGTCGATGGCGCCAGCCGTTTGCCGGCGACGTTTCGTCTGGTCTTGGGCAATTATCGGAAGCCCTTGGAAGAAGTGCAGCCCGGTTTTCCTGGTTGTCTCGGGGAGCCGGAGCCCAGCATTGTGCCCCCCTCGGGCAACACGACTTCGTCGGGTCGTCGCGCGGCGCTGGCCAATTGGCTGGCAAGTCGCGAGCATCCCCTGACGTCGCGAGTGATGGTGAACCGCATCTGGCAGCACCATTTCGGCGGCGGCATCGTGGCCACGCCGAACGACTTTGGCTCGATGGGCGAAGCGCCGTCGCATCCCGAGCTGCTCGATTGGCTGGCCGTCGAGTTCATGGACCGGGGCTGGAGCATGAAGGCCATGCACCGGCTGATGCTGCTGTCGGCCGCCTATCAGCAATCGTCGCAGGTGGATCTCGACAAGCCGGCCCACGCCCGGGCGCTAGATCGCGACGGCGGCAATCGGCTGTGGTGGCACGCCCGGCGGCAGCGACTTGAAGGCGAGGCGATTCGCGACGCAATGTTGAGCGTGTCGGGGCAACTCAACGACGCGATGTTCGGTCCCAGCGCCAAGCCGGAATTGCCCCAGGGCATCGATGGCAAGCTGGCCTGGAAGCCCGACGCCAACGCCGCTGAGCGCAATCGCCGCTCAATCTACGTGATCGCCAAACGCAACCTGCGCTATCCGCTGCTCGAGATGTTCGACCTGCCCGACATGCACAATAGCTGTGCGCAGCGTAGCACCACGACCACCGCGCCGCAGGCCCTGGCGCTGCTGAACAGCGATTTCGCGCTGGCGCAGGCGCAGCACTGGACCGGCCGGCTACTGGCCGAACAAGGCGGCAAGCAGAATCCACCCGATCTGTCGGCGGTGGTGCGAGCGGCCCTGGGCGAAGCGTTCTCGCGGCCAGCCAGCGACGAGCAATTGCAAGTCGCGGCGGAGTTTCTGGCGCGGCAAACCGCGGCGATTGCCCGCTCGGGCGACGCCACCGCTTCGGCCGTGCTGCCGACGCCCATGCCGGCCGGGATCGATCCGGCGCAGGCGGCGGCGCTGGTTGACTTTTGCCACGCGCTGCTCAACTCGAACGAATTCCTGTACGTCGACTAGCCCCCCCTGCCCTGCCTGCCAACGCCGAGAGCGCACGATGTCGATATCACGCCAGCCGATCCGGCAACCCCACGTCGAGTGCCCCTCGTCGCGGCGCGATTTTTTGGCGCGTGCCGGCGGCGGCTTCGGCGGCCTGGCGCTGGCGTCGTTGCTGGCGAGCGAATCGCGCGGCGCGAGCCAGCCGGCGGAGAGCCGCAACGTGCTGGCGGCCCGATTGCCTCACTTTGCGCCGACGGCAACCAGCGTGATCTGGTGCTTTCTCGATGGCGGCGCCAGTCACATCGACTTGTTCGATCCGAAGCCCGCGCTTGACAAGCTCGATGGCCAGCCTCTGCCCGACAGCTTCGAACGCCCGGTGACGGCGATGGGCCGCACGGCCTACACGCCGCTGATGGCCTCGCGACGCAAGTTTGCCCAGCATGGCCAAGCGGGATTGTGGGTCAGCGATTGGTATCCCGAGATCGCCCAGTGCGCCGACGACCTGGCGGTGATTCGCAGTTGCCACGCCGACGCCTTGAATCACGTGGGCGGCATCTGCCAGATGAACACCGGCAGCATCCTGGGCGGCCGTCCTTCGCTGGGCTCGTGGTGCTTGTATGGCCTTGGCAGTGAGTGTGACGATCTGCCGGGTTATGTGGTGCTGGCCGACGGTGGCGACAATCCACCCGGGGGAAACCGCAATTGGGGCACCGGTTTCATGCCGGCCGCGTATCAGGGCACGAAGTTTCGCGATGGAAAGCTGCCCATTCTGCACGTGGCGCCGCCCGATGCCTCGGCCGACCCGCGTCAGCGGGGCAAGCTCGACTTCTTGCAGCAGCTCAACCGCCAGCATCTGCGCGGCCGTGAGGACGACAGCCGGCTGGAAGCCCGCATCGCCAGCTACGAGCTGGCCTTCCGCATGCAAGCCGCGGCGCCCGAGGCCATCGACCTGGCCAGCGAAACGGCCGTGACACGCGAGCTTTATGGGCTGGACCAGAAAGAGACCGCCCGCAATGGGCGAAACTGCCTGCTGGCCCGCCGGCTGGTGGAGCGCGGCGTGCGCTGCGTGCAGCTCTATATGGGCTCGGGCAGCAAGTGGGACGCGCACACGGATCTTGAAGACAACCACACACAGCATTGCCGAGAGAGCGATCGGCCGATCGCCGGATTGCTGCGAGATCTGAAACAGCGCGGGCTGCTGGAGAGCACGCTGGTGATCTGGGCTGGCGAGTTCGGTCGCACGCCAATGAGCGAAAGTGGCAACGGCCGCGACCACAACCCCTACGGCTTTTCGATCTGGATGGCCGGGGGCGGCGTGAAAGGGGGCGTCGCTTACGGCGCCACCGACGAGATCGGACTCTATGCCGTGGAGAACAAGGCCCACGTCAACGATCTGCACGCCACGATTCTACACCTGCTGGGCATCGATCACGAACAACTGACGCTGCTGCACAACGGCCGGGCCGAGCGGCTGACCATTGTCGCCGGGCGCGTCATCCACGACATCCTGGCCTGAAGCGACCCGCGATGCCCTGCGACTCCACGATCTTTTCCAGATATCAGGCCAAGACGCCCAGTTCGGCACGGCTCTATCAACGGGCCGTCAACGTACTGCCGGGCGGCGTGACGCACGACACGCGTTATCTGCACCCTCATCCGCTCTACATCAAGCGGGCGAGCGGCGCGCGCAAGTGGGATGTCGACGGCAACGAGTACGTCGACTACATCGGTGGCCACGGCGCGTTGCTGCTGGGACACAACGACCCGTTCGTGGTGCAGGCCGTGCAGGAGCAACTGGCCAAGGGCAGCCATTTTGGCGCCGCCCACGAGATCGAAGTGCAATGGGGCGAGCAGGTGCAGAAGATGGTGCCCTGCGCCCAAAAGGTCCGCTTCACCGGCTCGGGCACGGAATCGACCCTGCTGGCGATTCGGCTGGCGCGGGCCTTTACTGAAAAGCCAAAAATCGTGCGGTTTGCCGGGCACTTCCACGGCTGGCACGACCAGGTGGCCTTCGGCGTCACCTCACACTTCGACGGCACGGCCCCGCCGGGCGTGCTGGACGACGTCGCCAAGGGGGCGATCATTTGCCCCGCGAACGACATCGAAGCCCTGACGCGCGTGCTGGACGACCGCAACGACGTGGCCGCGGTGATCATTGAGCCATCGGGCGCCTCATTCGGGCTGGTGCCCGTGATGAAGGGCTTTTTGTCGCGGTTGCGCGAACTGACTCAGCGCAAGAACGTGCTATTGATTTTCGATGAAGTGATCACCGGGTTTCGCGTGGCTCCCGGCGGCGCCCAGGAGTTTTATGGCGTGACGCCCGACCTGGCGACGTTCGCCAAGATCCTGGCCGGCGGTTTTCCGGGCGGCGCGGTGGCGGGCCGGCGCGACGTGATGGACGTGATGACCCTGCGCGACGATCGCCGCTGGAATCTCGAGCACCGCGTGCCGCACCAGGGGACCTTCAACGCCAATCCGATTACGGCCGCCGCCGGCTTGGCCACGCTCAAGCTCATCGCCGGCAGCGACGCGATCGCGCGTGCCAATCGCACGGCCGAGATGCTGCGCGGACGGTTGAACGATGTGCTGCGTGAGGCGGGATCTCGCTGGCTGGCATACGGCGAGTTTTCCGGATTCCACCTGTTTCTCAACCCCGCGGGTCGCGACGCGCGGATCGAGGATATTTATGGCGGCAAGGTTCCGCAGGCTGAACTCAAGGGCGCCGCGCCTGCGGCGCTGGTACACCAGTTGCGTTGCGGGCTGATATTGGGCGGTGCCGACATTTTCCCCTGGCCTGGCGGCTGCGTCTCCTCGGTTCACAATCAGCAGGACATCGAAACGACCGCCGCGGCGCTTGCCGAGTGCTTGAAGCTGATGGAAATCGAACGTCGGGGGTGACGTCCGTCAGTGACACCGGCTCTACTGGTGTTGCAGAATCTGCTGCAACTGCTCGACGCGTTCCAGGTCGACGCCGGCGGGTTTGTGGTCGGTCAGCCAGGCCAGGTCCTCGAGCGCTTCGTCGCGGCGGTCGAGTCGCGAGCGGACGACGGCGCGGATCCAATGGAACTGGCCGTTTTCCGGGTCAATCGCCAGGATGGCGTTGACGTAACGATGCGCCGCGCGGGGCTCGTTGCCCGACGTGTTGAGCAGATTTCCCAACATGCGGACGATGATGGCCCGCTTGGTCATGGCGGCGAAGTGTTCGGGGGTTGGCTCGCGATCGATGGCGGCTTTCACACGGCGTTCGGCTTCGGCACGCGTCAGCAGTTTGGCTCCCTCATAGACGTCGATCAATTGCCCTTCGCCTTTCGCGGGCCGGTGTTCCACGACGAAGTGCCCCGGCAGGCCGATGCCGACCACATGCAGACCGAGTCGATGGGCCAGTTCCATGTAGACGATCGAGAGCGTGATCGGCAAACCTTCGCGGTCGTCTAGCACCTCGTTGAGATAGCTGTTCGAGCGGCTGTCGTAATCGCCTCGGCTGCCATGAAAACCGTTCTCTTCGAACAGATACTTGCGCAGCGTTTCGAGACGTGTTGGCTCATCGGCTTCCGCCGGCACCTTGGCCGATATTTCATGGGCTAGGCGATTGATCTCTTCGCAATAGCCGTCGACGTCGACCTCTTCGTTGTCGAGCCGGGCCACGAGCAGCCCGGCGCGGAACAGGTCGATCTTGTCGTCATCACCCGACAGGGTTTGCGCGAGACTCGTCGTCACGCGCTCTTCATGCGTGGCCTGAGCCAACTCGCGCAGCCGGGCAGCCTGGGCGTCGAGTGCCGCCGCGCGATCGCGCAGCACGGTGGTGGCATAGGCTGCGTCGCCGGCCAGCGCGCTGACGATCTTCGGATTGATCGCGCTCGGCGAGGCGCCGTCGCCGACGAGTTTTTCGATGCGCTGGGCCTCGGATGCCGGAACGGTCACACGCGTCACTTCGCGGCCGACTTTAAAGCCTTTGAACTGGGCCTGCGTCTGGCGAAATTTCACCAGGCCCGCCTTGCCGCCAGTCAAGCCGGAGTCGGCCACTTCGACCACCGGTTGATCGTTGACGAAGCAGAGGATCTTGCCTTCCTCGAGCCGCACCCGCAAGGTGTTCCAACTGCCGGCGACATAGTGCCGGCTGGGCTGATCATAGAGAATCGTCCACGAGGCCACATCGGGGCCCTCGAACCGCGTGAGTCGCAGATGGCCATTGGTGGGATAGAAGCCATAGTGCTTGTCGCCCTCGGCACAAAACGCCAGACCGGCCGCGCCGGCCTCGTCGTTCATTTGCACGGTGACCGTCATCTCACAGGGGCGATCGGGCACCGCCGCTTCCGAAAGACACAACGAGCGTCCGCCGAAGCCCTGGCCTTGTCCCTCGACCGTAATGTGCCCCGACCGCTGCCGCCAGCGAGCGCCGAACGTCGGCTTCCACTCGTGCGGATCGAGCGCGCCGATCGTCAGCCAGCGCGACATCAAGATCGGATTCGGCTTTTCCAACAGCGGCTTGAGCAGATTGATCGTGAGCGCGAAGCCGAGATTCGGCGTGACCAGCGACTTCATGGTCAGTACGCCGTGTACGCGACCCTGCATGTCGATCAGCGGGCCGCCACTGTTGCCGGGCTCGATGGGAATGGCCAATTGCACCATCGGCCGGCCGTCCATCTCGCGCACGCCCGAGACCAAGCCGGCTACGACGCTGTTCTTCAGGCCGCGGGGATTGCCCAAGGCCAGCACGCTCTGGCCTTGCTTCAACTCGTCGGAGTTACCCAGTTCGAGCACGGGCAAGTCCGAGGCATCGATGCGCAAAATGGCCAGATCGAGCGCGCGGTCCGAAGCATGGATGGCCGTGGCTTCGAACTCGCGGCCGTCGGCCAATTGCACGCGCACGCCGCGGCCTTCGCCGATGACGTGGAAGTTCGTGGCGATCAGCCCATCGGCGACGACAAAGCCGGAGCCCAGCCCCTCGCGCTGGCCATTGCGACCGTCGGAAACGATGACAGCCACCGACTTGCGCACGCGTTCGGTGAGCTGCTCAACCGATGGCGACACGGCCGGCGGCGTGACTGTGGGCGAAGCTGCAGGCGCTGCCTCATCCGCCAACACCAGGGGCGTCAGGATCAACCAGGCCGCGCTCATCGCGGCAATTCGACGCAAGGCGCTCATCTCAACTGCTCCCGAGCTGTTCAACCGACACCGAATTACTTTTTCGGTCCCACGAGTTCCACCAGGTTGCCATCCGGGTCGCGAACCACGGTCAAGGCATTGCCGGCCGGCAAGCCCGCGGGCAGGGGCACGGGGCCTTTGGCCAAAGGCTTGACGCCGGCCTTCTTCAGTCGGGCCAAGGCCGCGTCGCCGTCGGTCACGTGGATGGTCAGATAGCGATAGCCGAGTTGCGAGGGCACGAAGGCGTTGTCCGACGGCTTGCTGTTGGCGCCGGGCACCGACATCAGCTTGAGTTTCGTCGCCTTGGGGTCGTCACTCAGGCTCAACACTCGAATCGTCAGCGGCTGCTTGTCGGTCAGGCCGGCGTCGGCGCAGAAATCGCCCGGCACCGAAAAGCCGGGCAGTTCCTTGAGGCCGATCACTTCGGTGTAGAACTTGACCGATTTTTCGACGTTCGTGACCACCACTCCCAAGTCGATCGTGCCGCTGGTAAAATCGCTCTTGGCATCAGCCGCCGCGGCCGACCGCAGAGCGGCGGTCGCCAGTAGACCCAAAACGATTGCACACCACGCACCACGGTTGGCAAAGCTCATGTCGATTACTCCTGGTGAATTGAATCTGGTTGATTGGTTTACGAAGTCATTTCCACATGCGGGTGACGAACTCGATCAGAGCCGTGCCCGCTGCCAGGTTTCCAACACGCAACCGCTGCCGGCCTTGCCGGTGAACTCGCGCGGGCGATGCTGGTTGTCCTTTTCGAGACAGATTGTGAGCCGATCGCCCTCGACATGGTAAATCACGCGATAGATCTTGCCCTTGTCGGCTCCGTCACCGACGACGATATCGAGCTCTTGGGGGCTCTTGCTGGCCGCAAACCGGTAGCTACCGTGCTCGCTGAAGTCGCCGTTCTGAAAATGATAGCCGGTGCCGCTGACGGTGAGCTTGATCTTCTTCAAGTCGTCCGCCGGGGTGGGCTTGCCGTCCGTTTCGAAGGAGATGGCCGTCCACGAGCCTTGCCACTTCTCGATGTCGCGCTCGTTGGCCTTGTCAGCGAAGGCGGAGACAGCCGCCAACAGGCAAGCGACCATCGCGACGCAGAGAACGTGCCACTTCATGCGAAAAGCCCCAGGAACCCACGTTTGTGCGGCAACTTAAGCGCCGTAGTATGGCTGCGACGGCAGCGGGTGTAAAGCGAATCGAGGTCGGGCGACCGCGTTCCGAGGGACCGTAAAAAACCGCACTTAGGCGATGATTTGGGCGCCGGGCCGGCTGCGGGGCGAGTGGCCGGTGGAGTGGCCGGCGTGAAGTTCAGGGCCGCCGAGTTCAGGCAGTAGCGCAAACCGGTCGGCGGCGGGCCGTCGCGAAAGACGTGGCCCAGGTGCGCTTCGCAACGGGCGCACAGCACTTCGACGCGCAGTTCGTCGGGGTCGCTGGTGTCCTGTTCGAAGTGCAACCGCCGCACTTTCTTGGCATCCCAAAAACTGGGCCAGCCGGTTTGCGAATCGAATTTGGTTTCCGAACCGAACAACTCCAGATCGCAGCACACGCAATGATAGGTGCCCGGGCGATGGTTGTTCCAAAGTTTGCCCGAATAGGCCGGCTCGGTTTCCTTGAGCCGCGTGACGCTGAACTGCTTGCGAGTGAGCTGGTGTTTCCAGTCGGTGTCCGACTTATGAATCGGCTCGATCTTCTCCTCGTCGTCGGCAAGCGAACGTCCGGTTGCGGCTGGCGGCGCGGGCTCGGCCGCACGACCGAGGGGGCGGGTGATACTCGATGCTGCTAAAAAGCAGCAGCCAAGTGAGACAGCCAACGGGCGTCGCAGAAACATCGTTCGCGCGCTCCAGCAGTTCACGTTCGAGCGAGAGCAGTCACGGCGAGAGCCGCCGGGCAAGAAGTCCGCTTGCGGCCCTTTAGGCGATGATATCACGAATCACGTTGCCGAACACGTCGGTCAGCCGTTCGTCGCGTCCCTGGTGGAAGTAGGTCAATCGTTCGTGGTCCATGCCCAGTAGGGCCAGGATCGTGGCGTGCAGGTCGTGCAAGTGGACCTTGTTCTCCACGGCGGCGAAACCGAATTCATCAGTTTCTCCATAGGAGATACCGCCTTTCACGCCGCCCCCGGCCATCCACATGGTGAAACCGTAGGGATTGTGGTTGCGGCCCGGCGCGCCTTCGCCCTCGGCAAACGGCATGCGTCCGAACTCGCCACCCCACACCACCAGCGTGCTGCCGAGCAGGCCCCGGCGTTCCAGATCGGTGAGCAGGGCCGCGATCGGTTGGTCGACTTCGGCGCCGTGGCGGCCGTGGTTTTTCTCGACGCTCTCATGGGCGTCCCAGGTGTCTTCCAGGTGGCCGCCGCCGGAATAAAGCTGCACGAAGCGGACGCCGCGCTCGACCAGCCGCCGGGCCACGAGACAATTGCGGCCGAACTCATCCGTCGGCTGCCCGCCCACGCCATATAAGTCGAGCGTTGCCTGGTCTTCCTTGGTCAGATCGACCGCCTCGGGCGCCTCGGACTGCATGCGATAGGCCAGCTCGTAGCTTTCAATGCGGGCGGCCAATTCAGCGCTGCCGGTGCGCTGCTCGAGATGCTGCTGATTCAAGCGGCCCAGCAGGTCGAGTTGCTCGCGCTGGGCGGTGCGATCCAACGGCCCGCGGAGGTCGAGCACGGGCTCGCCCACGGGCCGAAAGAGCGTGCCTTGAAAACTGGCCGGCATGAAGCCGCTCGACCAGTTGGGCTGGCCGCTGATCGGTCCGCCGCGCTTGTCCATGATGGCCACATAGCCGGGCAGATTTTGATTCTTGGTGCCCAGCCCATAAACGGCCCAGGAGCCCAGCGAGGGGCGGCCGATGAAGGTGCTGCCGGTGTTCATCGCCACCAGGGCCGACCCGTGGGCGTGGCTGTCGGTGTGGCAGGAGCGAATCAGGGCCAGCTTGTCGGCGTGCTCGCGAATACGGGGAAAATAATCGGAGATCATCAGCCCGCTCTGGCCGCCGGGCGAAAACGGACGCCAGGCCGGCGTCAGAAAGCCCATCTTGCGATTGCCCGAGTTGGTGAATTGTTTGTCGGGCGGCAGCGTCTGGCCGGCATACTTGGCTAGGCTGGGCTTATAGTCGAACGTGTCGACGTGGCTCGGTCCGCCGTTCATCAGCAGAAAGATGCACGACTTGGCCTGGGCGGTGAAGTGCGACCGCTTGGGCGCCAAAGGGCCTTCGGCGGCCGCTCGCGTCGCAGACTGCGCGTGGCGCGTGAAGAAACCGTCGTCGCCCAGCAGGCTCGACAGCGCCACGCCGACAAAGCCGGCACCCATCTCCCACACGAACTCGCGGCGCGTCTGGCCGCAGGGGAACAGTCGCGCGGCCGAGCGAGGGCGAGCTGAGAAGCCAGATGGTTCTGCCGGCTGATGGGCCATGATCGTTAATCGACGTAGATGAATTCGTTCAAGTTAAACAGCACGTGGCACAACGAGGCCAAGGCTTGCCGGGCGGCTTGCTGGTCATCGAGCACGGCACCACCCTCGACCGCGCGGGCGGCGAAGTTGCGACGCTGTGATTCCAAGTGGGCCAATGCCTCTTGGCGTTCGCTGTCGGATGGTTCGCGGCCGAGCGCCAGCCGCCAGGCGCGATCAATCTGCGATTTCGCGTCGGAGCCGGCATCTGCCGCCACGCGGGCGGCGAAGGCCTTGCTCTGGGCGTGGACGAATTCGTTGTTCAATAGCGCCAGGGCCTGCGGCGCGACCGTCGAAACGTTGCGCTGACTGCACGGTTGCGTGGTGTCGCTGAAGTCGAAGGTGGTCATCAGCGGCGAGAGCAACGAACGCTTGGTCATCATGTAGATGCTGCGGCGCTGTTGTTCGTGTAGCGGCGAGTTGCCCCACTCGGCGCCTTTCTTCGACAGGCCCTCGAGCGATTCTTTGTTGGCCGGCGGAAAGAAGCTCGGTCCCGCGGCAACCGGGTTCAACTGACCGCTCACCGCCAGCATCGCGTCGCGCAGCGGCTCGGATTCAAGCCGCTGCCGCATGGCCTTCCAGTGCAGGTTGTTGGCAAAATCGACCTGCGAATACTCGGCTTCGCGGGCGTGCGTCGAGTCCATTTGATAGGTGGCCGAGAGCATCATCTGCTTGTGCAGCCGCTTGATCCGCCAGCCGCCATCCATCAGTTGGCCGGCCAACCAGTCGAGCAATTCGGGGTGCGTCGGCGGACTGGAGAGCGAGCCAAAGTTGTCGGGCGTGCGCACCAGGCCTTCGCCAAAGTGATGCTGCCAGAGACGATTGACCATCACCCTTGCGGTGAGCGGATTGGCCCGATCGGTGATCCACTGGGCGAGTTGCGTGCGACGACCGCTGGATCGAGCCTGGGCCGGCGGGTCGTGTACCGGACGGGAGAGGGCCGACACCATCGACAGGTAACCCGGCGAGACCTTCTCGCCCAGGTGCGTCGGATCGCCACCCTGGAGCAATTGCACTGGCGGCGGCTCGCGTCCCGCGTCGGCATAGGCCAACAGCGGCCCTTCGGCGGCCCGGCCACCCATGAAAAAGTTGAGGATCGCGTAATAGTCGACCTGCGGAATCGGATCGAACTTGTGATCGTGGCAGCGAGCGCAACGCAGCGTGACAGCCAGAAACGCGGTGCTCGTGGCATGAATCAAATCGTCGAGTTGTTCGTACTTGTACTTGAGCGGGTCGTTCGGCTCGTCGTCGAACGTGCCCACGCGCAAAAAACCGGTGGCGATGCGCGTCTGATCGGTGGCATCGGGCAACTCGTCGCCGGCCAACTGCTCGAGCACGAATCGATCGTAAGGCTTATCGTCGTTGAGCGACTGAATCACCCAATCTCGATACTGCCAGGCCCCGGGCTTGAGCGCGTCGCGCTCATAGCCGTTGGTCTCGGCAAAGCGAACCAGGTCTAACCAATAGCGGGCCCAGCGTTCGCCGTAGTGCGGGCTCGCCAAGAGCCGATCGATCAGCCGTTCATAGGCGTCGGGCCGCAGGTCGGCGACGAACTCTTGCACCTCGGCCGGCGAGGGGGGCAGACCCCAGAGATCGAAATAGGCCCGGCGGATCAGCTTGGCGCGTGAGATGCTCGCAGCCGGCTGCCAGCCCTTGGCCTCCAGGCCGGCGAGGATGAAGTTATCGACGGGCGATTGGGCCCAATCGCCTGCGGAAACCCTCGGCAGCGCCGGACGAGCGACCGGCGTCAGGGACCAGAGTTTCGCGGCGTCACTCGGCGTGCCCGCCTGGGCCGCTGGAAATCCGTTCCCAAGCTGCCCCACCAGGGCGAGACCGCCAACGATCAGCCAGACTCGTGGGGGACTTGGCATGGGTAGGTGTCGTGCAACCGTGCGAGTGGTCGAGCCTGGGGCGCAATTGTCCCGACAACCAGTCTAAGCCAGGCGCAACAGGCGTTCAATCCGCTGGAGTGGGCGACTTACTCGTCATCCGGCGCGACGGCAGGCTGCCGTTCGTCGTGGGTTCCGGCAATCGGCACGGTGGGGTCGATCGCGAGCCAACACAACATGCCGGAGAAGTAGGCTCCGGTCGACAACAGAAACGATGACGACCAGCCGAAATACTCTGCTAGCCGCGCGATGACTGACGCGGCCAGGGCGGCGCCAATGTTGCCGAACATGTTGGCGGTACCGAACACGGTGCCGGCCAACGGGCCGCCAATGTCCTGGCAGGTGGCCCACATCGAGCCCAGGGCGAAGTCGCCAAAGAACGAGGCCACGATCAAAAGTGCTACGATCGCGCGGGCATCGTCCAGGTTCCACACGATGAAGTAGACGGTGGCCGCGCCGCCGCAGCAGATCAGTCCCGGCACGCGTCGACCCCAGCGCAGCCCGAGACGTTTGACGAGCCCATCAGTGGCCAACCCTCCGCTGAGCGAACCGGCCATGCCGGCCGCCGCGGTACAACTGGCGGCCAGTCCGGCATCGACTTCGCTGAAGTCGTGGATCTTGATCAAGTAGGTCGGCAGCAACGTGCCCACGAAAATCCAGCCGACGTTGACGACAAAGTTGACCAACGCCAACAACTGCAAGCCGCGATGCGTGAGCATGGCCCGTAGCGGGAAGGCGGCGGCGCGCTGGTCGCGGGCCTCGATCGGCTCATCGCTCTGAATCTGGGCATCGCCACGGATGAGGTCGATCTCGGCCTGATTGCAACCAGCGTGTAGGCGGGGCTCGTCACGAAACCAGCACCAGAATAGTACCGCCCAAATCAGGCCGATGATTCCGTAGCCGAGAAAGACTGGCCGCCAACGATCCGCTTCCATGCCAGCCGTGGCGGCCAAGCGCATCAGGAGCGACGTGAGCGTCGGCGCCAACACGTTGCCGGCACGACCGCCGAGCGAGACGGCGCTGGTGGCGAAGCCGCGCCGAGCCTGCGGCGACCAGCGGCGCAACAGACTGGCCGACGTGGCGTAGGCGCCGGCCTGTCCGATTCCCAGCAGGCCACGCATCAGCATTAGCGAGAGCAGACCGCCGACC
Organism: Planctomycetaceae bacterium; assembly: GCA_003153375.1. GTDB lineage: Bacteria > Planctomycetota > Planctomycetia > Pirellulales > PALSA-1355 > PALSA-1355. Next base: position 41,322 of record PLYM01000218.1, read on the forward strand.
AGGCCCATGCCGGAGATGGCCAGCGACCAGGCGACGACATAAAGCGCCAATGCCCGACGGCCACCCCAGCGATCGCCCAACCACCCGGCCGGAATCTGGAACAGCGCGTAGCACCAAAAGAACACAGCGACCGAATCGGCCAGCTCACTGAGGTCGAGGTTCAAGTCGCGCGCGATTGCCGGCAACGCCACCGAGATCGCCATGCGGTCGAGATAGAGAATGACCGCCATCGCCACGACAAACCCAAGCACGCCGTAGCGGGCATGCGTCGGTTGCGCCGACGGCACCGGCGTCAGAGGCAAGATGGCAGCGGGCTGTGAGTCGGATTTCGGCACCAACAGTCCCTTGGGTGGGGCGGCGCGATTCGATGGCCGGCGGTCGCGAACTTGGCGATGACGGCTCCGAGGGGGGCCGGGTCCAGAATATCCGCTGGGTTCACCGTTAGGAACAGGCTGCGACTGCACGGCATTTGGCTCTTGGTTGCAAACGTCTTTTACAGCGGGCAAAATGGCGGGGCATCGTGATCCGGCCCCGCCAAGAATCTTCCGACCAGCCAGGAGTCTCGCGCCATGTCGCATCGCTCGAATCGTCGTCGCTTTTTGCAAACCTGCGCCCTGGCTTCGGCCGGCGCGGCGACCGCCGGCTGGAATGCCAACGCGGCGCGGGCGATTGAGCCGATCGTGCGCACCGGCAAAAGCCTGTTCAAATACAGCCTGGCCGCTTATAGCTATCGCGATCTGCTCAACGCCAAGCCGCCGAAGACCCAACTGACGCTCGACGATTTCATCACCGATTGCGCCAAGATGGGGCTGCAAGGCACCGAGCTGACGTCCTACTACTTTCCCAAGGACTTTACGCCCGAGTATCTGCGGCACCTCAAGCAGCTTTGCTTTCGCTTGGGGCTCGACGTCTCGGGCACGGCCGTGGGCAACGACTTCTGTCATCCGGCCGGCGAAAAGCGCGATCAGGAAATCAAGAACGTCAAGCAGTGGGTCGACAACGCCGAGATCCTGGGCGCTCCGGTGATCCGCATCTTTTCAGGCCATCCGCACGACACCAGCCCCGAAGAAGCCCACAAGCTGGCGGTGGCGGGCATGGAAGAGTGCTGCGAGTATGCGGGGAAGCACGGCGTGTTTCTGGCCCTGGAGAATCATGGCGGGCTAACGACCCGGCCCGAGGGACTGCTGGCGCTGGTGCGCGACGTGAAGAGCCCCTGGTTCGGCGTCAACCTGGACACCGGCAATTTCCACGGCCCGGATTTATATGCCGACATCGCGCAGTTGGCACCCTACGCGATCAACGTGCAAGTGAAGGTCTCGGTGTCGGGGCCCGACGGCAAACGCCAGCATGGCGATTTTCGCCGCCTGGCTCGCATCCTGGCCGACGCCGGCTATCGCGGCTACATCGTGCTCGAATTCGAAGAGCCGGAAGATCCCTTGGCCAACTGCCCGCGCTATGTCGACGAGATGCGGGCCGCGTTCATGGCCGAGTCCACGTGACACGCGCGGAAAACGATCGCGACTGTTGGCCGAAAGCCTGGGGACAAAACGTCCGCGGAGAGGGGGACAGTCCCCGACGTTTTGTCCCCAGGCTCTTAGAAGCCGATGCCCGTGGCGTCGTAGCTGTGCGGGTAGCCATAGAACCACATGGCCGGGACCGGAAATTTGGCGGTCGCGCCATTGTAGGTCTTTTGCACCGCCGGCTGACCCTGCCGCGTGATGGCACGATACTCGACGTAGCTGCCGCGGGTGTAGCGCGGCGGGTTGCGCTTCTGGCCGGCCTGGACTTCGTGTGTGCAGACGGCCACGGTCGACGCGAACAGCAAGAGTCCGAGTGTCCAACGTTTCATCGCGCGATCCTTCCCACGGGTGGAACGATTCGTTGCCGCGCTATCCCGATGCGGTGTTGCCTCGGGGGGCGTGTGGCCGGCGACAGGTGCGGCCTACTGCAATTGTCGACCACCGCGCCGGCGGCTTGCAAGCCTTCTCGGCGCAAAGCGTCAACTCCGGAGCAATTGGCCTGCCGGGGCGCGACTTATTCCGCCTTTGCCGAGTATCGGTCTTCTTCCAGCCCCAGCCGTTTCATCTTCTTATACAGCGTGGTGCGGTTGATGCCCAACAGCTCGGCGGTGGCAAAGCGATTCCATTGCTGAGCCTCGAGCACTTCGAGAATGATCTGCCGCTCGGGGCCTTCCAGGGCTTCCTTGAGCGTGCGGGTGCCGATCGGTTCGACGCTGGGGGGGCCGACCGAGGCCACCTGCCGCGGCAGATCTTCCAGGCCGATCGTGGATGATTTGCCCAGCAGCACGGCCCGTTCGATCACGTTTTGCAGCTCGCGGACATTGCCCGGCCNNGCGGACGTTGCCGGGCCAGCCGTAGCGTTGCAAGGCCACCAGGGCCTCTTCCGAAAAGCCGCGCAGCGGCTTGTTGGCTTCCAGGCAGACCTCTTCGAGAAAGTGCTGGGCCAACATGGGGATGTCCGAAATCCGCTCGCGCAGGCTCGGCAGCTCGACGCTGATCACGTTGATTCGATAATACAGGTCCTNNGTCTTGTTGCCGCCGACGGCCTCGAATTGCAACTCCTGCAACACGCGCAGCAGCTTGACCTGCATGCCGGGGCTGGCGGTGCCGATTTCATCGAGAAAGATGGTGCCGCCATCGGCTTGCAGAAATTTGCCGATTTTGTCGGCGTGAGCGCTCGTGAAGGCACCGGCCACGTGGCCAAACAGTTCGCTCTCCAACAGGTTTTCGGGCAAGGCTCCGCAGGCCACCTCGACAAACGGCTTGTCGCGACGCTCACTGCGGCGGTGGATGGCGCGGGCGACCAGCGATTTGCCGGTGCCGCTCTCACCGGTGATCAACACCGTGGCTCTGGTGTCGGCCACGCAGTCGACGACGTCAAACACCTTGAGCATCCGACGGTCGTGCCCAATGATGTTCTCCATGCCAAAGCGCATGTCGAGCTGCGCCTTGAGGTTCTTGTTCTCTTCCAGCACGACCTGCTGCTTGAGGGCGCGGGTGATGGCGATTTCCAGCTCGTCGTCGATCAAGGGCTTGGTGAGCAGGTCGAAAGCTCCGGCCCGGATGGCTTCAACGGCCATTTCGATCGTGCCGTATCCCGTGATCAAAATGACGATCATGCCGGCATGGCGCTCCTTGCACTGGGCCAGCACCTCGAAGCCATCGCCGTCGGCCAGGCGGATGTCGAGCAGCATCAGGTCGTAGGGCTTCTTTTCGAGGGCCGCCAGAGCCGTGGCACGGCTCGCGGCCGTATCGACCTGATAGCCCTGGTCGCTAAGCCAATCGCCCATCGATTCCAGAACGTGCCGATCGTCGTCGACCAACAGCAGCGAGGCTTTGTGCATGGGTCTTCTCAATGTTTCCGGGTTCTTGGGCTTGCGGATGCCGCGGCTTGCGGATTCTTGTTGTTCCACCGGCGGTGCGGCGTGCATCCGAGCAACCGCCCGAGCGGCTGCGCCGGCGGCAAAGCTGGCACAGTCGGCAGGGATCGTCCCAACCGCTTCAAACGGCCCCCAGGGCAGCCGAAGCGTGGCGGTTTGTGTTCACGTGGGGGAGAAGTGTCGTCAAATATCTACGTCACGAGTTACCACTCGTCAACGCGTGGCGAAACAGGCCCAGAATGCCCGCCTGCCGGAAAACCGGGCTTCTGGCAAATCGCAAGGATCCATTTTTCCCCCTCGAAATGGTGTCCTAGATTTTGGAGTGGCCCAGATCGGGCTTTTGAGATGGGCCGGCGTGCGCCCTGTATTCGATCCCCGGAAGAACCGTACCGTGAAACTGCAAGACGTGTATCTGGATGACTTGTTGTCGCGCCTGGACAATGCCCTGGGGGAGCAGGATGGATCGGATCTCGAGCGCACGCTGTCGAAGGCCATGCAACGTGCCGGCACGGAAAGCGCGCTGGTCAAGGCGATTCAAAGTGTCGCTCAAGCGACGCCGCGCGAAGATGCCCTGCCCTCGCTGCGGCAGCGGCTGATGTCCGCCAAGCTCGGTCTGCCGGAAACACTCGAACCAAAGGTTGAGCCGGTCGCGCCAGCGGAGCCGAGCGAGTTCTGTCCGGTCGTGCCCTCGAACTGGGGCGAGATGAAGCTGACCACGGCAGCCGCCGAAGAGCTGGTGCTCAAGTGCCTGATGGGCCGCGGCACGGCCAGCGGCCGCGAAATCGCCGATCAAGTCGCCGTTCCCTTCGGGCTCTTGAACGGGCTGTTGAATCAACTGAAGAGCGACCGCCTGGTCGTGCACCGCGGCGCCGCCCCGTTGGGCGACTATCTGTATCAACTCTCCGAGGGGGGTCAGGAAGCCGCCGTTCGCTACAGTGCCCAATGTCCGTACGATGGTGCGGCCCCGGTGCGATTGCAGGATTATGTCGACAGCGTCCACGCGCAATCGATCCATAAGCACGTGCCCACGTTCCAGGAGATCCGCGACTGCTTCGCCGACCTTGTCGTCGATCCCGAAGTGTTGGATCAGGTTGGCCAGGCGATGTATGCCGGCCGCGGGTTCTTTCTCTATGGAGCGAGCGGCAACGGCAAGACGAGCATGGCCGAACGCGTCTCGCGGGCATTCGGCAAGACCATCTGGATCCCCCGCAGCCTGACGGTCGACGGCGCGATCATCCGCCTGTTCGACCCCTGCAATCACGTGGAAGTCGCGCCGGCCAGCAGCGAGGGATTGTACGATCCGTGTAAAATCGACCGCCGCTGGGTGCGCATTCGCCGGCCCACGATTCTGGCGGGCGGCGAGCTGACGATGGACCGGTTGGAGATCCGCAGCACCGCGCCGGGCATCAGCGAAGCTCCCTTGCAACTCAAGAGCAACGGCGGCACGCTGGTGATCGACGACTTCGGACGGCAGCGCATGCGGCCCGACGAATTGCTCAATCGTTGGATCGTGCCGCTCGACCGACGGATCGACTATCTGAATTTGCCGAATGGCAAGACGATTCAAGTGCCCTTCGAGCAACTGTTGGTGTTCTCGACCAACATGCGGCCGCAGGATCTGGCCGACGAGGCCTTTCTGCGACGCGTGCCCTATAAGATTCGCGCGCTCGATCCGACGAAATCGCAGTTCAAGGAATTGCTGCGGCGCGAATCGGATCGCGTGGGCGTCACCTATCACGAAGCGGCCGTCGACCACCTGATCGACAAGCACTACCAAGACGCCGGCCGGCCGATCCGCGCATGCCATGCACGCGACTTGCTCGCACAGGTGAAAGCCTATTGCGAGTTCAAACAGCTGCCGCTCGAAATGAGTCCCGATCATTTCGAATCGGCCGTGCGAAACTACTTCGCCATCATGGATTGATCGCGCTCGCGATTAGGGACACCGTGTCGCGCGCCTGCGACCGCGCACGCGCCGAATAGTCGCAAAGGCGTGCGAGTGTCAGGCCACGGATTGCCCAGTTCCTGGCGCTACGGCACTACTCCCACCCGCGCGACACCGGTAGAATGCCTACGGCTCTCGGGTGGGCAGTGATTCCCCCCGAACGGCGCCCGTCGTAGCCTGCAAACGAATCCCCTCTCTCAAGGCACCCTTCCCGGGCTTGCCAGGCGGGCAATCCACGCGGTGAAGGAGGATCTATCATGAGCATTAGTGTTGTTGTTGCTGACGATCACGAGGTCGTGCGGTCAGGCCTCGTGAGCTTATTGGCGGATACGGAAATTAACGTGGTGGCCGAGGCCTCGAGCGGGGCTGAGGCCCTGAAAATGGCGGTGGAACACCAACCCGACGTGCTGTTGCTGGACATCCGCATGCCCGACAGCGACGGGCTCGACGCGCTGGACAAGATTCGCCACGAGGTGCCCAACACCCGGGTCGTGATGCTTTCGACCTATGATAACCCCACCTACGTGGCCCGGGCCGTGGCCCTGGGGGCCAGCGATTTCGTGCTCAAGGGCTCGAGTCGGCAAGACCTGATCTCGACGATCGTGGCCGTCAGCGAAGGGAAGTGTCCATCGCAGGTGGGAGAGCTGCAAAAAATGGCCGGCACGATGTCCCAAAACGTCACGCCCGAAGATAGCACGATTCCGTTGACCAACCGCGAGGTTCAGGTGCTCAGGCACTTGGCGCTGGGTTTGAGCAACAAGGAGATCGGCCGCTCACTCGAGATCAGCATCGAGACAGTGAAGGAACACGTGCAGAACATTCTGCGAAAGATTTCCGTCACCGATCGCACTCAGGCCGCCGTCTGGGCGGTGCGCAAGGGAATGGTTTGATCGGCTTCGAACGTCCCACAGAGCTGACGCCATGGTGCCCGCATCTCGAATGCCCAGGTGTCACCTGGCCCGCGGATGGGCTTTTTCGTAGACGGCTCGCAGGCCGGCCGTGCTGACGTGCGTGTAGATCTGCGTGGTCACCAGGCTCTTGTGTCCTAGCAGTTCCTGCACGCTGCGAATGTCAGCGCCCCGATCGAGCAGATGGGTGGCAAAGCTGTGTCGCAGGGTGTGTGGCGTGGTGCGATGGTCAAGGCCGGTCGCCTTCAGATGCTTTTCGAGCATCCGGCCGACACTTCGCGTTGTCAGGCGGCTGCCGAACTTGTTGACGAACAGCGGGGCTTCAGGCCCCGTTTTCTCGCGCGCCGACAGTTTGCGCACGGCGAGCCATTGCCGCAAAGCGTGAATGGCGAACGAGCCGATCGGCGCGATCCGCTCGCGGCGTCCCTTGCCGCGGACCCGCAGCATGTTGCCGGAGAGATCGAGATCCGAACTATTCAGGCCGGCCAGTTCGCCGACGCGCAGACCGGCCGAATAGAGAACTTCCAGGATGGCTCGGTCGCGCAGGCCCATCGGCTCGCCCGCCGACGGCGCCGAGAGCAATCGCTCAATTTCCTCCGAGGAAAGAAAGTGAGGCAGCGACCGGGCCTTGCGCGGATTGCGCAGCGGCTTGGCCGGATTCGTCTTGGCCCAGCCTTCGCGCTGACCGAAGCGAAAGAAACTGCGCAGCGAAGCCAGGCGGCGGGCCACGGTCGTCTTGGCATAGCCGGCGTCGCTCACCGCCGCGATGTAACCCCGCAGCACAGCCGTGCCGATGTCGCCGGGCGCGGGCAAACCACCTTCGGCGTCGGCCAGGTACTCGGCCAGCGCGTCGAAGTCTTCACGATAACTCTTGATCGTGTAGTCCGACGCGTTGCGCTCGACGCGCAGATATTGCAGGAACCGCGTGACGGCCGTTTGCATGCGTGGAGATCCCGGCCGCCGATCCTAGAGCGAGTCGTCGGCGTCGGCATCACTCGGCATTGGCAACTCGAAGCGACGCGAGGGAGCGGCCTTGCGGCTCTCCTGCCGAATCTTCTGGCTCAACACAGCGGCGTCATACCAGGTGAAGCTGAGTTCCGGGTTCGAGGCATAGCGGCCCAGCACGCGCAGCGCTTCGGCCCGGCTCGAATCGTCGTACAAGAAAACGTAGCGCTCCGCACCCTTGACCAAGGCCAGAACGTTAATGTCTTGATTCACTTCCGAAACTCCTCGCGGGGACGCCGGGGGTGCACGGGGAAGGCAGACGGGCGGACGCGTCGAATTGCTTTAGTTATCGGTCGTTTGTCGGACGTGACACGACTCGCGTTTTTAGGCAACGAAAGAGTCGCGTTTGACAGCCTGTCACTGATGCGCCAGCGTTTGCGCCGTTGGAGCAAGCCTCGAGAGGGAGCCGAGATAGAATCGACCGCTCAGACAAAATGTTCCGGCACGTTGGCGCCTGTTGCGCGCCTAGGCGCGGTCGGGCAATCGTGCGGATTTGGCGCGGCTCGCCCGCTGTTTTTCGTGGGCCAGGAATCGAGGCCCGGCAAGGTCGTCATAGCCGGCACAGTCGGCCACGGGGTCGTGCTGGCGCTGACGTCAGCGAGCTGACAAAACGCCCTACGAGCTTGTCAGCCGGCCCTCGTGGCCGTCAAACCAGATCGCGCAGGCTGGCCAGCCCCAGCGGCTCGCGGCTGGCAAAGGGCTCCCCATAGGCCGTGCCGATCGACCAACCCCAGAAGGCCGCCTGGTCGCGCAAGCGGTCGATGAAGGTGGGCGGCTCGCTGGGACGGCCCACGATGAACTGGCTGCGATAGCACTCGATGGCAGCTAACTTCTGCTCCCAAAAAAGGGAGATGTCGAGCACGAAGGCTGGTTTTTCCACAACGCGCAAATGAATGCAATGGTAGTAAAGAATCCGGCTGGGGTGATGCGGCTCACCGGGCATGTCCGTCTTGCTCAGCTTGGACCAGAACCGCGCGGCCTCGATCAATTCGACCGCCGCCACGTGGTCGGGGTGGGCGTCGACCCAATAGGGTGCGAACAAAATCCGCGGCTTCAACTGACGAAAGACGCCGGCCAATTGGGCCCTGGCCTCGAGCGTGGCCTGCACGCTGCGATTGGGTAGCCCTAGGTTGCCGCGCCAATCGAGCCCCAGAATTGAGGTGGCGGCGGTCGTCTCTTCAGCGCGAATGGTCGTGCTGCCGTGAGGCGTCGGCTCACCGTCGGTCAAATCGATGACTCCGATGCGATAGCCAATCGACTTGTAGTGCAAGATCGCCCCGCCCATGCCCAATTCGGCGTCGTCCGGATGCGGCGCGACGACCAGGATGTCCAGTGGCGGAATTTTGATCAGATCGGCCATGATGCGACGTCCGGCGGTGCCAGGTTCGAGTCGGAACTCCTTTGCTGGTTATAAAACCTGCTCGTCCGGCCGGATAGTCCCAAGCCGTGGCCGCGGCACACGGGGATGGAGCTAGCGGCGGACTTGGGCCAGTGCCGCCACGACGCAGGCGTGCTGAGCTGGCATCAACCCTTCGAGGGCTACGACGTCCAGCTGCATGTGTTCGTCAAGGACGGTATCCTCACGTCCTTCGGCGTCGGACGTGGCAAAAAACGACGTCGCGCAAAAGCTGGCCCCCAGCAAGCACGCACCGCGCAAATCGGCTCCGGCCAGATTGGCGCCGTCGAGGTCGGCGTCGCGAAAACTCGCGTCACGCAAATCGGCGCCTTCGAAATGCGCGTTGGTCAGATTCGCGCGATCGAAGCACGCGCCGCGCAACGAAGATCGGCGAAAGTCGGCATCGCGCAATAGCGCGCCGGCGGCGTTGAGCCCAGCCAGGTCGCGGCCCTGGGCTTCGAGGCTCAACAGGTTGCGACCGGCGATGTCGCGGCTCTCGAGCAGGGAGCGTGCTTCGGCTCGAGACATGGCGCCGGCCATGTAGCGCTGCTCGCGCCATGGATCAGCGACATTGTGGTAGCCAGCCGTGCGTTCCCAATAGCCGAGCTGGTCTTCGGTCGTGAGCTCGACGCGCTCCAGCCATTTGAGGCTTTTGTAAAAGTAGCGCCCGCCGACGATCATCCGCACCGGCCCGCCCTGCCGCGTCTCGAGCGCGGCGCCGTTGACTTCGAGAGCGACAAGGGCGCCCAGCTCGAGCGCCTCGCGTAACACGAGCGACGTGCTGTGAGCACGCTCGCTGCGGGCAATGAACGACACGAAGCGAGCCGACGAGTCGGGCCGCGCTTGGGCGACGAGATCGGCCAACAACACTCCGGAAAACGGCACACCCAACTTCGACCACCGCGTCACGCAGTGGATGTCGACGGTCTGCCGCACCCGAGGCCGGGCGGCCAGATCGGCCAGCGAGAGCTCGAATGGCCGAGCGACCGCGCCCGAGATGCGCACGCTCCAGGGCCGGTTGTCGTGTCGTGGCAAGCGCTCGCCCACGACCGGCCATTTGTCGACGGCGGCCAACTGCTGCCCCGGTGGGAGTTGCGGCGCGGCCATGGGCGGACCTCAGCCCCCGAGATGTTGACCGATGCGATAGATTTCTTCGGCGTCGAGCACCTGGTCGGCGCCCTCGAAGAGTTGCCGGATCGCGGCTTTGTGAATCTTCATCTTCATGCCGCCGACGCCGATTGCGCCATAGCAGATCATGCCGTCGCGCTCGACCGCCTTGTCGACAACTTCGATGCCCGCCAAACCAACCGGCGGCACCGCGCTCAAATCGATGGCCACCTTGAGGCTCTTGCTATTGGCACGCACGGCAGCGGAGACCAACTCAATCCCCGGAGCGCCGGCGCCGATGACGACCTGCGCCCCTTCGAGCGCCGCGGCGGTGTGACCCGAGGAGGTGGTTTCAATTGGCGTCAGCTGGGCTCCGGGCACGCGCGCGGCGACGGCCTGGCAAACGGCCTCGGCCCGCGGGCGGCTGCGCGAAGCGACTTTGACGCGGGCGCCCTCGAGTGCCAATAGTCGCACCACGCGTGAACCCACCGGACCCGTAGCGCCCAAAACCACGGCCGTAGCGCCCTGCAGCGAGCCATGCCTGGCCGCCGACACCACGGCCGCGGCCGCGGTGGTGTTGGCCCCATTCGAGTCGAGCATCACCGAAACCCGCATCGGCCCGAAAAACGTCCGCCGCACCTGAGCCAGGATGGCTTCGCCGGCCGCGACCTCCGAGCCGCCGATGAAGACGGCCGTGTGCCGCAAATCGTCCACGCCGCGGGTGAACATGGCGCCGTAGACCAGATCGCGGACTTGCGAGATCTGCACGTTGGCATGTCGCAGCAATTGGTCGACCGGCGCGTCGACGGCCACGACGGCGTCGAACACGCTGGCCTGGGCGTCACTGTCCAGCTGGATCAGGATCTTGGGTTTACTCATGATGAAGTCCATCTTCCCCGCGGGTTAACTCACTTGCACGAGCGGTCCGCTCGGCCAATGTTACGCTCAATTGATGCAAAAGCCCACGGACCGTTGAAGGACCGTGGGCTTTTGCTCGGTTGCGTTCTTGGCGGCGCCGACCTTAGAAGCCGCGGAACGGGTGGTGGGCTTTGTCCTTGCCGGCGATGACTTCTTGGACGGTGGGCTTGCCCTTCATGGCCGCCGAAATGGCATCCTTCGTGGCCTGGTAGTTGAAGTCGTAAATCTTCTTGTCGTCGGCGGCGGCCGGGTGGATAAACACGCCACACACGATCACCAGGTTCTCGGCATCCTTGGCCGGAATGACGTTATCGGCCACCGAATCGGCCACGGCCTTGGCCACCGCTGCCTGGGCGGGACCGAACATCTGCACGGCTTGCTTCATGCCCTTGATCGTGACCTTGGTGACCATCACGGTCGCCGGCTTGACGGCCAGGTTGGGGGTCAATACGGCCAGCAGGTTATTGTGACCGGCGCTTTGTCGAGCCAAGGCATTGGCAAACGCCACGCCCACGGGTCCCTCTTTGCTGCCGATCAACAGGTCGATATGGGCGATTTCGTTTCCTTCGCCGACCAGGGCTTCGCCAATGAACATGGACATTTTCACTCTCCATCTGAAAGCTGAGTTGTGCGGTGGGTCAAAAGTTGCCGGCGATTGGGCGAGTCGGCGAAAGCGTTCGGTGCCGCGTCGCGCCGCACGGTGCGCTTCACACGCCGCTAACCCATTCCCCCCATCTGCCGAAGCTCACAACCATAGCAATTCGCGAGCTGATTGCAAGCGCCCACCGGCAGCCAAGGGAGCCGCGAGAGCCGGCGAATCAGCCGGCAAATTCGCCACGTCCCCACCCAATCCGCGTATCGCCGGCCGAGGGCGGTTGTTAGACTGCCCCCTCGATAAGCTAAGCTTTCTAAGTTCCCAAATCGCTTCCCAGGGGAGGACGGGCCTTGTCACGTCATTTTGCATTTTTCTTGGCGGCGCTGGCTCTCTTTGGCTGTCCCACTCTGCTGACCGCGGCGGATGGCCCCAGCGTGCAAGGCACGTTGACCGTCTTAAGCCGACCTTATCAGCTCGCCCACGCCGTGGCCTATGAGACCAAGACGGGCGACTTCGAGCTGGTCACCGTCCTGGCCAGCGATCGCAAGATTGCCGTCGACAAACTGTTGAAAACCGTGCGAGAAGAGGGCAGCGACGAGAAGTTCTGGCTCTCGCAGCCGTACGTCAAAGTCGTATTCCTCAAATCGGGCGAAGTGCAGAACTGCAATGCCTGGGCCGACAACGGCTCGTTCAGCCAGGGCGGAGACAGCCTGAAGGGCGAGCTCAAGCTGGTCGACGGTCGCGTCCAGGGACGTGCCACGCTCGCGCCCCAGGGCGAAGGTGACCGGCGACGCGGTTTCGATTTCCATTTCGACCTGCCCTTGGGCGCCGAGGCGGCCGCACCGGCCAAGCCGAAACTCGCCGGGCCGGTGAAAGCAACGATTTCGGGAAAGTTCACGGGCAATGGCAAGGAGTCGAAATTGGCCTACGTCTCGGCACGTCCAGCCGGGCCCTTCGCCGACAAGCCGGCGCTCTTGTTGATCTTTACCGAGAAGGACCACTCGAAGGAGCCGCGACCCGACATTCACGCCGGGTTCGGGAAGTTTGGCAGCGCGCTGCTGATTTCCGTTTCAGACGATGGCAGCATCTTTGGCTGCGAGGTGGCGCACTCGGGTCATGGCAAGAAACCATTCAGCTCGATTGGCACGATCCACATGGCCGAGTTCGACGCCGGCGACGGTTACGTGCAGGGGCACCTGACGACCGACGGCGAGCAGGATGCGCTCGATCAGAAGTGGGAAGTCGATCTGAAATTCTCAGCGCCCGTCGCGGGCCAAAAGCCCAAGGCCGCGCCGAAGCCGGCGGCCCCGGTCGCCAAGAAGTCGGTCTCCGCGCCCGAGCCGAAACCGGCGGCCAAGACCGTGAATGTACACGACCTGCCGCTGCCGAAGGGCGCCAGCGACGTCGACTACAAGAAGCTCGTCGAGCAGATGACCTTCAAAGTCCCGGGCAAGGTCCAAGCCGTCGTGGCCGAATTCTCCAAGGGCCTCGCCCAGCAGGGTTGGAAGAGCGACGACTCGGACCTGGTCACGCCCCAATCGGCCATTCTCAAGCGCGATCGCGGCACGGCCTCGCTGACCGTGATGGTCAAGCCGGCGGGCGACGGCAGCCAGGCGCAGATCTTTGCCGAAGGGCTCGACTGGGAAGACAAGTAGACGATCGAGTCGCCAAGTTGCTCAGCGATCGATTTGCGTGCTGGGCAGAAAGCGGCGCAATTCAAGCGCGCCGGCGGGGGTGACCTTGGTGTGATTGAGCTTCAGCATTGTCAGGTCTTTCAGGTTGCGGAAATTCACCAGACCGGCATCACTGATGTCGGTGCTGGCGGCCGTGAAGGTGCGCAGTTGCGAGAGTCCGCGAACCGCCGGCAGTCCCGCATCCGTAATCTTTGTGCTGCCGACGTGCAAAGTCTCGAGCGACGTGAGCGGCGCCACGTTGGCCAAACCGGCATCATTCAGTTGCGAACCCACCAGATACAGTGATTCCAGCGCGGGCAACGCGACCAATTGATTCAACGTCGCGCCGGTCACGGGCGTGTGACCGCAATTGAGCGACTTGATCGTGGGCAAGGCTCGCAGCATCGCCACGACGTCATCGTTGGCCCCGGTGCGGCTGAGGTCCACTTCGATGACGTTCGACTGGGCATCGGTTTTCATGCGGCCGCCCACCTCCTTGATCGCGCCGATGGCCTGCTGATCTTCGGAAACCGAGCAACCGGCCGACGCGAGGATGACGACCGCCAACAGGGCGAAGTTGCAGCCGAATAGATGCTTCATGATAGGTTCCGCTCGCTCAAGGAATGAACTCGCAAGCGCCGGTTTCGTGGGCGCCGGACTTCCAGTTGATTATTTCTGCTGATTCTCGTGCTCCACGCCTTTGATCATTTTCAAAAACTCATCCATGCTCGCGGGCCGGTTGGCCGGGTCGCTCTGCAGACAGGCTTCGATGGCCTTTTGCAATCGCGGATCGATCCGCGGACAAAACTTCCGCAGCTCGATGGGTTCCTGCGAGCCGTGTGCCATGGCCGCCTGCCCGGCGCCGCGCGGCCAGGGCAATTCGAACGAGCACAATTCGTAGGCGGTCACGCCAAACGAGAAAATGTCGAGCCGCTGGCTGGTGGGGCGGCGTCGCACGACTTCGGGCGCCATATAATTGGCCGTGCCCGTGCGATTTCCCGGCTGCATGTACATCGCCGTGGCTGGAACGGTAAGCCCGAAATCGATCAGTTTCAAGGACGTGCAGTCCTTGCTGACGACAAAGTTTCGCGGGCAGATGTCGCGATGGATGAAGCCCGCGCGGTGTACCGCGGCGATGGCTTCGGCCGCTTGTCGCAACAAGGCGACGCGCCGGCCATTGAGCAGTTCATTGCGGCCGACGATCAGCGAGTTGAGCCCCGGACCGTCGAGAAACTCCATCACCAGGTATTGTTCGCCTTCAGTGGTCAGGCCATGTTCGATCGTCCGCACGATGCGCGGATGGGTGAGCGAGAGGGCAATCTCGCCCTCTTTCGGTTTGGTCAGACCGACGAAGCGGGCTTCGAGGGCCGCCGTCTTTTCGAGATCCAAGACCTTGAGACCGACCACTTCCTTGGTTGAGCGATCGCGGGCCATGTAGAAATTCGACATCGTGCCCGAGACCGCTTCGCGCAGCAACTCGAACCGCGAGCGAACGTTGACCTTCGCCTGGCCTTTGAAGAGGGTTTTGAAGCTTCCCAGCAAACTCATGCGAGACCGTCTTTCCCTCGGGGCGGCAAGGCTTGCAGACGCACCAGCCCTGGCCCTGCCCGCGGCGCTCCCCTGGGGTACTCTACGTCGGTCCCCGCGTCGGGGCAAGCGAGCCGCGAATCTCCAGCGGCGGAAGCCCGCGTTGGATCAACCGCCCGCGAAGCGACGGCCTAATGAGCGCTTCTGGCGTCGCGCGACATCTTGCCGCAGTAGTCAATCGTCCGCGCGATTTCGCTTTTCAAATCGCAGCGGCGCACGATGCGGTCGATGTAACCGTGCTCGAGCAAAAACTCGCTCGTCTGGAAGCCCTTGGGCAGTTCGATGCGAATCGTGGCTTGAATCGTGCGCGGGCCGGCAAAGCCGATCAGCGCCTTGGGCTCGGCGAAAATGATGTCGCCCAGCGAAGCAAAGCTGGCGGCCACGCCGCCCATCGTCGGATTGGTCAGCACCGAGATAAACAAGCCGCCGGCTTCGTGATAGCGAGCCAGCGCCGCCGAAACTTTGGCCATTTGCATCAGCGACAAGATGCCCTCGTGCATGCGGGCGCCGCCGCCCGAGGCGCTGATGATGATCAGCGGCAAGCGCTGCACCGTGGCACGCTCGACGAGCCGGGTCAACTTCTCGCCAACCACGGCGCCCATGCTGCCCATGATGAAGGCCGAGTCGGTGACGCCAAAGGCCACACGACGGGCGCGGATCATGCCCGTGCCGACGAGACCGGCTTCTTTCAATCCCGTGCGAGCCTGCTCCTTTTTGAGCCGCTCGGCATACGGCACCTTGTCGGCGAACCCCAATGGATCGGCCGGCTCCAGGTGAGCATCCCACTCTTCGAACGTGCCGTCGTCCAGCACCTGTTCAATGCGGCTGCGAGCCGAGACATACCAGTGATAGTCGCACTCGGGGCAGACCCCCAAGGCACGCTCGGCCTGCTTGCGAAAAATCGTTTGCTGGCAGCCCGGGCAACGTTGCCACAACCCCTCGGGCACCCCGCGTTTGGGCCGCTTGGCTGTGGAAACCGCGGCCGGGCTCGGCGTTTGATCGGTCGATGACATGGGCAGGCTATTTCAATCGGTGCGCTGGTATCGGAGGTTCGGCCGGTATCTTAGATCACAATCGGCAAAGGTTAGACGCCGGCGGCAATTTTCCAGTCAAGATTTTCTACGGCTGCGGATGGCCCACGCCGTGGCTTTCTAACGATATTACTTCCCATCTTCCGCAAGCGGAACCACTCCCCCAAAGATCCCCAAGCTCACATTGGGAAAGTTCCGATTGTATGACCGTGGCCAACGGTTCGGGAACCACCAGGGCAATGACGCCCGTTTTGTGCTTCTTAATCAGTTTGGCCAAAGCGGTTTGCACGCGTTCGCGGGCCTCGCTGAGCATCTCGCCTTCCGGCGGGCAAATGATCTCCGGCTGTTCTTGCCACTGCCGGTAAACCTTTGGCTGTTTACGCTTTACGTCCTCAATCAGCATTCCCTGCCAGAGGCCATGATCCATATTCCGCAGGGAGTCGAGTTTTTTGAGTTTGGAACCCAAAACTTCGGAGATCGCGGCTGCCGTCTGCCAAACGGCCTGGCAGGGTCCGCAATAGATTGTCGAGATCTCGAGCTTTTGGATCTCCTGGATGATCTGCTGGACCTCGCGAGTGCCTTGCTCGTTCAGCGGGATGTCGAGAGTGCCCAAGATTCGCCCTTGCTCGTTGTAGTCTGTCGAGCCAGGACGGATCAGTACGATCTGAACCATAGTTTTAGTGCGTCCTCGAATGGGTCTGAGCCAGGCGCGTCAATTTGGCGACACTCTGGACGTAATCCCCTTGGCCAAAAATCGCGGAGCCCGCGACGAGTAAGTGCGCCCCGGCGGCGGCACACGGGCCGATGGTGCCGGCGTTGACGCCCCCATCGACTTCCAACAGCACTTCGGGGGCAGCCCACTCGGTGAGCTTCCGCAGCTTGTCGAGCGCCGAACTCTGAAAGGCCTGGCCGCCGAAACCGGGCGACACGCTCATCGTCAGCACCAGATCGCAAACATCCAGATACTCGCGAACGGCCGCGACCGGCGTAGCGGGATTGTAGGCCAAGCCGGCTAGGGCCCCGATGGAACGCAGTTTTTCTAATAGCGGGCGGGGCTGGGGCAGAGCCTCGATGTGAAATGTGATCGCATCGGCCCCAGCCGAGTGAAATTGTTCGGCAAAATGCGCGGGATCGGAAATCATCAGGTGGGTTTCGATCGGCAAATTCGTGACCCGGCGGACGGCCTCGACGATCGGCAGGCCGTAGGTGATGTTGGGCACGAAATGGCCGTCCATCACGTCCAAATGTAGTGCCCGCACGCCGGCAGCCTCGAGCTTGTGAACCTCGTCGGCCAGATGACCGAAGTCGCAGAGCAACAGCGACGGCACAACGAGCGCGGCGTCGCCGCGCAAATTCGCATACCGCTGCCGAGAGGGGGTGTCTACCAAGAGTGCAGGCGCATCAAGGTGAGAAGGTTGAACGCCGCCAGCGTACGGATATTCCATTTCGGCAACGGCACGTGCATGTGCCCCACAAACGCCCGCGCATCGAGTTCACGACAAATAGCCGCGTGCCCCAAAAGATCCACGAGCCGACAGCATAATGCTCATGGTATTTTAGCAATGGCGACCAGGCGCGTCTGCGCAAGCTTCCCCGAGGTTGCTAAGTCTTTGCGATTGAAGCAATTGGGGTAGATGGGTTGTCTGCCAGAAGCCCCTGACGGCTCGATGGTTTCGAGACCCGCCGACTGGCTACTTCTGGTCCAAGTCCTGACTGCGTGGCAGGTCTTCGAGGCTCTCGAGGCCGAAGAGTTGCAAAAAGCGTGGTGTGGTGGAGTACTGCACGCGACGTGGTTTTTCGCTGCTGCGTTCGAGACGCACTAATTGGCGGCGCACCAACTGGGTGAGGACCGCGCCACTGGCGACGCCACGCATGCGGCTGATTTCGTCAACGGTGACGGGAGCGTGATAGGCCACGGCGGCGAGCACCTCGATCGCCGCCTGCGAAAGCCGGGCCTGTCGGGCTCGGCCATGGAACTTGTCGCGGACACCGGCATACTCGTCGCGCAGCGCCAGCCGGTATCCCGGCCCCTCGGCGATGATGCGATAGGGACAGCGGCGGCTGTCGTAGGCGGCGTTCAGCTCGCGCACCAGGGCATCGATTTCGGCCGGTCGCACGCCACGCATCAGGCCGGCCACGTGCTTGCTCGTGACCGGCTCGTTGTCGGGGCTGCCGACAAACAGCATGGCCTCGAGGATCGAGCGCGGCGCCAATTCGCAATCGTCGTCCGCCTGGCTGCCAGCGGGATCGATCGCCACGAGGTCCGGGGCCGCCTGGGCACCAGGGTCAGCAGGAGTTGCGGCGCCCTCGCGATAGGGGTCGTCGCCCAGGCTGAGCATCTTAGCCAACGCCGCGCTCAACTCGTCGAGCGCAAGGCCGGAGGTGGGCGGAATCTGGCGAAACGCCGATAGTCCCAGGCTCTGTTCCGAGCCCGCCGGCTCGTGGGGGCCCCGCTTGCGGGGACGCTGTTGCGGCATAGGCGCACTATACGCGCGGTTTGCCGCGGGCGGCAAGTGAGAGCGTGCTAGCGGACGTTCTTTTTCATGAACGCCAGGCCGTCGCGGGCCAACTGCTCTTCGCTGTCATACATTCGCCGCCAGATCTTGGTTGCGGCGGCCAGCTCGGGCAAGGCGAGCCCAAAGGCTTCGATCACCATCCAGCCGTCGTAGCCGGTTTCCTTGAGCGTCTTGAAGGTTTTTTCCCAGGGGATGCTGCCCTGGCCCGGCGTGCTGCGATCATTTTCCGAGATGTGCACGTGAACGGTGTAGGGGGCGCAAGTGCGGATTGCCTCGGCCGGATCCTTCTCTTCGATGTTGGCGTGGAAGGTGTCATACATCATGCGGCAGTTCGGGTGGTTCACTTCGCGCACGAAGCGCACCGTGTCGGCCGCGGTGGTGAGGAAATAGCACTCGAAGCGATTCAGGTATTCGACGCCCAAGGTCACGCCGGCGGCCTTGGCGTTCTCGGCGTTCTTTCGCATAGTGTCGACGCCCCACTTCCACTCGTCGGCCGTGGGGCCCACGCCGGTGAATTCGCCGATCGCCGAATGGTAAGGGCCGCAGAGCAGTTTCGAGCTGACGGCCTGCGAGCACTCCAGCACCTTCTTCATGTTATCGACGGCCAGAGCGCGAACCTTGGCGTCGGGGCTGATCGGATTATCGTGGGCGTTGCGGCAGGTGACCGTGGTCCGCTCGAGTCCGATTTCGTCGAGCCGCTTGCCCCACTGGGCGAATTTCCTGGGGTCGGCGTCAAAGACCGGCAGCTCCACGCCGTCGTAGCCCAGGGCTTTGAGCTTCTCGAACACGGGCAGCAGTGCATCGCTCAAGTCGCCCGACCACAGGAGCATGTTCATGCCGAATTTCATGGTTTCCGTCTCCGAAGCTGAATGTGCCTGAACTTGGATCAACCGCCGAGGCTGAAATCAGCCGACCTCAACCCACTGGCCACTCTTGGCGCTGGCCAGCACGGCGTCGCAAACCTTTTGGGTCTGCAAGGCGGTGCGGAAGTTGGGCTGCACGGGCTTGCCGGTTTCCAGGCTTTCCAGAAAATCGGCCAGGGCGTTGGTGAAAGTGTGTTCGTAACCGATCGTGCAGCCGGGCACCCACCAGTGCTTCATGTAGGGGTGTTCGCCGTTGGTGACGTGGATCTTCTGCCAGCCGGTGAGATGGCTTTCGATCTTGGCGCCGGTTTTGGGATCGGCGTATTTGAAATATTGCAGGTACTGCGGATCTTCGAGGTCGAAATAGATGCTGCCGGCTTCGCCGTTGAGCTCGAACGTGTTGAAGTTCTTGCGGCCGCGCGCGTAACGGGTGCTCTCAAACGTGCCCATCGAGCCGTTCTTGAAGAAGGCCATGAACATGCAGGCGTCGTCGATGCCCACCTTTTGCACCTTGCCCGTCTCGGCATGCACGCGCTCTTTGACAAAGGTCTCGGTGGCGGCTGACACGCGCTGGATCGGCCCGTTGAGCCATTCGGCCGTGTCGATCGAGTGGGCCAGCAAGTCGCCGGTGACGCCCGAGCCGGCCACGTCGACGTCCAAGCGCCACAGCGCCGCCCCACCCTGCGGCACGTCGGCGGCGATGGTCCAATCTTGCAGATAGAGCGCGCGGTAGTGGAACGGGCGGCCGATGCGGCCTTCGTCGACCACTTGCTTGGCCAGCGAAATGGCCGGGACCCGGCGATAGTTGAACCACACCATGTTGGCCACGCCGGCCTTTTCGACCGCGTCGCACATCTCCTCGCCCTCGGCCACGTTCATGGCCAGCGGCTTTTCGCAGAGGATCATCTTGCCCGCCTTGGCCGCCGCCAGCACGATCTCCTTGTGCGTATTGTTGGGCGAGCCGATATCGATCACGTCGATATCCTTGCGAGCGATCAGCTTCCGCCAGTCCGTCTCGTATGACTCATAGCCCCAGTTCTCGGCAAACGCCTTGATCTTGTCTTCCTTGCGAGCACAACAAGCTTTGAGCACCGGCTTGTGCTTGAGCGAAAAGAACTGGCTGACTTGCCGGTACGCGTTTGAGTGGGCGCGGCCCATGAAACCGTAGCCGATCATGCCAATATTGAGGGGAGAGGACATGGCGTTTAGGGATTGGGGGTTAGGGGTTAGGTTTTGGGACTATGAAGATCGACGTGTGGTCGGGGCACGGCGTTTCAGCGAAGTACGAAGGGCGTTGAGAAGGCGGCCGACTTCGGCGATGCGTGCGTTCAGTTGGTGCTCAATGCTGGAATCCAAGAATTTGAGCCGGCAGGCGAGGATTGCCTGCGTTTGCAGTTCGGCCAGCGAGCCGCGAGCGTGCCCAAGGAATAACATGAATTCGCCCTGTGTATTCCGCGCGTGGCCTTCGGCAATGTTGCTGGCCACCGATACCGCCGCCCACCGCATCTGGCTGATCAGGCCGTAAATTCCCTCCTTCGGAAATCCACGTGTCACGCTGTATACGTCCTCCGCCAACACGAGCGCCTTCTGCCAAACAACTAAATCCTGATACGACCGAATACTGCCATTCTCAGTTCGAGTGGTCATTCGTTCCTCCCTAATCCCCAACCCCTAACCCCCAGCCCCTACTCCTCACTCGCTCCAGCCGTGCGCGTCGCTGACGCTGACCATGGCGGCGAGGATCTGGTTCCAGGTGTTGGGGTCCATCATGGTCTTGTTGGGGAACATGCAGCCGTCCCAGCAGATGTGCTGGAACTTCTTGGTGAGTTGGCCTTCGTCGTTGCGGAGCCAATATCCGGCGACTTTGGGGATGTCGAGCTTGCCGTTGGGGTCGTTGGGCAGGCAGTGGCGGCCGGTTTTGTCGTGCGAGCCGGTGCCGTGAACGGTGGCGTCGTTTTGGGCAACGTGGAAATCGATCGTCCAGGGACGCAAGGCCGCGGTCAATTGCTTGAGGGCTTCGTCGAGCTTCGGCGTATCCTTCCAATCGAAATCGGCCGGCAGAATGGCGTCTTCGGGGGCGTTGTGCCCTAGCACATAGAGCAGCGTGTGGGCCATGTCGGCCTGAAAACCGAGCGTTTGCGGGCGGCCGACCATTTCCAGCAGTTGCAGCATCCGCCGCCAACTGTGCATGCCGCCCCAGCAGATTTCGCCTTCGGCAGCCAGCCGTTCCCCAAAGTCCTCGGCGATTTTGCAGGCCTCGGTGAAGGTGTCGGCAATGCGCTTGCTGTTGGCATTGGGATCGCCCTCGGCCCATTGGGCGACGCTCGTGGCCGAGTCGATGCGCACCACGCCATAGGGCCGGATGCCCAGATCGTGCAGCCGCTTGGCGATGCGGCAGCCTTTGCGCACCTGTTCCAGGAATTTTTGGCGTTCGCCTTCGTCACCCATCGCCGCGCCGCCGCCGGTCGGTGGCCAAACGGGCGCCACGACCGAACCGATCACCAGGTTGTGCGCGCCCGCCTTGTCGGCCAGCCGCTTCAGGTCATCGTCCGAAGCATCGATGCTGATGTGCGGGTCGAAGAGAAACAGGTCGAAGCCGTCGAACTTCACGCCCTCGAATTCGGCGTCGGCCGTCAGCTTGAGCATCGTGTCGAGGTCAATCGGCGGCTCAGAGCCTTCGCCCTTGCCGACGACGCCGGGCCAGGCCGCATTGTGAAGCTTCGGATAGGTATTCGTGTGCGCCATTTTGTGGTGGTTGATGACTAAAGGTTAGTAGTTCTTGGCAAACTCACGGGTCGCGGAAATTGGCGCGACTATCCACGTTGCCGGTAAGCTCCCATGGCAGGCAGATTCGGATGCGTATCGGGGCCAAAGTAGCGGAGCGAAACCAAGGGCTCACTGCCCGTGTTTTCGATCTCGACCCCCGCGGTCGCGGCCTCGTGGGTGATGAAGACTTCGTCCTCGGTTTCCTGACCGAAGTGGATCATGGCCGGCGTTTGCAGGTTCAACTTGCCAATTCGGCCGCGGCCCTGCACCGTGATCCAACCGCTGGCGCCGGGATCCTGCAATTTGCACTTCGCGCCGGGCTCGACGGTCAGTTCCTTGGCACTGAACAGTTGCGCGCCGTCGACCGTGCCATAGACGATCCAGCGATCGGTGTAGCCGGCACCGCTGCGGCTGGGGTCGATGATCGGCTCCAGGTAGTTGTGTTCCTTGAAGTGCGTGTCGACGTTCTTCTCCCAATCGAGTTGCTCGATGATGAAGTCGAGATCCTGGTGCTTGTCCTTGGGCACGTCCTTGACCAGTAGCGACCAGGGCACTTCGCGCCCTTCGACCAGCGACTGGAACATGCCGAACACGTCGGAGCCCCACTGCGGCTCATACGTACACAGCGACCCCGGCGCGTGCAGCACGCCGGGAGGAATCAGCCAGCCCGTGCCGCGCTGCAGGCGATAGGCTTTCGAGAGGTCCAGGATTCCGTTGTCGCCCTTGTGCCAATTTTCCAGACAGCGGTGCAGCTGGGCCTTGGTCGTGCCCGGCTCGAGACCCATGAACGTGTAGGCAAAATTGTTGTCGACGTTGTTGTATTGCGGCGGAAAATAGTAACTCTCGGGCTTGCCTTGCTGGCCGGTGAGGGCAGCATGCTTGAAGCCCTGGTGCATGTGGTGCGGAATCGGACCCATGTTGTCGAAAAACTTCGAATAGACCGGCCAACGCTGGTACTTGTCGAACAGCGCTTTTCCAATCACGCGCGTGCCGGCCTCGGCCACGGCGTCGGCCAGCGTGAATCGCTTGCCGGAGCTGGTGATGTAGCTCAGGCCTTCGTCGGGCGTGCGGTTTTCGTTCGCCGCCTCGGTGGTGCTGGCGAACCAGCGTTCGTCAATGCCGCCACGATGCGCGCCAAAGGCATACCAATCGCCCGGAGCCAGCTTGATCCGTTTGCCGGGATGCAAAAAGCTGCGCGGCACCCAAGTGGGTGTCAGCCGCAACAGTCCGCCGCCAGCGTCGAGGGCCGTTGAAAGGGATTTGCCAACATTGTCGCGTTTCAGTGGTGTCGTAGTGGCCATGGGCTTCCGCGGGGATGTCGAAGGACGGCTGTCACGCAGCCCGTCATGATTAGGGAAAGCCCTTGTTTTATTCGCTGCCGGCGCGAGTGGCAAGCGAGCGCCCGGCGACTGTCGATCCCCCATGCCGAAGGCCAGCGCCGCCGAGGGCCGTTGCCGAGGCTTCGGCGGCGGCGCTGGAAAAGCGCGTGGCGTCAACGTACATTGCAGCAGCACTTTTCTTGCAATCGTGGCGATTCAGGCGGAGACACTCATGGCCAAGCAGACCCTGGTTTTGACCGACAGCGAAAAGCACGTTCACGAGGCGGATTTCTCGCGCGACCACGCGGCCAAACCGCCCAAAAGCTCCAACTGGTCGGTCGCGCGGCGCACGCTGCGAGGGGGACTGAGCGATGGGGTTGACACGATCGAAGTCAACAACGGCAAGTTTCGCTTCGTCTTGGTGCCCACGCGCGGCATGGGTCTGTGGAAGGCCTGGCTGGGCGACCTGGAAATCGGCTGGAAATCGCCGGTCAAAGGGCCCGTGCATCCGCAGTTCGTGCCGATCACAGATCCCGGCGGCTTGGGCTGGCTCGAGGGGTTCGACGAGCTGATGTGCCGCTGTGGCCTGGAGAGCAACGGCGCGCCCGACCTGGGTAGCAATGGCGTTTACAAGTATCCGCTACACGGTCGCATCGCGAACCGGCCGGCCCATCATGTCGAGCTGACGTTTGACGACGCCACGGACGAGATCAGCCTGAGGGGCCTGGTCGACGAAACGCGCTTCTTGTTTCAAAAGCTGCAACTCAAATCGACCTATCGCACCAAGATTGGCCAGAGCGGATTGACCATCGTCGACGAGGTCACCAACCTCTCGGGCAGTCCGGCCGAAATGCAAATGCTCTACCACATCAACTTCGGAGCGCCGATTCTCGATCCCGGCGC
The DNA here is from genome assembly GCA_003153375.1 of Planctomycetaceae bacterium. Classification (GTDB taxonomy): domain Bacteria; phylum Planctomycetota; class Planctomycetia; order Pirellulales; family PALSA-1355; genus PALSA-1355. Next base: position 65,254 of record PLYM01000218.1, read on the forward strand.
CAAAATCGTGGCCCCCGTCAAAGCCATGATGCCGCGCGATCCGCGGGCGGCCGAGGGCATCAGCTCTTGGGACAGCTATCCGAACGAAGAAGCCGGCTATTCGGAGCAGGTCTACTTTTTCGAGCTGGCGGCCGACAAAGCCGATCGGACCCAAGTGCTGCTCAAGAATGCCCATGCCACGCAAGGCGTTAGCCTGCGATTCGACAAGCGGCAGTTGCCGTGCTTCACGCTCTGGAAAAACACGCCGACCGCCGCCGACGGCTACGTCACGGGGCTAGAGCCGGGCACGAACTTTCCGAATCCTCGCTCGTTCGAGAAAGAGCAGGGACGCGTGATCAAGCTCGAACCGGGTGAGACGAAATCCTTTGCTGTCGAGCTCGAAGTTCATCCCGACGCGCGTTCGGTGTCGGCCGCCGAGCAGGCCGTGGCCAAGCTGCAAAGTGGGGTCAGCCCCAAGGTTTTCGACACACCCCAAGTCGGCTGGACGAAAGGCTGAACCGGGACCGTCGCGCGGCAGGTTGGCAGCGTCTCTGGCAGCGGCCCCAAGTCGAGCGCGCGGTGCCGTTGCCGGGCCCTCATGGGACTAGGGAATGAGGCCAGCGGCGCTTAGAATAGGCCGCCCAGTCGGCGAGAAGAAGAGGCCGACATGGCCCGTTCATTCCTTTCCGACCGCGAGCGCGACCATGGACGCGATTTCCCCGCCCCCGACCCTCAAACGCCGCGCTGCCCTGCTGCTGATCGGCATTGTGCTGGCCTTCGGCGGTGCGACGCTGATGGGATTCGGCGGGCGGCAGGGGTGGTTGCTGGAACTGTGTACGCACTTTCGCGTGCAGTATTTCTGGGCCCTTGCCCTGGCTGCACTCGCGCTGGGAATCCTCGGCCGGGGCCGCTGGAGCCTGACCGCGGCGACGCTGGCCGTGGTGAATCTAGCGGCGATCGTGCCATTGTATTTCGGGCCGGCCGAGAACATCGCTTTGGACCATCAACTGCGGTGCATGTCGCTGAACGTCAATTGGCAGAATGAGGACTACGGCCGCACGATCGAGCTGATTCGGGCCGAAGAGCCGGATTGGGTGCTGCTGATCGAAGTCACGCCGGAGTGGTGCGAGGCCATGCGGGCGATTGAAAACGAATATCCCTATGTACACGCCAATCCGGTTGCCCTCTCGGGAGGTATCGCGCTGTATAGTCGCATTCCGTTCAAGGATGTGAATTTGCAGGATCTGTATGAATTGCGCGTACACGCGCTGCTCGTGGAATTCAATCTGCCGGGGGGGCCACTGACTTTTGTTGGCGCGCATCCCGCGTCGCCCGGCTCGTCGACGTTTTTCGCGATGCGCAACCGCCAACTTGACTTGCTGGCCCAATTGGTCCAACGACAGAAGAGTCCGCTGATGCTGATGGGGGACCTGAACACCACGAGTTGGTCGCCGTTTTTTCGAGATTTGCTGGCGAATTCGGGGCTCAAAGACACACGGCGCGGCTTTGGCGTGGAGGGCTCCTGGCCGGGCGTTCCGCTGCCGCTAAGGATACCGATCGACCACTGCCTGGTGACCGAAGGCGTGGCGATTGTGGCGCGGCGGATTGGAGAATCGGTAGGATCCGACCATCGTCCGGTGATCGTCGACTTTGCACTGCCCCAGCGATAAAAGATTGCGAATGGGGTCGCTTGACGGCGGAGGGCGAAGGCGGCACAATACGTGAACCTTCGACTGCTGGCTGGCGTAAACGTTGGCTGGGGATGACGTCGAGGGCGATCGGCTTGGATGATTCATCCCATTCTCGGATTCTCTGGCCCCGGCGACCGGTTTTCTGAAATCTTTCAGAGGCCCGTTGACAGAAGCCATCGAAGTCCTAGAATAGCTGCTCCCCTGGAAGGCACTGCCTTTTGGCAGCGTGCGACCGGGGGTTTTTGTTCGCTCTTTGACAATTCGGTAGTGACCTCTGAAATTTTTTTGCTAGCACAAGACTGTGCGTAGCTGGGGTCTGATTCTCTTTCACGAGGGAGTCGGATGCCCGGTAACCAAACCTGGACTTTTGAATGGCTAATTAACCGGCAAGTTGCCCTCGGGCAAGGCGTCGGATGCTGACAAAAATTGAAGGGTTTGATCCTGGCTCAGAATGAACGTTGGCGGCGTGGATTAGGCATGCAAGTCGAGCGAGAACCCCGCAAGGGGGGACAGCGGCGAAAGGGACAGTAATGTGTAGATTATCTGCCCTCAGGCCCGGGATAGCTGCGGGAAACTGCAGGTAATACCGGATAACATCTCCGGATCAAAGGTGTGATTCCGCCTGAGGATGAGTCTACATCCTATTAGCTAGTTGGCGAGGTAATGGCTCACCAAGGCATTGATGGGTAGCGGGTGTGAGAGCACGACCCGCGTCATTGGGACTGAGACACTGCCCAGACACCTACGGGTGGCTGCAGTCGAGAATCTTCGGCAATGGGCGCAAGCCTGACCGAGCGACGCCGCGTGTGGGATGAAGGCCTTCGGGTTGTAAACCACTGTCAGAGGGGATGAAATGCAGGTGGGTTCTCCCATCTGTTTGACATAGCCTCAGAGGAAGGACGGGCTAAGTTCGTGCCAGCAGCCGCGGTAAGACGAACCGTCCGAACGTTATTCGGAATCACTGGGCTTAAAGGGTGCGTAGGCGGCGCGGNNCCGTGCTCGAGGGAGATAGAGGTGAGCGGAACTTAGGGTGGAGCGGTGAAATGCGTTGATATCCTAAGGAACACCGGTGGCGAAAGCGGCTCACTGGATCTCTTCTGACGCTGAGGCACGAAAGCTAGGGTAGCGAACGGGATTAGATACCCCGGTAGTCCTAGCCGTAAACGATGAGCACTGGATTGGAGGGTCCTCCATAGCCTTCCAGTCGCAACGAAAGCGTTAAGTGCTCCGCCTGGGGAGTATGGTCGCAAGGCTGAAACTCAAAGGAATTGACGGGGGCTCACACAAGCGGTGGAGGATGTGGCTTAATTCGAGGCTACGCGAAGAACCTTATCCTAGTCTTGACATGCACGGATTAACTCCCTGAAAGGGGAGCCAGGCCTTCGGGTACAACGTGCACAGGTGCTGCATGGCTGTCGTCAGCTCGTGTCGTGAGATGTCG
>PLYM01000126.1 GCA_003153375.1 Planctomycetaceae bacterium
CTCCCCAGGGTATGAACGATTGCCGGTGACACATAGATTGCTAGCGAGAGAATCGGTCGAGAGCCGACATCGCCTCATTCCGAGCCTGGATCGGTTCAAGGCTCAGTGCATATGGGAATGTCGGCTTACAGATGGGGTAGCGATAATGCGATCACTCAGCACTTTACGGGCCAACGTCGCGCTCTGGATTGTCTTAGTTCTTGCTTTGCTTGCCGTGAATGGGAAACCAGGATGGGCCAGCGTGATCGATTGGACTATTGACTTCCAACCTAGTCAATTAACCATTTCTGGACATGGGGTGGCCACGGGCTTCGGGAACACCGTACTCCCGTTGTCCCAACAAGGCGTCGGCGCCTTGGAAACGCATTACACGGGCTCGATCAGTTCGATTGTGCAAGAGGGTATCACGCCGACCATTCAGATTCTCTCGGCAAACGCGGTCGCGGCCAATAATGGCACATGGGCCCCGACCGCGACGCTAACTGCCGGGAGCGCGCCCGCGAACTACGCCACTACGACTTCGGTTTCGGGTTCGACATCGAACGGGGCCATACGCGATCTGTCGTTGTCCATTGGGACTTCAGGAGCTCGCGCGCTGTCCTCTAATCCCTTCCTCGGGCCAGGCACCGCGTCATTTAGCGACTCGAGCGCTTCGGCGAGCGCCCTGTCCGGCCGCATCGACACTCTGGGTACTGGTCTTCTGGCTAATTTCAACGGCGCTCCCTCGCTGGCAGGGCTGACCGCCACGACCGCCAGCATTTCTGGAGGGACGATCACGAACGACGGCACTACACTCACGATGGACCTCCCCATCACCATGAATTTCAACAGCCCCGTTTATGGCGTCGGCACTCCCTCGACGTTGGACGATGTCACATTCGTTGGACAGTTGACAGGCACCCTTGTGGCCCACGCGCATTTCGACGCACAACCCGTCTCTGTCGTCCCCGAACCCGATACGATCATTATTTGGTCGGTGCTTGCATTGGCGGCTGTCGGAGTTCGCTGGTTGCACCGGACAAAAATCGCTGCTTAAGGCTTCGTCCAATCAGGTTCACTTGAGCTGGAGCGGTGGCCAGCCGGTGAACAGTCACGCCTATTAACATTTCCGGCCGGTAAATGCTTTCTGCGCGTCGGTCTCTTCTACCAACGCCCCGCGACCGTCCAAACATTAGGCACCAGCCGCACACAGCGTGCGTGCCAGTCGTCCGCGCAGCGGGGGCGGCAATGGGTTCGCGCGGTTGATCGTCCAATCGTGAGCGTCGGCGCAGAAAGCTCAGACTCAGCAGGATAGGTGCTCGCTACTTCCTCGGCTCCTCTCGATGCGGCTTGACTAGAGCCGCTGGCCGACGCCGCTGCTTGTCGGGGTCTTCACGATTATCCGGATTGATAAGCAACTTCCTGCCAGGGTCACTGTCGCGGCTCACGCAGGCAAAGCTTCCGCACATCGCAGGCTAGTCGAATTTCAAGTCGCATGAATGCTCCGGCGGCTTGACGCTGCCAGGTTCGTTTAATGATCTGGGAGCTACAGTTCTCAGGACGCCAAATCGGGGTAGGTACCCCGCGAAATCGGACCTCCAACGCACCAGGCTCATGACCGGAGACGACACGCATGCGGACCATCAAGACGGTCGTTGAACAAGGGGCCATCAGATGGCCCCTTGGTCTTCGCTACCCGCTTGCGACCACACTGGCCGTGGCGGCCATCGCCCTTTTTCTGCCGGCTCTGGCCAGCGCCGATAATCGCTCGAAGGAACCGGGTGCACCGGCCGCACAGGCTGACGCCACCGAGGCACCTGAAGCGGCCGATCCGAACTTTGAAGCGAAGTTCTTGCAGCTTTTATCGGATGGCAAGCAAAGCGAGGCGGAAGAATTGGTCATCCGCCAACTGGTGTGCTATCCCAAGATGGTCAAGTTGATCGAACTGGTTAGCCGCGGAAAGGAGAAGCAGGCCCACGACTACAAAATGCAGAACTTGGCCGAGCTTCGGACTGCCCAGCGCCCGCTGTTTCTGATGGCCTGCTGCCAGCGCAGCCGGTTCAATGAGAAAGGTGCGTTCCTGCTGTTCAACATGGTGTGGATGCTGGACCATCGGACGCCGGCCGCCAAGTGTGCCTATTTCGTCCTGGGCCTCGACTCCCAGCAGCTGCGGCAAGCATCCAAAAAAGAGATTGATCGTGCCTTCAAAATCATGCGAAAGATGGCCGACGAGAATCCTGACGACGTGATGGTCCGATGGATGCTGGCCGTTCAATGTCGCAGTTGGGAGCGCAATGAGGAAGGCGCCGAAGCGTACAAACAGGTTCTCGAGAAGTGGAATCCCGGGCCCGCCCTTGTTCATCAAACGTATGCCAACTTGCTGGACGAACTGCGTCGCTATGACGAAGCCCTGGTCGAGCGCCAGCAGGTCGTGAAAATGGAGCCGGCGGGCTGGAGCTACGATGGCCTGGGCAACACACTGCATAACCTTGGCCGCAACGACGAAGCCTGCGCGGTCCACCGCATGGCCACAAGCATCGCCCCCGACCGCTCAATGTACTGGTCGAACTGGGCTGTGGCCCTCAACGGTCAGAGAGACTACGCCGAAGCGATTGAGAAGTGCCAGCGGGCCCTGCAGCTCGACGACCAAAACTGGCGTGCCTATTTCATGTGGGGCAAAGCCCTGGCCGGACAAGGCAACCCCGAACTCGCCCTCGAAAAGTGCAAGCTTGCCACGGACAAAGTCGACAATTGTGCCGAGCTCAATGCGCTTCTCGCGGATCTGAAAGCGCGGCTGGAGGAATGAGCTGCACCGGACTCGCGACCGTCCAACGCTGACTCGGGCACATTGGTTCGCTTTTGGTCGGTTGGACGCTGGCTGGGCGGCGCTGCTTGCCGTTATGCTCAAGCGCCGGCCACTCTGACGGCTCGCCTGTTTTCAAAAACGAAGTGGCGGCAAGGATGAGATCCGGTGCAATCACTCCTTGGCCGATCAAAAGCCCCCAGTTTCCCCCGGCGAACCGGCCAGCGACTCAAACAGGTGCTAGCATTGCAGCTCTATTCGTTGGCGGCGGCTTGGCCGTCTGGTGGGCCTCAGCGGCAGCCGTTGGATCTCGCTCACTCAAAATGGCAGGCCTAACACTGGTGGAGCCCAACTGGTTCGCTAGAGCGCTTTCACGATGGCTGTAGCGGCGTTTGGCAGCTAGCGACTGCAACAACTTCCGCGAAAACCGCGATAGCAATAGCCACTACACACACAAGTTGAAACCGCTCTAATCCCACTTGACAGCACCCCGTCAAATATTAAGATGCGTTGACTTATGCGATTACGTCGACTGGGGTGTGTGGAAATAGTGGATGAAATGTAAGGTGCTCATTCGGTGCAATCTAAGTTCACCGATCAACGCATGTCTTCACGCGAAAGGGGATCCGCCATGTTCTGGTCCACCCGTCCGACTTCCAAGAAATGGATCTTCCAGCAAAAGTCCCGGCGTCGAATGACTTTCGGCTGCGTTCTCGAGACGCTCGAGGATCGGCGGCTGCTCACCACGTTCAACGTGACGACAACCCTCGATCGGTTAGATCCTACGGTCACTCTTGCGCACCCCACGGGCGCGGACGGCAAGCTTTCGCTACGCGAGGCGATCTTTCTGGCAAATAGCCATACGGGGACTGACACCGTCGTTCTGAAACCGAACTCGACTTACAAGATCACAATCGCCGGCGCTGGAGAAGACGCTGACGCCACCGGTGACTTCGACGTGTTAGGTGACCTGACCATCAAAGTGTCGGGCAGCGGTTCCAATCCGATCATCAACGGCAATGGGCTGGACCGCGTGCTCGATATCCCAACAGGCAGCGACAACGTCAGTTTGACATTGGATCACGTGGTTGTGACCGGCGGCATCGCCCACAGCCCTCTGGCTGGCAAGGGCGAAGGGGGCGGCGTGGCCGGTGAGGGCAACAACGACACGCTGACGTTCACCAACACCACGATCACCGGCAACATAACGACCAGCCCCAACGGCGGTTTAGGCGGTGGCATTTTCAACAAGACTGGCAACGTCAGCGTCGTTAACAGCCATGTCGACGGCAACTCGGCCTCCGCCGGAATAACAGGAAACGGGGGCGGGATTTTCATGGGCAGTGGAAGCGGCGTGCTGGCGATCACGAACAGCACCGTCAACGGCAATTCGGCATACAACGCGGGCGGCGGGATTTTCACGGATTCGACAAACAACTTTATCGTCACCAATAGCCAGATCAACAACAATCATGCCGGCAGCGGCCCTGGCGGAGGTGCATTCAACGTGTCGCAAAATGTGACGATCACGAACAGCACCATCGGCGGAAATACCGCTGCTCAAGAAGGCGGCGGCTTGGCAATTGATTTCGGCACGACGGGATTGATTACGATCATCAAGAGCAATTTCAGCAACAATTCGTCGATAGGCCAGGGCGGCGGAGTGTGGTGCGATGGAGCAGCGGTGAACGTTTCAGCCAGCACGTTCCAAAATAACACTTCGACCGCTGGCACTGGTGGCGCGCTCGGTGAAGCCGGCGTCGTGCAAGTGACCAACAGCGTGTTCAATCATAATGTTGCCAGCGGGATCGGCGGAGCCATTGCGCAGGGCCATCTGGCCGACGTCACGGTCCTCTGCTCGACGTTCACTCAGAACGCCTCGCTCGCCGATGCCGGCGGCGCGATTGCCGCGGTTGGTGGCGCCAACGCCATCCGTGTGACGGATAGCAAATTCACCTACAACAGCGCCGCGGGGAGTGGCGGCGCCATCAACGCCAACGGCGATTCAGTAATCGTGCTCCGCAGCACGTTTGACCATAACACAAGCGTGACCGGCAACGGCGGCGCGATCGATGAAGGCGCCATTCCGGCATCGATCACGGTCACCGACAGCACCTTCACCAATAACACCGCGAAGGCCGATGGCGGCGCCTTCAATTCCGAAGATGGCAATATCTCCGTGACGCGCTGCGTCATCACCGCCAACACCGCAACCAATGGCATGGGGGGCGGCTTCACCGACGGGCAGTCGCCGAACTCCGGTGGTGCTAAGTTCACGATTGTAGACAGCACGATTAGCGGCAACACGGCTGGCGGCAATGGCGGCGGCTTTACCGCTGCTGGTGACTCGTTGACCATGACCGGCAGCACCGTCAGCGACAATCGCTCGGGAAGCGACGGGGGCGGCGCACAGATCGCGCAAAGTGGCGCTGGCTCGCAGATTACCAATTGCACGTTCAGCGGCAACAGCGCGGCGGACGCCGGCGGCGGCATCGAATTTGAGGGCAATAGCGGCTTGAGGATCATCAATGCCACGATCGCCTTCAATACCTCGCGGCTGGGCGGCGGAATCGCTGCCACCGGCGGCATCGGGATGATCAGTATGGGCAATACCATTGTGGCCAAGAACACCGCCACAACCGCGCCCGATTTCTACGCCCCGACCGCATCGTTCAACGATCTGGGCCACAACTTGTTCTTTTCGACCCTCGGAATTTCAGATCCAATCGCCGCGTCTGACATCGTCGGCCTGGATCCAAAACTGGGACCGCTGGCGAACAACGGTGGGCCGACGCAAACTCACGCGCTGAGCAAGGGCAGCCCGGCCATCGACGCCGGCGATGACAGCCTTGGCCCGCTGACGGACCAGCGTGGGTTCAAACGTCCCAATGGAGCACATGTAGACATCGGCGCGTACGAGTACGGCGCTAAGAAGTAACGAGCAGCACCCTCTGCGCCGGACACGCCGCTAGCGTGTCCGGTCGGTTGGTCTCATTTCGCCTCGCGGACGTCGGCCTTCACCGAAACGTTTTCGCGCCGCATTGGCGGACGGCGTGACCCATGAAGGGGGCCTTATGAGCGAGGTGCGGACGCAATCCGCATCGGGAGAGTACGTGCGACACGGCCTTGCGGGCCATGCCGTCAGCCCGACCGTCGACGCGGAAACGGCGGTTGAGTCTCATTTACTCAGTACGCCGTGNNGTTGAAGTACTCTGGTAAAGGTCACCTTGGGTGATTGAGCGACCAGGCAGGCCGAAACGTGAGTGAACGTCGAGCAGGCCTCGAAAAGGGATGTGGCGTCCCTGAAAGAGCCTACGTTGTCAACAGGCGTCTCGCTGGTTTTTGGACGTAGCCTCAGCGCAACAGCGTCTCACTGTGTCTTCCAACCCCTTCCCGAATTGTTGGCTTCGGACGTCACCGGCTTAATGACGCTGTGGCTCGTGGTCATTTTTCGCGGGGCTGGGCAACCTTCTTTTGCATCTGCGGTTGCACCCCCAAGCATCCCTTCGTGAATACGTCTGCTGTCTCCAGCAACCGCCTGGCTGGACATGCCAGCCCTGCACGGATGATTCTTTTGCGACCATCTCGTAGCGAACGGTCGTCTCAATCAGAAGCACGTTGGAGCACTCGCTCCAATCCACGCCACATCTCAGACTGGCCTTCGCTACGAGGACCTTCTTCCGGACGGAAGACGGTCGATGCAACCACAACTCCTCAGCAAGTGTTCCGCATGTGAATTGTTCTTAGAGCGCCTTCCCGCGAGCCCCTTCCGCCGTCGCCGTCACCTCGGCCCTCGCTCGTGCCCGGGCTGAGGTGATGGCAGAGGCGGATGGGGCGGCCCCTTTTGTCGGAGCGTGAACCGAGGTCCAGCTCGTTAGCCCGCCGTCGCGAGCCGATTTCTTGGAGGTCCGCCAACGACATACGCCTCGTTGTGTTTCACCATATGCCAAAGAATCGTCGCCGACCGTCGCATCACAGCCACTCGCGCGATCTTCGATCCTCGCCGCTTCTTGATTCCTCGATACCATGCCCGCATCGTGCCGTCGCGCCGCAAGACATGCAGTACCATTTGTCCGAGCAAAAATCTAGCCAGTGCGCTGCCTTCCTTCGTAATCGAGCCCAAGCGATCGGTTGCCTCGCCCGAATTTCGGCAGCGCGGAGTCAGGCCCCAATAGTTCGCCAGGCTTTGCGGCCGTGGGAACCGTTCGATCGAGCCGATGCGACAGGCCAACGCCAGACTACTGTAGGCACCCGCTCCGGGCATCGTCGCCACGATCGCTGCCATCGGGTGCTTTCTTTGACGCTTCTTGATCTTGTTTTCGAGCTCCAACAATTGTGCATTCCAAAGATCCCACTGCGCGAGTAGCTGGTCCATTTCCAGCCGATCGATTTCTTCCAGTGCCATCTGCTTCAACCAGAGCTGCGCCTTCTTGGTTTGTAAGCCCTTGGTCGGGCACTCCTGCTGCAGGTTGTGCTTGAGCAAGATTCTCTGAACCTTGTTGATAGTTCGCGTGCGGAGAGTTCCCGCTCGCTGCCGCAGTGCCGTCAGCTCCCGATTCTCTTCGTCCTCTGGGCTTGGAAGCACGATTCGCTTCAGATTCTGGACCTTCTTTCCGACCAGGAGCCGCTTCCGATTCGCCCACAGCAATTCGCCCAGCGCGTTTGCGTCGCGGTGGTCAGTCTTTTTTGAGGATCGTTTGTTCGCGCAAATGAGAACCGTCTGCCGACAGCCAAACTCATCGAGCATCTTCAACAGCCAATGATTGAAACCGCATACCTCCAGGATCGCCACAAACCCACCACACGGCACGCTGTCAGCCCGCAGGTCTCCAAAAAACTGCCGCACCTTGTCCCACTGCGTACTCACCTGCCGCCGCAAGACGGTGTCGCCGGCTTCGTTCCGCACGTTTACGGTCAACTGTTTTCGGTGCTGGTCGATGGCCAAGTACAACATGGCTGGGTCCTCCGATTGGGTTAACGGTGGTTGAACCAGCTATCAGCCTATCGCCTCATGCGGACCGCTCTTTCATAGCATCAGAAGCCGACCCTTCCGACTTTAGGGGAAGGCCGATGCCGTTGGGCGAGATAGCGACAGCACTCAACGGTTCCGTCGGGGTAATGGTGTCGGCATGCCTGGAAGAGGAGATCGACCG
>PLYM01000150.1 GCA_003153375.1 Planctomycetaceae bacterium
CGGGCGAGCATTTATGGCAGCTTGCCCGCGGCTTGGATGAGCGACAAGTTATTCCTGACCACCAAGCGAAATCGATTTCCACCGAAACCACATTTGTCAAAGATATTCGGAATCATGAGGTTCTCAGGGCGTGGCTGCTTGAACTCACCGACCAGGTGGCGAGGCGGCTGCGTCGCCAACGTTTGCGAGGGCGAACCGTCCAACTCAAGATTCGGTTTGCCGATTTTAAGACCATCACCCGTTCGGCAACGCTTCCGGAACCCACCAACACCACTTCAGAGATCGCGCAAGTAGCCGGACAAATCCTCGATACGAGGCTCCCGACTCGACACCTGGACATACGGCTCTTGGGTGTAGGCGTCAGTGGCTTCGAGCAGTCGGGACAGTCGCAGGGCATGCTATTTGATCAGGGCGAGCACCAGAGGCAAAAGCAGCTTGATGCGACAATCGATCAAATCACTGATCGCTTTGGGAAAACGTCGCTACGGCGCGCCAGCGGCTTGCGAGATGCCGACCAACATCAAACGGAGTGATTCCGCCGCAAGTCTCAAGCCCGGCAAGAAGTGTTGCGCGCCGACGATTGTTGTCCGAATCCTGATGCGCTCTGTGATTTCCCAAAAGCAGAGATTCAGCGGGCTCTCAGTCCCATTGTGCACACAACGCCATCAACCGCTCGACCACGTCAGCCTGAAAGGCACTTTTCACTAAATGGTTGTTATCCCATTCGTACCATGGCACCCATTCGACAACGGTGTCCTTGTCCAGAGGGTAGTTTGCGAGGAAGGAGTCTGCGTCGAACGAGGTAAGTTCTGCATCCCATGCCGTAAGTGGTCTTTTGTTTTGAACAGTGCCCTTCAGGAGGTTCTGAAATGCGGCGATTCTTTCTCCGGCCTCCCGCTTGCTGTGCTGCACGGAATAGTCTAGCAAGCTGATCTTGCACGCATTGTCGAGCTCAACAAAAAGCGCAAGAGCGATGTGATAATTCTTTGGAAATACTTCTTTGTGTTGCAGGACTCTTGCGCAACAGTCGCGACGAGCATTTTCCATCCGTCGCAAATTAGTCACAACAAGCGCCGGCTTCCCTAAATGTGCGGTCCCAAATAATATCGCACCAAGCGCCAGCTTATTTGCGTCCATCCATTGAGTGTTCTCCGGTGCACCGGGAACCTCGTAAAACGCGAGTACACGCTCAATCGTTGCTTTGTACTCCTTTTCATACATCTCGTCGAAGATCTGTTGATATTGACGCTCTGCGGTGTCGGCTGGCAGGGTGGCAAAATGAGCCACGACCTTGTGCGTCCGCCGATTGCTTAAGACTCGCTTAAACTCAACCTGCGCGAGAGCGGTCGGATCCATGACACCGGATTCGAAATAGGGCTTGTCAATCAGTAGTCCTTTAATCGTTGCCTCAAGCGACTCATTCATAATCTCTTTTCGAGACAGTGCGATCTGGTTGCGGCGATTTTCGATTAGCTGCGATTTCGGAAGGGGAGCACCGTCTTGAAGGTGCTGCGCATCGCAATTAAAAGCACAAACCGCAAAGAGTCCGATATTGGCGCAGACTAAAGCGCAGACAAGGGACACGATTCGCCACCGCGATCGCACACCGGACATATCGGTAATCCTTAAACAATGTCGGATAGCCAAAGGATCCGGACTGTCCGAGATCAATTATTTCGAAAAACCTCGGCGGTTGGTTCCATCTTAGGCTGGACAAGGGAGAATGCGACCACCTTTTTCATTGTCGAGGTGGCTTGTGATCAATCGGCATTACTTGCTCTCTCAGCCAATCGATTATCTTGTCGAACTCCGGGTTCACTTGCCCTTCTTTTACGACATAGTGTTTTCCCGCAATAGTCGTGGGAGCCTGCCCTAAATAGGTTTGTTCCCAGCCGGGAAAAGTTGCCTCGATGGCGGTCGCTCCGGTCTTACGCAATCCCTTTTGTGGCTTCTTGGGGACATGCCCAGATTTTTTCCAGCCCGTCCATTGCTTCGACAACGCCGACCACTTCGATTCCCGGTCATCAACGATCTCCGATGACTTCAGTGGTAAACCGTCTTCGGTCAAAAACCAGAGTTCGGGATGATTGCTTTGACATTCTTCTAAAACGGCAATCGTCTCCGACCACAATTTATAGTTGATGGTCGGCGTTCTTTTCCTTCTGCGGGTCTTGACCCGTTTGTAGACAAGTCGCCCCGCTTTCAATTCAACATTGGCTTTCTTCAAATCAGCCAGATCGCCAACCGTGAAGCCACAGTTCAGTCCGAGCATAACCGCCGCACGCCCTCGGGCGGGCAACTGCGACATCATCGATTTGATGTCCTCTTTGGTGAAAAGCATCCTTCCGTAACCTTGAGAATCGTCTGAGAATTCAAACGTTTTTGCGATATTGCGGGGTAGCTCTTCAAGCAGTTCCTCTTGCCATGCCCAACGAACGAAGCTCTTGAAAGCCTTGAATATGTTGGATTGTCTCTGCCCTCCAATAGAATCGCTGGCGATCAGAGTTTTGTGGAAGTTCCTTGCCGTGTTGGCGTTGATCGCTTCGACGTTGCCTGAAATGTGATTCTGAACGTGTTTTAGTCGATCCACCCAGTCGCCATAGGTTGAGGGCTTGCGTTTTCCGACTTTGACCTTTTGAAGTTGGTCGCCAAGAAATCGTTTGATTCCTTCGTTGATCGTTAGCCCTCTTTTGAAGGGTTGCTCTAAGCGTTCTTTCCAGAGGCGTCGATTCGCCAACTCGTCCTTGGCACACGTTTCGCCTAGCATGAGGGCAAGATGCTCGGAGGGGCTGGCGGTTGCCAGTCGAAGCGGCAGAGCGAATCCTTTCTCGCTGGGCCTGTACTTGGCATCCAAAAACTGACGAAGGGGTTTGACCCGACCCTCGGGATCGCCATGTTGCTCGTACCATTCAACTATCTGCCGCAGCAACGGACGCTGGGATTGTGGGTCGGGTGGCTCGGGCAGCTCCTGCGATTTAGCCCATTCCGTGAGGGCAGCCTGATAACCCGATGCCGTGTTGGGCATCTTGAAGTAAAGCTGCTTCCCTGCTACCTTCTTCTTCCAGTACCTTCCCTGAGCCCAACTCAGGGAAAGTTTGATGCCCTTGGCTTTACACGTTTCGAAATAGCCCATACTTAAACCCGTAGGTTTAAACCTTTGGTGCGAAATCCCACGCAAAACGACGGCACTGGGATTAAAGCAGAAATCGACGTAAAGTCAATCAGCATAATGATTGCACCCCTAGCTCAATTGGATAGAGCATCGGTCTACGGAACCGAAGGTTAGTGGTTCGAGCCCACTGGGGTGTAATTGCCGGCGAAACTCTTGCCCGGAAATGCTTGAACTTCAAGCGCTTCCGGGTTTTTTCGTGCCTGCTATCAGTTCTCGCACTTTGGCCGCCATGGCGGCAAACACAGGTCCCCACTGGCCGAAGCGCGGCTGGCGGAAGAGGGTCATGCTGGGATACCAAGGGGTGCGGCTGCCGGTGAGCAGCCAGCGCCAGTCGGGGGCCACGATCAGGGGCACCCAGACGGGCACGCCCAGGCCGCCGGCCAGGTGGGCGGCCGAGGTGTCGACTGAGATCACCAGATCCAGGCACTTCATCACGGCGGCCGTGTCCAGAAAGGCGCCACCGGTGGCGTCGAAGTCGTCGCCCAACTCGACGAGCGGCACCTGGCTTGCCAGCGGGTCGATCTCGTCGCGCGAGGCCCCTTTTTGCAGGCTGATCAATTGCACGCCGCTCACGGCTGCCAACGGGGCAAACTGGGCGAGACCGGCTGAGCGAAAGCGATCATAAGGATGCTCGCGCTTTCCCGCCCAGACGATGCCTACCTTGAACCCGGCGAGGCCTTGCAGACGCGCTTGCCATCGCGCTACCCGCGCGGGCTCGGCATGCAGGTAAGGCCCGTTCCGAAACGGGAAGCCGAGTTGGCCCTGCAATAGCCGCGGCAGGCTCACCAAGGGGCAGCCGAGGTCAAACTTCGACGAGCTGCTCGGCGCGACGAGCCCACGACCCAGTCCCGAGGCTTCGAGCAGCGGCACCAATGGGGCTTGCATCTCGGCGAGCACGGGACCGTCGAGTTTCTCGAGCGCCGGCAGATAGCGAATGAACTGAAGGGTGTCGCCCAGGCCTTGCTCGGCATAGACCAACAGGGTGCGGCCACCCAGCGGCTCGCCATTCCAAGTCGGGTGCGTGTCGCGGCGGCGCAACTGATCGTCGCACTCGAAGCGGCACTCGAAAGCCGCCAGGCCCCGCTCATGGTCCCCGCGCACCAGCCAGGCCAGCGCCTGGTTGCGGCGCGCTTCAGAATAATCTGGCTGAATCCGCAGCGCCTGTTCATAGCAGGCCAGCGCCTCGTCGACGCGGCCGACAAAATAGCTGCTGGCGCCAAGCATGCAATGGGCCGCCGCGTCTCCCGGGTTGAGCGCGATCGCGCGGCGATAACTGGAAATCGCCTCTTCGACGTGCCCCAAGTCGAGGAGCAGATTGCCCCGATTGAAGTGGCCGTTGGCATAGTTGGCATTGATCGCCAGCGCCCGCGTGAAAGCCTCGAGCGCCGCATCGGTCAGCCCCGCATCCTTGAGCGCCACCGCCAGATTGTTGTGCATCTCGGCCGTCGAGAGGCCCAACTCGATCGCCCGGCGAAAACTGGTCACGGCTTCGGCGGGTCTTTTCAATCGCCGCTGGGCGATGCCCAGGTTGGCCCAGAACGCTCCGTTGCGCGGGTCGAGCGTCGTTGCCTGACGCAGGTGTTCGATCGCCGCCTCGTTGCGGCCCAACTGCAATTCTACCAGGCCGGCCTCGTGCCACACGTCGGCCACCTCGGGCGCTGCCTCGAGCAGCCGGCGATAGACGCCCTCGGCCGCCGCCGCCTGCCCCGAACCGAGCAACTGCCGGGCGTAGGCCAGCGCTTCAACGAATGTCGCCACGACACGGTTTCCAGGTCACCTTGGGGACGAATCGCAAGTGTTGCAAGTCTTGAGTCGTCTATCTTAGCCGAAACCGGCCAGCATGTCGGAGTGCCGTCAGGTCACGATCGAGACCGCCCCTGACGATAGCCGCCGCCGCCCGCAGTCAAAACCCGGTGCCGCGCCGCCTCGGGCCGTCTCACTGCTTGCAACGCGCCGCCCCGGGGACTAATTTGATCGCCAGTAGCCCGTTTTCCACTCACCCGCGGTCGAGGAGACTAGCCCCGTGCATCCTGTCACAATTGTTCGCGCCGCGTTGGCCATCGCGTTTGCCGTCGCCAGCGGAAGCATCGCCTCGGCTGCCGATCACTGGGTGGAGTACGACGGCCAGGTCGGTGCAGGCCAGGGAAAACACATCGTGCTGGTCAGCGGCGACGAGGAATACCGTTCGGAAGAGGCCCTGCCGCAGCTGGCCAAGATTCTCGCCCAGCGTCATGGTTTCAAATGCACCGTCTTGTTTGCCATCGATCCGGCCGACGGCACGATCAATCCGAACCAGTCGAGCAACATTCCCGGCCTCGAGGCCTTGAAAACGGCTGACCTGCTGGTGCTGTTCACCCGCTTTCGCGACCTGCCCGATGATCAGATGAAGCAGATCGTCGACTACGTCGAGTCGGGCCGCCCGATCATCGGCATGCGCACGGCCACGCACGCCTTCTCGCCCAAGAACCATCACGGGTTCGATCGCTACGGCTGGCAGAGCAAAGAGTGGGACGGTGGCTTTGGGCGCCAGGTGCTGGGCGAAACCTGGATCAACCACCACGGCCAGCACGGCAAGCAAAGCACTCGCGGCATCGTCGCGGTCGACATGAAAGACCACCCGATCTTGCGCGGAATCAAAGACGGCGACATCTGGGGTCCCACCGATGTTTATGGCGTGCGGCTGCCCATGCCGGCCGAATGCCGTCCGCTGGTGCTCGGCCAGGTGCTCACCGGCATGCAGCCCAACGATGGGCCCGTCAGCGGCAAACAAAATGATCCGATGATGCCGATCGCCTGGGTCAAATCTTATACCACGCCCTCGGGCAAGAGCGCGCGCGTCTTTGCCACCACGATGGGCGCCTCGCAAGACCTGGCCAATGAGGGCGTGCGCCGGCTGCTCGTGAATGCTTGCTATTGGGCCGCGGGACTCGAAAAGTCGATTCCAGCCCAGAGCGACGTGGCCCTTGTCGGCAGCTACGAGCCCCATCCCTTCGGGTTCGGCGCCTACACCAAGGGCATCAAGCCGGCCGACCACGCGCTGACTAAGTAGCGTCAGCGCCCCAGCCGTTTTTCCAAAATGCCGATGGCCTCTTCATAGACGCCCAGCACCTGCTGGCGCTGCTCATCGTTTTCGAAGACAGCCTGGGCTTCGATTTGTTTGATCGAGGATTTCATTTCGTCGAAGAGTCCGGCGGCGATTGCCGCATCGAAGACGCCCTGGCCCGCCATGCGGACATAGATGGGGCTGGTGTGGGCAAAGAGCCGCCCACCAAACTCGTTGCTAGCCACGGGTTCTTGGAGGGTCGGATCGCCGGGCACCGGTGGCGGCGGAGTTCTTAGCGCCAACCACGAAGGGACGTCGATCGATTGTTTCAAGGCAAACTCGGCGACAAAGTGCTCTTCCTCCTGGCGGCTTTCGGCCGAGTGCACGACGCGGCCGCCCTGCACCAGCTCGATTCGTTTGAAGTCCACCCGCCCGCGGGCGGTGCCGCGCACGGCCAGTTCGCGCGGCGCCGAAAGTTCGAGCACGCTGCCCAGCGGCTGTCCGTCGACGGTGAACTCCAGCAGCGGGCCGTTGGTGATATACGACTTGCCGGCGGCCAGCCGGTCGAGCCATTCGCTGGGCGTGATCGGCCCGTCGGCCATCACATAGACCCTCGAGAAGTCATAGATGAACCAGTCGGTGCCGGTGGAGAAGGGAACCTGCAAGCCGACGTTGAGATAGCGGTAGTAGGTGTCCTTGTAACTGCCGCGCTCGCTGCCGTCGAAGATGTTGTTGGCGTGAACGCGCCCGGTAATCCAATTCGGAATGTCCTCGAAGCCATAGAGGTTGTGGGCCCAGATGACCTTGCCACCGGCGGTCCGTGCCTGGTCGATGCCCGCTTGCAGCGGCGGCGCGTCGGGCCCCTGGCGTGTGATGCCCGGCCCAATGCTGACTGGGTGGATGATGTAAGGAATGTCGAGCAGCAGGATGTGGCCAAATCCCTCGCCGTGCGTGCCGAAGTTATGCCGATGCTCCTCGCCGTGACCATAGCGCACGTGTTCGTGGGCCATGCGGTGCAATTCGTCGGGCGTGTACTTGTTGCTCGTATATTCCAGATCGGCTTCGGCCCGCTCGAGATAGGACAAGAACACGATGTCGAGCCCATCGACCAACGGCACATCGCGCAGGTAGCGATCGGCCTCAGCCTTGCTCAACTTCATCAAGTGCAAATGCGTGTTGCCGGCCAGGTAGCTTTGCTGGCGGGCGCGGTAGAACCGCTCGAGTGGAATGGTCAGCGTTGCGGTCGACTTGCCGGTCAAGTCGACCACCTGAGTCGCCAACTCGGTCTCCAGGCCCGAGAGCGCCTGCACCGTCAGCGGCGCTGAGGGCACGGTGAAGAGCCTGGCCTTGGGCAGAGCCCACCAATCGTGAATCGGGCCCGTCTGCTCGATTCCTTGGCCACGATTCAGTCCTTGGGGCAGTTCGACCGCTTGGCCCGCGGAGTCCCGCACTCGCACGATTCCCGACAACGTTTCGCCGGTGCGACGATCGACCAGATCGATCTTGAGCGAACACGTGCTCCCCGTCGGCGGGCCGCTAAAAATCGCCGTGGCCGCGAGCCCGGCAATCCCCAGAGCCAAAATGCACAATCCGGTTTGCCGCATGCCGTCTTTCTAACCTGCCGTCGGCGCCATTCCCAGCTTCGGCGATGGACATTTCTCCCGGGGGGCGACTACTTTGCGAACTCGGTCTTTCGCGATAGGCTAACTCACTCGTGGGCGACCGGCTGGCAATTCGAGGAGGACGGACCATGGATGAAGAATCGCTGAACTTTCCACCCAAGTTTGGCTTCACGCGGCGCGAATTTGTGGTCACGACGCTGGCCACCGGCTTTGCCTTGTCGGTGCAACCGATTTCGGCCGACACGATTTCCACCGACACCGGCGGGCTGATTGCCGGCGAAGTCAAAATTCCCACGACCGACGGCCAGATTCCGGCCTATCGCGCATTTCCCGACACGGGCGGCCCCTTTCCGGTGGTGCTGGTCGTGCAAGAGATATTTGGAGTCCACGAGCACATCAAGGATCTTTGCCGGCGGTTGGCCAAGGCCGGCTACTTTGCCATCGCGCCCGAGCTCTATGCCCGGCAGGGGGATGTCTCAAAAATCACCGACTTCAAGGAGATCATCAGCAAGGTCGTCTCCAAAGTGCCCGACGCCCAGGTGATGAGCGACCTGGATGCGACGGTCGCCTGGTCCAACCAGTCGGGCAAGGGCAACATCGAAAAACTGGCGATCACGGGCTTCTGCTGGGGCGGGCGCATCGTCTGGCTCTATGCGGCGCATAACCCCAAGCTCAGCGCCGGCGCTGCCTGGTACGGCCGGCTGGTCAACGAGCCCGACCCGCTGCATCCGAAGAATCCGATCGACCTGGCCAGTTCGCTCAAGGCGCCGGTGCTGGGCCTTTACGGCGCGGCCGATACCAGTATTCCGATCGAGTCGGTCGAGAAGATGCGGACCGCGCTCCAGGAGGCCAAGCAGCCCTCGGAGATCAAGGTCTATCCCGACACCCCGCATGGCTTCAACGCCGACTATCGCCCGACCTATCGCCAAAAGGAAGCCGAAGACGCCTGGAAGCGGATGCTGGCGTGGTTCAAGAAAAACCACGTGAGCTGACCGCATGGCAGCCGCAGAGATCGTGGCCGAGTTCGACGCGCGACTCTCGCCCCGAGAGCGCGACTTGATCGAGCAGGCTCAGGCTTTCGGCCGGCGCGTGATCGAGCCCGCGGCCCAGCAGTGGGAACACGATCGACGGCATCCGACCGAAGCCCTGCGACGGGCCTGTCAGGAAGGATTGGCCGGCATCGAACTGCCGACGGCCCGCGGCGGTCACGGTTGCCGTTTTTCAACCACGTTGCGGATTGTCGAGGAACTGGCGCGGTTCGATTTCGGTTTCGCCTTTTCGCTGGTGAATCACCATAACGCGCTGGTGCGCGTCGCGCGGGCCACACCCGCGGTGGCCGAGCGCCTCGTGCCGCGCATGCTCAACGGCGAAGTGATTGGAGCCACGGCCCTGACCGAGCCCGACCACGGCAGCGATCTGGCGGCCCTGACCACCGCGGCCCGCCCGGCAGGCGACGACTGGCTGCTCGACGGCGAAAAGGCTTGGGTCACCAACGGCGCCGTGGCGGGGGCGATCGTCACCTTGGCACAAACTGAGCCGGGCTCGCGACAGCGTGGCCTGGCGACGTTTCTGATTGAAGCCGACCGCGCGGGCTTCGTTCGCCAGGTGCCCTATGAGCTGCCCGGCGCACACGCGATCGGCGTGGCCGGTTTCCAGTTGGTCAGCTATCGCGCGCCGGCCGAGGCCCTGCTCGAGCCGCCGGGCGCGGGCCTCAAAGCCGCGCTGGAGGGAATCAATCGGGCTCGGGCCTATGTGGCCGCGATGTGCGCGGGCATGCTCGATGCCGCGCTCGATCATGCCGTGCGCTATGCCAGCCGCCGCACGGCCTTTGGCCGCCCGGTGATCGAGTTCCAAGGTCTGCAATGGTCGTTGGTCGACGCCGACACCGACCTGGCCGCGCTGCGGTTGCTGGCCTATCGCGCCGCCCAGCAGATTGACGCTGGCGACGACGCCGACGTGTCGGCCGCGCAGGCCAAAAAACTCGCGGGCTCGCGCGTGCTCGGGCATTTGGCAGCCTGCGTTCAGGCCATGGGCGCCAACGGACTGCGGGCCGATCATCCGCTCATGCGCCATCTCAACGCCTGCAAAATCGCCGCCTTCACCGATGGCACGACCGAGATGATGAACGAGCGATTGGGCAAGCTGCTGGTACGACGCCGCGCCGGCAACGGCGCGGGCGATTAAGTGTCCGCCTCGCCTCGGGGGCGGCCCCCGCCGTCCGACAGCAGCGGCATAATGGCAGCCCGGCAACCGGTCTGGCGGATTGCCTTTGCCGATGCTAACGACTGGGCAGCCTGAGCCCCCGCCAGCGGTCGGGAGCGGCGCTTGTCTAATTTGCGTTTCGCGCCATTTTGCATCAATGTGCTAGAATTCACCAATCGACGTGCCACGCTCGCCGGCCGCTCATTTCTGGCTAGCGTGCGATTCCACCAGTGGCCAGATGGTTTCGCCAAGGGTTTATATGATGCGCTTGCAGCCAAAACTTTTCGGTGCGTGCTTACTCGTCGCGGTGGGCACCGTGGTGGGCGGGCGGAGCCATGCCGCAGAACCCTTGGCAGTGAACGACATTCGCGGCAGCGCCGGCGAACGCACGACGAACTTCCGGCCGAGCCCACCCGCGCCGCGCGATATCGGTGCGCAGCACCCCTTGCTCAGCGTGTTGCAGTACGCGCGCAAGGAGCAGGCCTATCTGCGGCAAAACGTACACGACTTCAATTGCCGACTCGTCAAGCGCGAGCGGATTGACGGCATCTTGTCGGACTATCACCACGTCGACATGTTCGTCCGCGAGGAAGTCCGCGATGGGAACCGCATCACGAGTCCCTTGAGCATCTACTTGCGGTTCGTCGGTCCCTCGAGTGTCGCGGGCCGTCGGGTCCTGTATATCGAGGGTCAGAACGACGGCAAGATGTTGGTTCGCAATGGCGGCCGGCATTTCGACTACGTCGTCGCGCAGATCGATCCCGAGGGTCACGCGGCGATGCAAGAGAGCCTGGTGCCGATTACCCAGACGGGTTTGAATCGCGTGTTGCAGCACATGGTCAAGATTCTCGAGCTTCATGCGCTGGCCGACCCGAGCGGCGAAAACACGCAGGTCGAACGGATCGAGGGGGCGAAGATCAACCAGCGATCGTGCAACGTGGTCCGCATCCTGCACCCCAGCAAGCAGCCCGGTCTGGAATTTCACGTCGCCAACGTCTTCATCGACGTCGAGTTGCACGTGCCGATGCGCGTCGATTTCTCCGACTGGCCGAAACGGGCCGGGCAGACTCCGCCCCTGTTGGCCGAGTACACCTATACCAATCTGAAGCTGAACCCGAATCTGCCCAATTCCACGTTCGACCCCGCGCGGCTTCGCGGCAATCGTTGATTGCGTCGCGGACGCCTCGGCACGCAGTCGAAAAATCGCCAAGACGCGACCCGCGCGGTATGATCGGTTCCCGACAAGATGTCTGGGCTCTTCCGATCTCTGCTTTTGCATCGCAGGCTGCGCGTGGCCACTGGCTCTTCACAACCTGATCGCGGCCCTGGCAGCACCCGGGCTTGGCTGCGGTGGGCGCGGTGGAGCATCACGACGCTCGTCGCGCTCGGGCTCTCCTACCTGTGGTGCCGGTTGCTGATGACCTGGATCGGCTTTGGGCTGCATCCGGTCATTTGGCCGTGGTGCATTGGCCTGGTCGGCGGCTTGACGCTGCTGGTGGGCCTGGCCGCCTGGCTCGATCGACGTCCCTCGCGGTCGATCTGGCCGCCGCGACGGATTGCCCTCGTCGGCATGGCCTGGAGTCTGATTTGCGCCGTGCTGTGGTACGCGCTCAGCTCGCCCTTCTCACGCGATCTTTCGACGGCCGTGGGCTTTGCCGCGGCCGCCTGGTGGCTGCTCTGGGTGTGGTTGATGTTTCTCGTTGACGGAGGATGGCCGAGGCGGCTGGGGATTTTGGCGGCGTCGTTGGGTGTGGTCGCGTTATTTCTGTCCGGCGTCAAAGCCAACGGTTGGGATGGCGCCAGTCGTCCGGAAATCGTGTGGCGATTTCTCGCGACAGCCGACCCCGTCGTGCCGGCAGAGCCCGTGCGGCTATCGAATGGTACGCCGCGCATGTCAGAGATGGGCGACTACCCCCGCTTTCGCGGTGCTGACGGACTCGCTACCGTGCCGGTGCGACTAGCGCGCGATTGGTCGCGCGACAAGCCCGCTGTCGTTTGGCGGCATGCCGTGGGCGCGGCCTGGAGCGCCATGGCCGTGGCCGGCGACCAGGCGATCACACAAGAGCAGCGTGACGACGACGAGTGCGTCGTCTGCTACGATCGCCAAACCGGTCAGGAACAATGGGTACATCGCGACCCGGCCCACTATCGCAATGCCGGCACGGGCGACGGTCCGCGCGCCACGCCCACCTTCGACGGTCCCTTGGTGTTTACGCTCGGGGCCACGGGAATTCTCAACGGTCTCGATCGCGAAACCGGTCAGCCCCGTTGGACTACGAACATCCTCACCGAAAACGACGCCCAGGCCCCCGGGCATGGCACCGTCGGCTCGCCGTTGGTCGTGGGACAGTACGTGGTCGTGTGTGCGGGCGGCTCGCATGACGCGTCGGTCGTCGCTTACGACAAAGTCACCGGCAAGCGCGCCTGGGGGGCCGGTAGCGACCCGGCCGGATACACGTCGCCGTTTCTACTGGATCGCGCCGACGGTCAGCAGATTCTGGCCATCAGCACCCAATCGCTCACCGCCCACGATCCGCGCTCGGGCGCCATTTTGTGGAGCTTTCCCTGGCACAACGACCAGTCGACCAACTGCTCGCAACCGTTGCCGTTTGGCGAGCTGGGGGTCTTTGTGTCGGCCAACTACGGCCTGGGCTGCGCTCTCGTCGAGGCGACGTCCGGCAACCAAGGCAAATGGGAAGCCCGGCCACGGTGGACCAGCCGCACGCTGCAGACCAAGTTCTGTAGCGCCTTAATTCACGAAGGCCACGCCTATAGCCTGGACGACGAGATCCTGGAATGTGTCTCGCTGGCCGATGGTCGTCGCCGCTGGAAGCGCGGTCGCTATGGCCATGGGCAATTGCTGCTGGCCGGTGAGGTGCTGTTGATCCAGGCCGAAGATGGCCGCGTCGTGCTGGTCGAGGCCACGCCCACGGAGCATCGCGAGTTGGCCGCCTTTCAGGCGATCGACGGCAAAACCTGGAACAATCCGGCACTGGCCGGCCGCCAGTTGTTCGTGCGCAACGACCGCGAGGCGGCCTGCTATGAGTTGCCGCTCGAGTCGCCACCCGACGGTTTGTCGCCTTGACGTCCCCGCCTATCGCGCGTCACGTTCAAAACGCCAACTGCGGCGGAAAGAACTCATTCCACAGTTCTTCATAGAAGGGCCGCAACTCGTCGATCTTGGGTCGCTCGGCCGCTTTGGTGTACAGGTCGTAGGGGTTGAACGCCCGCACGGCGGCGAAGTATTTGCGGTCCTCGGCGTTCATCAGGTGCTGATACGCGCCCTCGCGATGGCCCGGATAGAACGAGTGGTAGCGGATCATGTACAGCGCTTCTTTGGGCAGGTAGTCCTTGACGATGTGGTACATGTACTCGTCGTGTCCCCAGGACATCATCACGTTGTCGAGCCCGCAGCCCGGCGAATAGATGCCGCAGGGCGTTTGATACTCGGCCACCTGGCTGTCGGGATTGTCGGCCAGGAATTCGGAGAAGACGATCTTGTCGGAATAAGCGCAGCCCACGGGAAACGTGTCGCCGACCACGGCCCATTGCGGCTCGCCGAACAGGCACAACACCTTGCCAAAATCGTGGATCAGCCCGGTGAGGATGAACCAGCGCGGATGGCCGTCGCGGCGAATGGCCTCGGCCGTTTGCAGCAGATGCTCGATCTGCGCCAGGCTGGTGTCGGGGTCGCTGTCGTCGACCAGCGTGTTGAGGAATTCGAGCCCGTCCCAGAGGCCCATCTGGCGCTTGCCAAGCTTGAGAAACTCGTCGCGCTTGGCGCGGACGAAATCGACCGTCTGATAGCGGTGGTTCAGCCGATAGAACTCAGTGACCGCGGGCTTGGCGTCGGCGCGATAGTCGCGAAACTCGTCCTTGCTCTTGGTCGAATCCGGCGCCAGCGCGCCAGCCGGCTCGGGATAGCGGCGGCGAAGATCATCTTCCCACTCGTCCAAGTCATTCAAGGGGCCTTGGCCCGCCGAACGATCGACCATGGTTCCACTCCTCGAAAGGTGTCAGGGCTTCCTGGCCGCGCCGCGCAGGAACTTCTCCAGCCCGGCCAGGTCATCCGTGTTGATCAAATCGACGCCGTTGGCGTGCAGTTCGCGCCACATGTTCTCGTTGTCGGGCGTGGCCCAAAAGCGCACCTTCCGCCCGTGCGCGTGGGCTTTGGCCACGGCGTCTTGCAGCTTCTTCAGATCCGCGTCGCCGATCGGGCCCTGTCCCTTCCATTTGAAGAACAGCCCCCAGTTGTCGCTGACGAGCGGCATCAGATCGACCGGCAGCTCGGAATTCAAATCGCTCATCCGGCCGTCGACCCCGGCGTAGCGCACCTTTTCCTTCGCCATGATCGCCTGCGGCCGGTCGCCCGAGATCACGACGTCGATGGCCTTGTGTTCCACCTTGCCGTCGCGCACCACCGAAATCATGTCGGCATATTCGGCCAACACCTTCGACAGCACCGCGTAGGTCGCCGCGCCGGAGTTCTTGATGTCGATCAATAGCGTGAACGGCCCATGGCCGGGATAGACCTGGCCACCGTGGGCCATCACTCGCTTGTGCAGCGGGTCGAGATACAGCCGCTCCAACGTACGCTCGGGTGTCAACTCGCCTCGCGAGTGGCCGACCAGCAACTTGCCATCGACCAGAAAGATATCGGCCTCGACATTCATGAACCCATGATCGAGAGCGTCCTCCAAGGGCCGCGCGTGCAGATAGTCATTGTGCGCGTGGGCCACATCCAAGGGTTGCACCGCGGCCGATTGGGCGCGCATGACGCTGCTCAGAATTACGATTGAGCCCAAGGCCAACCAAGCGAGAGAATGCGAAAAACGATGATTCGGCATGGTGGAATCCGGGGCCGGGCGTCACGACACGAACCGCCGTGCCGTCGCCAAGATTCTATCACCCCCGCCACACGGCCGACAAGATTTGCGGTGCTGGATTGGTAGTTCTCAGCGATTCGGACGGTCGTCTTCCATCTCGATTTTGATTCGCTTCCCGAGCGACCGAGCCAGGCGTTCCAGGGTGCCAATCGTCGGATTCTCCGCCTGCCCGTTCTCCAGTCGGCTGATCGCCGATTTATCAATGCCGCTTCGATCCGCGAGATCAGCCAGGCTCAAGTGGAGTGCCTCGCGCACGCTTTTGAGCGAGGTGGCAAATTGCATCACTGCCAGGACCTCTCCCTGCTTCACGATTGGCAGATACTTGCCGGTAGCCTGGATTTCCGCTTGCGATGGCTTGTGCGCAAACTTTTCACGAATCGCGCGATCGCGCTCTTTCTGTGCTTTGGAGATCGGCTTTGTGCGATTCACACGGTTGCGCTGCATGATCGATCTCGGTTCAGCCTTGCCTCGGCTCGGGCACTTCGTAGGCCGTGATCGGCCGCATCGTCAGGGGATCATCCATGACATGCTCCCAAACGACCGCGATATATCGACCCGTTGACGTAAACCCAAAGGTGATGCTCTCGCCGCTGGAACGGCTCACAGCGGTGTTACTGTTCGCATCGAACAGTGCATCCTCGACCTCATCCTGAGTCAGATCATGACCCGCGATGTGAACGACGTTACCGTCCGGATCATCCGGCAGATCCCAGACGATATGCACCGCGCTCATCGGCGAGCCTGCCCAAACCAATCCGTCGTGCCAACGGACCACGAAACGAGTCGCCAGCCGTTGTTATATATTACAACGGTTGCCAGGTTTGTCAAATGCTGGCGATTCCACCCGACGCGGCTCAATAGCAGCTGCATGAAGCCGGCTGGCAGACGCCGGGCGAGTAGCTTTGCTGCACGTAGGGCACCTGCTGACAAGCCGGTTGGCAGGCCGTCGTTGGCTGACAGGCTGTCACGGGCTGACAAGCTGTCGTTGGCTGACAGGCCACGGCGGACTGCACGACGGGTGATGCTTGATAGACAGGCGTCGATTGATACACCGGGGGTGTCTGAAACGCCGGCGTGGATTGATAGACCGGAGCGGTTTGGGCGACCGCGACCGGCGGTTGTTGATAGACGGGCGGCTGCGAATAGGCGGGCTGGGCATAGGTCTGCCCGTAATAGGGTCGCCAACATCCACTGCTCGAGGCGATGGCGAGCAGGGCGAGCGAAATGGTGGCCCATTTCATGCAGGTGGTCCCTTTGAAAAAGCGAGCGGCAGGGCAGAGAGGAGCGCCGACGGCTCGCTGAAACCGCGAGCGGGCGAGAACATTACCGCAGGCCCACGCGAGGGTCAAGATCAGCGCCCAGTTCGCCGTGCTTTCCCCCACAACGGCCGTTGCCGGCGCGAATTTCCCGGAGAATTCGCGCGCAGCGTTGATAGCGGTGCCACTAGCGTGGCCCCAGCAATTCGCCCGCTGTGCGAAAAACGCTGTCGAACATCGGCTCGGTCAGCACGCCCGTAAACGTGTTTTGCTGACTGGGATGATAACTGCCCAACAGCCACCGATCGCCGGCGAGCGCCACGCGCGCACCGTGCGAGAACTTCGCGCCGCGACCATCGTGCCATCCGCGGCGCCGCGCTTCGACCATCACCACGCGCCAGGCGATCCCCCCGAGTGCGACGAAGACTTTCACCGGCAACAAATCGATCGTGCACGCGAACCACTCGTGGCAGTTGGCCAGCTCCGTGGGCAGCGGCTTGTTGCCCGGCGGCGCGCAATGTGCCCCGGCCGTGATGGCACAATCCTTGAGCAGCAGGCCGTCGTCGCGCGCGAGCGCAGTCGCTTGATTGGCGAAGCCGGCCTTGTGCAAGGCTCGATAGAGCCACTCACCGCTGCGATCGCCGGTGAACATCCGTCCCGTGCGATTGGCGCCATGAGCCGCCGGCGCCAGCCCGACAATCAGCATCCGGGCCCGCGAATCGCCAAAGTTCGGCACCGGCCGGCCCCAATAGTCCCACTCGCGATAAGCCGCCCGCTTCTCGCTGGCCACGGCCTGGCAGTATTCGCGCAAACGCGAACAGCGCGCACAACTGACGATCTGCTCGTTCAGCGCGTCCCAGGCGGACTGCGAATTCGTGCGGCGGGCGGTCATGCGAGCGAGCCGTCGGCCGTTACGGCTTCAGATAACGGCGCAGGAATTCATGGGTCGCCTGCGTCACCCGTGCATTCTCTTTGGGCCAGCCGTGGCCTTCGCCCAGCATGATCTCGACACGGCCCGCCACGCCCGCCCGCGTCAGCGCGTCGATCATGGCGAACGCCTGCTGATAGGGCACGAGGGGATCCTTGGTGCCCTGGATCAACAACATCGGCGCGTCGCCTGGGCTGACGTAGGTGATCGGCGAAGCCAACCGGGCGGCTTCCTGCTTCTCGGGCTGCGGACCGCCCAGGAACGTGGCCAGCAGCGGCTTCGAAACGGCCGGATACTCGGCCCGCAGATCGGTCGGCCCGGCGTAGGACACCACGACTTGCACGCGGCTCGAGGTCTCGGGGAATCCACTGTTGCCTTCCAGGCCGTCGGAGGGTTCCATCGCGCCGAGCATCATCGCCAGGTGGGCGCCGGCCGAAGAACCGACCACGCCGATCTTTTGCGGATCGATGTGCAACCGTTCGGCATTCGCTCGCAGCCAGCGCACGGCGCACTTGCAGTCCTCGACTTGCGCCGGAAAAACGTGTTTGGGGGCGAGCCGATAGTTGAGGCTGGCCGCGACATAGCCGGCCGCGGCCGAATCTCGCAGCAAGCCCGCGAACTCGCCCTTGTTGCCTCCCTGCCAGGCGCCGCCGTGAATCCAAATCACCAGCGGCACCGCGTGATCGAGCCCCTTCGGCATCGCCAGATCCAACAGCAGATCCTCGCCCGCCGCCTTGCCATAGACCAGGTCTTTTTGCACCTCGATCTCGGGTCGCGGGGCGGTCGCGCCATTGTCTGCCGAGGGAGCCTGAGGCTCCTGGCCCGCCGTCCAGAACAGGGCGTTGGCCAACAGGCGCAGAAAGACCTTCTGCGTGAAATCCTGCTGGTGTCCCAGCGAGGTGTAGAAAATCCGGCCCCCCTTGTGCATTCGCGTCCAGGCGATTGGATCGCTATGCTCGGGATTCTTGCCGGTCATCAGGATTTCATTGTCCGCGGCCAGTCCTTCGTTCTTATACAGGCTGCCGGCGGAGTGAAACGGCGTGAAGCCCTGGAGAATCGGGTGGTCCTTGCCCTTGTCCGTGATCTTGATGTCGGTGCCGTCATCGGCGCCGTAATGCCCGTGATAGTTGCCGCCCAACACGTCCTTGTCCAAGTCGAGCCAGGTTTGAATCGCGTGGCTGGCCGTGCGCACGCCGACAAGGGGCTTGCCGCTTTGGCAGTAGGCTTTGATGCGCTCCAGGTCCTGCCCCTCGAGCTTCAGTCGCCGCGTGAAGAGCAGCATCACGTCGCAGTCGGCCAGGTTCTCGAGTCCCGGCAGATGCGTCTCGTCGCGCCCTTCGATGAACGCGCGCGAGCAACGGATCGGGTACTTCGCTTCCAAGTATTTTTGCAAGGTGGCCAACGACTCGTTCGATTCGTATTCCAGCGAGCCCGACACCAGACACACCTTGAGCGGCTTGGCAGTGTCGGCCGCGGGGCAGGGGAGTGCAACGAGCGCGAGCACCAGTGCCATTAATGGCAACGACATCAAACCCGAGCGGCGAAGGAAGAGCACCGTCATCAAATCATCTCCGCGGCATTTGAGAGCCAATTGATCCGCCAATGAGGCGCGCCGTCAAAGGCGAACCTGTGGCCCACGATAAGGCACGCCGAGGGGAGATTCAACGGTCGGCTAGGCGACGATGTCCTTGATGATCTCGCCGTGTACGTCGGTCAAACGCATGTCGCGGCCGCCGAAGCGATAGGTCAGCTTCTTGTGGTCCATGCCCAGCAGGTGCAGCATCGTGGCGTGCAAGTCGTGAACTTCGACCTTGTTTTCCACGGCAAAATAGCCGTATTCGTCGGTGGCGCCGTGGATGGTGCCACCCTTGATGCCGCCGCCGGCCAGCCACATCGTGAAGCCGTAGGGGTTATGGTCGCGACCGTCGGCTCCCTGGGCCATCGGCGTGCGGCCGAATTCGCCACCCCAAATCACCAGGGTTTGGTCGAGCAGCCCCCGGCTCTTGAGATCCTTCAACAAGCCGGCGATCGGCTTGTCGGTCGCCCGGGCGTTGTCCTGGTGTCCCTCTTTCAACTTGCTGTGCTGGTCCCAACGGTCGTGGCCGATATTCTCGCATAGCAACTCGACGAATCGCACGCCGCGCTCGACCATCCGCCGCGCCAGCAGGCACTGCCGGCCGAACGACTCGGCCGTCTTTTCATCAAGGCCATACAGTTTCTTCGTCGTCTCGCTCTCTTCGGCCAGGTCCATCAGGTTCGGCACGGCCGTCTGCATGCGAAACGCCAACTCGTAGTTGGCGATGGCCGACTCCAGTTTGTCGTCCGATCCGGTGCGCTCCAGTGAGGAGCGATCCAGATGCCGCATCAAGTCGAGCTTCTTGCGCTGAATCGTCGTGCTGCTCTCGCCGCGCGCCAGATCCGCCACGGGGCTCTCGCCGCGCACGAACGAAGAGCCCTGATAACTGGCCGGCAAAAAGCCGCTGCCAAAGCAATCCCATCCGCCCGAGGGAATCATGCCGCTGTTGAGCACCACGAACCCCGGCAGGTTCTGGCACTCGCTCCCCAAGCCATACGTGGTCCACGCTCCCATGCTCGGGCGTCCCTGTTGCCCCGAACCGGAGTGCATGAAATAGTTGGCCGTGGTGTGCTCGGAAAAATTCGCGACCATCGAGCGGATCACCGCGATGTCGTCCACGCAAGTGCCGACGTGCGGAAACAGGTCGCTCACCGGAATGCCGCTCTGGCCATATTGGCGAAAATTCCAGGGGCTCTTCATCACCTTGCCCACGTCATCGAACTGCGTGGGCTGCACCTTCATCTTGATCGGCTGGCCGTGCTCGCGCGTCAGCCGCGGCTTGGGATCAAAGGTGTCCATCTGCGACGGGCCGCCGTCCATATAGAGGAAAATCACGCTCTTGGCCTTGGCCGGAAAGTGCGTCGTCCGCGGCGCCAACGGGTTGAGTCGTCCGGTGGCGAAGGCATCGGCCGGGCTTTGCGTGGCGCCATAGGCCGGATCTCCCGCCAGGGCCGCCAGGGCCACGGCGCCAAACCCCTGCGCGCACCGCTGCAACATTTCGCGTCGCGAAAGAGGATCGGGAGTAAAACGGCCGCAGTGCATGAGACTTTTGAGCCCGCGCGCCAAGCGGCGGGATGATCGAAGGCGGACTTATTGAATGAAGATGAACTCTTTCACATTGAACAACACATGAGCATAGTCGGTCCACAGTTGCCGCTCACTGGGCGTCGCGGCGTGGTTGGCTTGGCCCAAGAAATCCAAGGCGACTTGCTGCTCTTGAGAATCGGCCGGGCGGCCAAAGGCGGTCAAATACATCGCATTCACGCGGTCGGCCAGCGGCCGGTCGGGGCCCGCGAGCACCCGGTCGGCCCATAACCGCGACTGCTCGGTCACCAACGGATTATTCATCATCACGAGTGCCTGCGCCGGCACGTTCGAAACACTGCGCCGGCCTATCGTCGTAAACGGCGTGGGATAGTCGAAGGCCAGAAACAGCGGTGCGAGAAAATTGCGGCGCACCGCCAGATAGACGCTACGCCGGCCGTCGCCATCCAGCGGACCCGAGGCCTCGGGCCGTCCCTTGCCGGTCATGTACGGAGTCAGGAACGGCATCACGCCGGGGCCATACATCTTCCCATCCATCCGCCCCGAGACGGCGAGCATCGCATCGCGAATGGCTTCGCCTTCCAGGCGTCGCACGCTCATGCGATGCCAAAGCTTGTTCTGAGGATCGACGCTGTCGCCGGGCGTGGGCTGGCTGGCCATCTGATAAGTGTTCGACAACAGCAGCGTGCGGTGCAGATGCTTGAGCGACCAGCCTTCGCGAATCAATTCGCCGGCCAGGTAATCGAGCAACTCGGGATGCGTCGGCTTCTGACCCATGATGCCAAAATCATCGGGCGAGCGCACCAGCCCGGCCCCAAAATGATGATGCCACAGCCGGTTGACGATCACGCGCGGCAACAGTGGATTCGCCACCAATTGCTGGGCCAATTCCAGTCGCCCACTCCCTGGCTCGGCGGCCGGCGCGGTGGCGGCCCCAAAAACTTCCAGGAATCGCCGCTGAACTTCGTCACCTTGGGTCTTGTAGTTGCCGCGGACGAACACGTGCTCGTTCTCGCCCGTGCCGTCGGCGATGGCCAGCGCCTGCCGCGGCGGGGTCAGTTGCCCTTCAAGTTGTTGCTGGCGCTGGTCAAGCTCGGCAAACTGCCGCGAGAACTCGCCGTCGGGGTTGCCGGCCTCGGGACTGGTCATGTGGTCGAGTACCCAATTGACGATCGCGGCCCGATCCGCGGCATCCGCGCCCGGCGCACGCGGATCGGCCAGCCAGGCGGAAAAAACGTTCTTGAACAAAAGTTTAAAGTGCTGGGCCAGCGCGGCCGGCGTCGTGGCCTTGGGCTCGAGCATTTTGGCCACCAGCCCATTGACTGTCGCGGGCTGCGGCGGCCCCTCGGCGAACACGACCTTTTCCAAGGCCAGGTAATGATCATCCTCGTCGATCAGCTCGATGTAGGCTCGCTGGCCAATCCACTTGCTGACGTCCTGATCGACCCAATGCGGCGTCGCGCCGCCGGGACCAAACATCAAGCCGCCATAGATCGGCGCGCGGATGATTTGCAGGCCGTCGACGACCAGCCGCACGTTTCCGCCCGTGCCGAAGAGGCGATAGTGAATGCGCGGTTTCTCGATCGTGAACGTCGGCGAGCGCAGTGCGCCGCGCAATTTGCTGGAAATCCGTCCGCTGTGTGCCGCGCCGGCCGGCAGGATGCGTCCGCGCACCAGTCCCGACGCTTCGACGAACGACCAGTCCCAGGCCCGCGCCGGGGCGTCGCCAAACGCCGCGCCGGTTGCCCGCCAGTCGCCGAAGTCGGGACCACTGAACTCGGCAAATGTCTTGAACGAGGCCGCCGAGGGGGCCGGCGCTGTTTTCACGCCGCGCACGAACTGCGGAAATTCGGCGGCGGCCGCGGGCGACGAACTCTTGGTCAAGCGAGCCCAGGCGTGCAGCACGTCATCGGTTTGAGGCAGTGCGCGATCGGCTAGATATTTGTTCCAGTCCTCGCCAAACTCGCCGCGTAACCCCGCTATCATCGCTTCGGCGAGCAGTCCGGTTCGCCCCTCGAGAACCGCCCGCGAAAACTGGTCGTACTTGGCGGCCCGCTCGTCGTTCAGTTTGCTCAATTGAGCAGTCTGGCCGGCGAGCGGCTCGGCCGCGTCGATGAAGGCCTGTTGATAGCGCGAGCTGCGCAAATAACCGGCCAGCGCGTAATAGTCTTTCGTCGAAATCGGATCGAACTTATGGTCGTGGCAGCGCGCGCAACTGATGGTCAGCCCCAAGAACGCCTTGCCAAAGACGTCGATCTGATTGTCGATGCGATCGGCCTGGTCCTGGCGCACGTCGACCGGCGAGTGCTTGGCCTCGCCAAAGAAATAGGCGCCGGTGGCGATGATCGATTCGTTATAGCCCTCCTCGGGATTCCGGCGCGGTCGGTCTAGCAGGTCGCCCGCCACGTGCTCGATGACGAACTGATCGAACGGCAAATCGTTGTTGAGCGCGCGAATGAGATAGTCGCGGTAGCGATAGGCGTTCGGAATTTCGAAATCGAATTCGTGGCCATAAGTTTCCGAGAACCGCACCAGGTCGAGCCAGTGACGGGCCCAGCGTTCGCCGTAGCGAGGCGAATCGAGCAGCCGATCGACCACCTTCTGATAGGCCTGCGGCGAGCGGTCGGCCAGAAAGGCCTCGATCTCTTGTGGTGTCGGAGGCAGCCCCGTCAGGTCGTAGGTCACCCGGCGCAACAGCGTTCGTTTGTCGGCCGCGGCGGCCGGTGCCAGGCCCTGGGCCTCGAGCCCGGCCAGAATGAAGGCATCCATCGGCGTCTTCACCCAGCCGGCCTTCGCCACCTTGGGCGGGTGGACATTGGCCAGCGGTTGAAAGCTCCAATGCCCGGCGCGAGCTTTCAGGTCGAACGTTTTTTCATCGCTGGCCTGCTCGGCGGCTTCGCGGCCCCAAGGGGCGCCGATGCGGATCCATTCGACCAGCGTCGCGATCTCTTCGGCCGGCATTTGCGACTTGGGGGGCATTTGATACGTTTCGCCGTAGCGAATCGCGTCGACGAGCAGACTTTCCTCGGGCTTGCCCGGTACGATGGCGGGCGACGTGTCGCCGCCCTTGAGGGCGCCTGCCCGCGAATCGAGCCGCAAGTTGCCCTTTTGCTTTAGTGCACCGTGGCAACTCTGACATCGTGCAGCCAACAGGGGCCGCACACGTTTCTCGAAGAATTCCATGCCGTCGGCATCGAACTTCGCGCCCGAATCCGAGCTCGCTCCAGTCTCAGCCGAAGGAGCCGCCGGCTTGCCCGGTTGCTCGGCCAATAGACGGCCGGCGCCCACCAGCGCTAGCACGAGCGCCAGGGCGCAATTTGGGAAGGACGGAAATGCCGACATGGCGCCTTTCCTGCAAGTGGCACGCGACGGTCAATTGCGAGGCGGGCTTTGAGCGCAAAGCCCTAGCGTGCAAGCTACTTGAGTATAGTCGCGTGGTTTGACCCGGTCAACGATTCGAGGGCTCGTCACCGGCACAGCCGGCACAATCCCACCCGCGTTGTGGCCGCTGCTAGAGATAGGGCGTCAACAGCCTTGCCACGCCGTCGCGCAATCGCATCCACAGCGGGCGGCCGTCGACGTCCTCGAGTGTAATTGGCCGTGCGAGCTTGCGTTTCTCGCACATCCAGGCGGCGAGGTTTTCGGCCAGCTCGGTGTCGTAGCATTCGACGTCGAACTCGAAGTTGAGCCGCAGGCTGCGGGGATCCCAATTACCCGAGCCCAACAACACCCACGTGCGATCGACCAGCATCAGTTTGGTGTGATCGAACGGCGGCGGCGACAGCCACACCCGGCAGCCGCGTTCGAGCACCTGCCAGAGCAGGGCGGTCGAGGCCCATTTCACCAGCGCCAGGTTATTGGCCTGGGGCAAAATGATATCCACCTCGACCCCGCGCAAGGCGGCCACGTTCAGCGCCGCAATCAACGGCGCGTCGGGCAGGAAGTAGGGCGTTACGATACACACCGATTGCTGCGCGCAACTGAGCGCCCCTTCGAGCGTGATGCGTAACTTGTCCAGGTCCTCGTCGGGCCCGGCCGAAATGCCCCGGGCTAGCGCCTTGCCGGCCGGTTCGAGCTCGGGATACCACGTGTCGCCTTGCAGGACTTCGCCGTCGGCAAAGGCCCAGTCCTCGGCGAACACCTCCTGCAGGTGCGCCACGACCGGACCTTCGATGCGAAAATGATGATCTTGAATCG
Source organism: Planctomycetaceae bacterium (assembly GCA_003153375.1). Classification (GTDB taxonomy): domain Bacteria; phylum Planctomycetota; class Planctomycetia; order Pirellulales; family PALSA-1355; genus PALSA-1355. The sequence goes on from PLYM01000150.1 coordinate 24,428, forward strand.
GATGCCGGGGCTTGAGCGCCAGCATGTGCCCCTCGCGGATGTTCAGCCCCCCGGTGAAACCCACACGGCCGTCGGTCACCAGCAACTTGCGATGATTTCGCAAATTGGCATAAGCAAACCGGCCCGGCAACAGCGTGGGCAGGAAGCGGGCGACCTTGATGCCGTCGGCGTGCAACCGACCGACGATCGAGGGCAATGTGTAGCGCGCGCCGATGGCGTCGATGATCACCCGAACTTCAACGCCCCGCTTGACCGCCGCCGCCAGGGCATCGGCAAACAGGTGTCCGGCCCGATCGTTGTCGAAGATGTACGTGCTCAGCGCGACGGATCGCTGGGCCGCGGCGATCGCCTCGAGCATTTGCGGATAGGCTTCGTCGCCATTCACCAGCGGCGCGATCTGGTTGCCATAGAGCAGCTTCCGATTCGTCAGCCCGCTGATCAGCTTTTCCAGCCCCGCCAGTTGCGGAGCGTCGGGCCGCAGCGTGCTGGCCATCTGTTCGCGGGTGACGGCGAAATGATTCGCGGTGCCGCGCTTGGCCAGCGGCCCCCCACGCAACGTCTGGGCCCGGCGTTGCAGCCGGTTGATGCCGAACATCGCATACAGCAGGGCCCCGAACACCGGCACCATCACCACCACGCCAATCCATCCGATGGCCGCCCGCGTGTCCTTCTTGTACATCACCAGATGCGCCGACGCGAGAATCATCAGCAGCACATAAGCCGCCCCAAACACATGCGGCCACAGCTCCTTCAGATCCTCCGCCAACGACGCAATAAATTCCATGAAGGCAATCGTCCTGTCCGCGGAAACGTCCCACAACCAATATCCACCCAAAGTATAGGTTGCCGGCACTATGTGACAGAGGAGTCAAGCAGGCCAGTTGAGCCGGTTGCGCTACCGCCGCCCGCTCTTCTGAACCGAGAGGGATGATGGAAAAGGTTCGCTCGCGATCGTCACCACATCAAGGGGCCATCGCACAGGGCATTACTGAAATGCCAGGACTCGAAGAGTCGCGGCTCAACGAAGGAGACCGAGGAGTCCTACCTAGTCGTCCCTGATAAATCACGGATGTCCTAGGAATTTGAGGGTGCACTGGACG
>PLYM01000138.1 GCA_003153375.1 Planctomycetaceae bacterium
CCTATAGCTCGGTGAGCCACATGGGTTACGTCGTGCTGGGCATCGCGGTGTGGAGCGCCACGATGGGCAACCAGTTCAATCCCGACTACTGGAAGATGGGCATGAACGGCGCCATGTTCCAGNNATGATCGCCCACGGCATCAGCTCGCCTGGCATGTTCTTTATCGTGGGCGTGATCTACGAGCGCGTTCACCATCGGAACCTCGACCAGTTCGGCGGACTGTTCGCCAAGATGCCGGTCTATTCGGCCCTGGCGATCGGCATCTTTTTCGCCGGCCTAGGTCTGCCCGGGCTGTGCGGGTTCATCGGCGAAGTGTTCGTCACCTTCTCGGTGTGGAACTATAGCCACGCCCTGGCAGTGATTTCGGCCTCGGTCGTGATCATCACGGCGGCCTACATTCTGTGGACCTTGCAACGCGTGTACTTGGGTCCCGAATACAAAGGCCCGCACGCCGATCACTTGCACCCGATGACCGCTCGCGAGCTTTCGATCGCCGCGCCGCTGCTGGCGTTGGCGATTGTCCTGGGTGTGTATCCCAATGCGTTGTTCCGCTATATGACTCCCAGCGTGAACCGCGAGGTCGAGGATTTGGCCTCCTGGACCGAGAACATCAAGGCGCCGCGTTTGAAGGCGGAGGCCGCCACCGCCAGCGTTGAGCCCCAAGTCGGCGAGCAGGCCGTGGCCCAGCAGTAACCCGACCCAGCTAACCCTCGTTGCACTAGACAAACCCTCGCCAACCCGTTGACCCGAGCGAACCGGAAGCAGTTCAAACCGTGAGCTTTTTTGACCTTATCCAGGCGTTGATTCGCGACACCCAGCAGAGCGTCGCCGGTTTTGGCGGCGAGTTGGCGCTGTGCGTCACGATCGTGCTGATTCTGTTTCTGAAGATTCCCCGCTCGACGGCTTGGATCGATTCGTTCTATGTCACGCTGATCGGCTCGGCCGTGGCCCTCTACCTGGCCGGCCCCTGGCATCACGTGGCCAAGCCGGCCGAGATTTTCACGGGCCTGTTGGTCTACGATTCGTTCACGGTCTATTTTCGCACGCTGCTGTTGTTCTTCGCGGTGCTGTTCGCGATCTTCACGCGCATCTCGGGCGTGCCCGATCGCGATGCCGCGCCCGACGTCTATGCGTTGGTGCTGGGCGCCACGCTGGGTATGTGCATCATGGCCTCGGCCAATCAACTGCTGATGGTCTTCCTGGGCGTCGAGATGGCCAGCGTTCCCTCCTATGTGCTGGCTGGCATGCTCAAGGGCCGGCGTAAGAGCAGCGAGGCGGCCCTTAAATATGCCGTCTATGGAGCCGGAACCGCGGGCATCATGCTCTATGGCATCAGCCTGCTGGCCGGCGTGCTCGGCTCGGTCCATCTGCCGACCATGGCCACGCGATTGGCCACGCTGATTCAACCGGCCAACATCGAACATCACATCGGCACCGACACGCACATGGTGCTGGTGCTCGGCGGGTTGATGGTGCTGGTGGGCATCGCTTTCAAACTTTCGGCCGTGCCGTTCCATTTCTGGTGCCCCGACGTCTTCGAAGGCGCTTCGGCCGAAGTGGGGGCATTTTTGTCCGTGGCTTCGAAGGCCGCGGCCCTGGCGCTGTTGGCCCGCGTGGCCATTGGCTTTGGCTACATTCCGGCGTGGTCCGCTCCGCCCGATCCGGTGGCCGTGGTCAGCCCGGCCGATACGCCGGTCGTGAGTTCCCTGGCGGCATCAACGCCGGCGAAATCGACAGCTAAATCGGACCCCGCGCCGACCACTGAAGTCATGCCCGTGGCCTATCACAAGCCGGCCGACGCGCTGGCGACACTCAGCCGCGACCAGCAAAATGCTTCGCTGAGCCTGGCCCGCGACTTCCTGTGGCGTGGGCTGGCCTTTTTGGCCGTGATCACCTGCACGTTCGGCAACCTGGCGGCCTATGGCCAGACGAACATCAAGCGGCTGTTGGCCTATTCGACGATTGCGCAGGCCGGCTACATGATCATGCCGGTGCCGGCGGCGATGGTGCTGGCCGACACCGATCCCGAGGCGGCCAGTGGCGCGCTGGCGTCGATGGCATTTTATGCCGGCGTCTACGTGTTCATGAACCTGGGCGCGTTTGCCATCGTGGCGTTTTTGCGCAACGCGTTGCACAGCGAAGAGATCGCCGACTATGCGGGGTTGATCCGCCGCTATCCGGTGGTGGTCGTGTGCTTTTCGATCATCCTGTTCAGCCTGATCGGCCTGCCGCCGTTCGCGGGCTTTGCCGGCAAGCTGTTGATCTTCTCCTTCCTGGTGCAAGCCAAGCTGTGGAGCGTGCTGGTGATCGCGGGCTTGAACACCGCGATCAGCCTGTATTACTATCTGCGCGTGGTGAAGATCATGACCATCGACGCCGAGCCCGAGAATCGCACGGCTCGCCCGTTTCCGCTGGCCGCGGCCGCTTATTCGTTGGCGATCACGGTGCCGGTGTTCGTGCTGGGCATCGACTTCAACCGCTTGAACGAGTGGGCCTTGTCGGCGGCCCGGCAGCTCTTTTAGTCTCCCTTCACAGGCCACACGCAAAGAATTCATGAGTCAGCCCGGCACCAATCGATCGCTGAATCGGCTGCTGACGATCATCTATCGTTCGCTGCCGATGTATTTGACCCAGGCCTGTCCGTGGACTCACCGCGGCGACGAGAAAGCCGTGGCCGCCCTGGCGCGGATCGTCGACGAGCAGAAACAACTCGCCAGCCGTGTCGCCGAGTTCATTCTCGAGCACCACGGCCCGATCGAAATGGGCGAGTTCCCCCTCGACTTCCCCGACACCCACGACTTGTCGCTCGACTACCTGCTGACGAAGCTCGTCATCTGCCAGAAAAACGACATCGCCGCCCTGGAGCAATGCGCCGCCGATCTGCAAAAAGACCGCGCGGCCGCCGCGCTGGCGGAAGAAGCATTGGGAGCCGCGAAGGGCAATCTGGAAACGCTCGAGGAATTGGCCGGGAGAGAAGTGGTTGGTGGTTAGTGGTTCGTGGTTAGTGAGGAAGAGGCGGGCCATCACCGGCCCGTTTTTGGTTTTTACTAACCACTAGCCACCAACCACTAATCACTATTCCCCCCCATGCTCGACACGCACGCGCATCTCGATCAGGAAGAGTTCGATGCGGATCGCGAGGATGTGATCGAGCGGGCTTTTGCGGCGGGGGTCGAGGCAATCGTCGCCGTCGGGGTGACGGCTCCTTCGAGCGCGGCGGTGGTCGAGCTGGCGGCCGCGCATGCGGACATCTTCGCGGCGGTGGGCATTCAACCGAATTACACAGCGCAGGCCGGTGCGGACGACTGGCAGCGCGTGGTTGAGCTGGCGGGGCGGCCCAAGGTGGTGGCGCTGGGCGAGACGGGGCTCGACCGGCACTGGGACTACTCGCCTTTCGCCGTGCAGCAGGATTATTTCGATCGCCACCTGCGGCTCGCTCACCAGCTCGATCTGCCGTTCGTGGTACACACCCGCGAGAGTGATGCGGACGTGCTCGAGATGCTGAGAGCCGCCCGGCAGCGGGGTCCGTTGCGCGGTGTGATGCACTCCTTTACCGGCACGGCCGAGACGGCGGCCGAGTGCGTCGAGCTGGGTCTGTACATCAGCTTCGCCGGCATGGTCACGTTCAAGAAATCGGACGCGTTGCGCGGCGTGGCCGCGGGCGTGCCCAGTGATCGTATCCTGGTCGAGACCGACAGCCCTTACCTGTCGCCCCACCCGCTGCGCGGCCGGCGCAACGAACCGGCTAACCTGGTGTACACCGTGGCTTGCCTGGCCGAAACGCGCGGCCAATCGCCCGCGGACTTTGCCGCGCAAACCACGGCCAACGCCCGATCGCTGTTTCGGCTGCCAGGATAGGACGGGCCGCGGTGAGCGATAATGCCCCCATTCACTAGCCCGAAGCGCCAGCGAGGGGGATCGGACGAAGCCCCTCGCTGGCGCTTCGGGCTGGTGGGGAAGAGGCTAGTGGGGATGGATCATCGCGCTGTGAACTTCGGCCGTCATTCGCCGCCGATGGTCGATACTTGACAGTCTCCGGCGTGCTGCGAGACAATCAGGCCGCAGCGGACGAAGGCTCCCGTCAATCTGTCTCGAATCGCCAGGCACAGCATGGTTGCGACCGCCGACGCCAAACGCCATGCCGCCCAGATTGTCAAGCGGCTCAAGAAGACCTATCCCGACGTTCGCTGCGCGCTGAATTTCGAGACCCCGCTGCAATTGCTCGTGGCCACGATCCTCTCGGCCCAGTGTACTGACACCCGGGTCAACATCGTCACGCACGATCTGTTCAAGAAGTATCCCGACGCGGCCGCGTTTGCCGCGGCGCGGCCGGCCGAACTTGAAAAGGCCGTGCAGTCCACCGGGTTCTTCCGCAACAAGGCCAAGAACATCAAGGCCGCCTGCACCGAACTGGTCGCGCGCTTCAAGGGCCAGGTGCCGCGCGAGCTGGACGCGCTGGTCGCCTTGCCGGGCGTCGGTCGCAAGACGGCCAACGTCGTGTTGGGCACGGCCTATGGAATTCCCAGCGGCGTGGTGGTCGACACGCACGTCACGCGGCTGAGCAACCGGTTGGGCCTGACCCGCCACACCGACGCGGTCAAGCTCGAACACGACCTGGACCAGGTGGTGCCCAAGAAAGAGTGGATCGATTTCAGCCATCGCCTGATCACGCACGGCCGGCAGGTTTGCCTGGCCCGCAAGCCTAAGTGCGACGCCTGCACGCTGAACGACATTTGCCCTCGCATTGGAGTGGCCCGCTGACATGATTCTCTCCGGCCATCAGATTCGCAAAAACCTGGGCGTCAACATCGTCATCGATCCGTTCGTCGACGCGAATCTCAATCCCAACAGCTACAACCTCACGCTGCACAACGAGCTGATGACCTATGAAGAGGTCGTGCTCGACATGGCCAAACCGAACCGGGTGCGGCGGATCATCATTCCGCCGGAAGGCCTGGTGCTGGGACCGAACCAGCTTTACCTGGGCCGCACCATCGAGCGCACCGAGACGCACGAGCTGGTGCCGATGATCGAGGGACGCTCGTCGATCGGCCGCCTGGGCCTGTTCGTGCACGTCACGGCCGGCTTTGGCGACGTGGGGTTTTGCGGCTTCTGGACGCTTGAGATGTTCGCGGTGCAGCCGGTGCGGGTTTATCCCGGCGTGCCGATCTGCCAGATCTTCTATCACGAGATCAGCGGTGCGATCACCGAGTATGCCAGCGACAAATATCAACACAACCACGACATCCAGCCGAGCCTGCTGTTCAAGGAGCTGAACCCGGACTGCGAGAAAGACCCGCAGTTGAAGCTCAACTTCGGCATGGAGCGCTCGCACCGCTGAGCGCTGGACCAACTGGGCCAGATCGAGGAGATGAGCGTGTGGACGATCCCCAAGTCGCGTCGCGCTGGTTCGCCGGCTGGGGCACATTGGCCCTGATTAACGCGGGTTTGGCGCAAGGCAAGAACCGCAGCGGTCTAAACTGGTTCTTGCTGTCGCTCTTGTTTGGCCCGCTGGCGACGTTCGCGCTGGTGGCACTGTTCGAGAAGCGGGGTGCGGGGCCGGTGGAGCTAATTTGACGCCGCCAGCGCGGCGGTTTTACACTGGCAGAGTGAAAACCACGCCCCCCCTGCCCTTGCTGGTTGCCGTTTTCGTCGCCTGCTCGGCGGGTTGGGCCGGCGCCGTCGAGCCCTCGGCCGAGGCGGTCGACTTCTTCGAGCGTGAAGTCCGACCGCTGTTGGTCGCGCGCTGTCATGAGTGCCATGGCGACGTCGACAAGCTCAAGGGTGGGTTGAGTCTTCGATCGCGGTCGGGCGTTTTGCAGGGTGGCGAAACGGGCCCGGCGGCGGTGCCCGGCAAGCCGGCCGAGAGTTTGCTGGTCGAGGCGATCCGCTATCAAGGGCTCAAGATGCCGCCGAAGGCGAAATTGCCCGAGGCAGAAATCGAAAAACTCGTGCGCTGGGTCGAGATGGGTTTGCCCTGGCCCGGCGGCGATGCGGCACCGCCCGCAGACGCGGCCGAGACGGGGTTCGCGATCAGCGAGGCGCAGCGGCAGTTCTGGTCGTTCCAGGCAGTGCGCCCGCAAACTCCGCCGACGGTGCGCGACGCGGCCTGGTGCCTGACGCCGATCGATCGGTTCATCCTGGCCCGGCTCGAAGCCCGGGGGCTTAAGCCGAATCCACTGTCCGACCGGCGGACGCTGGTGCGTCGCTTGACGTTCGACCTGATCGGCCTGCCGCCGACGCCCGAGGAGATTGCGGCATTCGTGGCCGACGATTCGCCGGAGGCTTACGAGCGGCTGGTCGATCGATTGCTGGCTTCGGACCATTATGGCGAGCGTTGGGGCCGGCATTGGCTGGACGTGGTGCGGTATGCCGACACGGCGGGCGAAACGGCCGACTACCCGGTGCCGCAGGCGGTGAAGTATCGCGACTATGTCATCGACGCCTTCAACAGCGACAAACCTTATGACCAGTTTGTTCGCGAACAGATCGCCGGCGACATCCTGGCCCTCGGCGGCCCGCCCGAAGCGTTCACCGAACGGGTCACGGCCACCGGCTACCTGGCGATCTCGCGGCGGTTTGGCTTCGACTCGGAGAATTACCATCACCTGACGATTGCCGACACGCTCGACACGTTGGGACGCTCAGTGCTGGGGCTGTCGATCGGCTGCGCCCGTTGCCACGACCACAAGTACGATCCGATCTCGACGGCCGACTATTACGGCCTGTACGGCATCTTTGCCAGCTCGCGCTACGCTTTCCCCGGTTCGGAAGAAAAAAAGCAGCCCCGCGATTTCGTGCCGCTGCTGCCCGAGCCCGAGGCCGGCCAGCGCATCGCGGAACATACGAAGCAGCTCGCCGAGTGCACCGAAAAAATCAAGCAGTTGGAGGGCGAGCTCGGCGAGTTGGCCAAGTCGATCAAGGCGGCCGAAGAACAGGCCGCGACGGCGGGCAGCGCCATGTCGCTCGACGAGTTGAAGTGCCGGCAGGAGCGACTCTCGGCCTCGCTCAACGAAAGCCGCGCCCAGCGCGACCGGCTGACGATCGCCGGGCCTTGCGAGATGGCTTATGGCGTCGTGGAAGCAACACCGGCCAACGCCCACATTCAAAAACGGGGCGAGCCCACCCGGCCCGGCGCCGAGGTGCCGCGCCGGTTCCTGGAGATTCTGGGGGGCGACCTCGTCAGCGACCCCAGTGGCAGCGGCCGGCTCGAACTGGCCCAGTGGCTCACGCGGCCATCGAACCCGCTCACGGCTCGGGTGATCGTCAATCGGGTCTGGCAATATCACTTTGGCCGCGGGCTGGTGCAGGGATCGAGCGATTTCGGCCTGCGCGGCCGCCCGCCGTCGCACCCCGAGTTGCTCGATTATCTGGCCGACACGTTGATGCGCGACGATTGGTCGCTCAAGCGTCTGCACCGGCGGATTCTGTTGTCGCGGGTTTATCAACTGTCGAGCAATGAGGGGAGCGCGGCTGCGCAAACGGATCCGGCCAACGAATCGTGGTGGCGGTTCGACCGCCAGCGGCTCGGCGCCGAGACGATGCGTGACGCGGTGCTGGCCGTCAGCGGCGAGTTGGATCGCTCGCGGGGCGGACCGCACCCGTTTCCGCCGCGCACGGCGTGGGGATTCACGCAGCATGCTCCGTTCAAGGCCGTCTATGAAACGAATCGCCGCAGCGTCTACCTGATGACGCAACGGATCGCCCGGCATCCATTCCTGGCCATTTTTGACGGGGCCGATCCCAACGCCAGCACGGCCGAACGCACACTGACCACCACGCCGGCGCAAGCCCTGTTTCTGATGAACGACCCGTTCATCCACGCGCAAAGCGAGGTGCTCGCGCGTCGGCTGATCGCGGAGGAAACGGACGACCAGGGACGGATCGGCCGCCTTTTCAGCCGGGTGCTGGGCCGTGAGGCCAGCGGAGCGCAACAGACCGCGGCCGGCAAGTTTCTCGCCCGCTATCGCCTGGCGGCCGGCAAAACGGGCAGCGGGGACGAAGCGGCGAACCTGGCGGCCTGGAGTGGGTATGCCCGGGTGCTGCTGACGAGCAACGAGTTTCTGTATATTGATTGAGCGATCCTGAAGGTGCGACGGCGGAGGAAACTGGGCGTGCAATCGTTCGGCTGGCAACCAACTCGACGCGAAATGCTGCGCGGAGCCGTGGGCGGATTCGGCGCCCTGGCCCTGCACGGCATGCTGGCCGATCAGGCCGCCGCGACGGCGCGGGCCGAGGCGATCTCGCCGGGCGATCCGCTCGCGCCGCGCGCCGGGCATTTTCCGGCACGAGCCCAGCGGGGCATTTTTCTTTACATGACCGGCGGCGTGTCCCAAGTCGAGTCGTTCGACCCCAAGCCCAAGCTGTTCGCCGATCACGGCAAGACGATCACGGTCGACAACTGGCAGGGCAAGCTGGGCGAGTTCAAACGCTATCTCAAGCAGCCGCAGTGGAAGTTTCGGCCGCACGGCGCCTCGGGCATCGAAGTCAGCGAACTGTTTCCACACGTCGGCGCGTGCATCGACGACATCTGCGTGGTGCGTTCGATGGAGTCGGAGCATACCAACCATTACGAAGCCACGCTGGGCATGCACACCGGCTCGTTCACGTTCGCGCGGCCGAGCATCGGCAGTTGGGTCAGCTATGGGCTAGGCACCGAGAACGCGAACCTGCCGTCGTTCGTGGCCATCGCGCCGCACGCCCCCTATGCCGGGGCCCAGACCTGGGGCTCTGATTTTCTGCCCGGCTGCCACCAGGCCACGCAGGTGTTTCCCGGCGACGTGCCGATCGCCAACATCCAACGCCGCGCGGCCTCGCTGGAGTTGCAACAACTGGAAATGGACCTGCGGGCGAGCCTGAACCACGAGCATCGCGAGCAGCGGGCCGCGGACCTGGCGCTTGACGCCCGCATCCGCTCGTTCGAAACAGCCTTCGGCATGCAGCGCGAGGCGCCGGCCATTTTCGACCTGGCGCAAGAGACCGACGAGACGCTGGGGCTCTATGGCCTGGAGCGCGGGCAGACGACTGGCTTTGGCTGGCAGTGCCTGGTCGCGCGCCGAATGGCCGAACGGGGCGTGCGGTTCATCGAGCTGATTGACACCGGCTCGTCGAGCAATTGGGATTCGCACGGCAACATGAACGACCACATTGCACTGGCGAAAAACGTCGACCGGCCGATCGCGGGCCTGCTCCGCGACTTGAAGCGCCGGGGCATGCTCGACGATACCCTGGTCGTCTGGACCACCGAGTTTGGCCGCACGCCCTACCATGCCGAACCCAATGCCCTGGGGCGCGAGCACCATCACCAGGCGTTCTGCTCCTGGCTGGCCGGCGGCGGCGTCAAACCGGGCATGGTCTATGGCGCGACCGACGAGTACGGCATTGCGATCGCCGAGAACAAGCTGGACGTACACGATTTTCACGCCACGATCCTGCATCTGCTGGGCATCGATCACCAGCGACTCACCTATCGGTCGAGCGGCCGCGACTATCGACTGACCGACGTCAGCGGCGAAGTGGCCAAGGGAGTGTTGGCGTAAACTCAAGCGGCAGGTTCGCACTGCTGGACAAGCCAGCAGTGGCACCCAAAACAAAACACTCGTCCAGCCAGGAGTGAAGTCGAATGCAAGTTGACTTGAAAGGCCAGGTGGCACTGGTCACGGGCGGCGCGCAGGGCATTGGCCGCGCGATCGTCGAGCGGTTGGTCGCCAACGGCGCGGCCGTGGCCATCATGGATATCGAACGCGACGCGGCGCAGCGCACGGCCGATGAACTGGCCGGCGACGGCCGGCGGATCGTGGCGCTGGCCGGCGACGTGGCCGACGGCGCGCGGTTGGCGGCGGTCGAGCAGGAGGTTCGCCAGCAGTTGGGCGGCATCAGCATTCTGATCAACAATGCCGGCATCAACACACTCAAGGAACGCAAGCCGATCCATGAGTATTCCGAGGACGATTGGAATCGCATCCTGCGCGTCGACCTGACCGGCGTGTTCATCGTCAGCAAGGCGATCATACCCGGCATGCTCGAACGCGGCGGCGGGCGGATCGTGAATATCGCCTCGGTGGCCGGGCTGGTGCCGCTGAAGTTGCAAAGCGGTTATGTCGCGGCCAAGGCAGGCGTGATCAATCTGACGCGCTCGATGGCCTGTGAGCTGGGGCCGAAGGGAATCCTGTCGAATTGCGTGGCGCCCGGCTCGATCATCACCCGCGGCACGCGGGCCCTGTTCTATGGCGCCGAGGGGGAAAAGACCCCCATCGCGCAGAGTCTGCTCTCGCACGTGCCGCTGGGACGCCCGGGCACGCCCGAGGAGATTGCCCACGCCGTGACGTTTTTGGTATCGCCCGAGGCCAGCTATGTGAACGGAGCCGTGCTGACCGTAGACGGAGGCTGGACGGCGGGTTATACACGTGATTGGTAATTTTCCTCGACTTTAGATCTTGAATCTGGCTGCAAGGCAAGCGGCTGGCGAACCCACGCAGGAATTGCGCATGGCGGAAGCGTCGATCGCGGCTGAACAGCCTCCTGTCGAAACGCACGAACTGGCTCCCTGGCCTGGTTCGCACGAGATGCCGCGTTGGAACACCGGCCCGCTGATTGACGCGCCGAAGTTCACCTGGAAGAACTGGTTCGCCATGCTGGGCCCTGGCCTGCTGGTGGGCGGATCGGCCATTGGCGGCGGCGAGTGGCTGGCCGGCCCAGCCGTGACGGCCCGCTATGGCGGCGCCCTGATGTGGCTGGCCACGCTCAGCATCGTCAGCCAGGTGTTCTACAACATGGAGATCAGCCGCTATGCGCTCTATACGGGCGAGCCGATCTTCACCGGCAAATTTCGCACGCTGCCCGGCCCGCGATTCTGGTTATTCACGTATCTCTTGCTCGACTTCGGCGCGGTGTTCCCCTACCTGGCCGCCAATGCCGCCACGCCGCTGGCCGCGATCTACCTGGGACGCATTCCCGACGGAGCCGACGACGAACCGCTGGTGCGCGGGTTGGGCATTTTCGTGTTTCTGCTGGCCATGCTGCCCTTGATCTTCGGCGGCAAGATTTATGACACGCTGAAACTCGTGATGTCGTTCAAGATCGTGACCGTGCTGGGCTTCTTGCTGTTCGTGGCGATTTTCTTTTCCAGCGCTTCGACGTGGGTGGAAATCGCCAGCGGGTTCTTCAAGTTCGGCACCGTGCCGATTCGCCAGGGCGAGGATCTAAATGGCAACGGCGTGCTCGATGAGGGCGAGGATTGGGACCGTGACGGGCATCTGGACGTGGCCGAAGAGAAGCTGCCGCCCACGATCGATACCGATGGCGACGGCAAGCCTGATGCCTGGGCCGATATCGACGGCGACGGCAAACCCGATAAGTTTCGCGACGTCGACAAGGACGGCGTGAGGGATGGAGACAGCACCGAGAACGTGTTTTCGGCGCTGTTCCACGGCCGGCCATTCCCGACGATCGACTTCAGCACGATCGCGCTGTTGGCGGCCTTCGCGGCGATTGCCGGGAACGGCGGGCTCTCCAACGCGCCGATCAGCAACTACACCCGCGACCAGGGCTGGGGCATGGGCCACCACGTGGGCGCCATACCGAGCGTGATTGGCGGTCACAATATCGAACTTTCGCACGTCGGCATGGTGTTCGACGCCACGGCCGAATCGCTGCCGCGGTGGCGAAGGTGGTGCCGCCACGTGCTGCGCGATCAGTTGGTGATCTGGATGCCGGCTTGCTTCTTGGGTATGGCCTTGCCCAGCATGTTGTCGGTGCAGTTCTTGCGGCGCGGCACGGAAGTGAGCGATTGGTACGCCGCCGGCATGACGGCCGACGGTGTGAGCGGCGCGGTGGGCGAGGCCTGGGGCGTGTTCGCCGGCTCGACCGTCTGGTATCTGACGCTGCTGTGCGGGTTCCTGGTGCTCGCTCCGGCGATGGCCAGCAGTGCCGATGGCGTGGTGCGGCGCTGGGTGGATGTGGTTTGGACATCGAGCCACACATTGCGAAAGTGGGATACGAAGCACATCCGCACGGTCTATTTTGGCGTGCTGGTGGGCTTCATCCTGATTGGCCTGGTGCTGCTGTCGACCGGCAAGCCGCTGGGACTGCTGAAGATCGCCACGAACATCATGAACTTCGCGCTGGGGTTCAGTTGCTTGCACACGCTGGTCATCAACCTGACGCTGCTGCCCCGCGCGCTGCGACCCGGCTGGTTCGCCCGGCTGGGACTGGCCTCGGCCGGCATCTTCTTTCTGTCGCTGGCCACGATCACGGCCATCGAAACGCTGCGGCCGTATTTCTAGGCCGCGACTCAGCGGGTTCCTCGATTAAATCTCTCCTTTCAACCGGACGTCCTGGCAGGAATGCCGGGAACTTTTCGGCCCCGCCTGGCGTCTAAAAAGCTAGAATTATCCGCAGGGGCAAACCGGGACGCCCGTGGGGGTCCCTGCAAACGGAACAATCATGGGAGCCGTAACGATGGCCAGGATCTCGAGGCGGATGTGGGCAGCGTGGGCGATCTGTGGCGCGGGTTTGCTGGCGGCCGGGGCGAGTTCTCCTGCGCAGGAAGCCGCCAAGGCGGCCGAGCTGGCGCAGCAGCCGCTGCCGTTGGGCAAGGTCGTGATGTTCAACTCGGGCGTGGGCTACTTTGAGCATCGCGGCAACGTCGAGGGCAACACCACGGTCGACCTGCGGTTTCGCATTGATGAGATCAACGACCTGCTCAAGAGCATGATCGTCGAAGATCGTGGCGGCGGCACGATCTCGACCATCACCTACGGGTCGCGCGATCCGATCACCAAGACGCTCAAGACCTTTCCGGTCGACCTGACGGCCAATCCCACGCTGGGGCAGATTCTTAGCCAGGTGCGCGGCGAACGTGTTCAGATCGACGCTCCCACGGCCATCACCGGCGTGCTGGTGGGCGTGGAGAAACGCAAGAAGGAAATCGGCAAGGACCACGAGACCATCGAGACCGAATACCTCAACCTGCTGACCGACTCGGGACTGCGCAGCATTCCGCTCGACAGCGTCGGCAGCATGAAACTGCTCAACGAAAAGCTCGACGCCGAACTGCGGCAGGCCCTGGCCGTGCTGGCCGCGGGGCACAACACCGACAAGAAGACCGTGACCCTGAACCTGGCCGGCAACGGCAAGCGGCCGGTGCGGGTGGGTTACATCCAGGCGATGCCCGTTTGGAAGACCAGCTATCGGCTGGTGCTCGACGACAAAAGCCCGCCGTTTTTGCAGGGCTGGGCGATCGTCGAGAACACGACCGAGGGGGATTGGAACAACGTCGGGTTGACGCTGGTGAGCGGCCGGCCGATTTCGTACACGATGGATTTGTACGAACCGCTGTATGCCCAGCGGCCGGTTGAGACGTTGAATTTGTTTTCGTCGCTGCGGCCGCAGAGTTATGGCCAGGATATGGACAAGGCGGATGAGGCCTTCCGCCGGCAAGCCAGCAATCAGCCACAGGACGCCGATGGCTATTTGCGAGACAATAAGAATGTGGGTCGGTATGGCGGGGGCATGGGTGGCCGGGGCAACCTGGCCGCAAAGGCCAAGGCAATGCCCGTGCCGGCAGCCGCTCCAGGTGCTCCGGCGCCACAGTTCGCGGCCGAATCGCTGGCGGCAAGTGACGGTCAAACCGTCACGCCATATCTTAACCTTTCTGGACAGTCGGCCGCCCAGGCTGGCGACGTGGGCGAGCTGTTTCAGTATGTGATCAGCACGCCGGTCACGTTGGCGCGGCAGAAATCGGCGATGCTGCCGATCGTCAACGAGAGCATCAAGGGAGACAAGGTCTCGATCTATAACGAGGCCGTCGACGCCAAGCATCCGCTCAACGGATTTCGGTTGATCAACTCGACCGATCTGCACCTGATGCAAGGTCCGATCACGGTGTTCGATGGCAATGCCTATGCTGGCGATGCGAAGATCGAAGACCTGGCGCCCAAAGCCGAGCGGCTGATCAGCTATGCCATGGATCTGAAGACCGAAGTGGCGCCCGAGACCAAGGGGCATCCCGAGCAGTTGCTGAGCGTGAAGCTCAACAAGGGCACGCTGCTGACGACCCGCAAGAACGTGCGCGAACGCAAGTTCACGATCAAGAATTCGGACAGCAAGGCCAAGACCGTGCTGGTCGAGTATCCGCTGGACGCGAACTGGAAGCTGGTGAAGCCCGAGAAGCCGAACGAAAAGACGCGCGACAAGTATCGCTTCGCGGTCACGGCCGAGCCGGGCAAGCCGACCACGCTGGTCGTCGAGGAAGAGCAGCCGATCCACCAGAGCCTGGTCTTGTCCGACATCCCGATCGGGTTGATCGAGTTCTACATCAGCCAGAAGGAAGTCTCGCCGGCCGTGAAAGCCGCCCTGGCCGAGGTGGTCAAACGGAAGCAAGCGTTGGAGCAGGCCGCGATGCAGCGGCAACAACTCGAGCAGCAGATCGCCACGATCACCCAGGAGCAGGACCGCATTCGCCAGAACATGGGCCAGCTCGACCATGCCACGGATCTTTATAAGCGGTACGTGCAGAAGCTCGGCACTCAGGAGGACTCGGTGGAGAAGATGCGCGAGCAGATCCAAAAGCTCACCGCCGAAGAGACCAAACAGCGCAAGTCGCTCGATGACTACTTGATCAATTTGAATATCTAGCCGTTCCTCCTGGTGAACGGCTGGCTCGAACCGCCCGACGGATCCGGAACACCGCCGGGCGGTTTCGTTTGCTGAAAGCGGGCGCGCTTGCGATTTGGGGCCCCAACGGGTACAACGCCCGGCATGACGCAGCCCGAATTACCTCTTGATCGATCGCGCCGCGAATTGCTGCAAGCGGGGGCTTTGGCGTTGGGAGCCGCCTCGCTGGCGTCTTTCGACGCCGCGGCAGCCGACGCGCCCCTCGAGGGGGCGATCGATGCCCATTCGCACATCTGGACGCCGGACGTGAAGCGCCATCCGCTGGCTGCCGGATTCAAAGTGACCGACATGCAGCCGGCCAGCTTTACGCCCGAAGAATTGCAGGCCGAGGCCCGGCCGTGCGGCGTCGCGCGGGTCGTGCTGATTCAGATGAGCTACTATCGCTTCGACAACAGCTACATGCTGGCGGCGATGCGCGATCATCGGGGCGTGTTTGGCGGCGTGGCCGTGATCGACGAGCATGCCAGCGGGCTCGGGGAGACGATGCGCGATTTGAAGCGGCAAGGCGTGCGCGGCTTTCGCATCCACCCGGCGGCTCAGGCGGTCGATCGCTGGTTGTCGAGCGAGGGCATGGCCGCGATGTGGCGGCTGGGCGCCGACGAGCGGTTGGCGATGTGCGCGCTGGTGAATCCGGAGGCGCTAGTGCCGTTGGAGGCGATGTGCCGCAAGTTTCCGGAGACGCCGCTGGTGATCGATCACTTCGCGCGGATCGGCATCGACGGCACGGTCCACGCGGCCGATCTGGACAACCTCTGCCGGCTGGCGCGGCACGCCCACGTACACGTCAAGATCTCGGCCTTCTATGCGCTGGGCAAAAAAGCGGCGCCGTATACGGACCTGGGACCGATGATCCGCCGGCTGCGCGATGCTTTTGGGGCCGAGCGGCTGATGTGGGCCACCGATTGCCCTTACCAGGTGCAGATGGGGCACGCCTACTGCGACTCGATCGAACTGGTGCGAAGCCGTCTGGACTTTCTCACGCCGGCCGATCGGCGGGCCATGCTGATCACAACGGCGGAGCGCGTATTTTTCAGTTAGCGCGTGGCTCGTGTTCGCGCGCTTCAGACAGCCGCCAAGCTCGGAACGAATCGTGCCTGAGAGCGAGCAGCCCAACAACGCGAACGCGGCCGAGAGGATCCACCCGCTGGGGCTGAGTCTGTTGTTCGGCACGCTCTATTTCATTCAGGGGGCCAGCGAGCCGAGCGACGGCCTGATCGCCCAACCGGTTAACTCGCTGCTCAAGTCGTGGGGCGAGAACACCGCCAACGTGGCCACGTTCACCGCATTGCTGTGGATTCCCTGGACCATCAAACCGCTCTACGGGCTGATCTCCGACTTCGTGCCGCTAGGAGGATACCACCGCAAGAGCTATCTGATCGCGGCCAGCATCGTCACGGCCGGCTGTTTTCTCATCGTGGCCGGGCTGCTCTGGCGAGGTGGCGAGAGTACTTCGCTCCTCACGCCGTTGACGTTGCTCTTGCTGATGGTGCCGGCGACGATCGGCGTGGCGTTTACCGACGTCGTGGTCGACGCGTTGATGGTGACCAAGGGCCAGCCGCACGGGCTGACCGGGCGCTTTCAGTCGGTGCAATGGGGAGCGTTGTATGGCGCTACGATTATCACCGCCAGTGCCGGCGGCTACTTGAGCGCCAGAGGCCGGCAGGATTTGGCGTTTTTGATTTGCGGCCTGCTGACCGTGGGCACGCTCGTGTTGTCGGCGGTGGCCGTTCGTGAGCCGCGAGCCGAGGGGTTGCGACACGACTTTGTGCCCACACTGAGCCTGCTGCGGCGGGCGGCGGCTTCGCGCACGATTCTGGCGGTGGGGCTGTTCATGTTTTGCTGGAACTTCAACCCGTTCTCGTCGTCGGTGCTCTATATGTACCTGACCACGCGGTTGCACTTCAGCGAGGAGTTCTATGGCAACATGATGTCGCTCTACTCGCTGTCGGCGATGGCGGGCAGCCTGCTGTATGGATTCTATTGCCGCCGCGTGCCGATGCTGGTGCTGGTTCACCTGTCGATCGTGCTGGGCATCGCGAGCACGCTCGGCTACTGGCTGTTGGACGGCGAAATCTCGGCCCGGCTGATCGGCATGATGGCGGGGTTTGCCACGGCCACGGCCACGGTGATTCAACTCGACCTGGCGGCCCAAGTGTGTCCGCAACAAACCGCCGGCACGCTGTTTGCGCTCTTGATGGGCCTCTCGAACCTGGGCACGGCGCTGGCGATGTCGCTGGGCGGCTGGTGCTATGAGCGCTGGCAGCAGGATTGGAGCCATGCGGTGGCCTTCAACCTGTTGGTCGGCATCGGCGCGCTGTTCACGGCCGGCTGCTGGCTCGTTTTGCCGTTTCTCAAGCCCGCACTGATCGCTCACCGTCGCGCCCCTTGAGGGCCAGATAGCCGACGGGAATCACCAACCGGGTGAGCAGCGTGTTGGTGATCAGACCGCCGATGACGGCGATCGCCAGCGGCTGCTGCATCTGGGCGCCGGGGCCGAGGCCCAAGGCCAAGGGCACCAGGCCGAAGATCGTGGTCAGGCCGGTCATCAGGATCGGGCGAAAGCGGACGCGGCCGGCCGTGACCAGCGCTTCGTCGAGTGGCATGCCGGCAGAGCGCAACTGGCCGATGTATTCGATAAGGATGATGCCGTTCTTGACGTCGAGCCCGATCAGCAGGATCGCGCCCATGAAGGACGAGACATTGAGCGGCGTGCCGGTGATCCACAACGCCAGCATGGCACTGGTCAGCGAGATCGGCTGCACCAAAAAGATCAACAGCGGCAACGTCAGGCTGCGAAACTGAAAGCCGAGCAGCAAGAACACCAACGCCGACGCCACGAGCAGCACGACCAGCAGGTTGGCAAACGACTCTTGCTGCGAGCGATAGTCGCCGGCCAATTCCCAGCGATAGCCGGCCGGAAAGTGCAGCTTCTCCAACTCGCTTTGCACCTGCTCGTTGACGGCCCCCAAGTCCCCCTCTTCCAGCTCGGCGGTGACGTTGAGCACGGGCTGCTGGTTTTCGCGAAAGAACTCGTTCGGGCTGCGAACCATCGAGATCGATCCCAATTGCGCCAGCGGCACGAAGCGCGGACCGCTCTTGGCGTGCGGCGCCGGGGCGACGACGGGCAGGCTGATGGGCATCTCGCCCAGCCGATCGACGTCGAACCGCACGCGGTCGGGATAACGAACGCGGATCTTGGTCATCCGATCCTGCTCGGGCACGGTGCTGGCCACCTGGCCATAGAGGGCCGCGTGCAGTTGGTTCTCGACGTCCATCTCGGTCAGCCCCACGCGGGCCGTTTCGACGCTGTCGGGCCGCACCACGATGTCGGGGTTGCCCAGGTAGACGTGCGAATTGACGTCGGCGCCGCCGGCCTTGGTGACGATTTCGGCCACGCGCTCGGCCAATTCGCGCAGCACGGCCACGTCGGGACCAAACACTTTCACTTCCAGCGGGCTGGCAACGCCGGCCAGGTCGTTGATCTGATCTTGAATCAGCGGTTTGAATTCCTTTTCGGTCAGCTCGGGCACCTCGAGGTCGAGCGTTTCGCGCAACTCGTCCATGATCGCGGCCATCGGTCGGCGCTCACCGGACGGCTTGAGGCTGATCAGGATGTCGCCCGTGTACGACTCGGTGACAAACAGCCCCAACTCGGCGCCGGTGCGACGAATGTAGCCCGAGATGTCGGGCGTGCGCGCCAGCACGGCCTCGACGCGGCGGATGACGCGGTCGGTTTGCGCCAATGACGTGCCGACCGGCATTTGATAGTCGAACACGAACGCCCCTTCGTCCATGGCCGGTAAGAAACCGGTCTTCAACTGCCCCGCTAGCCACCAGCCGGGCAGGGCCACGAGCACGGCGGCCACGATGGCCAACCGCGGAAAACGCAGCGACGCACGCAAGGCGCGTTCGTAGCGATTGGCCAGCAAGTTGTAGATCGGGCCCGTGGTCGGCATCGGAGTCCGCCCCAGATAGCGGGCAGCCAGCACCGGAATGATCGTGAGGCTCACCACCATTGAGACCAGCAAAGCCACGGTGAGCGAAAGGCTAAGCGATTGAAAGAACTGCCCCACCACGCCGCGTACGAAGGCCAACGGCAAAAAAACCAGGATCGTGGTCAACGTGGAACCGACGACCGCGCCGCTGATTTCGCGGCTGGCCTGGTCGATGGCCGCGTCGCCTTGCTGGCCCTCGGCCAAATGGCGGGCGATGTTTTCGATCACCACCACCGTGTCGTCGATCACCAGGCCGATGGCCACGGCCAGGCCGCCCAGCGACATCAGGTTCAGCGTGTCCCCTGTCAGATAGAGGAACACGAAGCTGATGACCAAGCTGAGCGGAATCGCCAGCGCCGCGATCAACGTGGCGCGAATGCTCTTGAGGAACACGAGCAGTACCAGCACGCTGAACGCGCCGCCGATGATGATCGCATCGCGCACGTTGGCGATGGCGGTGCGCACCAGCGTGCCCTGATCGTAGACCGGGTGAATCTCGACGCCCGGCGGGGCTTCGCCGCGAGCGGCTTCGAGCACGCCGGTGAGCTGATCGGAAATCCGCAGCGCGTCGCCCCCCAAGCGGCGAAAGACGGTCAGGGCCACCGCGTTCTTGCCGTTCGAGCGAATCGCCATCGTGCGATCCTCGTGGGCCACGACCACGCGGCCCAAATCGCCCAGTCGAATGGACTGACCGTTCTTGTTCACGATCACGCGCTGTTCCAGATCGGTCAGATCCTGGGCCTGCGTATCGGCCAGCACCTGGTATTGCAGCACGTCGCGATCGAGCCGGCCCACGGCCTTGAGCCGATGTTCCTTGCCCAGCCGGTCGGCGATGTCGGCAATCGACAATCCGGCCGCGACCAGCGACTCGGGCTCGACCTCGATCAGGATCTCGCGGATGTCGCCCCCCTGCACCGTGACGTACGAAACATCGGGGATGCGGCTGATGCGCGGCCGCAGATCGAAATAGGCATAGTCGTGCAGCGCCGCCGGGTCACGCCCTCCGGTGATCACGAACGAGATGATCGGAAAGACCGAGGGGGTTTGCCGCTCAGTAAGCGTCGTGGTGCCCGGAGGCAGTTGCGCGCCCACTTCGGCCATGCGGGCCCGCACGTCGTTGAGGGCCTGGACCATGTCGGTGTCGGGCGCGAAGAAGACCGAGACCTCGGCGGCGCCGCGCAGCGACTTCGATTGCACGCGCGTGACGCCGAGCACGATGCCGACGGCCTCTTCAATGGGCCGCGTGACGGCCACTTCCATGTCCTTGATGGCCAGACCCGGCGATTGCGCGATGACCGTGATCCGCGGGAAGGCCACTTCGGGAAAGATGCCCGAGGCCATCTGAAACATCGCGATCAGGCCGAACACGCTGAGCAGAATCGTGGCCAGCACCAGCAGCCCGAAATAGGGGCGGGCCAGGGCGACCAGATTCAATCGCCCGGACGTGGGATGCGACTCGCCGGGCGCCGCGGGGCTAATCATGCTCGTGCGGCCCCTTCTCGTCAGCATGCTTCGGCTGCGCGTCGGCTTTCTCCCGCTCCGCAGCAGCCTTCTCTGGCTCCGCCCCGGGCTCTTCCGGCTCGCCTTCGGCGATCTTGACTGGCGTGTCACCTTCGAGGTTGTAGCCCCCGGCGACCACGACCCCCTCGCCTTCTTCCAACTCGACGTCGGAGATGGCGATCCAGCCCTCGTGCGCCAGGCCGAGCTTGGGGTGCAACTGTTCGATCTTGTCGTCGCGCACGACACTGACCACGGGGCCTTCACCCAGGTCAAAAACCGCCGCCACGGGCACGCTGAGAGCCTTCACCCCCTCGTGCAATGTGATTTCGAGATTCACGGTCTGGCCAATCGCCAGCTGGCCCTCGGCATTATCGACGCGGCAGCGAACGCTGAGATTGCCGGTCTGCGCGTCGGCGATTCGCCCGACGAAAACTACCGTGGCCGGTGGGATGCCCTCGGGCGTACCAGTCGAGTCGTCTTCGGCTTTGGCCGGTGCCTGGGCGCCGACAAGCGAGACTGCGACCTTTTGCCCGGCGTGGACCTCGCGGGCCAGCCGGGGCGAGAGCCAGGCGACGATTTCGACCTGGCTCGCGTCGACAATCTCACCGACCGGCGTGCCAGGGGCGATGGTTTGACCGGGCTGGCAGGTAATGTCTTGCAGCACGCCGTCGATCGGCGCGCGGAGCGTGTGCAGATCGAGCCGCACTTGCGAAGTCTTGGTCGCCTGCTCGGCGATCTTGACGCGGGCCTGGGCCTCGGCCGCGGCCTCGTCGCGCGGCCCCATCACCGAAATATGGTGCGCCGCTTGGGCCGACTCCATCAACAGGCGCGCCGCCTCGGCGGCTTTCTCGGCATCGAACATTTGCTGCCGCGAGACTTCATTGCGCTCGGCCAACGGTTTGAGACTGTCGAGCGCCGACTTGGCCCGTTGATAGGCCACGCTGGCCTGTTCGATGGCCAACTTCGTGATCTGCTGCTCCTGGGCGCGGGGCAGCGACTTGAGCAGCGCGAGCGAGGCCTTGGCGGCATCGCCGGCGGCCGTTTTCTCGGCCAGGTCGGCGGCGGGCAGACTGGTGTCGAGCTCGATGATCGGCTGCCCGGCCGTCACCTTGGCCCCCTGCTCGACCAGGATGGCGTGTACGTGTCCTTCCAAGGCCGGCGTCAACATGGCCAATTTGCCGACCACGGCTTCGCACTGGCCCAGCGCCTTGATGACCTGCGGCAGCGTGCGATACTCGGCCGGCTCGACCCGCACGGTCACCGCCGCTTCGTGTTCTTCGTCGGCGGGCGGCTCGGCGGTCGAGCAGGCGCAGCCGGCAACAGCGGGCACAATCAGAAAAGCCAACGCAAACTTCCAACTCACCACGCGCGCCAACCTCACTTGCTATCGGAAAACTCTGCGCCGCTTGAAGCCCGGGACGAATGGGCGAGCATCTATCATAACTGCCGCAAGAGCTGGGTTTTAGGGCCCAGATGCCAAACAATCGCCAAACGGCGGCAAAGGGGCTGGCCGTTAACGCCGATAGGTTTGATACGCAACGACTTATCACTCCAACCGGCGCCCCCGCTTTGAAGACCTTCGTTGGCTTGCTGCTCGTGGCCTTGGCCGCCGTCGAATTGGCGTGCGCGGTGCACTGCGCCGCCCAGGGAGTGCCGCCCCCGCCGGCTCGGACGCTCAGAAAAACTCCTAGCGCGACTGCGCCCGTGCCCACGGCTGCGAACGCGGCGCCACCAAACGCACCACCGGGCGGCTTTGAGCGGCTGCCGCGGTGCGTTTCCGATATCACGCCCGCGGGGTTCGTGGCGCCGGCGGCGGCGCGGATGTCGCCGGAATTGGTGGTCACGCCCCAGGGGGTGCCGACGACGAACCTGGCCGAAGCCATCGACACGGCGCTGGAGCGCAATCCGAACCTGGTCACGCTGCGGCAGACCGAAGTCGTCAGCCGAGCTGCCGTGGGCGTGGCGGCGCAGTACCCATGGAATCCCTATGTCCAGTTGCAGGTCTTGCCGTATGGGCGCGACCTCAACGGCGCCAACACGCCGGTCAGCCACTACGTGCTGCTGATGCAAACGCTGGAGTTGACCCATCAGCCCCGCTTTCGCTTGGCGGCGGGCATTGCCGACTTGTCGCGCACGCGCTGGAACATTCACCAGGCCGAACTGGTCAACGTGGCTCAAACGGAGCGGATGTTTTTCACGGCGCTGTATGCGCGCGGCGTGCGCGACGTGAATCTTTCGCTGGCCCGGCTGAACGGGGAACTGGTGGGCGTGCTCAAGCGCCGCTTCGAAGCCGGGACGGCCGTGGCGAGTGACATCGCGCTAGCCCGATTGCAGGCCCACGCCGCCCGGCAGCAGGCCAACGCCTCGACTGCGGCCTACAACACGGCGCTCGTCGATTTGCGCACTCAACTCGGGCTGGTCTCGCAAGAGCCGTTCGAGCCGATCGGCGATTTGTCGCGGCTCTCTTGGGCCCAGGCGCCGGTGCCGTTCGTGACGTCGGAGAAGCCGTCGGGGCCGGAAGTGATCGAGCTGGTTTCCGGCCGGCCCGACGTGATGGCAGCGCGGGCCGACGTCGAAGTGAGCCGCGCG
This sequence comes from Planctomycetaceae bacterium, assembly GCA_003153375.1. GTDB lineage: Bacteria > Planctomycetota > Planctomycetia > Pirellulales > PALSA-1355 > PALSA-1355. The sequence goes on from PLYM01000138.1 coordinate 22,762, forward strand.
GCGGCCGACCTGGCCAACGCGGGTCGACTGCCCCCGCCACAAATCGGTCCTTACTATGCGCGCGACGACTTCGCCACGGTCTTTTTTGGTTTCCGCGCGCAATGGGACATCCCGATCGTCAACACCGGCATGCCGCTGGTGCGGCAGCGGATGGCCGAATTGCGGCAGCGCCAGGTCGCCTTGACGCAATTGGAAACGCGGGCCCAATTGGAAGCCGACGCGGCGCTGGTTCGCTACGAACGGGCGCGGCAATTGATCGAGGAAACCCAGGGACAATTTGGCACGTTGCTGAACGATGAATTGCGGCGCGTCGAAGATCAGTTTCGCGCCGGCCAGGCCGATCTGCTGCGGGTCTATTCGGCCCGCACGGGGATGATTCAGGCCGAACGCGCGCTGCTCGACACGCAGAACGAACTGGCCCAGGCCGCGGCGCGCGTGACGGAAACCACCGGGCTGCCGCCCCACGTGCTGGTGCGCCCGCTGTGCGACACATCGGCGCGAAAAGCGGCGGCCAAGTCTCGGCCCCCAACTCTGCCAGACCCGGAGCAGCCGTAAGCCGCGTCACTCATAGTCCCACTTGAGGATCCAGGGGTCGCCGGTTCGCTGCTGAAACTTCTTGATCTTCTCTTTCAACTCGGCCAGCACCGGTGCGAACGCGGGATCGGCGGCCAGATTGACCAGTTCGTCGGGGTCTGCTTCCAGGTCGTAGAGCTCGAACCGCGGCCGTTGGACATAGGCCGAGATCTTGCGCCGGCCCCACAGCGTGTCGGGACCGGCCGCCCAGGCTTCTTGCCAGGTGGATGCGTGCCACAAATCCGAGGCAAAGGGAAAGGGCAACGGATGGGCGATGTTCCAGATCAGTTTGTGCTTTCGCGTCCGCACCATGCGCATCGGATAGTACATCGTGATCTCGTGCAACTGGTGCGAGGCGTAGACCTCGTCGCGCGGCTCCGTCTCCTGGCCCAGCCAGAGATTCAAGAGCGAGCGGCCGTGCAGGTTCTTGCCTTGCGACTCGAGCCCGGCATATTCCAAGATCGTCGGGGCGATGTCGACCCAGGAGATCATGGCATTCGAGCGCACACCGCGCTGCTTGGCTCCCGGATCGCGAATCAGACAGGGCAGGTTGATGCCGGGATCGTAGACCGTGGTCTTGGCGCCGGGAAATGGAATGCCGTTGTCGGAGACGAACACGACGAGCGTGTCGTCCCAATGGCCGGCATCCTTGAGCACCTTGATCAGGCGGCCAATTCCCTGGTCGAGCCGTGAAACCGATTGATAGTATTCGGCCAGTTCGGCCCGGCAGGTCGGCGTGTCGGGCAAATAGCGGGGCACGATCACGTCGCGCGGATCGTAGTGTACCTCCTCGATCCCATCGTGAGACTTCTCGTTGCCGAACCGGTTGCCCTTGTGCGGCGCGGGGCCGGTGCCGCCGCCACGATGCGGGTCGTCGGTGCAAAAGTAGAGGAAGAACGGCCGAGAGTCGGGGGCCGAGATCAGCTCGCGACAATGCTCGGCCATCTGCACGCCGTTTCGCCCATCGCCGGCCAGCGCCTGTTCGAACGGATAGACGGCCAGGGGGCCAACGTGAAACTTGCCGATGCGGGCCGTGCGATAATGGGCCTTGGCCAGCCGCGCGGGCAGACTTTTCACGTTGTCGAGCGACTGAAAATGGTTCGCCCCGTGCTCGAGCCCATACTGGCCGTTGGCGTGGTTCTGCATGCCGGTCAGCAGCACCGACCGGCTGGGGCTGCAACTGGCCGTCGTGCAAAAGGCATGCGTGAAACGCGTCCCTTCGCGAGCCAATTCATCGATGTGCGGCGTCTTGATGGCCTGGTTGCCGTAGCAGCCAAGATCCAAGGAGAGATCGTCGGCCACGATGAGCACCACGTTCTTTGGCGCCGCGGTCACCTGGCTCGTCAGGCTGCCCAGCACGCTGGGCAACAGCACGGCGGGCAGCAGCAGAATGATAAATCGCTTCACGGCTGTTTCCTCGTAGGAACGGGCGTCTGGTTCGGCACGAGCAAGTCGATCCACAACGATTGCTCGCCGACGTCCAGCAGGGTCGGTTGGTCGGAGTCGGCGTTGGACTCGGAGTTCGGCACGCGCAGGATCTGCAGGCGCTGGAGCCACTCGTTGCCGGCGCGTTCCACGTAACGCGCCATTCTATCAGGCCCCAATGCCCATCCGAGTTCCAGCCTGAGGCGGCCGTGCCGGTCGTGGAACCGGAGCGTGGGTGGGGCTGCCGATGTGCCAGGCGACGTGTCGGCAATCAGGATGATCGGCGCCGGCGAGGCCAGCCACTCGGCCGTGGCGGACGCGATGCGAGCCAGCGGCCGCCAGTCATAGGCCGACAGAACATGGTGCAGCGAACCGCGCGTGGTGCGCAGCAAGGTGAAATCGGCCGTGACTTTCTGGGCGTCGCTCACCGAGACGACGCCGGGGCGCGTGGATGGCGACACGCTGGCGACGGGCACGCCCTCGCGTGGCAATCGATCGAGCGCGGCGAGGCACCGTTGGCGCTCGTCGGCCGTGAGCCAGCGCTCGGCTTTGAGCTGGGCCAGGCGTTGCTTGACGATCGTGCGGCTAAAGGCCTCGTAGGACAAGAGCGGCGTGCGGTCGACTTCGCCCGGCAGCTTGCCGACGCCCAGCGGCCGGTCGAGAAAGTGGGCCATGCCCAGCTCTCGCAGCTCGGCTGCGTGGCTCAGGTCGGCGATCGACTCGGCCAGCACGCGACGGGCCATGTCGCGGAGCAGGTTGGACCAGGGGCGGTCGGCAAACAGCCGGCGCTGCCGCTTCGAGGTCTCGAGGATCTGCTCTTCGGGCACCCGGGCGTAGAGCGCGGGCAGCACACGCGTGTTTTCGCCCATCGAGGTTGGCGCATCGGGCACGCGATGGCCTTCGTATTGCCGGCGAGCCAGAGCCGCGTGGCGCAGCGCCCGGCGCCGCAGCCGCTTTTGTCGCGCCAGCGGGGCCGAATCGGCTGAGTCGTCAGCAAGAAACAATTCCGGATGCTCCTCGAGCAATCGCAAATAGGCCGTCAGCAGGGCATCCAAAAAGAGCGTGTCGGGATAATTGGCGCCGAAATTGTGGAACAGTGTCAGGTCGAAGGCGGTCAGATGGCGGCAAAGATGGCGCAGCATGTAACCGAGCGTGTCGATCGCCACGCCGGGAGCTGTTGCTGCGCTTTCGACCACGACGGCCACGAACCGCTCGACGAAGCCTGTGTAGGGGGACAACGCAGCGCCGTTGAACACCGCGCGGAATAGCGCGGAGCGATCGGCCGAGGCGGCGAGCACGTGCGAGATGGCAGGCACGTCATCAGCGGTTGTGGCGCGCAGCGCGGTCTCCAGCGCCTTGGCGCGATGGAGCAATGGCCGGGTTCCGTCGAGCGCGGCCCGCAGGTAGGCCAGCGGATCGGTCCCGGAATGGTCGGACTCGGCGAGGCGCGGCAGGTAGGCGAGTTGTCCGAGCGAAAAGGCGGGCAGCGGAGATTCGAGCGAGGTGATCGGCAGGCGGCTGGTACCGATGACAGACAAGAGCACGTAGCTGCTCAGTTCCTCGTTCAGATCGCCGCGCAGGCCCTCCAGCTCCAGGGTGCCGATCAATTCGGCGACCCATTTTTGCACCGGCCGGGTGAGGATCACGCCGGGCGCGTCTTCGTAGGCCTCGAAAGCGTGCGTCAGGATTTGTCGCGTGACGAACAGCCGCGCGGGCTCGACCTGAAATTTGAGCGAGATCAACGGCGCCGGCGCTCGCTCGGCGTCATCGAGATAGACGTGCCATGATGCGAAGCGGGCCCGCGAGCGAGCATGGGCCGGATCGAGCAGGTGGCCGCGAAACACCTCCCAGGGCAAGTCCTCGGCGACCACGTGTTCGATCCGCAGACGATGACCCTGGGCCACGAAGAAGCAGCCAGGGCAAAGCGCTCGATCAACAGCCGCGCGGACGCTCTCGGAAGTCATTGCGGCTGTGGCTGGGGATAGAGCATCATGGCCGGCTGCTCCAGGTAGCGGACGATGCGGCCGAGGAACTGGGCAGCCGGGGCACCGTCAAGCACGCGATGATCGACGGTCAGCGCCAACCGCAACGTGGGCCGCGCGCAAAGCTGGCCATCGACGACAAACGGCCGCTCGACGATGCGGCCGGCGGTCAGAATCGTGCTCTGCGGCGGAAAGATGACGGCCGTGAAGTCGTCGACACGGGTGGTGCCCAAATTGCTCAAGCTGCTGGCCACGCCGCGAGTTGAGTCGGCCGAGACTCGCCCGCCCCGGGCCATGGCCACCGCCGTGCTGCGCAGCCGGGCCAGCTCAAAAATCGTTCGCTGGTCGACCGAGGTGAGCTTGGGAATCAGCAACCCGTCGACCAGGTTCACGACCAGGCCCAGGTTGACCTCGCTCAGCCGCTCGATCGTGTCGCCGGTCCACACGGCGTTGGCCGCCGGATTGTCGCGCAGGGCCAGCCCCATCGCCCGCAAAATCAAATCGGTGATCGACAGCCGCACGCCGTCACCGATCGGCGGCCTGGCGAGCAGTTCCTGCCGCGCGTCGAGCAGCGGCGAGGCGTCAAGCTCGGCCCGCAAATGGAATTGCGGCACGGTTGCGGCGCTAGTGGCCGTGACGCGGGCAATCGAACGTCGCATGGGCGAAAGCGTCGGGCCATTGGTGGGAGTCGCCGCGTCGAAAGCGCGCAGCACGTCGGCCTCGACGATCCGCCCGCCGGGACCGGTGCCGGAGATCTTGCGAGGGTCGAGACCGCGCGATTGCATGGCGCGGCGGGCGCGGGGCGAGGCGGCGATGCGCGGCGTTGTCGGAGTTGTTCGGCGTGTCATGATGATTTCGCGGGGCGAATCGTGCCCAGTTGTTGGCCGAGCAGAACGACCGTTTCGGCTTCGGCGAGGATTTCGATCAGTTGGCCGGCCAGGGGCGCGTCGACGTTCATCACGGCCTTGTCGGTTTCCACTTCGACGACCGGCTCGTCCTTGGCCACGCTGTCGCCAACTCGCTTGAGCCACTGCACGACGCGGGCCTCGGTGATCGTCAGATCTTGATTCGGCATCACCAACGGCACGCCGCTGGCGCTCGACGCCGGCGACGACTTCGGCGGAGACGCTTTTGTAGCGGATTCCGGGTTCTTCGCCGCGCCACTAGCCGTCCCACTGCCCGGCGCGGCCGCCGGGACGCGACGCTTCACTTGCAGCCGCCGTGGAATTTCGGGCTCACCGGCCAGCACGGCCTTGGCGGCCGAGACGATACGCGCGGGCGTGACCACCACGGCGTTTTCGTGCGCGGGACTGAACGGATGGCCAACTGGGTCAGTGTGCAGCCGGCCCACCGGGGCATCGAGCTCGTCGAAGGCGTGCTCCATCACGACGGCCGCCAGTTCTCCCCCGAGGCCGCACATCGAAAAGCCCTCATCGACCACCAACAGGTGGCCGGTCTTGGCGACGCTGGCCACGACCGTGTCGACGTCGAGCGGGACGATCGTGCGCAGGTCGACGATCTCGCAACTCACCCCCTGCTGCTGGAGCTGCTCGGCCGCTTCGAGGCAGCGGGCAATCGGCGAGCCGCAAGAGACGATCGTCAGATCGGTGCCGGCGCGGACGATATTGGCGACGCCAAACGGCACCAGGTGCTCGCCGACGGGCACCTGACCCTTGGTCGGGAAGAGGGCCTTGGGTTCCAGAAAGATCACCGGATCGTGCGAACGCAGGGCCGTTTTGAACAAGCCCTTGGCGTCGGCGGGGCTCGAGGGGATGACGACGATCAGCCCGGGACAGTGGGCCCAGATCGGGTGGTAGCTACCGCTATGATGCGGGCCGGTGTTCTTGATCGTGCCCCAGGCGGCCCGCACGATCATCGGCACGCTGGTCTGGCCGTTGCTCATGTAGCGGAGCTTGCCGGCTTGCTCGATGATTTGCGAGGCGGCCTCGAACATGAAATCGGCAAACATCACATCCGACACGGCGCGGCAGCCGCTGGCCGAGGCCCCCGCGGCGGCGCCGGTGAAGGCCAGCTCGGCGATCGGCGTGTCGATCATCCGCTGGGCGCCGAACTCGTGCCACAGGCCCTTGGTGTGGGCGAAGCTGCCGCCGCGCTCGCCGGTGCCCTCGCCCAGGTAGATGATGTGGGGATCGCGGCGCATTTCCTCGGCGATGCCGTCGCGAACGGCTTCCAACCAGGTTTGCGTTTTCATTTCGGCCGTGGCCGGCGCCGGCTCGACGGGCGGGTGCAGCGGCTCGGCCCAAACGTGGTCGTTGGCCTGCGCCGGATCGGGATGCGGCGAGGAGCGCGAGTACTCGACAGCTCGCGTCATGCGCTCCTCGACCTGGCGATCGATCGCGTCGAGCTGGTCGGCCGTGGCGTGCTTCTTGTCGAGCAGCTTCTGGCGGAAGGTGGCGATCGGACAGCGGGCCTTCCAGGAGTCCAACTCCTCCTGCGTGCGATAGGTGCCGGTGAGCGGATCGCCTTCGTGGTGGCCGACGACGCGATAGGTCTTGGACTCGATCAGCGTGGGGCCGCCACCAGCGCGGGCCCGTTCGACGGCCTTGCGGGTAACTTCCCACACGGCCGCCACGTCGTTGCCGTCGACCGCGACGCCGGGAATGCCATAGGAGGCGGCCTTGGTGGCGATTTCGGTGTTGAGGGTGGCCATCGTCAGCGGCGTGGCCGTGGCATACTGATTGTTCTCGCAGACGAACACGACCGGCAGCTTTTGCACGCCGGCCAGATTAAGCGATTCGTGAAACGCGCCGTGATTGACCGCGCCGTCGCCAAAGAAGGCCACGGCCACCTGGTCGGTGCCACGCGTGCGAGCGCTCAGCCCCAATCCGACCGTGGCCGGCAAGCCGCCGCCCACGAAGCCGTTGGTGCCGAACAGGCCAACAGCGAGCTTGTAGAGGTGCATGCTGCCGCCCCGCCCGCCGCAGCAGCCGCCCGAGCGGCCATAGAGCTCGGCCAGCACCTCGTCGGGCGAGACGCCCTTGGCCAGAGCATGCCCGTGTCCCCGGTGGGTGCTGGTGATCCAATCGTCGGCGCGCAGATGCGCGCAGACGCCGACGGCCGTGGCTTCTTCGCCGACATAGAGGTGAATGAAGCCGGGCATTTCACCCTTGCGATAGACGTCTTGCGCCGTAAGCTCGAAACGGCGAATGAGCATCATCTGCTCATAGAGCCTGACGAGCTCGCGGGCGTCCAACACACGTTTGCCGGACGCGCCGGCGGGCGATCGATCGAGCGTAGCACTCATGCGCGAATCTCAAAACAGGTTAATGGTGGCCAGCACGTCGGCCATCACGATCATGCTGATGCCGATAAAGAACACTCCACACAACAAGACGCCAATCTGCAATAGCCAATGCGGCTGCAGCGGCTTGGGCAGCAGCACCCGATTGGCATAGAGCGCGTGCAGGGCCGAGAAACCGAGGGCCACGTTGCCCAGCACGGCGCCAATCTTGGCGATATCGAGCGCCGGCAGCCGCCAGAGTACGAACAGCCCCCACACGGCATAGATACTGAGGATGCTGTAGTAGACGTACTTGACGCGCGTGCCGCCAAGTCGTTGCAGGCGGCTGCTGGCGGTCCAGAAGATGTCGGTCCAGCGGCGGGCAATCTGATCGCCGACGCTGATCTGACCGGGCGCGAGCACCAGGAAGCCGCAGAGCAGCGTCAGCACCCAGAACAAGTTGCCATACTCGGGATAGCGCTGCGCAATGCCCTCGGCCGTCATCGCCGCCACGCGATCGCCGGCCACGGTCGCGTTGCGAATGAATTGAAGCGACAACATGCAGGGCAGCGCCATGCCGATGAACGAAGCCATCATCCAGACAGCCGTCTGATCGCGCACGATGTGGCGAATCCAACCTCGCCAGCGACTGAGGTTCGGCGCGTCGATGGGAAATACCTCGCCGACGTGCGAGAGCGAAATGGGCAGCCCGCCGATGGCGCTGGGAATGGCGCCGACGTGAGCGCCCATGCCCCAGCCCTTGTCGCGCGTGTAGTTGGAAAACAGGGTGTTGGCCAAACCGCCCGAGCCGGCGATGGCGATAAACGCCACGAGCATGAACCAATCGAGCTCGGGCAGCCGGCCGTGCTCCCAAAAGTAAGCCCACAGGCTCTTGTGCTCGACGCCCTGGTGTTCGATCAACTCGGTGAGGACGTCGCGATACTCCGGCGGCACGGCGGCCAGGCTCTGATAGGTGCGCGTGATGCCGTCGGGCTCGGTGATCGAGAATTCGTCGGGCTGCCAGCCCTCGTCGTCGATCGCGCCGCGGCCCGAGAGCTTTGCGCCGCTTTCGCCGCGCGTTTCGAAGAAGAATTCTCGCGCCTTGAGCATCCGCTGCGCGCGGTCCTTCAGGTCGTCGAACTTGGGCTTCAGTTCCTCGGGCAGGTTCTTGAGGCGGTTGACGTTGTTGACGCGGAACTCGCCGATGATGGGGCCGGTGGGCTCCTTGGTGCCTTTGATCAGGTAGGTGTCGTCCCCCTCGCGCACGGTGAGGGCGAAGTGGCGGTCGACGACGATCGTGTCGGCCCGCTGTGGATAGTTGCCGAAGCGGAAGAAGCCGGTGAAGACTTCCCAACCGACGCTGGGCGAAACCATGAACACCGTCATGAACGAGAGGTAGCCCAGCACCAGCACGAGCTTGAAGCTCATGATCTTTTCGAGCATCCGATAGACCGTGCCGCCGAAGATCAAGGGCACGAAGCACAGCACGAAGATAAGGAAGCCCAACGCGCGAACCAGTTGAGCCTCGGTGAGCAGGGTTCCGGCAACGTGCAGGCTGCCCTCGCCGGGCAAATGTCCCAGCACGGCGGCGGCCAGTGGCACCGCGGCGTTCGAGGCGTTGTAAGGCCAGATCGAGGCGATATCCAGGATGGCATAGATGCCGATCCAGAACATTGGGCCGGGATTGGTGCGCAGGCCGCCGACGATGATCGGCTCGCCGCAATACAGCGTATAGCGCATCATCATCAGGTTGCAGAACACTTGCAGGATGATGCTGATCGACGCAAGCCAGAGCAGCGTGGCGCCGTACTGGGCGCTGACGGCCGGTCCGAAGAGCCACTCGCCCGAGCCGATCGAGGTTCCCGCCAGCACGACGCCAGGGCCGAGCAGGCCGACCCACAATCGCCATCCACCACCGGGCGGCGGCGGCAATTGGCCGACGTGCCAAGGCGCCAGCCGTCCGCCGGGAACCGTCGGTCGGGAATCGTGTGGGGATGCCGCCTCGTCAGACATATTCGGACCACGCCTTTTCCAAACGAGACGAATCCAACTTCATGGGGTCCAACTTCATGGGGCATCCGGCTCGCGCGACAGTTAAGCATGATTGGCCGCGCGTGCGACACTCATCGTAATGGCCTCCAAGGGCGCCCGCAAGCAAGCCAAATCGCGCTGGGCTCGGTCCCTTGCGTGCTCCTGGAAAACGGACGATACTTCACGTCCGACAAGCGGCGGGCACCCCTCGACGCGGGGCGCCAACGGGCCATTTCCTCCTCGACCTTGCGGACTATTCGATGAAGATCATTCGCTATCAAGACGTCAAATATCAGGTCAAGTACGCGGCCCAGCAGGGCGACGGCACGGCCAAGGAAATCGCCGGCGACCTGTTCGGTAAATTCGAAGTCACGGACAACACGGCCGACGTGCGGGCCGTGCTCGCGCCGCTGGTGCCGACGGGCATTTTGTGCATCGGGCTCAACTATCGCCGCCATGCCGCCGAGGGCAACGCGCCGATTCCCAAGTGGCCCGTGCTGTTCATGAAGCTGGCCAGCACGGTGCAAAACCCGGGCGACCCGATCGTGCTGCCGCGGCGCCTGAAGAGCGAGCAGGTTGACTATGAGTGCGAGCTGGCCGTGGTGATCGGCAAGCGGTGCAAGAACGTCTCACGCGAGAAAGCCTTGGATTACGTGCTGGGATATACCTGCGCCAACGACGTCAGCGCCCGCGACTGGCAGAAGGATTTTGGCGGCAGCCAATGGTGCCGTGGCAAGACGTTTGACACGTTCTGCCCGCTGGGCCCCTGCCTGGTGACAGCCGACGAGCTGACCCAGCCCAATTCGCTGGCGATCAAGACGATTCTCAACGGCGAGGTGATGCAGGACTGGAACACGAACGACATGATCTTTGACGTGCCGACCTTGATCGAGTTCCTCAGCGGCAGCACCACGCTGATGCCGGGCACGGTCATCCTGACCGGCACGCCGCACGGCGTGGGCATGGCCCGCAAGCCGCCGTTGTTTCTGAAGAACGGCGACAAGGTGACCGTCGAGATCGAGAAAATCGGTTCGCTGGTCAACCCCGTGGTCGACGAGATGGTCTAGGGGAAGTCTTCGGGCCCAGCCCCGGGGAAGACCGGGCGGCAGCGGGCTCCCGGTTGCCCGTGACCCGGCGAGTGGATGCGGGGACTAACGGGCCGGCGGCGGGCTTTCTGACGCGCCGCGACGGACTACCTGAATAGGCCGAAAGGCAGTATCTTGGTGGGCGACTCGCCGGGAAGACGCCGGGCGAGGAGAGGCCCAGGCAGTTTCTCACACCCGAACCAGCCAAGTTCGCAAAGAGCCCGGACTGATGAACTCACCAACTCGCTCGGTCAAGCCGCGGCAGATCATGGCGCCGCGGGCCTTTCTGCGCAAGTGCCGCAAGGCTTTGTTCACGATGAAGATCGCCGACTCGACGGGCGTCGAGATGACCGGCGGCAGCCTGTTGATGCGGACGCTGATTTTTCGCCGCCTGCTGTTGCGCGAGGTGCTGGCGCCCGACGAGGAGTATGTCGGACTGCTGGTGCCCCCTTCGGCCGGCGGCATTCTGGCCAACGCGGCGGTGACGCTCTGTCGGCGAATCAGCGTCAATTTGAACTACACGGTCTCCTCGGACGTGCTCAACTACTGCATCAAGCAGTGCGGCATCCGCCACGTGATCACCAGCCGCCGGTTCATGGAGCGTTTCGATTTCAAGCTCGACGCCGAATTGATCTATCTGGAAGACCTGCGCGAGCAGGTGACCCTGGCCGACAAGCTGGTGGCGGCGCTGAACACCTACCTGGTGCCGTCGGTCGTGCTCGAACGCTGGCTGGGACTGCACAAGATCAAGTTCGACGACGTGTTCACGATCATCTACACCTCGGGCTCGACCGGCAAGCCCAAGGGCGTGATGCTGACCTATAGCAACATCGGCACCAATTCAGCGGCGATCGATGACATCCTGCAACTGAACAGCAAGGATGTCGTGGCGGGCATCCTGCCACTGTTTCATTCGATGGGTTTTACGGTCGGGCTGTGGAGCGTGTTGAGCCTGGACGTGAAGGCGGCCTATCACTTCAGCCCGTTGGACGCCAAGGTCATCGGCAAGTTGTGCAACGACTATAAGGTGACGATCCTGATCACGACGCCGACCTTCCTGCGCTCCTACATGCGGCGTTGCACGAAGGAGGACTTCGCGGCGATGACGCTGGTGGTGACCGGGGCGGAGAAGTTGCCGGGCGATTTGCTGCGCGACTTCGAAGCCAAGTTCGGCTTCCGGCCGATGGAAGGCTATGGCACGACCGAGTTGGCCCCGATCGTGGCCCTGAACATTCCAACCATCCGCGCCATCGACGGCGATCCGACCGTCGAGCGCATCGGCACGGTGGGCATTCCCATTCCCGGCGTGACCGCCAAGATCACGGACCTCGACACGGGGCGCGACTTGCCGATCGGCGAGTCGGGCATGCTGTGGATCAAGGGACCCAACGTGATGAAGGGCTACTATAAGATGCCCGAGCAGACCGCCAAGGTGCTGCGCGACGGCTGGTACTCGACCGGTGACATGGCCAAGCTGGACGAGGATGGCTTCATTCACATCACGGGCCGGCTGAGCCGCTTCTCCAAAATCGGCGGCGAAATGGTGCCGCACATCCACATCGAAGAGCTGCTGCAAACTATCCTGGCGCCGGAGGAAGAAAAGCCCGTCGTGGCTGTCACGGCCGTGCCCGACCAGCGCAAGGGCGAACGATTGATTGTGTTGCACTTGGCAACCGACAAGTCCGTCGAACAGATCGTCAAGCAACTCACCGCCCAGGGCCTGCCCAACCTGTGGATTCCCGACAAGGACAGCTTCTTCGGAGTCGCCGAAATCCCCGTGCTGGGAACCGGCAAGCTCGACCTGCAAGGCGTCAAGGAGCTGGCGCAGGAGAAGCTGTCGGTGGGTAGTGGCTAGTGGTCAGTGGGTAGTGACGAAGAGAAGGCGCGGATGCGCATGATCTCAGCGCGTTGCCAGTCACTCGCCTGTTCAGTGGTTGGCCATCGGTGGTCCACGTGGTTTTTTCCTCACTAACCACTAACCACTAACCACTAACCACTAACCACTAACCACTAGCCACTAGCCACTAGCCACCAACCACTACTTCACTCTTTCACCGTCACGATCGTCGGGGCGTCGTTGCGCAACGGCTCGCGGGCGGAGGTTCTGGCGGCTCGCTCTTGGGCCTTGGCGCCGACGGCTAGCGAGAGTTCGGCGAACCGATCGCGGACGCTGGGCTCGACGTTAGTGAGCTTGCCGGCCAGACGGTGCAGGCCGGCGGCGTTCATCTCGGCCGTTCGCGAGACCATGCCCACGAAGGCGGCGGTCTCGACAAAGTTGTAGTCGGCCGAGCGGTGCAACAGCGGCTTGAGCGTCTTGGCCAGGATCTCGAGCCCGACGTGCTCGATCTGGATGAAGGTATCCATGCGGCTGGTGACGTAAAACTTGCCGTTGGTCTCTTGCACATAGCCGCTCTTGAGCAGCAACACGCACTTGGCTTTGACCGGTTTGCTGAGCAACTGGCCGGTGTAGGTGCCCTCGGCATAGATGACGTGCGTTTCGTGGTCGCTATAGCAATACTTCACGTTGCACAGCGTGCCCATGCCGTCGCTGGCGCGAAACGTATCGGGGCCGGTGCGTGACAGGGCCACGTTGCTGATCTTCATCACTTCCCAGATGTTGACGATCACCTCGGGATGGCGGACGAGAAACAAGTACAGGTCCGGATCGGCATCGATCACCTGGATCGGCAGGCGGCGAAAAAGACTGGTTTCGGCAATCGTGCCACTGATCTTCTCGCGCATCTGCGGGTCGAGCTTGTCCAGGGGAATCGAGCGCACCGCGTCCTCGCGGGCGGCGCGGCTCGACGTCGGTCCCGGCGGATTCGCGGCAGCAGCCGGCAGTGCGAGCACGGCCAGCAGGCCAAGCGCCAAGCCGAAGGTGCCCACGCGTCTGGTCATCTGATCGGTAACTCTTCGCCCCGTGAATGGCGCGCAAGCGCGCTCGTGTTCAGGTCGCCTTGGCATAGTTCCCCCCCTAAGCCGAGTCCCCCCATTCGCCGCTGATATCGCGCGACAGTGCCAGCGCGGTAGCGGCTGCCTTGGCCGGTTGTGCCGGTGTTAGAAGTTTTTCGGCTCGCGGAAGCAGCCGAGGCGAGGGAAACTTTTCCAGCGGACCACCGTTTCGAGCTAGCAGCTAGCTAGCCATAGTGATCGACGCGGGGAGCGGGGCACTGAAGGCAGAGGAGGAAAAACCCCGGAAGAGCTGGGCGCGACGTCCGACAACCGGCCTGGCAGCGTGCCAGCCTAGGAATGGGGCAAGCCTGGCGAAGGGACCGGCCTAGCGACGCTGGACGTCGAGCACCGTGACCCGCTGCACGCTGATGTGCTGACGCTGCAACTCGGTCAGATAGCCGCGCTGGCCGTTGACGCCGATGTACTTGTCGATGAACGGCCGCAGATTCACCCCGGGGGCGGGGGTGACGAACGAGATCACGTTGTTGGTCGAGTCGACCAGCGCGAATTGCGGCGCGCCGGTCTTTTGCGAAACCACCGGCGACAACCGGCCCACGCCGTCATAGCGCGGATCGTCTTGTTTCGGCGGCGCATACCCGCCCGGCGGCCCCGTGCGGCCGGCCGTTTCCTCGCGCGATTGCTTGAGGGCCTCGTGACGCTGTTTGATGTCGTCGAAGCGGGCCAGCTTGTCGAGCAACACCCGGGCCTGGCCGCGGTCGGCCGAATTTTGGGCATCGCGCAGCACGGCCTCGGCGCGGCGTTTCAAGTCGGTGAACGACCATTGCGAGGGATCGTCGATGACCATGGCCGAAAGTTTGAACTCGATGTAATCGATTTCGCGCTGGATGACCGGAGTGGTTTGGCGTGGGGGACCATCATCCGCGGCCTGCTGCGACGCGGCCTGTTGCGAACCAGCGGAATCGCGCGGCGCGTCGTTCGCCTCAGAGCCGCTTGTCAGCCGGACGTCGCGCATGCGTGGGGCCAGGTCGCGGGGCATGGGTTCGAGGCCGGCCGCTTCGCGCTCATCGGCGGCCAGATCGTGGGGCAACTCGCGCTCGACGAATTTGGCGAATACCCAACGGAATTCGCCCGAGGGGGGCGCGATCTTGCACCAGGGAGAATCCTTGGCGGGGCCGTGGCTGTCGAGCACTTCGACTTTCTCGCCCTCGTCCAGCCGCACCTGGATCACGTCGCGGGCGTCGCTGAAGGCGCTGCCCACGCGGGCCACGACGCGCGGCGAGTTGACCGTGGCCAGGCCGTCGGAATTCAGATCGAGATGCCGCGAGGCGACCCAACTAAAACTTTGCCGCGGCGGACGAATGGCATACCAGCCGCCGGGATCGTGTCGATAGACCTCGACCTTGGCTCCCTTGGGCAGCTTGTCGGTGGGATAGTAATTGCGGCCCGGGCCGGAGCGCACGTAGACGTCGGCCGAGTTGACGTAGGCCTCGTAGGGAAAATCCACGGCCCGCGTCGGCGCAGCCGCGCACAACGCCATGATCGTCGCCAGGACAATACGCCACTGCATGGTGGAACTCCTGGACAAGCGAACTTCGTCCGGGATCTGAAGAGTTGAAGCGAGATAAGGGCGGGATTTGTAGCGGAAGGCGGCGCGGGGCTCAAGAGCAGTTGGAAGAGAAGGATGAAGGCGGAAGGATGAAGGATGAAAACGAGGAGACGGGGCAGGATGAGGACGAGCGAGAAGGGTTGCTGGCTGCTATCAGGCGGCGGGGGTTTCGCGGACTTTTTCCATGGTGACGACGTTGCCCTGGTCGTTGTATTCGACGCGGGACATGAAGTTGCGCATCAGCATGATGCCGCGGCCATGGGGAACGTCGATGTGCTCGGCGTCGGTGCAATCGGGCACGGATTCGGGGTCGAACCCAGGGCCTTCGTCCGAGATCTTGATCCAGATCTTTTCGCTGCTGGACTGGCAGATGACGTGGACCTGCTTGTTGGGGTCGAGGCAGTTGCCGTGCTTGATGGCGTTGACCACGGCCTCCTCCAGGGCCAGCCGGATGCCAAAGATCTCGCGCGAGGTCCAATTCTCGCCCTGCAAGCGCTCGAGCAATTCTTCGAGAACGCGCCGGCCCGAGAGCAATTCGCTGGGGATCGTGCGATCGATGGTCCAGGCCGAAAAATCTCGTGACATGGCTTACCGCGTTCTCAGCAAGACATCCGGACGATTTGAGTGCCGAGGACTTTCAGGGTTTCGCAGTGCAATCGCGATCGGACCGCTGGGGTTGCCATGAGTCGAAGAGGCCGCGCCCCGCTGGACCGCTGACAGCGGCAGCTCTGGGAGCGAACTAAAAGGTCGCCAGGGCGTCGGCTTCGTCGTCTCGGATGTCGAACAACTTATTCAACTTGGTGATCGCGAAGACTTCGTAAATCTCCGGCCGGATATTGCTCAGTTTCAGCTTGCCGCCGTGCGCTTTGACTTTTTTGTCCAAAGTGATCAGCTTGCCCAGCGCGGCGCTGGAGAGAAACTCGACGGAGGAAAAATTGAGCAAGAGATTCTTGCGATCCTCGTCTTCGATGAGGTGGAACAGTTCCTGCCCCAGTTCCTGGATATTCGCCTCGTCAAGAATCTTGCGGTCGACAAAGCGCACTACCGAGACGTCGCCGACCTCCGAAAGCTGCAACCGCCGATGAACGGCCATCAAACCAACTCCTGTTGAAATTCCCCGCGCAAGATCCGAGCAGCGAGCAGCGGCGCGGGGCTGCGAATCGCATCACGGCATCCTATCAGATACCGCGTCTGCAAGCACTGATGATAGTCCCACGGGGGGGGGTGTCAAGTTACGGGACAGGGGGCTAGGGGGTCAGTCGAAAGTCAGATTCTCGGGAATCGGCGACGCCACCCAATTGCTGCTTTCCGGCAAAACCAAGCGACCAGCTTCCAGGCGGCATAGACAGTCACCAGGACCACCGCGAGTATGGCAAGCATTGCGAATTGCGCACGAGCAATTTCTGGCCACCACGGTGCTGTTGCAATTACGGCTTCGCTCTTAGGTCGATTACCGGGCGGCCGGTGGACTGGGGATAGCGCGGATCAATTCAAGCGCCTTTTCGAGTTCCACAGCCAATTGCGCTTCCGACCCTCCTGGCTGCAATTGATCCATCATTTGTTGCAAGAGCTCTTTTTGGGCCGATAGCCGATCCATCGCCGCTTGGAATTGCCAATGATATAGGCGAGATTCTGTAGTCATCGGCTCATTATTGGGGGGGAGGGCGAGCGAGCCTATCTTCGGGCAGTGCGTCGGTTTGGAATTAGGAATCGTTGCAAGGGTTTGGCGGCGTCATTCGGAATTCAGCCAGAATTGCCGTTGGTGTGGCTGCAACGAGCCTGGCAATCTGGGTTTCAAGTCTTGCGATCCGTCTGTTCTGCACGGGCGTCAGAAGGACCGACGGCATCTCGCCTATCTTGGCCCGCAGAACTTGGATTCTGGCGTCGCGCACTCTTCCCGCGGCCTTGACCAACTGATATTCGCTGGCGCTTTGCCGCAGCATAGTGCGCAGCGTGGCCGCTCTCTTTTCAAGGGTCAGGGTTGTCCTCTGGAGTTTATGCATCGGCAGTCCTTCCGCGGTGATGCCTTAGCGACATACGTCGAGGACTGCGGGTTCGGGAGAATGTGCAGATCGGCCAGCAATCCCGTAAAGGGCGGCACCGCTGGTCTCGGCGCGTCACGCCTGCCGCAAAACGTGGTCTTTCAGCGCCTCGCTCAGCGGATCGACGACCGTCGGTGAAAAACCGAGATGATTGTGGCGGTGCCAGCCTTCGGCGAATTCATAACGACCTGACATCCGGCCCACTTCGCGCATCAGCTCCTGCATGGTCTCCAGGTAGGAGTTCAAACCCTGGCTGGTGTCGAGCCACTGCTGCTGACTCTTGTGGCAGGCCAGCATGGCGGTCTTCTCGGCCATCACGCTGCCCACGTCGACGAACAGGCTCGGACGCACTTCGTAGCCCAGCGGATCGCGATTGCCGTGCGGCTGGGCGTGGTAAATGGTCACGTTGCCTTCGACTGGCTCGCGCGGCGGGCGCGTTGCATAGTTGGGCATGCCGCGGGCGAAGGCGGCGGTGATCGCCAGCCGGCAGGCGTTCATGTGGTCTTCCATGTAATCGTTCGGCGAGTGAACCAGCAGGATTTCCGGCTCCACTTCGCGCATCACGGCCGCCAAGCGAATCAGCGTCTCGTGGTTGTAGAAAATCTCCAGGTCGTTCACGAGGCTGGAATGAAACTCGGCCCCGATGCTGTCGGCCGCCGCCACGGCTTCCTGTTGTCGCAATTCGGCGGTGTGCGCGGCGCTGTACTCGGTCGAGCCGCAGCAGCCGTTGGCGATGTTCATGTAGTGCAGCTCATAGCCCGCACGGCCCAGCAGGATCAGGGTGCCGGCCATGACAAACTCGATGTCGTCCGGATGCGCGGCCACGGCCATGGCGCGGGGCGAAGGTTTTTTCATGGAATGACTCGCGAAGCGAATTGGCAAACCGGTGAAACCAGTTTAATGCATTTCGGCGTCGGTGGTGCCGATGCCCGAGCGCAGGAAATTGAATTGCACGTTGGGATGATCGGCCAACAGCGACATCGGCACGGCGCTGTCGGGCAGTCGTTTGGAAATCATCAGCGTCGTCAGCCGCAGACCAAACGGATTGTCGTGCGCGCCGGCGTGCCAGATCGAAACCTTCTCGGCCTTCCAAGTTTCCAGCGGCCCCACGCTGATGGCCTGGGTGGGCACGTTGGTCACCACGCCGCCGCCGCTGGTGCGGGCGTTCTGAATGATCGTCATCGGGTGCAGGTCGACGATGCGCGTGCCGAGTTTTCGATATTCGGCCGGCGAGGGCGGGACATCGCGATAGGCGCCGGCGCGGCGTGGCGGATCGTTGAACGCCCAGTGCTTGACCTCCCCCTGCCCCCCCTGCATCACGAGGCAACGGGCCTGGTCGAAGCTGCGGCTGTAGGCATCGGGGGGGATGTCGGGAAAGTGTAGCTGACTCTCGGGCATCCGCAGTTCGGGGCGAATGCGATCGAAGCACAGTTGGCGATCGGCCCGGGCGAAGCTCAGGGGAAAATCCTCGGGCGCCGCGCGGCCGTCGAGCACCCACTCGTCCATGCCCCAGAAGTGGGCATGGCGCAAGTTCAAATCCAACTCATTGACCAGGCGTGCCACGAGCGGCAACTGCTCGGTGGGACCGATCGGGCCGCAGATGCCCGCGGGACGGTCGGGCGTGGCCTGTCGCCAAGCGGTGATGTACTCGAGCGCTTCGGCCAGATAAAAATCTTCAATCGTGTCGTAAAACTGGATCGCAAAGCCCGGGCGGGCCAAAGCGGCCAAATCGCCGGCCGAAAGCCGCGCCGCATCGTTGAGCAACTCGACGTCGAGCGTCGTATAGTCCCACCAGTCGGGGGCAATCTTACTGAGCGGCCGCACTCACTTTCCTCCGCGCGATCGGGCATCACGGTCCACGAAATCGAAATTCCACCGGGTGGCTGGCCCAATCTGCCGATGGCTGGCCCAATCTACCCGTGGCAGGCCCAGTTTAGCAGATCGGGCCCGGCCGTTCATGGCCCTTGCCGCGGGACCGGGCGCGCGAAACAATGAATTCGGCTTGCAGCCAAAGTGCCGAATCACGCTATACTTAGCGAACTCGGCACGCCGGCCGAGTGCGAGAATTCTTCAAGGAAGGGAGCCGTGTGATGCGAGTCGCCGGAATTGCGTTGGGCCTGATCTTCTTGTTTGCCTGTTGGGGAGGTCCGCCGCAGTTGCGCGCGGCCGACGAGGCGAACAAGAACAAGAAGTCGGACGCACCGCAGGCCGAACAAAAAGACGACGCCAAGTCGGGTGAGGCCGAGCAGGAAGAGGCCGATCCGTATCAGTTGCCGGAGAAGGCGACCGTCAAGCAATTGCTCGATTTCATGAAGTCGGTACAAGCCCGCCGCACGCAGATCAAAACGCAAGCCGAGGCGATCGCGTTTCAAACCCGCGGCCAGGCGGCGCTGCGAGTGGCCGGCGAGAAAATCGAGCAAATCGCCACGGACGACGACAAGAAGCTGCCCGGCTATACCGACGCCGTGGCGTTCAATCTGGTGTTGCGTGCCTCGGCGTCGCGAGACAATTCACCGGGGGAAGTCAAGGAACTGGCGGCCGACATCAAGAACGCCATCGTTGCCAACGAAGCGGCTCCCCCGCAGCAGCCATTCTTCATGTTCAGCGCCACCAAGTTTCTGCTGGCGGCAGCCACGCAGTTGGGGGTCATGCTGGAATATAACCGGCACCCCGAATTGCACGACCTGGCCGCCGAAGTCTATCGCGAGCTGGGCACGCCCTTGGCCGCGAGCAAGGATGCCGAGGCCGCCAAGACCGGCGAGAAGATGATCGGCGCCGCCCGGCGGCTCGATTTGCCGGGCAAGCCGTTCGAGCTGACGGGCACCGAGATGGACGGCTCGAAGTTCGACTGGGCCAAGTATCGCGGCAAGGTGGTGCTGGTCGATTTTTGGGCCACCTGGTGCCGCCCCTGCCTGATCGCGCTGCCGGACTTGAAGCGGAGCTATCAGCTGTTCCACGATCTCGGCTTCGAGGTGGTCGGCATCAGTATGGACCGAGACCGCAACGCGCTCGAGCAGTTCATGGCGCGGGAGAATTTCCCCTGGGTCATTCTCAGCGACGGCGACTTTGACGCGAACCCGTTGGCCACGCAATATGGCATCTTCGGCATCCCGAACGTCATTCTCGTCGACAAAGAGGGCAAGGTCGTGAGCACCGCGGCCCAAGGGCCCGAGCTCGACCGGCTGCTCACGAAATTGCTCGGCGAACCCAAACCGCCCGAGACCGAAAAGCCGGACAGCGACGCGCCGAAAGATCAGTCCGGCGCGGGCAAATAACCTCCCATCCTCTCCGCCAGTAAAGGTATTGATTCATGGTCAACTGCAAACGGACCTGCGCGTGGATGCTGTTCGCCGTGCTGACTACGTTGGTGTACGCGTGCGGCACTCCGGCGGCCGGCGAGCCCGCGGACAAGAAGGCCAAGCCCGCGGCGAAGCAGGCTCAGCAGGACGAGCAGCCGCCGAAGGACCGTTATCAATTGCCCAAGGGAGGCGTGAAGGAGTTGCTGGCCTTCATCAAGGAGATTCGCACCTTCCGCCCCAAGAGCCAGGAAGAGGCCGACCTGCACGGCGAAAAGGCGGTCAAGGCGATTCAGGCCGCCGCCGAGAAAGTGCAAAAGATCGCCAAGGACAGCGACAAGCAACTCGAGGGCTTAGACGAAATACCCAGCTTGCTGTTGGCGATCCGCGCGATGCAGGTGGGCGAGGCCACGCCCGAGGAGCAGAAGAAGTTGATCGCCGACATCAAGGCTCGGCTGGCGAAGGGGGACGAGCCCAACCAGCAGGATGTGGCCGCCGCGATGCAAACGGCTTCGACGCTGGAAGAGACCGATCCGAAAATGGCCGCGACCGCCTATCGCGAGTTGGGCGAGACGATGGCCAAGAGCAAGAACGAACAACTGGTTAAGATCGGCGAGCGGATGGAAGGCGCCGCCCGGCGGCTGTTGCTGGTCGGCAATCCGCTGGAACTCAAGGGCACCGAGTTCGACAGCGAGAAGTTCGACTGGGAGAAATATCGCGGCAAGGTGGTGCTGGTCGACTTCTGGGCCACCTGGTGCGGACCGTGCCGGGCCGAGTTGCCGAACGTGAAGAAGAACTATCAGCTGTACCATGACCGCGGATTCGAAGTCGTCGGCGTCAGCCTCGACGACGACCGCGAGGCGCTCGAGAAGCTGATGGCCGAAGACAAGAACCCCTGGGTCACCCTCTATGACGGCGGCTGGGAAGCGAACCCCAACGCGACGTATTACGGCATCATGGGCATCCCCACCGTGATCCTCGTCGACAAGGAAGGTAAGGTGGTCAGCACGAACGCCCGCGGCCCAGAACTCGGCAAGCTGCTCGCCTCGCTGCTGGGACCGGCGGAAGAGAAGAAGGAGTAGGAAAAGGATGAAGGCGGAAGGATGAAGGATGAAGGACGGAAAAAAACACTGAGAAACGGCGTATTGGTTTCCGACCTTCGACCTTCAGTCTTCAGCCTCTGACCGGGACCAAACACAACTCATCAATTCAACCTCACCAGGAGATTCCCATGGCCACTATGACCAAGACGGCTCGTGGGCCGCAGATTCGGCAGACGCAGTGTTTCATTGGCGGCAACTGGGTGCCGGCGGCGAGCGGCAAGACATTCGAGACGATCAACCCGGCGACCGAGGAAGTCATCACGCAAGTGGCCGAGGGAGATGCCGAAGACGTCGACCGGGCGGTCAAGGCGGCGCGGCAGGCGTTCGAAAAAGGCCCCTGGGCGAAGATGGACGCCCGCGATCGGGGCCGGCTGATGTTCAAGCTGGCCGACCTGATCGAGGAGGACATCGATGAATTGGCGCAATTGGAAACGCTGGACAATGGCAAGCCGATTCGCGAGTCGCGCCACGGCGATCTGCCGCTGACGATCGACTGTCTGCGCTACTATGCGGGCTATGCCGACAAGATTCACGGTCAGACGATTCCGATCCGCGGCAACTATTTTTGCTACACGCGGCGCGAGCCGGTGGGCGTGGCCGGCCAGATCATCCCTTGGAACTTTCCGATGCTGATGACGGCCTGGAAATGGGGCCCTGCCCTGGCCGCCGGCTGCACGATCGTGATGAAGCCGGCCGAGCAGACCCCGCTCACCTGCCTGCGAATGGCCCGGCTGGCGCAGAAGGCAGGCATTCCCGATGGCGTGATCAACGTGATTCCGGGCTATGGCCCCACGGCCGGCGCTTCGATCGTCAAGCATCCGGGCGTCGACAAGGTGGCTTTCACCGGCGAACACCGCACGGCGCAAATCATCATGCGTGACGCCAGCGAGACGCTCAAACGGCTCACGTTCGAGCTGGGCGGCAAGAGCCCCAACATCATTTTCGACGACGCCGATCTCGACGCGGCCGCCGTCGGCACGCACGTCGGTTTGTATCTCAATCAAGGTCAGTGCTGCTGCGCGGGCAGCCGCGTGTTCGTGCAAGAGAAGGTTCACGACAAGTTCATCGACAAACTGGTTTCGATGAACAAGGCCCGCAAGGTGGGCGATCCGTTCGATCCGGCCACCGAACAAGGTCCGCAGGTCGACAAGGCGCAGTTCGACAAGATCATGCACTATGTCGGCCTGGGCAAGAGTGAAGGGGCCAAGTGCCTGACCGGCGGCGTGCGCTCGGGCGATCGCGGCTATTTCATCGAGCCCACGTTGTTTGCCGACGTGAAGGACACGATGTCGATCGCCACGGACGAGATCTTTGGCCCGGTGCTTTCGGTGCTGAAGTTCAAGGACATCGACGAAGTCGCCCAGCGCGGCAACAACACGTTCTATGGCCTGGCGGCCGCCGTCTGGACGCGGGACATCGGCAAGGCCCATCGCCTGGCCAATCAGCTGCGGGCCGGCACCGTGTGGGTCAACTGCTACGACGTGTTCGATGCCGCCGCCCCGTTTGGCGGCTTCAAGATGTCTGGCATCGGCCGCGAGCTCGGCGAGGAAGGTTTGAAGAACTACACCGAGAGCAAGACGGTCACCGTGGCCTTGGATAAGTAAAGCGGGCCGGAACGGATCAATCTCGGCGCGGCCGCGGCGAAGGTTCAGGCGAGTCGGGTGCGAGTTCACGCCGCCGGGGTGACGATGCATACCGCTGGGGCACCGGGCGTGCCCTATTCCAACAGGACCAGCGCGTCGCCGAGTTCGTTGATGTCGTCGGTGGCGCGGGGAAGGACGGGGGCGAGGAGGCGGCCGGCCGAGGCGATCGTGGTGCAGAAGGCGGCGGTGGGGTTGCCGTGGCGCAGGGCGGCGGTGAGTTGTTGACAGAGCTCGTCGAGGCCTTTCGCGCCGAGCTTTTCGTAGACGGCGTCGTCGGCCACGACGGCGGCCATCCGCTCGTAGAGTGAGACGTAGATCAGAATGCCCGAGCGGCCGGCGGTGCGGCTGACGCGGCGGTCATAAAAGACTTGCCGGGCGCGGCCCCAGACTTCGGCGTGCATTTCGCGCGCGGGCGTGAACAGGCGGCGCAGGGTGCCGAAGTGGCTGCCCGCGACAGCGCCGGCGATGAAGCCCACCACCACGGCAGTGACCAGCGCGATCAATTGCAGAACGGGAGCTTTCTCGCCCCAACTGCCGGGCTGCGGGGCTTCGACTTTCCAGAGGGCCCAGGTGACGCAGAGGGCGATGATGGCGGTCCACAGGCCAATGATGTCCTCGGGCCGGTCGTAGCGACCGGACGAGCCGGCCACGGCGGCCACGATCTCGGCCGAGGTGTGCGACTCGGCAGCCGCGACGGCTTGCTCGACTTGCTGGCGGTCGGCGGTGCTGAAGGTCTGGCTGGGACGTTGCATGGCGGGCCCTTATGTTGCGTGAGGTACTGATTTACCAGGAGCCGGCCTTTACCACGAACCGGTCGAGCCGCCCCCGCCGGAAGAGCCGCCGCCAAAACTGCCGCCCGAAAATCCGCCGCCGCCACCGCCGCTGTTGCTCATCATGTTATAGAGCAACACGCCGAGTACCCCGAAGATGCCCGCCCACAACAGCCAACCCCAACCGTGGGCGCCGCTGCGCACGAGCGAAATGACGGTGAAGATCGCCACCCCGGCCAGACCAACCATCAACATGATCGCCAGGGGACTGGGCGGTGCCGACGCGGTGTGACCATGGGCGGCCGACGCCGGCATTTCGAGTCCGCGCGCCATGTTGTCCAAGGCCTCGACGCCGGCCAGGATGCCGCCGGAGTAATCACCCTGCTTGAACTTGGGAATGATGATGTCGTTCATGATCTGATCGGTTTGCCGGTCGTGATCGTGTTTCCAATGCCCACCCAGCTCGATGCGGGCCTTGCGGTCGTTTTTCGAGACCAGCAGTAGGATGCCGGTGTTCCAATCCTCGCCGTTGAGCTTGGCTACGCCGATGCCCCACTGATCGAAGAGGAGTTGAGCGAAGGCTTCGATGCGCATCTCGAACTTGCTGTACTTGGCCATCGAGTCGATCGTCACGACCAGGATCGGCGTCGCCTTGTCGGTCAACAACTTGTCGGCGAGCTTCTTGATTTGCTCTTTGTCCTTGTCGGTGAGCAGGTGCGCCTCGTCGCGCACGAACTCGCGCGGGCCCGGCGGTTCGAGCGCGATGGGCTTCTCGGTTGTCTTGGGAAAATCGGCAGCCCGGGCGGGAGCTAGGCCGACCGCACAACCGCAAAGGACCAGCAAGGCGAGACAAACCGCTGGCGAAAAACCAACAGGACGGGCAACGATCGAAAACCGAATCATGCTTGGCAAACTCTCAGGGTCCGCGGGATGGATCATGGGGATCACGCTCAGCTCTCTCATTCTACGCATGGGGGGGCCGGCGGGGTTGTTTCGTTGGACCGCCAGCGGGCCGGCGCAGGGGCGGATTTGTCGGGGAATGTGGACCGGCGGCGGTTCGGGCCTTGGCGGGCGGACGGGCTGGGGCGCCTGGGCGCGGCTGGTCGCCCGCTTTGTCGGCCTGGCCCGTGATCTCGAACAGGAACCGGCTGGGCACGGTGGGGCGCGACTTGCCCCACTTCATCCGCCCCAGAGCCAACGAAATCGTCAGGCGGTCCTGGGCCCGGGTGATGCCGACGTAGCACAACCGGCGCTCTTCGTCGATCGCCGTGGCTTCCATCTCGACGGCACGACGGTGAGGCAGCAGCCCCTCTTCCATGCCCACCAGGTAGACCTGCGGAAACTCCAAACCCTTGGCACTGTGCAGAGTCATCAACGCGATCGCGTTGCGGGCCAACTGGGTTTCCTTGTCCTGCTCGTTGTCGCGATCACCCAGCGTGATCTCGTCCAGGAAACCGCTCAGCGTGCCCCCCTGCTCGCGCTGCTGATAGGTGGCCAATGTGTTGACGACCGACTCGACCGTCGCCCAGCGTGTGAGCTGGTCCTGCGGATCCTTGTGAATCCGCGCGATCTCGTCCTGATAACCGATGTGCGAGATCAGGCCCGAGACGACTTCGACCAGCGGCTCGCGCTTGGCGCGCTGCGAGGTTTTCTCCATCAAATTGCGAAACGTGGCGATCGATTCTATCGCCGCCGGGGGCATGCCCGTCAGACTGGCAGCGCGGGGCAATACTTCCCACAGCGGCTTGCCGGTGGCGACGGCCTCGGCGATCAGCACTTCGACGGCCTTGCGGCCGATGCCGCGCGCCGGCGTGTTGATGATCCGCCGCAACGAGACTTCGTCGCTGGGCACGACCAGCAGTTTCAAATAGGCCAGGATGTCGCGCACCTCGGCCCGATCGTAGAAGGACATGCCGCCCACGAGCACATAGGGCAATTTCGCCTTGCGCAGCTCCAGCTCGAAGGGACGGGGCTGTTCGTTGGTGCGAAACAGGATCGCGAAGTCGCGCGGCTCGGACACGCCGTCGCGCAAGAGCGAGGCGATGTCGGCCACGACCATCTTGGCTTCGGCCGCTTCGTCGGGACATTGCAGGATCAGCGGTTTTTCGCCGCCATGCCGAGCTGGACGCAACGTCTTGTCATGCCGGTGGCTGTTGAACTGAATTAACTTGTTGGCCAAACCGAGGATGGCCGCGGTCGAGCGATAGTTGTCCTCGAGTCGCACCACCTTGGCATCGGGCCAATCGTGCTTGAAACGCAGAATGTGAGTCACCTCGGCCCCGCGCCAACCGTAGATCGACTGGTCGTCGTCGCCCACCACGCACAGGTTGCGATGCGCCTGGGCCAGGGCCTTGACAATCCGATATTGCACGGCGTTGGTGTCCTGGTACTCGTCAACCAGCAGGTGGGCAAAGCGGTCGGCCTCGGCACGTCGCGCGTCGGCGAACTTCTCGAACAGCTCCTCGGTACACAGCAGCAGATCGTCGAAGTCGACCGCGCCGGCCTGTTTGAGCGCGTTTTGATAGCGACGATAGGCCATCGAGGCCAGATGCTCTTTGTCGGTCTGGGCCACCGAGGCGGCCTTGTCGGGCCGCACGCGCTGGGTCTTCCAACGGCCGATGATGTTCACCAGGTCGCCGGGGCGCAACAGCTCGTCGCCCACCTTGATCTCGCGCAGAGCCCCGCGGGCCAGGCTTTCCTGATCGCCGCGATCGTAGATCGCGAACTGCGCGGGATAGCCCAGGCGCGGAGCATGACGACGCAGGATGCGGACGCACAGCGAATGGAACGTCGAGATCTCGGGCTTGAGCTTCAGCCGTTTGCCCAGCAGGACGGCGGCCCGCTGCTGCATTTCGGCTGCGGCCTTGTTGGTGAACGTGACGGCCAGAATGCGGTTGGGCGGCGTGCCGTGGCGAATCAGCTCGGCGATGCGATGGGTGACGACCCGCGTCTTGCCCGTGCCGGCCCCGGCCAGGACCAGTAAAGGGCCGGAGAGCGTGGTCACCGCATCATGCTGTGCCGGATTAAGGCCGTGCGACATCGAGAGGAGACGGCTGGTTGATTTCGCCGCCGAGTTTATTGGGTCGCCCGCTTATTTGGCAGGCTGCGGGGCCTGGATGCAATAGAGCCGGGCCGAGGTGCGAATCAGCATCCGATCGCCGACCAGTGCCGGCGTTGCCATACACATGTCGTCGTCGGCCAGGGTGTTAGTGCCCAGGATCTTGAACTCCCTGCCCGTGGCGAGCACGAACGTCACGCCGTCCTCGTTGAGGCAGAAGATCTTGTCGCCGCTGGCCCAGGGCGAGACGGTGAAGGCTTTGCCTTCGGGAATGCGCTGACGGCCATAAACTTCCTCGCCGGTTTTGGGATCGTAACAGGCGAAGAACCCCTGGTCGTAGAGCACGTAGAGCAAGTCGTTGTACAAGAGCGTCGAGGGATTGTAGGGCGCGGCGGTTTTGTTGCACCAGGCGATGAACTCGTTCTGCGTCTCATCGTCCTTGAGCGAAATATCGCCCGAGGCGCCGGGACGGATGGCATAGAGGGGCTTCTTCTTATCCATCACATAGCCCGAGCTGATAAACAGCGTGTCGTCTTTCGAATAGGGAGTGGCGATCGTGATGCTCGACATGCCGGCGAGCTCCCACAGCAGCCGGCCTTCGAGGTCGTACGAGCGATTGTGGCCCGTGCCCGTAGTGATCAGCTCGGTGCGGAGGCTGTTCTTCCAGATATAGGGCGTGGCCCAGTTGCTCTTTTCCTCACGCGCGACGCGAAACAGCTCGTTGCCGGTCAAGGCGTCGAGGCACAGCAGGTACGAATCCTCGTCGTTGTCGTTGACGATGTAGAGCCGGCCGTTGTAGAGCACGGGCGAGGCCGCGGTGCCCCAGCCAAAGCGATTCTTGTGGGGGTCGATCGTCTTGCTCCACAGCAGCTTGCCGTCGAGGTCATAGCAGAACACGCCCACATTGCCGAAGTAGGCATAGACTCGCCCGCCATCGGTAATGGGCGTCTCCGAGGCATAACTGTTCTTCAAATGAATCGACGTGGTGGGCACGCCCTGGTGGGCCAACTGCTCCCACACCACTTTGCCGGTATGGAGGTCCAGACAGAGCACCTTCCACTGATGTTCCGACTCGGGCGGTTTTTCGCGGTTGCCGCCAAAGTAGAGCCCCTTCTTGGGGGCCTCCGGCTCGCCGGTATTGACCACGGTGGTCAGAAAGATGTTGTTGCTCCACACGATTGGGCTCGACCAGCCGCGCCCGGCCACTTCGGTCTTCCAAGCCACGTTTTCGGTGGCCGACCAATGATCGGGCAGATTGGCGGCGGGCGCAAAGCCCAGCGAATCGGCGCCGCGAAATTGCGGCCAGTTGTCCTCGGCATGCAAGGTCGCGGCCACCAACGTGGCCAGCGCCAAGCTGAGCAGCCCCAAGAATTTTTGCGCCATAAATGCCACCTTTCTGCCGCCAGCGGCTGTGTGGTTGATCCTAGGGGCCGGCCCCGGCGCGGTCAAGCAGCGTGCGCGGCGGAGATGGTATAAACGGGTGGCGTCTGAGCTGGTCCAAGCCGGTCCTTTCTCGCATCGAGAACCCGCCGAGATGCAATCCCAATCGATTCACTTAAGCTGGCTGGGCATCCTCTTGCTGGGGCTCATTGTGTTCGTCGCGGCGGCAATCTTGGTCTGGCTCTTTTCCAGGGGCCGGAATGACGGTTGACCATGCGACGTTCGTCGCGGCCAGAGGTGTTCGATCGGCTTCGCTGGCCGCCTCAGCCCTTGATCACGCCGATGGGCCGCATGCGGGCGACTTTGCGGGCGAGACCGGCCCGATGCACCACTTCGACAACCAGGTCGACGTCCTTGTAGGCCGCCGGCTGCTCTTCGGCCAGGCCCTTCCAACTGCGGGCCCGGGCGACGACGCCGCGGTCGGCCAACTCGCGATCGATGCGGCGGCCTTGGGCGTGCTTCAAGGCGGCGGTGCGGCTCATCACCCGGCCGGCGCCGTGACAGGCGGTGCCGAAGGTTTGCTGCATGCTGCCCGGCTGCCCAACCAGCACCCAACTGGCGCGGCCCATGTCGCCGGGAATGATCACCGGCTGGCCGATCTGGCGATAGGCGGCCGGCGTTTCGGCGTGGCCGGGCGGAAACGCGCGGGTCGCTCCCTTGCGGTGTACCCAAACTCGCTTGCTGCCGCGGTCGATGGCGTGCTCCTCGAGCTTGGCAATATTGTGCGCCACGTCGTAGACCAGACTCATGCCCAGTTCTTGCCAGGTGCGATTGAAAACCGTCTCGAAACATTCGCGGGCCTGCCACATCAGCAATTGCCGGTTGCACCAGGCAAAGTTGGCGGCGGCGCACATGGCGCCGATATAGGACTGGCCCTCGGGGCTGTCGATCGGCGCGCAGACCAACTGCCGATCGGGCAACTCGATGCCGTACTTTTGCGGTGCATTGCGCAACGACTTGAGCGCATCGTCGCAAACCTGGTAGCCCAGGCCGCGCGAGCCGGAGTGGATCATCACGCAGATCATGTCCTTGGCCAGCCCCATCGCGCGCGCGGCGGGCTCGTCGAAAATCGCGTCGACCACTTGCACTTCGAGAAAGTGATTGCCCGAGCCCAGCGTGCCGCACTGGTCGTAGCCTCGCTCCAGCGCGCGCGGGCTGACGCTATCGGGCTCGGCGCCGCCAAGTCGGCCACGGGCTTCGGTGTGTTCCAAATCGCTTTCGACGGCCAGCCCGCGATCGACGAGAAACGAGACGCCCTCGCCCATCAGCCGGCGAAGTTCGGCAGGGCTGAAGCGATACTTGCCGCCCCGGCCGGTGCCGGTGGGCACCTGGCGATAGAGCTCTTCGACCAGCCGCGTCTGGTGCGGTTCCTCGACGTCGCGACGAAACAGCTTGGAACGCACCAGGCGCACGCCGCAATTGATGTCATAGCCCACGCCGCCGGGCGAGATCACGCCTCCTTCGAGCGGATCGGTCGCGCAGACGCCGCCGATGCAGAAGCCGTAGCCCCAGTGGATATCGGGCATGGCCAGGCTGGCGACCTGAATGCCGGGCAAGAAGGCGACGTTGGCCACCTGCTCGAGCGCCTGGTCCTGGCGAATGCTCTCCATCAGCCGATCGTCGGCATAGATGATGCCGTCGACGCGCATGCCCTGGCGGTAGGACTTGGGGATGCGCCAGGTCGTGTCATTCACGCGCTCGAGCGGTCCGCGAAAGAGTTCCTTGGGCATGGTCACGAAACCTCGGTGGGTGAAGATCGCAATCGTATGCGAGGAAGTAATTCAAAACGCGTTCAAATATCAACGATCACTTCGGCCAGCCAGCCGTCATCGGCCGGCTCGAGTTTGAGACCGTGGTAGGTGATGGCTTTGACCTCGTGGTCCAGTTGGTGTCGATGGTCATCGCAGGCCTCGCCGCGGGCCGTGGCACGCAGACCGGACTCGCTGAGCTGCACTTCGAATTGAGCGAACAAAAGATGCCGGGTTTCGTAGGTGTAGAGCAGTTCATTAAGCCAATCGAACAACAGCAACTCGGAAACCGGGCCCTCGATGGTAAATTCCAGCTCGTCAACGAGCCGCACTGAATCCAAATCGGGCACGATCATCGAGAACAGCCCACGGGCGGCGTCGGCGAACAGCGCGGGCAATTCGTTGGCTCTAATGCGCAAGCCCAAGTCGGCCGTGTGTTCGAAGGTTTCAAACATGAGTGGGCACCAGCGGGCGAAGTTCGCCTGTTTTTGCGTGAAAAAACCGCAACCTTCCGGCATTATATGCCGCAGGCCGGTGAATCCGGGGGCTTCGTTGACACTCCTATCGCTCCCCCTATAATTCGACTGTACTAAACCGTTGGCCGGGCCGATGTCTGGCTTAGGGAGCCGTTGCCCGGCCATTTTCAGGAGAGGATTTCCATGGGCGCCAATGTCACCGAATTGACCGACACAAACTTTCAAAAAGAAGTGCTCGATTCCAAAGAACCCGTCCTGGTTGACTTTTGGGCTCCCTGGTGCGGTCCGTGTCGCATGATCGCGCCGCTGCTGTCCGAACTGGCCGGCGAGTACAGCGGCTCGGTGAAGGTCGTCAAGGTCAACATCGACGACAATCCCGGCGCAGCCCAAAGCTACGGCGTCAGCAGCATTCCGACCTTGTTGATCTTCAAGGACGGCAATGTTGTCGAGCGCTTCGTGGGCGTGCAGCCGAAGACGAAGCTGCAGCAAGCGCTCGACTCTGCCAAGGGTTGACGCGCGCTAAAGGTTGACGGGCGCCAAAGGTTGAAATCGCCTCGTGGCTTTGCGCGTGAAGGGTGCCATTCGCTCGCGTGAGGCTGTTAGGGAACGCGCCTGGGATTCGAGCCCCGACGTCGGGCATCGCCCCTTTGACAATGCGCGGCGGCGGCCCGTAAAATGGCTCTCTTCTCTGGAGCTGGGTGCCGCAGGCATATTGAATGGCGAAGGCGACTTACAAGGAATCGGGCGTCGACCTCGCGGTCTATCGCCAGTCGATGGCGCGGCTGCCCAAGCTGCTACACCGCACCTACAGCCCACGCGTCATTCCCAACGACGGCGGCTTTGCGGGCCTGTTCCAGCTCGACTTCGCCAGCCCGCTGTTCGCCCGCGGATATCAGGATCCGGTGCTGGTTTCGTGTACCGACGGCGTGGGCACGAAGCTGAAAGTGGCCACGCAAGCCGGCGCGCACCGCACGGTGGGCATCGACCTGGTGGCGATGAGCGTCAACGACGCGATTTGCTGCGGGGCCGAACCGCTGTTCTTCCTCGACTACGTGGCCATGTCGCACGACGATCCAGAATTGCTCGAGCAGATCGTCGAAGGCGTTTCCGAAGGCTGCCTGCAAGCCGACTGCGCACTTCTGGGCGGCGAGACGGCGATCATGCCCGATCTTTATGCCCGCGGCGACTATGACCTCGCCGGCTTTTGCGTGGCCGTGGCCGAGCGCAAGAAACTGGTCGATGGCCGTTCGATTTCGCCCGACGACGTC
This sequence comes from Planctomycetaceae bacterium, assembly GCA_003153375.1. Taxonomy (GTDB): domain Bacteria; phylum Planctomycetota; class Planctomycetia; order Pirellulales; family PALSA-1355; genus PALSA-1355. The sequence continues at coordinate 54,462 of PLYM01000138.1, forward strand.
CTGCTGGGATTGGCCTCGAGCGGCCTGCACTCCAATGGGTTCAGCCTGGCGCGCAAAGTGGTGTTCGAGATCGGCGGGCTGGACGTCGACGACACCGTGGCTGAGTTGGGCACCACGGCCGGCGCGGCGCTGCTGGAGCCGACGCGCATCTATGTCCGCCCGCTACGGCTGATCCTGAGTCACTACAAGATCAAGAAAGTCGTACACGGCATCGCGCACATCACGGGCGGAGGCTTGCTGGAAAACCTGGGCCGCATTCTGCCCAAGGGCATTCAGGCCGTGATCGAGCGCGGCAGTTGGCCGGTGCCTCCGGTGTTTCCCTGGATTCAGGGGCTTGGGCAGGTCGACGCCGAGGAGATGGACGAAGTCTTCAACATGGGCATCGGCCTGGTGCTAATCGTCAGCACTCACTACGCCGACAGCATTCGCCACCAATTGGACGACAGCGGCGTCGAAAGCTGGCCCATCGGCAAGATCGTGGCCGGCGACAAGAAGGCCGTTTGGGCGTAGCGCTGAGTGCCAAGGCACCCGGGCGCCCGAAACCGTGTCGCTACTTGGTCGAGGCGGTTAGCGACTTGCCGTCGCCATCGGACTTCGAGGGGCCGGCGGCTTTGAGGGCGTCGAGCACCTGCTGTCGGGAAACCAGGTCGCGCATGACGATCGCTTCGTCGAGCGGCTTGCCGGCCGGAAAGATGGCCAGCACCGGAATCGACGCGCTGCGAAGCGATTCAAGCATCTGTTTGATCTCGGGCGAGATCGTGGTGTAGTCGGCCAGCAGCGGCACCACCTTGTTCTCGACCATCAAGTCGCGCACCTCAGTAGTTTCGATGGCCACGGCGAGGTTCGTTTTGCAGTTGAGGCACCAGTCGGCCGTAAAGTCGACCAGCACGGTGTGTCCTTCGCCGGTCAGCCGGGCCAGTTCGGCCCGCGAGAAGGTCTGCCAGGGAATGATCGACGCGTGCGGCCCGAGCCAGTGAAATGCGGCGACGCCGACGACGGCGGCAAAGGCCGAACCTTGGGCCCAGGCCCGCAGTTTACGCCGCAGCGGCTCGACGAGCGACGTGCGGCCGATCCACCAGCAGCCGGCCCACAGGCCAACCATCATTGCGAATGTGGGCACAAGATAGTTGCGGTCCATGAAGCTGAAAAAGAAGACGATCGTGCCGAGCATCACGAAGCCCATCATCTGCTTGAACGTGTCCATCCAAGCGCCGGGTTTCGGCAAGAAGCGGATCAGGCGCGGGTAGGCGCCGATAATCAGATACGGCGAGGCCATGCCCAGGCCGATGCAGGCGAAGATCAGGTAGGTAATCGCGGGCGGCTCGCCCAGGGTGTAACCAAACACGGCGCCCAGCAGCGGTCCGCTGCACGGTGTGGCCAGCAGCGTGGTCAGCACGCCCTTGGTGAACGCGCCGACGGCGCCCTCGCGCGCGGCAACTTCGTTGGCAGCGCCCGAGCCGACCAGCCCGGGAATGGGAATCTCCCACACGCCCAGGAAGCTCAAAGCCATTACGAACACGACGGCAACCATCACGATGTTGAACGAGGTCGAGCCATACTGCTCGCCCCAATTCAGGTTCGTATCGCGCAAGCCCAGACTGGCGGCCGAGGCCAGCGTGGCCAGCACCATGAACACGCTCAGCAGGCCGAGCGAATACCAGATGTTGAGCGCCAAAACTTGCGAACGGTGCCGCCCGGCCTGCTCGGCGAACGAAAGAATCTTGAGTCCAATGACCGGCAGCACGCAGGGCATGAAGTTCAGCAGGAAGCCGCCGGCCAGGCTCGACAACAGGGCCAGCCACAGGCTCAGGCCCGGGGCATCGCCAGTTTTCGTACCAGGGCCCAGTCGCGTGTCTGATTCCGCGGCCTTGGCGGCTTCGCCATATTTGGCGTCGCTGAAGGCCAGCAGCGCCTTCTCCTTGCCGCTGGCCGCCGCCACGGTCACGGCGGCGCTAAAGCGGGCCGCGCGGGGCAGGTCACAATTGGCATCGTTGCAGGTCTGATAGCCGACGAGTCCTTCGATCGGATAAGTGCCGGGCTTGATGTCCTTGGGAATCTTGATCGTCGTCGTCCAGGTGACCGGGCCGTTGTAATAGTGCTGGGCCGGCACGCCGGGCAGATCGGATTTGGCTTCGACCGCCTTCTGGCTGGCTTGCGTGCGTTCGGCCTCGAAGCCGGAAGTCTTGGTGAAGGTGACCAGCGTCGGCTTGGAGCCGGGCGTGTTGGCGTCGCGGTCGGCCAGGGCATAGATGTGCCAGCCGGCCTGGGGCTCGGCGGTGACGACCAGTTTGACCGTCGAACCGGGAGCGACTGTCGAGGGCTCCAGGTGACCGCGCAAGACCGCGTGAATGTTGGCCGGGGAGTACACGCCCGTGGCGGCGGGCCTGGCAGTAGCGGGTTCCGGCGGAACGTAGGCGGCGCCAAACTCGAAATTCGTCGGGCTCAAGCAACTCTTGTCGTCGCAAACCTGAATCCGCGCCTGGCCCGTGATCTTCAAGCCCTTGGGGTCAACGCCCGGCTTGATCTCCAGAGGCGCCTGCCAAACGACCGTGCCTTCGTGAATCTCCAGATCGCCCAGGGCGTCATGAACTGCCTTGGGTGGCAAGTTGGGGCGAAAGTCGCCGACCAGACGGTAGTCTGGCGACGCGGCCACCTTGATCTCGGTGGGACTGGCGATCGTTGGCTTCTGCGTGATGGCGTAGGTGTGCCAGGGGGGCGCGATGGTAGCGGTGACCGAGAGCGTGCCCGGTTGTCCGTGGTCACCCGGCGTGAACTGCGCATTGACCGACACGACCGACTCGGGACCGCTGGCACCCGCTAGGCCAGTGTCGCCGATCGACTTCAGCGGCTGCCCACTGAGGATGTTCAGTTGCCCCCAGGCGGGAGCCGTCGCGATCCACAGCATCGCCACCGTGAATGCCGCACTGAGGGCGCGGCTGCCACGCATCACGCTCATGCCTTATATCCTTATGCATTAACGTATTAAGCAGGCGACATTTTACCTCGCGCCGCGCAGGCGGGTCAACGGCGGTCCGATGTGGCGGCCGTGGGACCGGGCCGCCTTCGCGCTGCTGGCAGGGAGCTTCTTTACGTAACGCCTGAATCAGGAGTTCTTGGCCTGGCGTCTGCCGCAGTCCGCCCTCTTGTATTTTAGCCTTATCTCCACGACGTCACTTGTGCGATTCGCCAAGTTTGGCCAGCCGAGCCAAAAAGTCGTCTACCCGGGCCAGCACCGCGGCCCGATTGGCGAACTCGCGCTGGACCAGGTAGATCCAGTCGAGCCATTGCAAGCCGCCCATCAGGACCGTGCTCTGGTCGAAGGCCGAAACCAACGTCAGCTCCTCGGGCGACAGACGTCGAATCGCCTGGTAGGCCGCCAGGCCGCGTTGCCAATCGGCGGGGTTATCTCCGGCCAGACTGCCCAGCAGCCGCGCTACGTCGGCCGCTGGATTCTCGGGACGCAACGAGCCGAAATCGACCAGACCGCTCACCTCATCTCCCGTGAACAGCACGTGGGCGCTCCAGACGTCGCGGATGCAGGGCTGCAGGTGGACCTGTGCCACCGCGGCCGCGGCCAGGAGCGGCTCGACTTTGGCCGCGCTCTTGCTGAACAGAGCCAGCAGCTCGCGAGCACGCGAGGCCAGTTCGGGCCAATCGCCGGGGGTAATGGCCCCTTGCAGATCGGCCAGCCGCCCGGCCTGCAGTTCGCGCAGTCGATCGCGCCGTTCTTGAATGCCGGGCGACGTGGCGGGCCCCACATCAGGCAGGGGAAACGTCGCGGCCGCCAGGTGAAACTCAGCCAAGGCGCGCAGCGCATTTTCCAGCCGCTGGGGACTGGGCTTCTCGGCGTAGTCGGCCGCTCCGCTCAGCCAGGGGGTCAACTCCCACAGGTGGCCGGCGTGCCAGACGTAGCCGTGGTGATGGCGCGTTTCCAGGGGCAGCGGAGCATGGCGAAAGCCTTCCTGGTCGACGTGCCACAGCACGGCCTGAATGAACTCGAGCCGCTCGACCGAGGGGTGCTCCGCGGGCCAGCGGCGCAAGCAGAGCGGGCCCCGCGGCGAAATGACGCGCCACAGCCGCGCGCCGCTAAAACTGGTGGCAGCCGTGAACGGAGTCAGCGCCCGTGGCTGACAATCCTCGGGATAGAGCCCGAGGATCCGCTCGATTCTGTCGTCGGCCGCCATGGGCGTGGGGTTTCTTGGGCTGGAGTAGCGGAAAACGTCGCACTACCGCTCTCATCGTCACGTATAATACACGTTGCACTCCCTGGCGGCGGAAACCGGCAAATAGCGCCGAAATCGGCACGGCCTGCCGAGCCGCCCTCGCTGGCCCAATGCGAAAACCGAAGGCATTCGCGGGACGGATAGCGGGATATTTGGGACTAGTTAGATTAGGATATATTTAACGCGATTTTTGGCTGCCTGAGTTCCCGCCTCGCGGGCGTCCGACTCAAAATCGCCTCGCCCACCGTTTCAAGCCAGTGAGAACCCACGATGATTAAGCGCTTTGCTGCGGCTGGTTATGCTTTGCGGTCTGCCTGTTTTGCGGCAGCCCTTTTGGCGACGGGAGCCATGACGGCCCGTGGCGACGAATCGCAAACGGCCCAGGCCGCGCCCGCCGCCGCGGCTGCCGCGGCAGCGTCCGGCGAAGCCAAGCCGGCTACTCCCCCCAAATACCCGCCCTTCGCCGAGGTGACCAAGGACTTCGACTCGGTCGATGGCTTGATCAAGCTGCATCGCAAGGGCAATCGCCTGCTGGCCGAGTTGAGCGGCAGCCAATTGAACCGCGACTTCATCGTGCTGATCTCGATTGCCAAGGGCATTGGCCGCGGCCAGTTGCTGGGCGGCATGAGCTGGGGCTTTGGCGACGATTGGCTGTGGCAGTTCCGCAAGGTTGACGATCGCATTCACCTGGTCCGACGCAACGTGCGCTTCACGGCCTCGAAGGACGATCCGCAAGAGAAGGCCGTGAACCTAGCCTACACCGACAGCGTGCTGTTCAGCCTGCCGATCGTCACGACCAGCCCCAGCGGGGCGTATGTCGTCGAGCTTACGCCGGTGTTCATGAACGACCTGCCGCAAATATCGAGCGTGTTGCCGGGCTTCTCGTTCTCGGAAAACAAATCGACCTGGGCGGCCGTGAAGGGCTTTCCGAACAACATCGAACTGGAAGTGGCCGCCACCTATGCGTCGAGCGGATCGCAAGACATCGATTCGGTCGCCGATAGCCGCGGCGCCACGATCAACGTTCACTACTCGATCAGCACCGTGCCGCAGACCGGCTATCGCCCGCGGCTGGCCGACGATCGCGTGGGCTATTTCTTGACGGTGGTCAAGGACTGGTCGCACAAGGGAGACGACGACCGGTTCGTTCGTTACATCAATCGCTGGGACCTGCAAAAGGCCGACGCCTCGGCCGAGCTGTCGCCGCCCAAGCACAAGATCAAGTTCTACGTCGAGAAGACCGTGCCCTTTGCCTATCGCAAGCCGATCGTCGAGGGCATCTCGGAATGGAACAAGGCGTTTGAGAAGGCCGGCTTTGCCAACGCGATCGAGGTCATTCAACAGGAAGACTCCGACACCTGGGACCCGGAAGACATTCGCTACAACACCTTCCGCTGGATCACGGCTGGCGCGGGCTTTGCCATGGGCCCCTCGCGCGTCAATCCGAGCACCGGCCAGATTCTCGATGCCGACGTGATCTTCGACGCCGACTTTCTGCAGTTCTGGAAGCAGGAGTATGAGAATTTCACGCCCGAGGGCATCGCGGCCGCGACCGGCGGTCCGCTGGATCTGAAGAGCTATCAGGAGCATCTCAAGGCCGAGGGCTCGCTGCACCATCACAATTGCGAGTTGAATCACAGTCTGCCCCGCGAGTTGGCCTTTGGGTCGGCCATCTTGGCCACCCGCACCAGCACCCCGGCTGACCGCGAGAAGCTGATTACGCAGGGCCTGAAGGAAGTGACGATGCACGAGATCGGCCACACGCTGGGCCTGCGACACAACTTCAAGGCCAGCACGATGCTCTCGCTCGAGGAAATGAACGATACGAACAAGACCAAGGATACCGGTCTGGCCGCCTCGGTGATGGACTACGCTCCGGCGAATTTGATGCCCAAGGGGGTCACTCAGGGCGATTACTTCTCGACCACGATCGGTCCCTACGACATGTGGGCGATCGAGTATGGCTACAAGCCGTTTTCGGGCGGCACCGACGGCGAGTTGGCCGAGCTGAAGAAGATCGCGGCCCGCAACAGCGAGCCGGGTCTGGCTTTCGCCACGGACGAAGACACGCGCGGCATCGATCCCGATCCGTTGTCGAACCGCTTTGACATGAGCCAGGACCCGATTGCCTATGCCAGGATGCGGGCCCAACTGATCAGCGAGCAATGGCCCAAGGTGATCGACGAGACCGCCAAGGCCGGCGACGGCTATCAGAAAGTTCGCCAGGTCTTCGGCGTGCTGCTGCTGAACCATGGCCGGGCGATGCACTTCGTGTCGCGCTACATCGGCGGCATGTACGTCAATCGGGCCCACAAAGGCGACGCCAACGCCCAGGCGCCGTTCGTGATCGTCGAGCCCGCCAAGCAACGCGAGGCGCTGGCCCTGCTGGAAGAGCAGGTGTTCAGCGACAAGCCGTTCCAGTTCCCGCCGAGCTTGTACAGCTACCTGGCGTCGACGCGCTGGTCGCACTGGGGCACCGACGTGCCGCTGCGGGCGGACTATCCGGTACACGAGGTGATCTCGATGTGGCAGGATCGCATCCTGCAACAGTTGATGTCGCCGCTGACGCTCGATCGCCTGCACGACAGCGAATTGCACCTGGCACCCGATCAGGACGCGCTGACCACGGCCGAACTGCTCGACCGACTGACCAAGGCCATCTTTTCGGAAGTCGACAAGATGCCCGAGGGCGAGTATACGAATCGCAAGCCGGCCATCAGCAGCTTGCGGCGCAACCTGCAACGCGAATACCTGAAGCGGCTGTCGCGACTGGCGATGGGCAACTCGGGCGCTCCGCAGGATTGCCAGACCGTGGCCTATGCCGACCTGTCGGCACTCGAGGCGCGGATCAACAATCTGCTCAAGAGCAACACCAAGCTCGACAGCTACAGCCGGGCCCACCTGGATGAATCGGCCAGCCGCATCCACAAGGTGCTCGACGCCCGCTTGAACCTGTCGGGCCCCTGACGCGCAGCCGGCGGCCACGTTGGGCAGGAAAACTCTAAAGCCGCTCTCCCAGCCGGGAGGGCGGTTTTTTTTGCGTTGACCAACCGGGTGAAGGCAATGCTTTTCCAAACCCACGCGGCGGGCTATGCTGGATGCGCAAGCACAAGGAACGCGACGCCATGAGAGTTTTGATCGCCGTCATCCAGCCGACCAAGCTCACCGCCGTCCGCGAGGCGCTGTGCAAGGTCGGTGTCACGCGCATGACCATCTGCGACGCCCAGGGCTATGGGCGACAGCGCGGGCAGACGGCCCAATATCGCGGGGTCGAATACAAGACGAACTTGCTACGCAAGATCGCCCTGGAAATCACGGTGAACGATGATTTCGTCGAGCGAGCGATCGAAGTCATCGTCAGCGTCGCCCGCACCGGGCCGGAGGGGACGATCGGCGACGGCAAGATTTTCCTGCTGCCGCTCGATGAGGTCGTCGACATGGGTCGCGACTTGCGTGGCCCCGAAGCCATCTGAACCGCTGGCAAACCCGCGAGAAGCAATAATGGCCAGCGTGGCCCTGATCTCGGACCTGATGATGCAGTCGCACGTCTCGGGCGCCGCGACCCGAGCGGGCACAACCGTGAAAATCGCCGGCAGTGGCGAGGCGCTGCTGGCCGCCATCCAAGCCGATCCGCCGGCACTCGTGATTCTCGACTTGAGCCACCCGGGCCTCGATCCGGCCGACCTCGTGCCGCGGATCAAACAACTCGCGCCCACCGCCCAGATTGTCGCCTTCGGCCCGCACGTGCACCATGCACGCCTGGCCGCGGCCGAAGCGGCCGGCTGCAATCTGGTGATTTCGCGCGGCCAGTTTCACGCACAGACGGAAGAGATCTTGAAGCGGTCGACTGTTTAGAGCGGCGAGTCCAAGGCGAATACCTACCGCTGCGGTTCGTCGAATCGAGAGCCCCGCGTTACTGCCGATCGCTGAAGCCGTGCAGGCCTTTGGAGAAGTCGGGGTAGGTGATCCAGACGGTGGGTTTGGGATCGCCCTTGGCGGGGCGCCAGGCGTGGTCGTCGAAGCCGGGGCGGTTCCAGCCGGGTTCCTCGCTGGCGTTGACCTTCCAGGTCGCGTCGGACGCAATGGGTTGAAGCTTTCCACTGGCGTCGCGGATCTCGCCGTAGAGGTGGAAGCCGCCGCTGCGGTCGGGGCCGCCGGGTTCGAGTTCGGGATTGGCGGTGCCATAGTCGCGGGCGTCGACGGCGATCACGTTCTCGCTGGGCCGCAGGTGCGGCTTGATGTCGTAGACCATCAGCAGCTTCGGATTGACCGGCGCGGAGAGATTTCGCCGTGCGAACTGCTCGCCGACCCGCGTGCCGTTGACGTAGATCTTGACGTGTGTGTCGCCCTGAACCTGGATGCCGGCCGAGGCGACCTCGCGCGGGTCGAGATTGAGCACCTTGCGAAAGTAAGCGTGCTGCACCGGGTGGCCGGCGGCGGCATCGGGATGATAAATCCACTGGGCCTTGGCACGCGGGTCGTAGGCAAAGGTTCGCTGCCGCGCACGCTCCGCCGCGTCGTCCCAGACTTTGACGATGGCGTTGTACTCGTCGATCGCATAGTGCAGGTTGGCCGGCAGGTTCGTGCGCAGCCACAGCTCCTGAAACGTGTCGCGCAAATTGGCCGCCTCGTCGCGAACCGCCTGGATGCGCTCGAGGAATCGCGCCTGCGCGGCGTCGATCGCCTCGCTGGAAAGTCCCTTGGCGGCAAAGGCGTTCAGGTCGGCGACCAGCCGTTGGCTTTCGACATAGTGGACGTGCATCCGCGCGCAGTAGCGCAGGTAGTCGACGTCCCCCTTGCGGCGAGCGACCAGCGGTTGCAGCAGGTCGCACAGTTTCTGCGCCGTGCGTGCGTCCTCATAGACCCGATACAGCTCCTGAGTCGTGTGCGGCCGCTCGTCCTTGCGCGGCAGGAAGGGGTGCCGGAAATAATCGAGCATCGGAAACCACCACGGCCACTTTTCCAGCAGGGCGTAGATCGCCTCGAAGTAGGGCCCGGTGCCGGGACCATTCCAGAGCGTGAAGAAGCGATCGGAATAGTTCGAGACGTCGGTGGAGTCGGGCGACCAGGTGACCTGGGCTCCGTAGGCGTAGCCGTAGTACAGCAACTCGCGCAGGTTTTTGGAGCCGTTGTCGCCCCAGGTCGAGGTGATCGAGCCCAGCGGGCGCGGCTGGCGGTAGCAATCGAGTGTGAAGTTGCGAATGTTGATCATGGCCTTGGACATATCGGGAAAGATCCGGTCCCAGTTGCTCATGCCGGGCAGCACGAGGATCGGAAACCCCTTCGAGCCCAGCACGTCGACCGTCGGATAGTGGTCGAAAGGCTCGTACTGCCAGTCCATCAGGATGATGTCCTTGGGAATCAGGTCGAGAATCTCGGGATACTTGAGAATGATGTCGCCATACATGATCATCGTCTTGCCGCGACTCTTGAGCAGATCGTTGACTCGGCGATAGTGGGCCGCGTGGGCAGGCCCGCGGCCGACGCGCTTGACCAGTTCCTCGCTCTTGCCGAAGCCCAGGTCCCACGACTCGTCGAGCCCGGCGTGGAAATACTTGGAGTCGAAGGCGGCGGACATTTCCTTGAAGCAGTTGGCCAGGAAGTTGAAGGCCTCGTCGTCGACCGCGAACGAGTGGGCGCCGGGAAACTCGGCGAACGGCCGCACCTCGTCGAGCATCAACAGCGTGCCCTGGTTGCCCAGCATCTCGAAGACGGGAATGATCTCGACCCCCAGCGGCCGGGCCAACGCTTCCAGCTCGTCAATCTGCTCGCGCGTGAGGGCGCCGCGGCCTTCGCCAATCGTCGGGTAGCGGGCGAAGCGAAAGGTGTCCTCGAAATAGAAGATCAAGGTGTTCATCTTGTAGTCGGCCAGGAAGCGGATCATGTCCTTGAAGTTCTCCATCGTGGAGACCTGGCCATAGCTGAACTCGTCGTGAACGCCGCGCATCGCCATTTTTGGCCAGTCGCGCACGCGCACCGCCGGCAGCGGGGCGCTCGGACCGCGCGCGAGCAGCATCTGCCGCAACGTGGCGGTGCCATAGAGCTGACCCCGGGCACTTTCGGCGCCGATCACGATGCCGTCGGAGCCGATGCCCAGCACGTACCCCTCTTTGGCCATCGCCTCGGTCAGCTCCAGCCCGTAAGCCTTCATCAGCTCGGCGACGCGCGGATCGGTCTTGGGGTTGCCGATGACGATCCGCTGGGAGGCGCTGACGGCGGCCGGGTCTTGCGTGATCGCTAGCTTCAAACCGGTCTGTTGCTCGAGCCGCTCCTGGAGATTGCAGGCGGCGAACTTGGCGCCGTCGGCCGGTGTGGCGGGCAGCAGGATTTTGGTCTTCTCGTCGACGCGCAGCGACTCGTTGGTCCAGGTCACCTCTTGCGGAGTGGGAATGACACCCAGATCTTCGCGCCGCGGCGTGCCGGCGTGGGCCGAGCCCACGATCAGCAAAAACAGCATCCCCAACGTTGGCGCCATCAACCGATAATCGTTCGCTCGCGTCATTCGTCTCTCCCAAGGGCTTTCAATAAACTGTACCGATCATACCCGTCGCTTCGTCCAGGAAATTCGGGGCTGGCAAAAGCAACGGGTCTGGAGTAGTTTCTTGGATGGCGACCGACCGGTGAGGAACCAGGTCGCGAACAAGCCCACGCTCCGCTTCGCTCCGCTTCGCGCCGCTGGTTTCGCCCCACTGCACTCTCGCCTTTCGATAATATCTGCCGGCGCACTGGAAAGCCATTGAGCAACTTCGCCATACGCCTCGCGCAGCCCGGCGATCAGGCCGCGGCTTACTACGTGTGCCTGAAGACGGGCGATCATGGGCGGGACGGCGAGCCTTTTTACCACGATGACCCGGACGCGCTGGGAAGAATCTTCGTGGGCCCGTATCTCGCCTATGAGCCCGAGCTGTGCCTGGTGCCGGAAGATGATCAGGGCGTTTGTGGCTATGCGCTGGCGGCGCTTGATTCACGCAAGTTCTATGCACGGTACGATCAGGATTGGCGGCCGCGATTGTGCGAGCAATTTCCGCTGCAGCCCGGCGATTCCGCCACCTGGACGCGCGCGCAAGCGGTCCATTCTTGTTATCATCAACCCGACTACTTTTGCCCCGAACCGTACGAGGCGTATCCCTCGCACATGCACATTGATCTGCTCGAACGGGCTCGGGGGCAGGGAGTCGGCCGGCAAATGATGGAGCAATTGATGGACCGACTGCACCAGCGCGGTTCGCCGGGAGTCCATTTGTGCGTCAGCGTGCTCAACACGCCGGCCCTGGGTTTTTATGAGCGACTGGGGTTTAAGGAATTAGCCCGCCGGGGCACAGCGACGGGCGGCAATATTTATCTGGGCAAGACTTTTTAAGACCGAACGCGATATCGCACCATGTCACAACAACTCGCACTGCTGGGAGGCCGTCCCGTCCGGGAACGCCCTTTTACATCGTGGCCCATTTTCGGAGAACGCGAGGAAGCGCGCGTGTTGGGCGCGCTTCGCAGCGGACGCTGGGGTCGGCTCGATGGCAAGGAAGTCAGCGAATTCGAAGAGCGATTTGCCGCCATGCACGGCTGCCAGTACGGCATCGCGATCGTCAACGGCACCGTGTCGCTGCGTCTGGGACTGATGGCCGCGGGGCTGGAAGCCGGAAGCGAAGTGATCGTTCCGCCCTACACGTTCTTTTCGACGGCGTCGGCGGTGATCGAAGCCAACATGGTTCCCGTGTTCGCGGACGTCGACCTGGCCACGTTCAATCTCGATCCCCGCGCGGTCGAAGCCGCGATCACGCCTCGCACGCGGGCCATCATCCCGGTCCATTTTGCCGGTCAAGTGGCCGATATGGATGCGATCATGGCCATCGCCCGCAAGCACGATTTGCTGGTCATCGAAGATGCCGCGCATGCTCACGGCGCGAGTTCCAAGAGCGGGCCCGTGGGCAGCCTGTCGCAACTGGCGTCCTTCTCGTTTCAATCGAGCAAGAATCTGACGTGCGGCGAAGGCGGACTGCTCACGACGAACGATGCCAAGTTGGCTGCCGAGTGTCGGTCGCTACACAATTGCGGGCGTATTCCGACCGGCGTGTGGTACGAGCACCATCTGATTTCCGGCAATTATCGGCTGGGCGAATTGCAAGGAGCCTTGCTCAATGCGCAGCTCGAACGGCTCGATGAGCAGACGAAGACGCGCGACGCGAACGGCCAGTACCTCGCGCGACGACTCAAGGACCTGCCGGGTATCCATCCGCAACAGCGTCCTGACTTCTGCACCCGGAACGCCTACCACCTGTTCATGCTGCGTATCGATGGCCGGGAGTTTGGCGCCCCCCGCGCCGCGATCATCGAGGCGTTGCGCGCCGAGGGAGTTCCCTGCTCGCCGGGCTATGGTTTCTCGCTGCCGCAGCAGCCGATGTTTCGCAATCGTGCGTTCGGTCCTTACCTGCCGGGCATCGCCGAGGGGCTGGACTACCAGCAGGCGCGTTATCCGAACAGCGACCTGCTGTGCCAGGAGCAAGCGCTGTGGCTGGAGCAAGCGATGTTCCTCGGCCCTCGCGAGGACATCGACGACACCTACCGCGCCTTCGAAAAGGTCCACGAGAACCGCACGGCGCTGGCGGAGTGGTCGCGCCGCTGACCGTTGTGGCCGAGGACGGTTGCAGAACCGCGCGGCGGCTTATTGCCGGGCGCCCTCGGGTTCGTCGGCGGGTTCGGAGACGCCGTCGGCGCCGGTCTTGAGGGGCGGCAGCGAGTGCAGCGCTCGCTCCTCGGGCGTGAAGACTTCGTCGAGTTCAACGCCATCGACCAGCCGGCGGAGCAGGAAGTAAATCACGGTCGTGGCCGACCACAAGTAGCTGATCAGGAAGGCCGTGACGAGCATGAACAGGCACGACGTCCAAAAGCGAATCAGTTGCGCGCCGTAGCCGGCCATCGTGCCCGACTCGCTGGCCGTGACGGCCTCGCGCAAGCCGACGGCCGTCGAGCCCCAGGAGACGCCCCAGTCGGACAGGTCGATGATCCACAGCGTGAACAGCGACACCAGATACCACCCCAGCCAGCCGATCACCGCGGCGCTCGTGGCATAGAGCAGATATTGCAGCGGGCGTTGATAGACATAGGAATAAGAGTGGCTCAAGGCCCCGAACGAATCGGTGCCCTCGGCGCTGATCGTGCCCCACATCAGGGGCCAGCCAAAGAACAGCCCAAGCAACAGAAAGGCCATCAGGAAGCCGACGAACAGCACCAGCCACCAGAAGATGCCGGCCACGAGCAGGCCGGCGCCTGATCGCAGCAACAGCCCCACCAGGGCCAGACTGGCAGCCATCAGGAACACGCCCCCGATCGGAAACAGGGGGGCCACGAAATAGGCAGGCCAACGCGGCACGACAAAACGGATGAGCTGTTTCCAGGAGACGTTTTCCTGGCGCGAGAACATCATCGCGGCCTGACGCGAGATCGCCCCGCCGAACAACGCCCAGACCAGCAGACTCCACAGCGAACCGGTGAGCAGGTAGGCGAATTGCGTGAAGGTGATTCCTGGATCGAACATCGCCGAGAACGGCGCTGTCATTTGTTGCCAGGCGATCAGCAGCGGGCTTTGCTCGCGCCAGTCGGCCGGAGAGAGCAGTTCGCCCAGCGACGGGGCCACGATCGGATCGTCCCAGGGCCAGGAGTCGTTGGCCGCGATGTGCTGGCGAAGCACCTCATTGCTCGAGTCGGAGAACAGCCAGCCCGTCGCGTGCCAACCGGCCGAGACCAGCACCAGGGCCGCGGCGGCCAGCAGCAGCGCCCGAAAGCGGAGGGCCAGCCGCAGGGCGGAAAACAGGCGCAGGCCGGGAAAGACCTCGAACCAGGAAATTGCACGCAGCGTGCCACGATCTTCTGCCATCAGCGAAAACTCTCCCGACCCGATTTCTCACCTCGACCCAGCGGTCGGCGGCAATTATACGGTCTAGAGAACTGGCTAAGAATAGGAAATCGAGGGGTTACGTAACGCGCCGCTGCGGCGAGTGGCAGAGGGCCGCGCGAACTTGAACGCCGCCGGCGGTTAGTCGTCGTGATCGGAGTCGGCGGAATCTCGCGACCGCGGGTCTTCGTCCGAGGCTTCGCCATAGGGGAGCGAGATTTCCTCGCCCAGCCAGCGCTTCAAATCGATCTGTTTGCAGCGCGGGCTGCAAAACGGCATCGAGCGGCTGGTCTCGACAGCGAATTCGACGTGGCAGGTTGGACAACGCATCGAAGTTGCCTTCGCGATCTCGCGCCGGCGCGTGGCCGCGGCGAGCCGCTGGTCGCGTGCTGCTACTTATCCGACTTGCTCTTGCCGCCCTTATCGGACGACGAGCCCCTTTCAGACGAGGAGCCTTTGCCGGACGAAGAACTCTCACTCTTGCTCGACGAGCCGGAATCGCTTTTGCCTGAGGAGCCCGACTCGCTCTTGCTCGCTGCGCCCGAGCTGTCGGAACTCTTGGACGATTTGCCCTCGCCGTTGCTGGCGTCGGCGCTGGCGGCCTTCTTGTACGATTCGCTGCGGTAGTCGGTGGTGTAAAAACCCGAGCCCTTGAACATCACGGCGGCGCCGGTGCCGAACAAGCGTCGCAGCTTCAGCTTCTTGCACGCGGGGCACTTGCGCTGCAAGGGGTCGTTGATCGACTGAAATAATTCGAACTTATGACCGCAGGCGTCGCACAGATAATCGTAAGTGGGCATGGGCCTTCCTCAAGCCGTGGGCGATGTGGAAACCAGGACTTGCGCCGGCCGAATAACCCGATCGTGCAGCGTGTAACCATCCTGGGCCACCAGAGTGACGGTGCCCGGCGGAACCTCGTTGGTCGGTTGCTGTGAGATCGCCTCGTGGAAACTGGGATCGAACGGTTTTCCCAGGGCGTCGATTCGCTTGCAATCGTAACGGCTGAGCACGCCCTCGAGGTTCTGGGCAATCAGCCGCACGCCGTCGAGCACGCTGGCGCCGCCGGCCGAGGTGTCGGCCGCCGCGATGGCCCGATGAATGTTGTCGAGCACCGGCAGCAGGTCGCGCAGCAGCGGCAGCGCGGCATAGCGCCGCTCGTCGTCGATCTCGCGGCGGGTCCGCTTGCGAAAGTTTTCGAGTTCGGCCTGGGCGCGCAACACGCGGTCGCTGGCGTCCTCAAGATCGGCCCGCAACTTCGAGATTTCGACCTCGCTGGCTTCGAACGCCGCGTCGGCGCCGCCGGCCTGAACGTCGGCATCGGGCCCTTCATCGGCACCCGAAAATGAATGGTCGTGATGTTTCGACATATTTCAAACCTCCGCCCCCGGGCGTTCAAGACGCGCCAAGGTGGCTCAACTTTCGCCGAAGTATTGGCGCACCTTGTCGAAAAAGCTTTTACGGTGCGGGCTGACGTTGGCATGTTCCTGCTCGGCCAATTCCCGCAACAACTCCTCCTGCCGCTCACTGAGAACCTTGGGAACCTCGATGTTGACTTGAACCAGTAGATCTCCGACGTCGCGCGAGCGAGGGCTCGGCATGCCGCGTCCCCGCAGCTTGAAAACCTCGCCCGTCTGCGTGCCCGAGGGAATCTTCAGATCGTGCTTCCCGTCGAGCGTGGGCACCTGAATCTTGGTGCCCAGCGTCGCTTGCGAATAGGAAATCGGCACGCGAATGATCAGGTGCTGACCTTCGCGCTGAAACAGCGAGTGTTCCTTGACCGTGATGAAGCAATAGCAATCGCCGCGCGGCCCGCCGTTGGGGCTGGGCTCGCCCTCGCCCGGCACGCGGACCCGCATCTGGTCGTCGATGCCGGCGGGAATCTGAATGTCGCGCTTGACTCGTTTCAGCACATAGCCCGAAGCCCGGCAAGTGTTGCAAGGATCCTTGACGGTCGAACCCGCGCCGCGACACGAGGGGCAGGTCGTCTGCACGCGAAAGATGCCCGTGGCCTGTACCACCTGGCCGCGACCGCCGCAGTAGGTGCAGCGAACGCGTGCCGAGCCAGCCTTGGCGCCCGAACCCTGGCACGTTTCGCAAACCTCGTGACGCTCGAACTCGATCGTTTTGACAACGCCCCGCGCGGCTTCCATGAGGTCGATCGTCACGTCGCAACGGACGTCGCCCCCTTTGTTGACGCGCTGCCGGCCACCGCCAAACAGATCGCCCAGACCGCTATCGCCGAAAATGTCGCCGAATGCGGAAAAGATGTCGTTGACGTCGTTGAATTGCCGCGAGCGGGCCGAGCCTTCGACGCCGGCGTGGCCGAATTTGTCGTAGCGGGCCCGCTTGTCCTTATCGCCCAGGATCTCGAAGGCCTCGGCCGCTTCCTTGAAGCGAACGATGGCTTCTTCGTCACCCGGGTTTTTGTCCGGGTGATGGCGGATCGCCAGCTTCCGATAGGCGTCGGCGATCACTTTGTCCGTGGCGGACCGTTCGATCCCGAGGACTTCGTAGTAGTCACGTTTTCCGGCCATTGGCGCCATGGCTTGGATGCGAAATCTCTCCGTTCCGATATCTTGCTAAATTATAGGGCGCTCGGCCAAGGGCGTATGTAGCAATTCGAGACCCGGGGGGGCAGCCCGCGCCGCCAACGGGCCACTTCAGGGGGTACCGAAGTGGCCCGTCGCGCGAGCTTTATCGAGTCCGCGGTTTCGTCGAACGCTTAGCGAATGCTGCCTTCGACGCGATTGCGGGCTTTGTCGTCCTTATCCAACGTCGTGACCAAGGCCTCGGTCGTGAGCATCAGTCCGGCAATGCTGGCCGCATTACTCAGAGCGCTGCGGACCACCTTGACCGGGTCGATGATGCCGGCCTTGACCATGTCGACGTACTTGCCGGCGTTGGCGTCGTAGCCGGTGTTGGTGGGCTTCTGGCTCACCTCGTCGACGACCACCGAGCCGTCGATACCGCAGTTGTCGGCAATCTGCTTCATGGGCGCGGCCAGAGCGTGCAACACGATGTCGACGCCGATCTTCTCGTCACCCTTGGCATGAGCACGCACTTGCTCGACCACGTCGCGGCATCGCAACAGGGCCACGCCGCCACCCGGCAAAATGCCTTCCTCGACCGCGGCACGCGTGGCGTGCAAGGCATCCTCGACGCGGGCTTTCTTCTGCTTCATGTCCGACTCGGTGCCGGCGCCGACCGAGATGATCGCCACGCCTCCGGTCAGCTTGGCCAGCCGCTCCTGGAACTTTTCCTTGTCGTATTCGCTCTCGGTGGCATCGAGCTGATTGCGAATCTGCTGAATGCGGCCCTGAATCTCGGCCGTCTTGCCGGCGCCCTTGACGATCGTGGTCGAATCCTTGTCGACCGTGACCTGCTTGGCGCGACCCAAGTGCTCCAGGCCCAGGTTCTCGAGCTTCAGACCCAGGTCCTCGCTGATCAGCGTGCCACCGGTCAGCACGGCGATGTCGCCGAGCATGGCCTTGCGACGATCGCCGAAGCCAGGAGCCTTGACGGCACAGATGTTGAGCACGCCGCGGAGCTTGTTCACGACCAGCGTGGTCAGGGCCTCGCCCTCGACGTCCTCGGCAATGATCAACAGCGGCCGACCGGAGTGGGCCACCTTTTCCAACAGCGGCACCAACTCGCGGAGGTTGCTGATTTTCTTCTCGTGGATCAGGATCGCGGCGTCTTCCAACTGGCAATCCATCTCGCCCGGGCGATTGATGAAATAGGGCGAGGAGTAACCCTTGTCGAACTGCATGCCCTCGACCAATTCCTTGGTCGTTTCCGTGGTCTTGCCTTCCTCGACCGTGATCACGCCGTCCTTGCCGACCTTTTCCATCACGTCGGCCAACAACTCGCCGATTTCGGGGTCGTTGTTGGCGCTGATGGCGCCGACCTGGGCGATCTCATCTTTCTTCGAGACGGGCTTGGCCATGGCGTGCAACTTTTCGATCGCGGCGGCCACGGCCTTTTCGATGCCGCGACGCACGGCCGTCGGATTGCTGCCGGCGGCCACGTTGCGAATGCCTTCCTTGAAGATCGCGCGAGCCAGCACCGTGGCGGTCGTGGTGCCGTCGCCGGCGATGTCCGAAGTCTTCGAGGCGACTTCGTTGACCAGCTTGGCGCCCATGTTCTCGAAACGATCCTCGAGTTCGACTTCCTTGCTGACCGTGACACCGTCTTTGGTCACCGTCGGTCCGCCGAACGACTTGTCGATGATCACGTTGCGGCCCGTCGGGCCCATCGTGACGGCCACGGCGTCGGCCAGTTTTTCAACGCCGCGCAACATGCGGGCGCGGGCGGTATCTTCGAACAGTAATTGCTTTGCCACGATGGCGGTTCCTCGTTAAGGGAATGTGAATGATGTTTTGGTTCGGTCGGTCGAGCGGACTACACCACCTTGGCCAGGATTTCGCTCTCGCGAAGAATCTTCACGTCCTTGCCGCCAACTTCGATGTCGCTGCCCGAGTATTTTCCGAAGATGACGACGTCGCCGACGCCGACCAGCAACTGACTGCGACTGCCGCTGTCGAGCAATTTGCCGGGGCCCACGGAGAGGACGGTGCCGCGCTGCGGCTTCTCTTTGGCCGTGTCGGGCAGCACGATGCCGCCGGCTGTGCGCTCTTCGGCCTCTTGCGGTTCGACCACCACGCGATCTTCAAGCGGACGCAAACGGAGATGAGCCATGATTGAATCCTTCGATTTAAAAAGCTGTTTGTTAGTGTGTTGACCAGGAGCGGGAACGTGGCGGGCCGATTTACATCATGCCGCCCATGCCACCCATTCCGCCCATTCCGCCCATGCCGCCGCCCATGCCGTGGTCATGGTGATCATGGTCGCCAGCCTCTTCTTCGCTGGGAACTTCGGTGATCAGCGACTCGGTCGTCAGCAGCAAGGCCGCCACGCTGGCGCCGTTGTGCAAGGCCGTGCGCACGACCTTGGCCGGATCGATAATCCCGGCTTCGATCATGTCGCCATAAACGTCCTTGTCGGCGTCGTAGCCTTCGTTCTTGCCCTTGAGCTGCCGCACGCGATTGACCACCACGGCGCCGTCATGGCCCGCATTCTGGGCAATCCAGCGCAGCGGGTAATCGAGCACGTTGCGGACAATGTCCGCGCCGTGCTTTTCGTCGCCCTTCAAGGAAAGCTTCGACAGGGCATGCTCGCTGCGGATCAGCGCCACACCGCCGCCGGGTACGATGCCTTCTTCGAGCGCGGCTTGCGTGGCCGACTTGGCGTCTTCCAACAGGGCCTTGCGTTCCTTCATTTCGGTTTCGGTGGCCGCACCGCAATGAATCTGCGCCACGCCGCCGGCCAGCTTGGCCAACCGCTCTTGCAGCTTCTCGCGATCGTACTCGCTGTCGGTCACCGTGATTTCCTGGCGAATCTGCTCGGCCCGACCCTCGATGGCCTCCTTCTTGCCGGCTCCGCCGACCACGGTCGTGTTCTCGGAGTCGATCGTGACCTTCTTGGCCTTGCCCAGGTCGGACAACTTGACGGCATCGAGCGAGATGCCCAGGTCCTTGAAGATGGCCGTGCCACCGGTGAGGATGGCCAGGTCGCCGAGGATGGCCTTGCGGCGATCGCCATAGCCGGGAGCCTTGACGGCCGAGACGTTCAAGATGCCGCGCATCTTGTTGACCACCAGCGTGGCCAGGGCCTCGCCTTCAACGTCCTCGGCGATGATCAGCAGCGGCTTGTTGGCCTTGCTCACGGCCTCGAGCAGCGGCACCAGGCTCTTGGCGCTGGAGATTTTTTCCTCGTAGATCAGGATCAACGTGTTTTCCAACTCGCAGGTCTGGTTGTCCTGATCGGTGACGAAGTGCGGCGAGAGATAGCCGCGATCGAACTGCATGCCCTCGACCACTTCGACATAGGTCTCGGACTGGCGACCTTCTTCGACCGTGATCACGCCGTTCTTGCCAACCTTCAGAAAGGCGTCGGCCAGCACGCTGCCGATCGTCGGATCGTTGTTGCCGGCGATTGTGGCGACCTGCATGATCTCCTTCTTGCTCTTTTCGTTGATCGGCGTGGCCATTTTGGAAATGGCTTCGCTGATCGCCTCGACGGCCTTGTTGATGCCGCGAGCCAGGGCCATTGGGTCGGCGCCGGCGGCGATCATCTTCAAACCTTCCTTGAAGATGCCTTCGGCGAGCACCGTGGCCGTGGTCGTGCCATCGCCCGCCACGTCGTTCGTCTTGCTGGCGGCTTCCTTGACGAGCTGCGCGCCCAGGTTCTCGTAGGGGTCGTCCAGCTCGACGTTCTCGGCGACGGTCACACCGTCTTTGGTGACCTTGGGCGAGCCCCAGCCCTTGTCGAGCACCGCGTTGCGGCCTCGGGGGCCCAGCGTACTTCGCACGGCACGCGCCAACTTGGTCACGCCGGCGGCCAACGCCTTACGCGCCTCTTCATCAAAGACCATTTGCTTTACCACGCGGTGATCCTCCTATCTCGGTCGGAATCTGGGCTATTTCAGCCGGAATCGGGTTGTTTCGGTCAGAACTCCGGACGGCTCATCGCTCTCGTGGGCGACAAACCTGGCCTGCGTAGGACGCCTCGATCGCGAGACGCCCGCGGGCCACGACACGCCATAAATGGCAGACGGCAAGCCGGAGCGCTGGCTGTTTAAGCAAGGTTTGTGCCAAGCTTCACAATCGAGGCCTAAGAGACGGCCGAACGAGCACTTACAGGAGAAAACTGGATTCAACCCCCTCCCACTGATGCCGGTCCAGCGGCAAGCTGGTGCCATTTTGGCAGAAGTTGACCCGGGCTGGCTGCGAGCAGAAGAACGACGCTACGCTCACACAATCACAACAGATCTTGCGCGGCCAAAAAAATATCTCTGATTTCAGAAAAAAACTTTTAAATCACCCTGCGGTCCGTTAACATCGTGCATTGCGGGGCCCGGTGGCCAATTGCAATCGTCCATGGATATTGTCGCGTTTTCATGACGCGATGGACCGCTGTCTGCCCCCGGACTCTCTCCTTGCGAGTCACGCCGGCGGGCCGGCGGGAGTTGCTTATGGCGGACCACATGTCGCGGACCCAGACAGCATCCCGTGCCGGCGCGTCGATCCCCCCACGCGGGCCGAACGCAAAAACCCTTTTGGTGGGGGATAGCCAGGCGACTCGCAGCCTGCGCGGGGAGATCAACACCATTGCGCCGCGCGGGGCGACGGTGTTGATCGAAGGCGAGACAGGCGTGGGCAAGGAAATGGCTGCCCGCGAGATCCACGCTTGCAGCCTGCGAGCGGCGCGCCCCTTCGTGCCGGTCGATTGCACGGCATTTTCCAACGAGCTGATCGAATCGCAATTGTTCGGTCACGTCAAAGGCGCGTACACCGGCGCCGTCGTGGCCGGGCTGGGCATGTTGCGCTGCGCCGATGGTGGCACGTTGTTTCTGGACGAAATCGGCGAATTGCCGTTGGCGGTGCAGGCCAAGCTGCTGCGTTCGGTGCAGGAGCGCACGGTCGTGCCCGTGGGCGGCGTCGAGCCGATCGCAATCGACGTGCGGATCGTTGCCGCCACGCACCGCGACCTGGCCTCGATGGTGCGTGCGGGCACCTTTCGGCAGGATCTTTACTTTCGCATCAACGTCGTGCGTCTGACCATTCGCCCGCTGCGCGAGCGGCACGACGACATCACTCGGCTCTCGGCGCACTTCATGCAGGAATTCGCGCGGCTGTACGACGAGCCGGCCAAAGCGCTGTCGCCGCGCGTCGGCGATCTGCTCGTGCGCTACGATTGGCCCGGCAATGTTCGCGAATTGCGCAACGCGTTGGAGCGCGCGTTCTTGTACTGTCCCGAGCGCATGATCGACGTGGAACACCTGCCGGACGAAGTGCGCGAGGCGGCCGGCCGCGCCGCGAGTTTCGCGTCGAATGCCGTCGACGCCGTGCCGTCACTGGCCGAAGCGGAGCGGATGCTGATCGCCCGTGTGCTCAAGGCGGCCGGTGGCAATCAATCGGCGGCAGCCCGCGTGCTCGACGTCGAACGCCACCGCTTGCGGCGTCTGATCGAGCGACATGGTCTGTCGCACCTGCTGGTGCCTCCACGCCGCTAGTGCTCTGTCACAGCCTGATT
>PLYM01000130.1 GCA_003153375.1 Planctomycetaceae bacterium
CCGCGCCTGAGGTCTACCTATGAACCGCACCAACAAACGCTACGTTCCCTGGAGTTGGCGCGATGCCGTGCTGGGGATGATCGGTACGATTCTCGCCGGTGTGTTGCTCTGGCTTTTCATGCGCTGAGGCGCTTCATGCCCGCCGCCCTCAAACGTCGCTGGTTCGCCTATCGCCTGCGGACGCTGTTCGTCGTGGTGACGGCGATTGGGCTGGGCGTTTTCCCACCGTTGAAATGGATCATGGAGCGCCGCGCGGCGCTGGCCTGGGTTGGGGCACAGGCAGCATATTGGCACGACTTGCCGGTTTCTCAGCGCACGCTGTTTGGATCGCCAGCGCCGTGGCCGATTCGCATCCTGGGCGAGGCCGGAGTGGAACGGATCTCGGTCGTCGTCGAGAAGGAAGACGAAGTGGCGGGTAAGAAGCAACAGTTGGAGCGGCTATTTCCAGAGGCCGACGTCATGGTTCTGACCCCGGGGCCAGGATATGTCGGCCAGCACGCCCCGCAGTGACGCCGCATTCGGCAGGCCACGAAGCAGATTCCCCGCGGCACCCCGATTCCCGGGCTCGCGCCTTCGGTTGTCCGATCCTGATGGCACGGATAGACTTGATTCGTCGTGATCAGCGGGAAACGCGGGGTTTCAGGGGGCATTTTTCGTGGCGCGCGTCGTGTTGGCCATGTCGGGCGGAGTCGACAGCAGTGTGGCGGCGCACTTGCTGCGCGCCGCCGGCCACGAGATCGTCGGCGTCTTCATGCGGCACGGCGAGCCGCTGACGGCCGCGAGCTGCGCGAGCGAAAAACCGGCGGCGAATTCCTTGCTGCCGATCATCGGCGCGCGGGCCGATCATAAACAGGGCTGTTGCACGGCCAGCGACGCTCAGGACGCGCGACGAGTGGCCGATCAGCTCGACATCCCCTTCTATGCGGTCGATTTTCAACAAGATTTCGGGCGCATCATCGATTACTTCATCGAGGAGTACACCGCCGCACGCACGCCGAACCCCTGCGTGATGTGCAACAACTGGATCAAGTTCGGCCGGCTGTTCGACTATGCCGACAGCGTGGGCGCCGAGTTCGTGGCCACGGGCCACTATGCCCAATTGCTGCCGGCCGGCTCGAATGAGATGGCCCTGTGCAGGGGTTTGGATGAAACCAAGGACCAGTCCTATGTGCTGTTCGGCATCGAGTCGCGGCTGCTCTCGCGGATGATGCTGCCGATCGGGGGTTATCGCAAGTCCGAGATTCGCCGGCTGGCACACGAGCTCGATCTGCGCGTGGCCGACAAGCGCGACAGCCAGGAGATTTGCTTTGTGCCGGGTGGCGATCATGCCGAGTTCATTCGCAGCAAACGCGGCGACAGTGCCAGCGCCGGCGAGGTGGTGACCAGCGACGGCCGCGTGGTCGGCACGCACGACGGTCTGGAACGATTCACGATCGGGCAGCGCAAGGGTTTGGGCATCGCCCTGGGCGAGCCGCGGTTCGTCATTCGCCTGGAGAGCGACACGAACCGGGTGGTGTTGGGCACCAAGGACGAGCTGGCTCGCCGCGAGCTCTCGGCAGGCAGCACCAACTGGCTGGTCGATCCGCCCCACGCGGGCCAGCCGTGCCAGGCCAAGATCCGCTACAACTCTCCGCCGGTCGCCGCCACCGTCACGGCTTTGCCCGATGACCGCCTGGCGGTCGTCTTTGACGAGACCCAGTATGGCGTTGCGCCGGGGCAGGCCGTGGTTTGCTACGATGGCTCGCGCGTGTTGGGGGGCGGTTGGATCGAGTGAGCCGAGCCCCTCTGGGTTCCATCTTATCGCCAACGCCCGTTGAAACTGCTGCTATTCGCGCGGCAGCGGCTCGGATATGCTGATCGAAGCTGGCCCTCGGGCTGGCCTTCTTGTTTGCCGCACAGCGAGGTTTGCAATGACAGCCTGGTGGCCCGAACTATTGGCTCAAGCTCCCGGGGCCAATCCGCTGGAGTCGATCCGCTTGTCGATTCTGATCTTCGGCGGGTTGCTGGTCATTTTCTTCTTCATGTTCGCCATGGCAGTGTTGACCTATGGCCGGCTGTGGTTCCAGGCTTACATGTCGAATGCTCACGTGAGCCTGATGACCCTGATTGGCATGAGCCTGCGGCAAGTGAATTCGCGGGTCATCCTGCAGGGCAAGATCATGGCTTTGCAAGCCGGCGTGGGCAGCGATCCGACGACCGGGATCACGACGCGCCGCCTCGAGGCCCATTATCTGGCCGGCGGCAACGTGCCGGGCGTGATCAATGCCATCATCGCCGCCCACCGGGCCGACATCGATTTGGATTTCGATCGCGCGGCGGCCATCGACCTGGCCGGCCGCGACGTGCTCGAGGCCGTCCGCACGAGCGTGAATCCGAAAGTGATCGACTGTCCCGACCCGGTGAAGTCGAAAAAATCGCACCTGAGCGCCGTAGCCAAGAACGGCGTCGAGCTGCGAATTCGCGCTCGCGTGACCGTGCGCACCAACCTGGCCCAGTTGATTGGCGGCGCCACCGAGGAAACGATCATCGCGCGGGTGGGCGAGGGCATCATCACCTCGATCGGCTCGTCGGAGAGTCACCTGGAGGTGATGGAGAATCCGCATCGCATCTCGAAGGCCGTGCTCGATCGAGGGCTCGATGCCCACACGGCGTTCGAGATCGTGTCGATCGATATCGCCGATATCGACGTGGGCGAGAACATCGGCGCTCGTTTGCAGGCCGACCAGGCCGAGGCCGACACGCGCGTGGCCCGAGCCAAAGCCGAAGAGCGGCGCGCCAACGCGATTGCCCGCGAGCAGGAGATGAAGGCCCGCGTGGCTCAGAACCGGGCGCAGGTGGTGCTGGCCGAGGCCGAGGTGCCGCTGGCCATGGCCGCGGCGTTCAAGGCCGGCAATGTCCTTTCTTCCGCCTCGGACGACGCTGCCAATGGCCGCCCTCGCTGAATGCCGCCCGCGGCGCGACGTAGGTTCGCGCATCGCGCTTGTTTCGCGGCTGGTGCATGTTTCAGAACATGCGCTGACGTTGCTGGCAGTACTTTCGCTGGCCGGCACGGTCGCGGCGGCCGAGCCGGATGCTGGCGAGTTGGCGTTGCTCAAGACGTTTCGCGGCGAGTTTGTCGAGCTGACGCCAGGCCGTGGGCCGTTTCCGGCCACGTTTCAGATGGGCCGCGACGGCGGCGAGCCGGCCGAAGCGCCGCCGCACCGCGTGACGCTGGGTCATGCGTTTGCCATGGCTCGCTACGAAGTGCCGCAAAATCTCTGGCAGGCCGTAATGGGAGCCAACCCAAGCCGCTGGAAAGGACCGCGCAACGCGGTCGAGATGCTCAGCTTTGACGACGCCGTCGAGTTCTGCCGCAAGGTGACCGATCGCTTGCGTGAGGCGAAGCTGATCGGACCGACTCAGGTCGTGCGACTTCCGAGCGAAGCCGAGTGGGAGTACGCCGCCCGCGCGGGCACGACCACGCTCTACTCCTTCGGCGACGACCCGCAGGCCCTGGGCGACTATGCCTGGAGCACGCACAACGCCGCCGGCAACGACCCGGCCGTCGGCGCCAAGCGGCCCAACGCCTGGCAGTTGTTCGACGTGCACGGCTATCTCTGGGAGTGGTGCTCCGACATCTGGCACGCCAACTATGACGGCGCCCCGGCCGATGGCATCGCCTGGACCACCGGCTTCACCAGCGCCGGCAACATGGGCCCCCGCGTCCTGCGCGGCGGCAGTTGGAAAGATCCCGCCGCCAAGCTCACCAGCGCCTACCGCCGAGCGGCCCCGCGCGAGTTGAAGGATGACGCGGTGGGACTGCGGTGCGTGTTGGCCGAGGAAGTGGCACGCTGATCCGCCGCGTGAGTGGCAAGAACGCTCTCGTTCGTGTGTCCGTGCGCTCGCGCATTATAGGCCACTTCCCGGGCGCAATTGGAGCATGGTAACGGCTGGCTGATTGTCGCTCTTGCGCTGCTCGGCGACGGCGATTGCATCGACCAAGCTCACGATCGGGCTGGCGGCGAGATTCGGGCTGGTCGATGCTATTCCAGGCGGCTCACTGAGCACTCCGGAAGAGAGCCTCGCGGAAACGATCGCGTTGAAGGAATCGGCCGCCGGCGCGGGATCGATTCGCGAGTGGACAGGCGCTGCGGTCGCAGCGCTCGAATTCGAAATCTCCGGCGTCGGCAAGGCGATCGCGGCGGCGGCTGGCGACAAGCCGGCCACAACGGAGGAAGTGGTACTGGCGGCCGATGCGCAGTCAGCAGTGCGCGAAGAGTCCGGGGACGTTTGCGGTGGCGCGGCCGGCTCGACCGCGGCGTTCGCATCAGAACTCGCCGGCAAAGTGACAGGAGCTGCAGTCGCGTTCGACGACGTGGGCAGAAGCGGGGTGCTGCTGGCGACCGGAGCGACAACTGGAGAGCTCAATGGAACCGGCGGCGCAGATTGCGGCACGTTCGGTATCTGCGTTTGAACGATCGGCGCACTTCCGGCGTTCGCATCCGAAATCGTGGGTGCTGCAGTGGCTTCGGGCTGGTTCGAGTTGGCGGGCAGCGGCGCCGCGCTACTGGGGACCGCTGGGACGTCAGCATTGCTCGGTGGGCTGCTTGAGCTATCGGCCGGAGCGTCGACGATCGTCAGATTGAGCGAGCCAAAGTCGATATTGTCGATGGCGACCAGATCGAGGCTCTCGAAAACGAGTAAATCATGGCCCGGTAGGCCGTCGTCGGACGTGGAAACTGTAAGTTGTCCGGCGGCCTTGGCGGTTAAGGTTGCGGTGAAGAGCTTCCAGTCGCTGCCATCGGTTGACGCCAGCGAGAGCACCGCGCCGGCGTTGAGTACGCCCGGCGAGGAATCGCCCGGAAAGGTACACGGAAAGCCGGGCGGAAAAGTGATCGGACCACTCGAACTTGCGAGTGCGGCGTTGAAGTTCAGGTTGTTGAGAAACGAGAATACGCCTTCCGGATTGGGAGTGGTATCGGTGACAAACTCCTCGATTTGGAACTGTTGACCAACCTGTACCTGACTGATCGGATTTCCCTTCATGTCCACCGCTCGCAGGCTGACACGAATCGAACACTCGGCGCCGGACAACAACCATGAATCGTCGAACGGTGCGTCGTCAGGCACTCCCGGCATGGCAAGCACCGCGGCCAGGCCGTTAATCTCCGTCGAGGAGCCGCTGGGGAACGTGGTGCCCGTAGTGATCGTCGGAGGCGTCGCCAACGTGGGCGGCTGATTGCCAGCGGTTGCCAGCCACGTTGGATCATCGGTCCAGCAGAGAGTGGGCAGATAGATGGTGGTCACCCCCGGCACGGCGCGAATCGCGTTGACGTCAGCCGGCTTGATCCAGGCGTTCGCGACCATGGAGTACGGATCCGTGCTTGTAACTCGGCCGCCGGCCGCGACGATAGCTAGTAACGTCGTGTCATCGAGCGAGTTCACCTGAACGTAACTTTCAATTTCGCCGGCCTGGTCGACGTTCACGGCCGTGGGGTCGATGCCGGCGACGGATGCGATCGAGAGATTCGTGGGATCCACGAGCAGGGCGCCGTCGTTGATGGCAGCCTGCACGGTCTCGGAGGCTGTGGCGTAAGCGTCCTCGACCGTGGCCGTGAGCAACCGGCGGGCTTCGAGTGCCTCGAGCGATAAACGGCGACCCGTGAATCGGCGCCTTGGGGTGGCGCCAAACCGGCGCGCGTCGTGATAGGTGCCCCTGATCCGAGGAACGCGAGCCATGGAAACCGCCTTAGACGTGATATGCGTGCACTTGCTGTGTGCCGCATTGTACAGCACTTACTAGTTCTACTGTCCGAAGCCGCA
>PLYM01000051.1 GCA_003153375.1 Planctomycetaceae bacterium
CGACACCCACGGCCTCGGCCAGTGGTGCCGTGTCGAGTGGTTTGAGTATCTTGAACAGCGGTTCGATCAATCTGCCCACCTGGCTGAGTGGTCGTCTGCAAAGCATTTTGTCGAGCCCGCCGGTGACCAAGGCGATTCAAAGCGCCTTGCAAAACCCGCAAATCCTCAACGCCGTCGAGCAGGTTGCCAGCAAGCTGCACCTGAACGAAGACGTGCTGGATGGCCTGCTGAAGGATCTGGGTATCTAAGCAGGCAGGGTTTTAAGCCGTCAAATACCGCTCAAACTCGTGCATCTGTCAGCCCCCGGGCTGCCGGGTGCACGAGTTGCGGTTTTTTATGGCGGGCCGTCAGGGGCAAAGGAGGGCTCCAATCCGAGAATGAGCTCTTCGTGCTATACGCTCTGGGGGACTTCCCTTGGCACGCGCGTCAAGAGATCGCCCGTCTGCTGCGCTACAGCGGCAAGTTCCCCGCCACTCCGCCGCGCGGGGGCGAGATGCGAGCACTCCTCAAGGAAGTTGCCATGCCGTGTCCGGCTCTGCGGCATCCGTACGGCTCGGCGTCGCGCCCGCTGCCGCCCAGTTCGTACGAGATCAAGGAGCTATCAGTCCACGCGCAATTGATCGACCAAGTGTCGCGGTCGCAAGTCACGCAAGCGCTCGTCAACTCAGGCACAACGGCGATGGAAGTCCGTTTCGTGTTCCCCGTGCCCTACGACAGTGTGATCGGCCAACCATGGTTGCTGGTCGACGGTCGCGAGCAGCCGGCCAACCCGTTGGTAATGGCCGATACGAGAAGAGCCCATGTGAAAACCGTGTGCAAGAACTGTGATCAGGCGCTTTTGGAATAGAAATGTTCAAGACCTGCGTGGTTTCCGAGCCGATGGACGTCGCGTGCAGGATTGGAATGCACACTCGCAGTTGTCCCGCAAGGCCCAAGGACGTACTTCAAGCTGATTGACTTGCACGGCAAGAACTTGGCCCAGTATCTCAACCTTGACCAGCCGGTCACGATCGACGTGGGCGCTCAGGCCTGCGCATTTTGAACAAGGGCCGGCCAGGAAGAGCACGGCGGCGGCTTCGTCGGCCATCGCCGTCCTGCTCCCGAGAGGCTCAGTCGGTGATGAACACTTGATTGGCTGGCTTGAGGTGTGCGTCGTCGAGCTTACCCACGGACCACAGCAGCCCGCGGGCAACGAGGTCGAGATAGCGCGGGTCGGCCACGGTGTCGTTGTTGTGGCCCAAAGTCGTGGCGAAGACTTTAGTCCGGCTGTTGTATAAATTGGTCCAGACCACGACCGTCTCTTCGACTTTGTTATCTCTGAGTGTCTGCGCGCCGCGGGCCAGCGCATGCGCTGTGTCCAGTAGCTTGCCGGCACTATTGTTGTACAGCTCCTCATTGATGGTCGTCCAATCCGCCATGCCTTTCGTGATCGGTCCGTCGTTGTCGACAAAGTGGACGGCGATCGGGAGTTGAGGTCCGTGGCCTGTGGTCTGCAGGCCGGTAAACTCAAACCAGGGAGTCACTGCTTTCGGCCAGCCCGCGCTGCGATAGCTGTGCATGCCGCAATGCAATACGACGGCCGGCAAACCGGCTCGATGTGGCTTGAGAATATGGTCGATAGTTTCCAAGTCCTTGACATCGGACGTGCATTCATCGTGCACGATCACGTCAAACGACTTGGCCCAATCGGCCTGGTCATAGACAGGGTTCTTGTGCGTCGTGCCCTTGTCGGGATCGAAGGCAATCTTCCAGGTCACGTTGGCGCGATCCGAAATACCGCGCGTGAGCGTCTCTTGCTGTCGAGGGTAATCGTGGCAACATCCGCCCAGAACGAGTAGCGCGCGAATCGGTTTGTCAGCAGCGCGTGCCGTCAGGCTAAAGGCGGTCAGCGACAGCGCGCCAGCCAGGCAGGCGACGGCGGGAAAGAGGTAACGATTTGCTCGGGTCATTATTGTTTCTCTCCAGCGCCGGCGACACCGGCGGTTAATCGGTGGGTGGGATATCAAGTGAGTTTAACAGCTATTTAACAGGTCTATTTCTTCGGCGGCTTCATTGCCGCTTGCAGCGCGTCCCATTGTTCGCTGTCAACGCGTTCCAGTGCATTGAACTGACCCGCGCCGCGGAGCCACGCGCCGCCGTCGATCGTGACACAGGCTCCGGTGATGTAGGCTGAAAAGTCGGAGAGCAAATAGGCCGCCAGATTTGCCAGCTCCTGGTGTTCCCCGAAACGTCCCAAGGGAACCTTTTGCGACAAGTTGCCGCCGTCTTCCAACTCCGGCGGCTTGAGGCGCGACCAGGCGCCTTCGGTCGGAAACGAGCCGGGGGCGATTGCATTGAGCCGGATGCCATACTTGCCCCATTCGGAAGCCAGCGAACGGACCATGATCAGCGCGCCCGCCTTGGCCACGGCCGAAGGCACGACATAGCCCGATCCAGTCCAGGCATAGGTGGTGCTGATGTTCAAGATTGCACCCGGGGTGCCCGCATCGATCCAGCGCTTGCCGATTGCCAACGTGCAGTTGTAAGTTCCCTTGAGAACGATATCGACGACGGCGTTGAAGGCGTTGTAGGACAGGCGCTCGGTGGGGCAGATGAAGTTGCCGGCCGCGTTGTTGATCAGTCCGTGCACGCGACCAAACTGCTCCGAGACAGCGGAAAACATCGCTTCAACTTCCTCGCTTTGGCGAACGTCGCACTTCAAGGCCAACGCTTCGCCACCCGTCGTTTCGGCCATTTCCTGGGCCGCCCGTTCGACGACTTCCAGACGCCGCCCACAGATCGCCACCTTGGCACCCAAAGTAAGCAGATACTGGCTCATGGATCGGCCCAGGCCGGTGCCGCCACCGGTGACTACGATGGTCTGGCCCCGAAACGAGTCCGGGGGGAGCATGGATTGCGTATGCCGGGTGTTTGTCATCGCGCGTTGATCCCGATGCGAAAACCAAAGCCGGCAGTCACTGGCCGGACAGGGGATATTGAACACTGCCGCTAGCTGCTTGTCACCCATTATTTAAATTGGAGCGTGCCGGCGGCCAAATGGCACTCGGCTTTGCCGCCAGCTGCCGGGGGTCTATACTTTGCGGCAGTAGGTCCGTCATCGCTCGAACCAGAGCTCCTTTCCGTGCGTCCTTTGTATCGGCGCAAGCCTCGGGCAGCGGCGGCGGATCACGCATCCAACGAGAGACTGGGAGATCCATGCTGAAGGTTCAATTGCCCGACGGGTCGGTGCGGGAGTACGAGAAACGCGTGCGACCGCTCGATGTGGCGGCCGAAATCGGCGCGGGACTGGCCAAGGCCACGCTAGCGGCCGAGGTGGATGGCAAAGTGGTCGGCGCCACGGCATTGCTGCCGGAGGAAGGCCAAATTTCCCTGCGGCTGCTGACGAAAAAGGATCCCGAGGCCCTGGCCGTCATGCGGCACTCGGCGGCGCACGTGATGGCGCGGGCCGTGATGAGGCTGTTCGATGGCGTGCAACTGGCCTTTGGACCCACGACCGAGAGCGGCTACTACTACGACTTCGATTTGGCTCGGCCGTTGACCGAAGAGGACTTTCCGGCCATCGAGGCCGAAATGGCCAAGATCATCAAGCTCAACGAGCCATTCGAGCGCTTGGAAGAGCCCCGTGAGCGAGCCGTCGCCGTCTGTCGAGATCTGGGCCAGACTCTGAAGGTCGAGCATATCAACGAAGGGCTCGCCGATCACGCCACGCTTTCGTTCTATCGCCAGGGGGAGTTTCTCGATCTCTGTCGCGGTCCTCACATTCCGGCGGCCGGGGCGATTGGCGCGTTCAAGTTGCTCTCGATCGCGGGGGCCTATTGGAAAGGGGACGCCACGCGGCAGCAGTTGCAGCGACTGTATGCCACGGCATGGTTCTCCAAGGAGGAGTTGGAAGAACATTTGAAGATGGTCGAAGAGGCCAAACGCCGCGACCATCGTGTGCTCGGCAAGCAACTGGAGCTGTTCGCCACCAATCCCGCGCTGGTCGGTCCTGGCTTGATCTTGTGGCTGCCGAAAGGGGCCACGATTCGCGGGCTGTTGGAGAGTTTTGTCCGCGAAGAGTTGACCAAGCGCGGCTATCAAGGGGTCTACACGCCCAATATCGGCCGGGTCGAGCTCTATCAGATCTCGGGGCACTTCCCCTACTACGCCGACAGCCAATTCAAGCCGATCACGATATCCGAAGATGAGCGGTACATCTTGAAGCCGATGAACTGCCCCCATCACATCATGATTTATAAGTCAAAGCCGCGCAGTTATCGTGACTTGCCGGTGCGGTTGGCCGAATTTGGCACCGTCTATCGCTACGAGCAGTCGGGCGAGTTGGGAGGCATGACACGCGTGCGAGGCTTCACGCAGGACGACGCCCATCTGTTCTGCACCGAGGAGCAGGTGGAAGAGGAATTTCGCGGTTGTCTCGAAATGACCCAATCGGTGCTCGCGGCGCTCGGGATGAACGAATATCGCGTGCGGCTGGGATTCCGCGATCCCAAGAGCGACAAGTACGTTGGCAGCGACGAAAACTGGCGGCGGGCCGAGGCCGCGCTCGAAAGGGTTTGCCGAGAGATGAACTTGCCGCATCTGGACATCGAGCGCGGCGAGGCCGCGTTCTATGGTCCCAAGGCCGACTTCGTCGTCTCCGATTGCTTGGGGCGCGAATGGCAGTTGGGCACCGTGCAACTTGACTACAACTTGCCGAGCCCCGAACGCTTTGCCCTGGAGTACGTTGGCGCCGATAACCAACCGCATACTCCCGTGATGATCCACCGCGCGCCGCTTGGTTCACTCGAGCGATTCGTCGGCGTGCTGATCGAACACTTTGCCGGCGCCTTTCCGCTGTGGCTGGCGCCCGAGCAAGCGCGGGTGCTGACGGTCAGCGAGAAGTCCGAGGCCTACGGCCGCGAAATCGAGCAGAAGCTGCGTGCGGCTGGCATGCGAGTGGCCGGCGATTTCCGCGCTGAGAAGCTGGGCTCCAAGATTCGTGACGCGCAATTGGAGTTGATTCCATATATGTTTGTCGTTGGCCCGCGCGACGCCGAGCAAGGCACCGTCTCGGTGCGCGATCGCCTTGACGGCGACCTGGGGGCCATGAGCTTTGAGGCCGCCCTCGGCAAGCTGCAAAGCGAAGTTGCGGCCAAACTCGTAAGGCAAGTCGCGCAAAAACGTTCGACCGGCCTTGGAGAGCGCGGCGGGGCGCACGAGTATTGAGGCCGGCCTTCGGGGGATGCCAATTCTTGCCTCGTCGTCCGCGATGCGCTCGATCCAGTCTTGCCGTATAATGGCGGGCATGGACATCTACTGGCATGACACCTATGTCGACATTGATGGGCCGAGTGCGCTCATCCTAGGAGCGTCCGTGTTGGCCGGTGCGCTGTTGGTGGCGCTGCTGCTATCGGGCAGAAGCCGCGATCGATAAAGAGCAAGGTTGCCCAGTGGTTACGGAAGGCTCAGGGACTGTCATTCTCAGCAGGTGATCGTATGCCGCGCCGTTCGCTGTGGATCATTCTGGCCGTGGTCATCGTTTCGCTGGCTTGTTACGAACGAGCGGACCGTAATCCTTACGGGCGGTGGTTTTCGGAAGTGTTGGAAACGATCGATCGCTATTATCTCGAGCCGGTCGACGACCAGCGGCTGTTCGAAGGCGCGCTGAATGGCATGGTCCGCAAGTTGGACGACTATTCGGCCTTCTTGCCGCGTAGCGAGGCTCCCCAATTTCAGGAATCGCTCGACCAACAATATGGCGGAATCGGAATCGAGGTGATCGAGGGGCCCCAGCAAGGCGTGACGATCAAAAGTCCAATTATTGGCACGCCCGCCTTCAAGGCTGGGCTAAAGGTCGGCGACACAATTGTCGCGGTTGACGGCAAGAAGATCGCGGGCGTGAGCTTGCGTGAGCTCGTCAAGCTTTTGCGTGGTAAGCCTGGCGAGGCGGTCTCGCTGACAATACGTCGGGCGGGAGACAACGAACCGCTTGATTTCAAGCTGGTTCGCGCACTGATCAAAATGGACTCAGTTACCGGCTATCAGCGCG
The DNA here is from genome assembly GCA_003153375.1 of Planctomycetaceae bacterium. Taxonomy (GTDB): domain Bacteria; phylum Planctomycetota; class Planctomycetia; order Pirellulales; family PALSA-1355; genus PALSA-1355. The sequence goes on from PLYM01000051.1 coordinate 6,029, forward strand.
ATGCCGACGGCGCTTGGGATTTCATGCTGCCGGGTGACGACCGATTGGGCTACACTCGGATCGACGTGTTTGGCGAAGCGACCGTCAGTGAGTTCGAGGTGGCTCTCAAGGCCTTGGCGACAAAGAATTGTCGAGGTCTGGTAATCGACTTGCGCAATAATCCCGGCGGACTGCTGCAAGCGGCCGAACGCATCTGCGACCTTTTCGTGCCAGCCGGCGCGCTGATCGTGAGCACCCGGGGTCGCGATGCCCGGGAACGCAACCGCTATTTAGCGAGTGGCAGCGGGCCGTATCAGACGCTGCCCTTGGTCGTGCTGGTCAACGACAAAAGCGCTAGCGCCGCAGAGATCGTGGCGGCTTGTCTGCAAGACCATCATCGCGCGACGGTCGTCGGCGAGCGCACTTGGGGCAAGGGGACGGTGCAAAACGTGATTCCGCTGGAAGGTGGCAAGAGCCTGTTGAAACTGACGATCGCCAGTTACTGGCGGCCGAGCGGCAAGAACATTCACCGTTCGAGCACGAGTCAAGCGACGGACGACTGGGGTGTGCAACCCGATCCTGGTTGCGAAGTCGAGCCGGAAAATCAGCCGGCGGCTGCCACGTCGGATGCCGGTAAGGCGACGACGAATCCGTTAGCGGACCAACCGGCCGAGGCAGCGACTGCCCCCGTGCCGTCGGATCCCAAGTCGCGCTTCGAACGGGATCGGCAATTGCGCCGTGCGATCGAGGTCCTCGAGGAGAAGCTGGCTCCACCGGCCGCGGCGAAGCCCAACGCGGCCTAAATCTGGTTGCCGCCGTCGCACGATGGGTTCCGTGCGGCAGTGTCTCGGTTCTGTGGGTTAATGGGTCGGCGCAAACCGTGCGGGTTCATCGGCCTGTTCCGTGCAAGCCTTTGCAATTCTTGCCCCAGCCCGCGACCGCTGAAGGGGACATGGCAAGGTCCGCCAGCGGGGGTCGGCGATGCTTAAGGTGTTGGCCGGCTTGGACCCCACGATTGCGCGACCCCGCAGTCGCGGAATAACGGCGCGATTGGTCCGCGAATTGCTTTGTGGAGCAGTCATCGCTGTCGCCAGCCGCCCCGAATGAGACTTTGACGGGGCACGTTCCCATCTCTTGGCGACACGCGAATCATATCGACAACCAACTCTCGTTGAAGGGGACTGCGCCATGGCTAGAACGATTTTCTGCAGTGTCATTGAGGTACCGGCCATGAGCGATTCGTTACGCTCCCAGGGGCTCCGCGGTTTTCACGATTTGGTACCTTGGGCCGATCCTTACATCGCGGCCTTGATTGACAAATTGCGGCATGCCGACGACTTGGAAGAGGAGGCCTCGTCCGACGCGGTCGATGAATTGCCGCCGCCGTTGGACAATGGCGATCCGAATCGCGACAGTCCCTTTCAGCCGGACTGGTCACCGCGCAACTGGCCCCGCGGTTAGGCACCTGGTGACGATCTCCCCTGCGGAGGCCGCGGCCGGGATGCGCCTTCGCGATTCCGTGTCAATCTTTGGCCACTTGAATGGCTGCACGCATCTCGGCGGCGATGAAGAACGAGCCGGTGATGCAGATGAGATCGTCGCGGCCGGCCATTGCGGCCGCCAGCTGCCAGGCCGCGGCAGAGTCGGGGGCCACCTGATACCCGGTCGCTGGCAATTCGGCTTTGGCGGCCCATTCCGCTATCGTTTCCGCTGCCAAGCCACGGGGATTGTTGTAGTAACGCGTGAAGATCAACTCGTCAAACTTCGGTCCTAGCACTTCCAGCATGCCGCGTGCATCCTTATCGCGGCTGGTGGCGAACACGAGGATCCGTCGCCCGACTGAAAAGCTTTCGTCCAAGACGCGCACCAGTGCCTCGATCGAAGCCACGTTGTGGGCCGCATCCAGCACGATCGTCGGGTGGCGGCTGAGCACTTCGATTCGCGCTGGCCAATTCACCGAGGCAACCCCACCGCGCACGGCCGAGTCGGAAATCTGCCAGCCCTGGGCTCGCAACTCCATCACTGTGGCGATCGCCACCGCCGCATTGGCCGCCTGGTGGCTGCCTGTCAAACTCATCGCCACATCGTTTAACTCAAACTTTCGATCGCCTGTGCGGTGGCGGAAATCCATGTGAGCTGGCGAGATCGCGGTTTCCAGGTGCCTCGGCGGCCGATAGGTGAAATCGAAGTCGGCGCCCAACTGCACCAGCCGGCTGCCGTACTCCTCGGCGATGCGAGCAATCACAGCTCGAGGCTCGGCAGCGATCACGCCGCTGACGACGGGAATGCCCGGCTTGATGATGCCGGCCTTTTCTCCGGCGATGGCCGCCAGGGTGGTCCCCAGCTGCTGCGTGTGATCCAGGCTGATGCTGGTAATCACGGAAACCTGCGGACGACACACGTTCGTCGAGTCGAGCCGACCGCCCAAGCCCACCTCCAGGACGGCCGCGTCGACCTGGGCCCGGGCGAACCGCAGCAAGGCCAGGGCCGTGATGATCTCGAAATAGGTGGGTCGATTCGAGCCAGCCTGGTCGGCCGTGGGCTGCTGGTCCATGGCCTCGACGGCGGGCCGCAACTCGTCGACTAGTTCCCGGAAGACCGTGGCCGGACAGCTTTCTCCGTCAATGGCCAGACGCTCTTCGACGCAGTCCAGGTGAGGCGAGCTATAGAGGCCCGTGCGCAGGCCGGCCGATTGCAGCACGCTGGCGATCATCGCGGCCGTGGAACCTTTGCCCTTGGTGCCGCCGACATGAACGATCGGCAGGGCGTCCTGTGGGTTGCCGAGCACGGCCAGCAGCTGGTGCATGCGGTCGAGACGGAAGTTACGCTGTTCGTAAGGCACGCTCGACGTTCGTTCGTAGTCGATGCGCCCGGCGAGGAACTCGAGGGCCGCGTCATTGACGAGTTTTCCCGTCCGCTGCATGGATCATTCTGCTGGTCGTGGCCAGATAGGAATCAGCTTGGCGCGATGATCGCGAGGTCGAGGAACCTCTCGCCTGAGCGCATGAGGCTGACGAGCTTCCCCGGCAAATCGAAGCCGGGGGACGGCTTGAAGTGTACTCGAAGAGCGGCCCTTTGTCTTGCCGCCGATTCGAAGCGTTTCGCCGTGAATTGCGGTCTCATCCGGCGTCCTTTCCGGGAGGTTCGACTGGCCATCGGACTCGATGACTCGACGGTGCTATCAACCTCGATTATTTGTCGGGGCGCGTGACCGGAATGTAGGGGTGCGGGCGCTTGGAGAGCACGGTGGCCTTGACGATCTTGTCGGGCTTCGCGGTGTCGCCGGGCTCGCAGCGCTGAAGTTGAGCCAACACGTTGATGCCGTCGACCACGCGGCCGAACACCGTGTGCTTGCCGTCGAGATGCGGCGAGGGCGCGAAGGTCAGGAAGAATTGCGACCCGCCGCTGTCGCGCTTGCCGGTATTGGCCATGCTCAGGCTGCCGCGGTAATGCTCGCGATGATTGTCCTGATAGCACTCACAGGGAATCGTGTAGCCCGGTCCGCCAGTGCCGTCCCCTTTGGGGTCGCCGGCCTGGGCCATGAAGTCGCCGATGACGCGATGGAAGCTGAGTCCGTCGTAGAATTTCTTTTCGACCAGGCTGATGAAATTGGCCGTGGCGATCGGCGCTTGGTTTTCGAACAGTTCGACCACGATGTCCCCCTTCGTGGTGCTCAGTTTGACGCGCGGCAGATCCTTGGCCTTGGCTTCGGCCTCGCGCAGGGCCGCTTCCTTGGCCCACATCTCCTTGTACTTGGGAATCAGGCCCAGGTGGCGCTGGCCGACCTGGCTGATGACCTTACTTTCGCTGGCCAGTTTCAGAAACTTCTCGGCGTTGTCAAAGTCGTTCGTGGCAAACAGGGCCAGCCCGGTCAGCAGGTTCAACTCGGGGGCTTCGAACTGGTGATCGGTGAGAATCTTGCCCAGGCGGGCCGCTTTTTCGAAGTCATTTTGCAGCACATAGCCGGTCATGTTGGTCATCAGGAAGCCGTCGAGCTCCTTGTTCTGATTGGGGGCGGCCAGATAGGCCTTTTCGGCCGTCTCGGTGACGCTCGGCAAAACGGTCTGTGCCTTGTCGAGAATCGCCGTATATTCGGCCTGCAGGGCCGTCTTGTCGGCCGCCGGATCGCTGCGATAAAGCTCCTGCACCTGGTAGATCCGGGCGACCATTTTCTTCCAGTCGGAGTACTGCTTGCTAAAAGCCTCGACCTCGGGCGGCACCGGTTCCTTGTCGCCAGCGGCCAGCGCCGGGCGAAGCGTCGCAAGCGAGATGGCCAGCGCCAATAGCCAACAAAACCGCATAGAAAAATCCTGCAAAATAGCGTGGGGTCGAGGGCCGGATGGGAATCGACTATGATTCAAGCATACCAGATGCCGGGCCGGTCGTCGGCTCCTGAAATCGGGCCTCCAGACCGACTTGCGGCCGGTTTTCCCGGGGGCTGTGGGGGTCGGGCCGCGGGGGGCCCTGCCTGTGCTACGTCGCCTGGGGACAACTTGTTTGATAGGACCCAGCCTTGGCTCGTCAACGTAAAGCTGCTGCTCGCTCCGACGACCGCTCCGAGGCCGACGGCCCGCGCGAGACGTCGCTCCGCATTATCGGCGGCTCCATGCGGCACCGCAAACTCGTCTACAGCGGCGAGCCCCACACCCGGCCCATGAAGGAGCGGGTGCGCGAGGCGGTCTTCAACCTGGTCGGGCCGGGTGTCAAGGGCACGCACGCCATCGACCTCTTCGCCGGCACCGGTGCACTGGGCCTCGAAGCGATCAGCCGGGGGGCCACCCGGGCGACGCTCATCGAACGGCATTTTCCCACCGCCGCTCTGATTCGTCAAAATGCCGCGGCGCTGGGCGTGGCCGATCAGACCGCGGTCGAGCCGGCCAATGCTTTCATCTGGCTGCAGAGCCACACTCCCGTGGGCGATCAGCCGTGGCTGGCGTTTTGTTCGCCACCTTTCGCGTTCTATGTCGACCGGCTTCCCGAGATGCTCTCGATGATCGGCCTGTTGGTCGAACGAGCTCCGCCGTTGAGCATTTTGGTCGTCGAGTTCGACGAGAACTTTGACAGCAATCTGTTGCCCGAGTTCGATGCTTGGGATATTCGTTCCTATCCGCCGGCCACGATCGCCATCTTGCACCGCACCTGAACGCCTTGCACCGCCCCGAAATACTGCCGCGGCTCGATTCGCCCCGAGGCCTCCGACCATGGACATTCATAACCTGGCCCGCGTGGCCAGCTTCACCACCAAAGACGGCTCGGAGATTCGCGAGCTGCTGGCCCATCGCAACTCGGCCATCCGCAACCAGAGCCTGGCCGAGGCGCGGCTGCCGGTCGGACTGAGCACGACGCCTCACTACCATCCGCAGTGCGAGGAGATTTACTACATCCTCAGCGGCCAGGGTCGGATGCGCATCGCCGACGAGATCGAGCAGGTCGGGCCAGGCGACGCGATCGCCATTCCGCCGGGCCGGGTGCATCAGATCACGAACACCGGCAGCCAGCCGCTGGTGTTTCTCTGTTGCTGCGCGCCGGGCTACGAACATGCCGACACCGTGCTGGTCGAAGATTTTGCCTGACGCCTTGTCTTGCATCGCGGGCCGACCATGACCGACGCCATCCAAGTCCTCACCACGCTGCCCAATCGCGAGGAGGCCCAGCGGCTGGCCCACGCGCTGGTCGAGCGGCGCTTGGCGGCCTGCGTGCAAGTGGCCGGGCCGATCACCAGCACCTATCGCTGGCAAGGCCAGGTCGAAGCCGCCGAAGAATTTCTGTGCATCATCAAAACCCTGCACGGTCATTACCCTCTCCTCGAAGCCGCGATTCGCGAACTGCACCCCTACGCCGTGCCCGAGATCCTGGCCCTGCCCATCGTCGCCGGCCATCAGCCGTATCTGGATTGGCTGAAGGGCGAAGTGGCACCGGGCGGGGAACAAGACTGAAGGCCGAAGGCTGAAGGTGGGAAACGCGGGAGCCAGCGGGCAGCGGGCTGCACAGCATTTAGTTCTCTTGGGCGCGGTAGGAATTGTTTCACTTTCGCATGCCACAAAAAAAACACGTGGCGGGAGTTTTGCCGATTTTGGCCGGCTGAAATGGAAAGAAGCAGGCTGCAGGCGGGAGGCTGGCGGGGGAAACACAGCCGCTCTGTGGCTAGAGAATCTGAGGACGGAGATGGCCCCAGCGAGAGCGCGCGCTGGGCGCGCAGCGCGGCATGCAAAAATTTGGGCGGCGCTGCCGGCTCTGGTCGAGGCGGGGTCGCTTTTGTTGATTAAAAAAAGGCCTGACTGATCGTCCGACAGCGTCACCAATGGGTTGACGCCGGGAGCTGTCGCCTCGCGGCAGCTTGTTACCAGGAGGCATCAACTGACCCCTGGCAGCCGCCGCGGACTTAGGATTTTGTCGCGAGATCCCTCCGTTTCGATCCCGACGGCCCATTCGAGTTTCCGACGCTTGCTTGTTTTCCCCGGGGGGAATCTCGATTCGCGTCGTCTCAGGAGTTCCTACAACAGCGCCGCGTGACTCATTCGTTTTTCCGAACTTTGGGCTCAACCGATTAATCGAGTTGCACGTGGCGCCAAACCGAAATGGAAGCAAACCTTACTCAGGACCAACCCGTGCCAGCAGCCTCATCCGAGGGCGACAACCGTTTGCGGTTGTCTCGGTAGGGCAGGGCAATCGCACGTGTAAATCCA
>PLYM01000237.1 GCA_003153375.1 Planctomycetaceae bacterium
GATATGGTGCTGGTGTACGCTCTCCGAAAAGAAGGACCCCAACAATAGCCAATTTCACGTTGTCGATTGGACTATCGATGGCAAGTCGCAGAATCACAAGAGTTCTATATTGACGGTGGACCGAGAAGATGGCGATCGAGTCGATGTTGGTGTCACCATTGAGTACAAAGACCCGTCCGGTGACACAATTCGCGCACACCTAAAGGCCCCTGTCGCCGTGGGGGTAAAGGAGTCCCGGGAAAGCCGTGTGGAAGTCGGTCCAGTTGATCAAAAGTGAGGGTATTGTCAATTGTTTTAGCCTGGACGTGTTTTTGCCGCCCATTGAGAATTGGCTTTTCAGGCGGCGGACGCAATGTGCGGACCAAGATGGAAGCCGACAGAGAGTGGCTCGGATGGCGGCTTGGTCACCGAACTACCTCAGGAAATGAGGCATGCAGATCACAGTAAAATGCGGCTGCGGTAGAGAATTTGCAACGAAGGCCGATAATGCTGGAAAGAGAGCGAAATGCTCTGGGTGTGGCAACATGCTCACGATTCCTTCCGCGGTCATTGACGACAACATTGAGGATTGGCTCGGTCCACCAATCTACAAATCGAATCCACGGCTCCATCCGCCAAAAGTACCGGCTCCAGTCGCGGCGCGGCTAGCCCGGTCGCCGTTTCGCCGCCAGTGTTTCCGCCCGCAACGAATCCAACGACGACTCTTCCAGCTGGGTCGATTTCACTCAATCGCACTTTGATTTGCTCGTTGTTGACTTGAACGGTGATCGTGTCGCCATCGGTGACCTTCACGACATCGCCTATCATGGAGTCGGCTGAGAGCAAAAGGGGCAGGGCGAGAAGTATTCGCGCCACTGATCGATATAGTGTCCTTCCGGCGGCAAAACATGACGGGCCCCACCTTCCGGGTGCTGGGGCCGTTGTCAATCGTAAGCGGAATAACCGGTCATTCAACCACCATTCCCGGCTCGTCGAGAATGCGCCGAATGACACTAGATTACCAACCAACAACGCAACAATCCGAAACCAAAGAAGCCAACGAGAATCATAACGTCTAGAAGCTGATAGTTCAGGAACGTCGCCCATGGCTTCGTCCTGAACGCCAAAGCGGAGGCATGTTTGACGGCCGCGAGAACTACGAAAAAGCCAGCGGGGTTCAGCTCCCACGCGCGAGAGAAGTCTCCCCGTGTCAGGCAAAGCACTGATCGGGTTACTCCGCAGGTTGGACATGGATGCTCGGTGAATCGCCGAATCGGGCAAAGGACTGGTCCGTCGTTCAATACATCGAGAGGCAACACAGCGAATAGCAACCCGCATGCAATGATTCCTACAAGTTCAGTGTGACCGCGCATCAAGTCTTTAAAAGCACTCCCACTGGCCCACACTCTTGCCCGACTTGAGTTTTTTTGCAATGAGGTACGCATCAAGCCCTCCCAGTGGCCATGTCACGAGAATACTAGCTCCTGCAGTCACAGCTCCCAACGCCATTGACCCAAGTAGGATCATCACACCTTTGGTCGTTTGCCCAAGAGCGATTTGACCCAAGCCGGCAATGCAACAACCGCTGAGGAGCGCCATCAGTAACGGGTCTTTCGGTGAGTTAGAAGGGTGAATTAAACCAGATGATGCCGCCTCAAAACCGCGGTTATTGCCTTGCTGGATCGGTATCAGAATCGAACCACAATGTTTGCACTTTATCGCTGAAGCGGCGATTTGCTCTGCGCAAAACGGACATGACCTCGTTTGGGAAGAGCCGAAACTTTGATTGCTCGATGGTGATGCACTAGAGATTGACGGGGCCGCGGCATTCACGTTAAACAGCCCCGGCACGCCGCCGGCGACAATCCATTCAGTCAGCCCCGTCTTCCACACCTTGTCTTCAGGGAGAATCTGGCCTGTGTTTGCCAGATACTGCAAATAATTGAAATCGACCGGCCCATGGCTTGTTCCGAGTTGGTGATAGTACCAAGCGTCCGCAGTCGGAGGGACCGCGTTGGCCGGCGGTGGCTCGGGGGACAACGGAGCATCTACCGCCACGAGCTCAGCCGGCACTACTTTCGTAAAAAGCTCAGGCCGGTTACTGGCTCGCGACCAACTCACTCCGTCGGTCGATATCTCGTGGGTCCGACCGAACTGGCCTCGTTTCGCCAACGACTGCAACTGGTCGGCAGTAAACGGACCTTGGACTCTGCCTCGCAGCCGGATGAATAGCTCGTCGCTCATTTCACGTTCTATGCTTAGTTGCGTGCCGCTTGCCTTAATTCCAATTCAGACTTGTTCGCAAAAACTGGCCGTCCCTGCACGAAACTCAGGGAATTCACGCGATCCAGATCGATTTTGCCGGCTTTATCTCGCCCGATAGCGGACCAAATCAAACTCTGCGAATCCCCCGTAGGTTGCGCAACAAACAGCTCGTGAACACCGAGGGATCGATTCTTTAGGCGGCATTGCCAAGACCCGTCCCTTTCCAGCGCCAGCCAGCCGACCCAAGTGTACTGCGAATAGGGAGGCGACTTGAACGCCTTGAAGTTCTTCGCTGCGTCGTCGCCGATTTGATCCAGGTTCGGAAGCCGTGCCAATACGTCCTCGGCAAGAGATCGTTTTAGCTTAGCGTCCCTATTGTCAGGGTCCATCCACGGAATCGCCGGGTCGATCGGCGCAGATCCTAAAAGTTCCCTGAAAGGCTCAAATGCGGACCTCAAACTCTCGCTGCCTTGGCAAGCGACTTCGAGAACTCTTTGAAGGAATATAACTTTGAGTATCGGCTCCATATGTTCCTGCGATTTGATCTCGCGAACGATCTTGAAAAACGTGGCCTCCCACGACTGATCCTTGATCCCGGCAATCTCGTCCAGCGCAGCCTTGGCCACGAGCGATTGCGGAGCGCGGTCGCTGTATTTAATAAACTTTGTCGCGACCTTGATCTTTTTGGTCGCCACACGCGAGAGGTCAACAATGACGGTAATTGGCAGGATCTCCTCGCCCGCTGCGGGGCGACGTGGAGCGGACACCAGATAGTAGCGAATCACATTCTCCTTGTCGTCGACGGTCTTCACCATCCAAAGACCGGCCACCAAGGGGTCTGTAAAGAGTTCGTTCACGTTAGAATGGAGCTTTTGGCCATTGCCGTCAGCGCGGCGAATAATGGCCTCTAAGTGTGGAAGACGCCGCCGGAGCTCGGCCGCTGCCGGATAGCTGCCATGGTCGATCAGGATCTCGCTGCACGCGGTGAGCAGCTCCTTGGCCTGCGCCGAGTCCAAGTGCGTCACGTCGTTTTTATTCCACCGTCGAATCAAATGATCCCAAGCCTCCACCTCCTTCCACAAAACAACTTCGTTCGCCACACGCTTGAAGTCCATCGCCTGAGCCGATTCGGGAAACTTGCCAACAAAGTCCTCCAGCGCCTGCTTAAAGCCGTCGCCATCGCCCACGCTGCGGTCGATAGCTGCGAGCGCGGTCTCCGCTTCAGTCAGGCGTCGGCTTGTTTCGTTGAGCGATTCGATCCGCGCCTGTAAACTCTTGTTTTGATCCATCACCGCAGCGGTAATACCATCGCTCTCGGTAATCAAGTTAGCTAGCCCCCGGCGGACCTCGCCAAGCGCTTGTTTGTCGGGGTTTTTATGATCAATTGCATCCAGTCTCGCTTTGAGTTCATTCAATCGCCGCAGGAAGCCTTCGTCACGCTGGGCTTGCCGCTGGCGATCGACGGCAGCTATCGCCGACTCAAGCGTTTGCACGCGCGCCTTCTCGGAATCAAATTTTGCCAGGCGACGGGCGTCTTCCAACGACTTCCTGTCCGACTGCCCAGCGCCTGCGGTCTCGGCGGCCTCGATTGCCCTGGCAAAGTTTTCGCGACGGGTTTCCTCCTCGCGCATTCGCGTAGCCAACTCAACGCCTAATCCCTGTATTTCACCGTGGGAGGCGATCCCCGGCGAAGACGCCCGCAATTGATCAAGATGCTTTTGTGCTTCGTCGAACTCCGCTTTTTCGATCAAGGACTTCAGCGCACTGACGTGCGCTGCGACCTGCTCGGCCTGAGCGTGGCTGAACAGCGTGTAGCCGATACCGCTTCCAATCAACACGATGGCGGCAACAACGCCTCCAATGATCAATCGACGGCGGCTCGCTTTGGCCAACTCCAAACCGGCCATGCGCGTGCGCAGTCGCTGTTCAACGACAGGTGGAATCGGGCGATCGTAACGCAGAATGGCATTCGCGCGCCGCTCCAGGCTAGCCAAGCCTGCTTCATTGTCGAGGGCATGTTCAAGCTCTGCCACAGCCGTTTTATAGCCATCTTCATCGGCCGCTGCACGGTCTTGTTCACCGAGCCACTCCAGAGCCGGGGCCGCCCTATCATAGAGCGGATCGTCCTGGGACAAGTCGGCTACCTTCGCCGAGGAATTCCAGCGATCGCGCAACGTACGCCCAAGCGCCGCGTCAAACTGCGAAAACGCATTGTTGAGCTGCGGCTCAATTGTTTCCAGCTCGGACCTGGCCTGTGCATGCATCAAACGCGTGCGTGCACTGCAGACTTGTTGCACGAGCGCTGAGGGGGGACGTGCGAGCCAATCGGCACTTTGCACGTCATGCACCAATTCTTCAAGCGCGGCGAGATTCCCCTGTTTGTACTCTTGTTCCGCAGCTCGACGAATCTCCTGCTGGCGGGCCTTCTCATATGTCCGCAAATCGTCCGGCCAGACGAGATTATTTGCGTCTAGTTTGGCCAGTTTGCGGAGCGTCGAAATCCGATCTCTCAACGGGCGGCGACTGAGTGCTAAGAGGCGGTGGCGGCGCAGCAGGGCTGCTAACGGCTGCTCTTGACCATACGCCTCATTCAATTCGGCCGCGTCATCCACCAATAATGGCACCGGCGGCGGAAGTTGTTTGACCGAGAGAAGCGCAGTCCATTCACCCACCTCTGGACAATCGAGCGTTGCCACTAGGCTTAGCAAATTGGGCTCCGCTTCGCTTTGTTGAATCGCTTCGCTGCGCAGCCCTTCGCGCAACAGTTCGCTGCACTTCCGCAACCGTTCGTTGACGTGGTCGCACGCCTCCGCATACTCCGCAGCTGTAGCGGAAAGAAACTCCAGCGACGCCGTTTCGGCCGATGCCAGAATGCTGCGAATATTATCAATGATGCGCTGGTAGTCGACCACTACTGTAGCCCCCAAAAGACGCTTTATTGCGCAGGCCGCGTTAGCGGAATCTTTGCCTCAGCGAGCACAAGCCTGCTTGTCGCTTGTTCGTCAATTTCCGCGACAACGGAAAACGGTATTGGTATACGCACCATTTGCAACGCCTGTCTAATTGCGTGCAACTTGGCATTGACCTCTGTAATCCGCGTATTGATTTCCGTCGTATCAGAATCCTTTGCGGCGTCCAACTTAATTTTGAGTTTTGTCATTTCAGTATCAAGCGTGTCTTTCAGCGCTTCTGGCTGCACAGAGGAACCGTTCTTGTCCAGCAATGGCCAATTGCAATAAAGGGTTACCGACAGCGCCTTGGGATCGAGCGTTAGTGTGAATTTAGGCATGTGCTGCTGTGAAGAACTGAGATCATAACTGACCTTCGCTTTAGATCGCGTTACTTCATAACCCAAGCGTTGGGCTTCGGCGCGAGCTTGATCTGTTAATTCTAGATAAAGCATTGCATGGGCACGTGGACGGTGTTCGATTGTTATCGCGACGTAATTAGGTTTTCCGTCGAAAGCCACAAGCAGCGGCGAGACCTGGACGGGCGAGCGAAGGGGAACCATTTGTGCATTTACGCCGAGAATACAATTGTTAAGCTGGGCCGCACGATCCCGAGTCTCGGGGACCAGCGCACGTTGCCACTCGAACCAAAGCTCATCATTTGCAATCTCGAATTGTGCAACCGGAAAGGGCGCCCCACGAACGACACCTAAGTTTGGATTTTCGACATTTATCTGAACCACTTGCTTCTGCTCCGACCGATCGATTGTTTTGAGCGAGAAGAACCAATGGTCTCCCAAGACGAAGTCTTTTCCAATCAAGGAAATCTGATAATCACGGGCAGGCGCGCCTCCGAGGGTGCATATTTTCTTCCGTAAGCGTCCGCCTGTAGTTTGGGGTGGCTTCTCGGCGCTATAGTCGAAGTAGCTCGGCAACTTGAAACGCGACGACTGTTTTACGCTGAATTCGTCGGTGCTCGCGCTGATCGTCGAGTTATGGGAGGTCACGCTGACGCTGAACGGCGTGCCATTCTGCTTGACGTAAACGTGTTCGCCGACCACATCGAAACCGCCGGCTTTGTTGGCCACGATTTGTCCAGCTGGGGAATGTTCGCTGGTCACCCTGTCAGTTTTGCCATCACCCCAATTGATCGTGGCGCTGAATTCGCTGGCCTTCGGATTGGAGCGAGCATCGGTAAAGTCAAAGAGCGTCGCAATCCCTGTCGGAACCTGTTCAATGGCGTCAGGAGCTGTCAGCTTGCCAGCGCGCAACCATTCTTTTACGCTGAATTCGTCGGTGCTCGCGCTGATCGTCGAGTTATGGGAGGTCACGCTGACGCTGAACGGCGTGCCATTCTGCTTGGCGTAAACGTGTTCGCCGACCACATCGAAACCGCCGGCTTTGTTGGCCACGATTTGTCCGGCTGGGGAATGTTCGCTGGTCACCTTGTCAGTTTTGCCGTCACCCCAATTGATCGTGGCGCTGAATTCGCTGGCCTTCGGATTGGAGCGAGCATCGGTAAAGTCAAAGAGCGTCGCAATCCCTGTCGGAACCTGTTCAATGGCGTCAGGAGCTGTCAGCTTGCCAGCGCGCAATGTGTTGTCGGCAACGGTCGCGGACGAATTAGGGTCAGAGTCAATCGACGGACCAGTTCCGGCAGGCATTCTGTATGCCAAAACCAGTGCCACGACGATCAAGACGCCCGTGGCAACAAATCCAATACCGGCGATAATTCCCGCAACAACAAGCGCAGTTCTGTTGCGATTTTGTACACGCGACCGTAGCACACGAGGCATAGCAGGCGGAAGGCTGCCACCATGTTGTTCAAGCTGCCACTCAAGGTTATGCGACTGCACGCCCGTATCTATGGGCCGCATTTCGTCGACCGGTTCTGCCAATGGGGCTTGGCGGGCTTCGACAATCGGCTTAGCAGGTACCGCAATTCTCGTTTCGGGCGGCGTCCCCGTCCGTGCCGCTTCAACCCATGGCCCGTCAGGGGCGCGGCCTAGCGGAGTACAAAGATTGATTACAAGAGCTTGCCGGGACCGTTCGACGGCTTTGGCCTCCGGTGAGCCGGCCAGGACAAATCGCCATTGGCACTCAACGTCAGGTGGCAGCTTAGTGAAGTAGGTGCTGAACGTGACTTGCCACCGCAACGGAACAGGAAGTAGCCCCAAGGCCTCAGCCACCAAAGCGAGTGTGTCCATGCCTGGCTGAAAAATGACGGCTGCAATTTGGGAAGACGCCTTAGTCGCGGTCTCGGCCAGTACGCCCGCCCAACCGGCATCACCGGTGGCGCTCCGCCAGTTGTCGCAGACCGCCGCCGGCGCGTCGACAGTGGGTAGCTGGCGAGCGCTGTCGATAACGCGCGGTTCTCCCTCCCAAGCGGATTCCATGAATCCGACTGCAGCTAGCAGTGCCGCTGGGCCCGCCGGCACGAGCTCCTTCGGTTCAAGGACAACATGGTGAGCGAACTTGTTCGATCGCTGGGTGTAGTCCGAGCCGGCGGCGCTGACCCGGGACAGAACGTGAAATGGCTTGCCGCCGACGGTGATGCGCAAATGGGAAAAAACAACCGGATTGAGGAGAGCCTGGGGGTCATTCGGGGCAAAAACGTGACGATAGCCGCTGAACGCCTCCAGCCGATCAGCGAGATTCTTGGCCATCCCGGACGTGCTCATCACGGTGCAAAAACCACGGCTTCCTGGCCGGAGACCTCGCGGTGCGGACGTGTAAAACAATTCCTGCGTCATGAGTCACGTCCCCCACAATCGCAGCGTGTCCGGCTTCACAGACGCATCGCCGCGATGGCCGTCGGCCGCGCCATGCGTGTCCTGAGAATCTCGGGGCTTCAAGTACGGTATGATTCCTCCCATCCACCGCGCCATCGTGTAGAGGAACGGCACTTCGGTCCAGAGCGGGCGAAGATCGCGAGGGCGAACGCCTAAAAATCCCGTTTGTTTGTCCACCTCTGGGGCACGGCCAAGCGAACTGACCGGAATGTAGACGACGTGTTCCGCGAAGCCCTCGGCGGCCGAAACCAGCTCTGGCGTCAAACGTACCAACAAGGTTCGCACGTCGGTCGAAACGGCGTCAACCTGTTCGGTGTCCATCGCAGAAAGATTAGCAAACCTTGTCGGAGCCCAGGGGCTTTCGGGGATTGTACGGTCGAGCAACGACGCCCAAGCGTCGAATTTGGTCACGACGACGACAAGTGGCCTTTGATGGCGGGCCTTCTGTGCCAGTCCGGTATAGCGACGGATCCGATCGGCCGCTTCGAGCAAGATTGTTTCCTGCCGGCTGGTGCGGGCTCGGTCACCCATTTGTGGATCGGAGGTATTACCGCTGCAGGCGCGACGAAACCGGGGGTCCTGGGTTGGATCGAACATAAAAAACATGGCCCGTGAGAGCGCTAGGTGCCGCGTGACGGGGCTCCTGGCAGTGTCTTGTCCGGGCAAAAAATGCTCGCCGGCATTGTCGTAGAGACATACGGCGCGCGATAAACTTGACACCGCCTTGTAGTTCGGGTGCTCTTCCAACGGTTTGAGAGAGAAAATGAAGGGTCGCGGATAGCTGACCGATTGTCCGCTGAACATGACAGTGTCGTAAAGATCGCCTTCCAACGCAGTCTTGTCCAAGGCGACCAGCCGGTCTTGGTTCTCGTTGAGGAACAGGCGCTCCTCATATTCATTAAGGCTCCGGTTGGATGCTGGATCCGCGTCCCCAAATGACAGCGAAAAGCTGCGGGGCAAGGTCTGGCGGAGGAGCCAGGTCATTGTAGTCAGAAAATACGACTTCCCCGATGCCGGCGCGCCAAGAATCGAAAGAAAGATCGATGGCATTTCCAGCAGAGCCCTTGGTATCGGCAAATGACATCGCGGGCAGGCGAGTCCTTGACACGCAAATCCACGCGCATCTACCGCATCCCCTTCGACCGTGAACCGTGTCGGCAAGAAGCAATTCTGATGATCCTGCCCGAGCCGTGGGTCGCCGAGCAAGTCGGGGTGCTGCGAGATCCACAAGGACTCTTCAGGTGGGAAGTTATGCCAACAGTGAGGGCACGTGACCTGGGCGCGCAAAGAAATGCCGCCTCGCAAATTCGTATCGGCCACAGTTGCTTGCCCCGCGAAAAAAGTTACTCGATCGCCAACCTCTTGGGGAAATCGGCTTTAACGCACGCAATTACCTCGGCACTGAGCTGGCGCACTTGTTGCGACAGAGTCTGCGTCTCTGAACGACATCCATTCTAATAAACTTCTGGCTCCCCCCGCTTCCAGCGCACAGTGGATTTTTAGACATTATCTTCCGGCGATCCCACCCCTTGGCTTCCAAGGCAAGAATCATGCCACAACAGTGCTTTGCCCAGTCGGTCGCGGAATTACCCCCAGAGATCAAACTTTGCATGACGTTATGACTTTCACTCGGTTGGCACCTGCCGACGGACACCTGACAGCGGCGAGCGAACAGTAAATAGTGGCCCTCCCCTGAGCGCAACCTATTTGACGATCACCGGCAGCGTATACGTGCTCTGCCAAGCGCGATTCGAATTGTTCAACATGTTTTGCATTTCTGCTTGCTGCGCGGACGACGCGCGAGCCAAAGCGGAAGCAACATTTGCATCATGTTCTCGCCGCGCAATTTTCTTCGCCGGCGAGACGGCTCGCAGCACCTGGTCTTTAAATTTCCGCTCATTGGCATCCAAATTGTCTTCCACCTTTTTGAGACTCGCCAAACATACGCGCCCCATGGAATCCTTGTTTGCTTCGGCTTTGGTGAAAAACTCGTTCTCAACCTCTACGCCGGAAATCAAACGGATGCATCTGACGTTACCTCCGTGTCGATATTCGATAATCATGCACAACTTTCCATCCTCAAAAAAGCATGAGAATCCGTCCCGCTTGCCCTTTGTGTATTGGGTAAACAAAACCGGCTCTCCCTTTTCGTTCCACGTCTCCAATAATCCGTGCCTCTTGCCGTCCAAGTAGTTTGCATAAACCATTGGCTGCCTATTTTCATGCTGGGCAACAGTCACTCCGTCCAATTCGCCCGCTACGTGGCTTGCGATGGCAAACAGCGAGCCGTTTTGATATGTCATAACAATTGGGTTTCCCACCCATTTTCCAAACTTTGGAATTTCGAAAATGACCGGCGAATATGAGCGGCCAGAAGGGAAAGCATCGCTGACAAGTTTTGGCTCAGACTGATTCTCTGCCACGTCCCCAGGAGCCTTCTCGGCCTTTGACTTGTTGACAAGGCCGTAGGAGAGCTTTGACCGAACCGCAGGTTTCCTTTCGGCCGGCGATTCGTCGGCTCCATCTGAGGGCTTGGCCTGATTGGCGATGTCTGGCGGTGATTTTTCATCAATGCTGCCCAGGAGTCGAATGATGTCGGGTCCACCGATAGCAAAATTCAGGTTTTGTCCGGTGGTGAATCCCCAAGTGTTGAGGCCGAGCAGTTCTCCACGCATATTGACCAGCGGGCCTCCACTGCTGCCCTGAGAAATTGCCGCCGTGTGCTGAATCCATTTGGCGTTCGGCGAGTAGCCCAGCTGTTCGTAAGTGCCTTTCCCCAACATCCCGCTGACTTCGAGACCTGTTCGGATGGCCGACACGATGCCAGCCGATGTGGAAAACGTAAGCCCCTGTGGGTTCCCGAGCGCCGCAACCGACTCTCCCGCTTGAGGCAGTTCTCTTGCAATCTTGATTGCCAGATGTTTTTCGAAAGGCTTGGTCTTCAGCAGTAGCAAGTCTCGCTCCCGAGCGACGGCTACCTGCCCGATTACCTTGACCTGGGTCCCGGAGTTCAAGGTGACTGTTATGCTCCCAGCACCAACTCCGACATGATTGTTTGTGAGAACCAATCCTCGGTCGTCTACAATTACGCCACTGCCAAGCTTCCGAGCGTCCGTCTCGATTCGGACCACAGATGGCATAACTTTCTTGATTACAGCGACAAGCCCAGTTTCGCTGCGCATGTCTTGCGACGTCGCTGATAGGATTTGACTGCCCTTAGGCGCAGCGCCCTCTGGCGAACTAGATAATGCTTTGGCATCCTCAGCCTTAACTCTGCTCGATAGCGGCTTAATTTGCGCTACTGACGACATTGGCCCTAAAGGGTGCCAACCTTCGGGTAGTGCGAGCAACACAACAGCAAGGACGATAGCCCGCGCTAACATGGGTGGCGCCTTTTTGGCATCGCTGCTTACAGCCGGCCTAAATCCGGTTTCAGGTAAAGCAGGCAATTGTTGATGGGATCTTGCGTAGGAAAAACAATCCCCGATTCGATCGGGCCTATGGTCGGAAACAGTTCAACAGAACTCACGATTATTGCCTCCCCGAACCGCCACGTCGAGCTAAATGGCCCGTTTTCTAGCCGCCCGTGTGTAGTCATGGAGCGGGCGGCGTTGCGCCTCCCGTGCCAAACGAGACCACGAGGTTGCGACTGGCAACGGCTCGTTGGCTGCGAGGCTGGAGCAATCCAGAATCAACGTGTTGCCCGATGCCTCGACTTGGTCGTTGGCCGGCCTGCCCTCGGCGACCGCTTGTTGTGGATATACACACAGTTGCAACTGGCACCGAGACCATGGTCCAGATGTCCTTGACGCGACAATCACGTCGCGCTGCTCTACTGCGAGTACTCATGACGGTCGCGTCGACCGTGATCCGCAACACCAACCGGCAAAGTTGCTGACGGCATTCCAAAGTGGCGGCGACGGGGAAGTGTCGGTGTGGGCTCCACCGTGCGGACAGGTGTCCAATTGTAGGAGTCGTCACTCCTGCGCGCCCAAGGTTGCCAGAGCCATCCAATTTCCAATTTAGTGAATGGCAGCAACGATTCCAGCAGCGTGCGGGGGGGTTGAGTCATGTTGGTCCCCCTCGAACCGGCCTGTCTTCCACGCGGATTTAGCCCGCAGGCTCCCCGTAACCCGAAAACTCGGTACGGGATCGCGAAGTGGGGATTGTCGGCCTAGTGCTGGAAGCGGTCGGTAGGCCGGCTTAGAATCGGGGTCCACACGCCAGCTCGAAGAAACGAGTCCTCGCTGAGTCCATCGTCCGCCGCAATTCGACCTGGCTGGATTGTGAGCGGTCCGACGTTACCAGAGCCGGTCAAAGTTCTCGCCACCGTGCCGGTAGGGCCATCGCTCAAGATTATCAGTCGCGGGCACTCGACGGGCTTGACGCACGATCCGGTACTCACAACGGCTCAACTTGCGCAACTTCCGATTTCAGCCGACCGCGAGCCGTTCGATGGACTTTGGCGCAGGCGAAACAGCCGCGCTCGTGGCCGAGACGGGCTTTGGCGTAACCCCCCATCAACGGAAAAGGCTATGCAGACTGGTATTTCAACGGGTTCACGGACCGGCTTCTCGACCTCTATCGGGAGTTGATCCGGACCTTGTTGAAGAACATGTGGTTGGACATCGTCTGCCGGAGTGAACGCCGCTGAAAACGTTTTGCCTCAGGGAGCCTGTTAACAAGTGCATGGAGCGGAACCCCAGCTGCAGTACCGCGCAGTAATTAATGGAGGAAGAGGAAATGGCCCAACTGTTCGAGACCGACGAAAGTCATTCCCTCTTTATCAAAGTGGGCTGCTCGACGAGCAACAACCAGAATGGTCAGGCAAGCGGGGCCGCTCCTTAGTTTCGTTCACTCGCTCGGCCAGGTTGGCCAGCCCCGCAATGTCAACCTGATGAACCATTTCGCCAGCGCATTCCTGGAACCGACCGACGTGAATTCGGTGAAGCTGAAGCGGAGCCGGTCTTTTCGGGCGCACTAAGAGCAGTAAAATAAGAGTTCGTTCCTGCCTATGTCGAAGGATGTCGCGATGCCACGCTGTCGAAACTGCGGTCTGCCATTTGTGTTCTTCTGCGTGGTCTCTCAAGCGGCATGGTGCATCGCCATCGAGATTCCGGCGCCGCAGATTTTAGACCGGAAAATCATCGAACTGGACGAGCCCTTTACCACATTCGCCATGGGGGGCGGGGGCCGCTATTTTGCCTTTTATCTTAAAAAGGCCAGGCAAATAGCCCTGCTCGACGTGAGCATGGCCGAAATAGTCAAGACCATTGATGCCCCGGGCGAAGACTTGATCATGACCGCGGGCCTCGACAAGCTCATCATCGCCAATCCGAGCAAGAACCTGATCCATCGTTACGATCTGGCGACGCTCAAACGAGAGCGGAGCATTCCCATCACGGGCCGCCCACCATTGCAGATGCTGCTGGGAAGCGCTTCGTCGGGACCGCTTCTGACATGGGCTCAAAGGGGCCCCATTTCATTGCTCGATGTGAAAACTTTGAGACCGCTACCGATCAAAGGCGAGATGTTGTCCGGTGACCCGGCATATGGGCTCGGGCTAACCGCCGCGGCCGATGGTCGGACGTTCTGCGGTTGGACAACTGGCATATCCGGCCAGCAATTCGGGGTGATGCGATTAAACGGTGGAACCGCGACGCTGGAACGGACTCCGGATGGCTTCAGCGATAATGGACGATGGCTGCTTCCCAACTGCGACGGCTCGCTGTTTTTTCAGAACGGGGGGGCTATTTATCGTGCCGATTTGCAGCCAGTAAAGCCCGATCAATTTCGTGACGATGCGCTCTACCCGACGGAAGACCCCCGGTTCTTTCTCGCCATCAGCGATTACCAGGGTCCGAAGAGCCAAGAAACCTCTGCCCAACATAAACGACCTGGAAAGCCGGATAGGAACGCTCAAGCGTGGATCTGCACGAGCGGAGGACTGGAGAAGCTGATCAGTGTGGTGGATTTAGGCCACGTTCTGGCGGGGGGCATTGGCAGTGAACACGGAAACCTTCGCTTGCGGCCGCGCGTGACGTACATTCCTTCGGCCCATGTTATGGTGTCGATACCCGCGGGCGAGAAGCAGGTCATTTTAATCGAGGCTAACCTCATCAAAATGATGCAAGAGCGGGGGGGCGAGTATCTCCATGTGGTGTCCGCGCCGCCGCGCACGGCGTGGGTTGGACAGCCGTTCGACTATCAATTGGAGACGATCACCCACGGTGGAACGGTCCGGTACGCGGTCGAAGCCGGTCCAGACAATTTGAAGGTATCAGATGACGGCAAAGTCATTTGGACGCCTCGGAAGCGGCCATCCGGCGGCACCGAGAAAATTGTGATCGTGACCCGGAATGGAGAGGATCTGGAAAGTTTTCACTCGTTTGAAGTCGCCATTGAGCGTTCCGCGCGCCCCGCGAAGCCGTTACCCCGGCCCGCGGCACTAGGTTCGCCCACGGCTCGCTCGGGTCCGAAACCCGAAGAGTCCAAGTCTCCTAACGGCGAGGCGGCGTTGCAATTATCTGACGAGCCCACCAAGGTCGATGCCGACCGATTGGAAGTACCCAAGGGGCAGTTCGCCGTTGCCTCGGGACTGGATGATAGGACCACATTGCTCTTGCAGGGTCAACGGCTCACGATTCTTGGTGGCGATGGCGTAACGCCCGAAAAGTCGGTCGAATTCAAGAAGCCGTATGTCCGAATCGGTGAACGTGAGACCTATTGGGTGGGCGTATCCAATAGCCCTATTGCAATCGAGGTGATTAACAAGCAATCGTTAGCCGTTACCAGGTCGTTGAAGTTTGCCGCTAACGGGGTCGAAGACCTGGCGTTGCATCCGCACTTGCCGGTCAGTTACGTAGCCTTCAAGGGGGGCGACTCCGTGCCGCACTTCAAATTCATCTCGTTCCAGGAAGCTCGTGGAGAAGCGCGCGAATCGGATCGGTTAATTGGCAACTGTTTAGCAGTTGACCCGGGGGGCGGTTTTCTGGTCGCCGGCTACCGCGACATCTACGAGCGGGGGGCATCCGTGCTCTTCAATCCAGACCGTTTTCACATCGTACCGGAATACGGCAACATCGATTTCCTCATTCGCTATGATCTGGACAGGGCCGGCATGCCAGCGGTGGCCGAAGTCAAGGCGAAGGCGGGCGGCAATGGCCGTGGAATCCGCTTATCCCGCGATGGAAAGCGCGTGACATATCTGTCGGTGGTCGGATCGCCCCCGCATTCAGGCGACCTGACGGCGTGGGACGCCAGCGATTTTGAGAAGGTCCCGGCGATTTACGCCATCAAGAGTAAAGCGAGGACCGACGAGCTGGCTTACCATCCGTTCCTTCCTTGGGTAGCATGCCTGGGGGCCAATGATGCGCTCCTTTTGGATCGCGAATCGGGCGACGAGCTTGGCGATAAACTTGAAAAGCACGACTTTGATGGAACGAAACTGAGCGCAATATGGTTTTCTGCGGACGGTACCGCACTCATATTCGACACCTTGATCAACGAGATTCATTATCTGCACCGCGTCAAACTCGCGTTGACCGCCGATGAGCGGAAGGCGGTTGATTCGCTCTACAAGAAACGAGGCCCCCTCAAGCAGATATCCAACTGGGTCGAGCGCCCCGCGAAGTGACGCGTGTTTTCGGCGCTGCGCTGCTACTTCAGTTGCGATTAGCAACCACCGGCAGAGCAGTAGGTGCTCTGCGGTGAAATCGAATTGAGCAAACTCGCGCACGAGGTGTCGGCATTGCAGCGGGCTGTCTTCGATTCGAACAAGATCGACGCCCAGGCGGACGAGTTCGCGACGGCGCGCGAAGAGGAGATCGACCAGTGTACCCGCCAGCAGGCGGAGCTAGCCGGCCAATTTAGCACTGCATCCAACATCACTCTGCGCAACAACATCATCCTGCAAGCCAACTCGCTGATCTCGCGTCTAAAACAGTTACACGCGTCATGCGCAGCACCATGATCAACGTCGCCAAGCCGGGCAGCACTGAGGCGCCGGCAACACGGTGTATTGGCGGCGTTCATGACGACCACGGTTGGCCACACTTTTCGGCCGACCGTCGGCTACCCGCCAAGCGCTGCACTACTCGAGCGCCGTTCATAACATCACTCCCGAATTACTATTTTTGTTGACACGGCGTGGCGACATTGGTTAAAAGGACATGTTCCAGATCACCTGGACTGAGGTCAGTTTCACACCTTCTTCCCGAGGGACCTAACATGAGCGACAAGTTGACCCTGAACGATCTGATGCGCGCTCAGTCCGATGTGCTTGCGCGCATTCACAGTGAAATCGAATTGGAAAACGAAACGCCGACTTCCAACCATTCTTCCCACTCGAGTGGGCATTCTTCCAGCGGTGGACACTATTCTACCGTTGCTCGTGTCGAGGCTCTCGAGTCGAAGGACAAGAAGGACAAATAGTTGCCGGGACCATGGGATAGGGCGAACCAAGGCAGCCGCAATCGAGTGCTGTCTTTCAGCGCTCCTTTTTCGACGGCGACAATTCTTCGCTGCCGCCTTAACGTGAGAAGCCGCAACCCAGTGTGGGGCGACCACGACCGGACGCAATTTGGAGTACCCGCCACATGAGGTCGCCGCACTGCTCGAGCGTTGTTCACTTAATTCTCCTCAATGTCGGATGGCGACTCTGTGAAGAAGGTGCAAGTCTCCTTGGTCTTGGCTGGTTTTTTGCGGTTACTCGCGCGTCGGCCCGAAATCCCTGCCGCGACAATTGCCGATGTTGTGCTGTTCACTGCGGGTGAAAAGGTGGCCGTGCGATTCGCAGTACCAACGGAAGTCCGAACCGAGCTTGATCACTGGGCGAGCGATTGTGGATTAGCCGCCGATTCGCGCACGATGGGCATCAAACGCGTTGCCGACTGGACATGTGTCGGCGTCGACGAGTCGTTGGCCACCGAACATCTTGATGTCGTGGTGTACGCCAGATCCCAGAAAGACGCCTCGGTAATCTGCGAGACCGAAACCAGCGGAACTTCGGCGCAGGCTGGCCTCCTACTGGGATATCCTCCATGCTGCGTGGCAGCCTACGAATGCTATAGCAAAGGACCTGCCGACTGGATCGGTCGGGCACTTGCACGAAGCGGAGCTGGCCCGTTTCCCTGCTGGGCCAATCGCCTCCCCCTTAGCTGGGGCGCTCCCACGTTCATTGGCGAACTGTATCCCTGTTCGTTCGATTGCGCATCCGCCACACGGCGGGGACGACTAGTGTTTGAACTTCTTCAAGAATTCGGGCTTGAAAAGCTGGCCCAAACGATACTCGCCCAGGCGATTCTTCCCGTCGCAGGAGGGAGCATTGCGGCACCCCGCGAAACGAAACGCGTCAACACGGCGCCCGACCTACTTTTGGAATTCGTTGAATGAGTCCGCTACCCGCCAACGAATTTATTCTGAAGATTGCCAGTCGGTGCAATCTCAATTGTGACTACTGTTACGAGTACAATCTCGGTGACGACAGCTGGCGGCGGCAACCGGCGTTTATGTCGTTAGACACGGCAATGAAGGCGGTTGAACGGATTCTCGAGCACATCCGAGCCCACGCGGTCACCGACACTATCGTGGTCTCGCTCCACGGCGGAGAACCCATGCTCGCAGGGGCCGCTCATGTGAGTGCGATTGCCAAGCTGATAAGAGAACGTCTCGAACCACATGCACCAGTCGAGTTGACCATGCAGTCGAACGCCACGCTGGTTGATCCAGATATGCTTACTGTGCTACGCGATAATCGAATCGCTGTGGGTGTAAGCGTTGATGGCCCATCCCATGTCAACGACCTGCACCGTCTCGATCACGCAAATCGTTCCAGCTTCGACGCAACCTATTCCGGGATACGCGATTTAAGGGATGCAGGCGTACTGAGCGGTATATTGAGCGTCATCGACGTTACATCCGACCCGCTTGAGGTATTCGACTTCGTGGCTACTCTCGAGGTGCCGCAGGTAGACTTCTTGTTGCCACATCACAACTGGCTGCGACTTCCTCGTCGACCGAATGGAGATCTCAGAGCATACGGCAAGTGGTACGCCCCCATCTGGGAGGCATGGCTCGGCGGTCGTCACAGTTGGATGCGAATACGATACTTTGAACAGATCATCCGCGCGCTCGTTGGGGCGCAAGGTCTCTTCGAAGGCCTTGGGCTAGCGGCAGTTCAGCTGATCGTCGTCGCTGCCGACGGCAGTCTCGAGGGCGTCGATACACTTAAGAGTTGCGGCGACGGCCAGCAGAAGCTTCACTTGTCGATCATCGACGCCCCAATTGATGCAGTGTTGGAAAAGAACGTTTATGCCATTCGGCAGGCCGGAGCCGATCAACTCTGCGACCAATGCCTCGCCTGTCCCTATCGTGAAGTGTGCGGAGGGGGGTATTTTCCGCACCGATACCGCGGAGGCGGATTATTTAATTCTCCTTCGGTGTACTGCGATGACATCCAGCACATTATCGCACGAATCCGTGGTGATATCGCGACACGAAGCATGAAAGCTGAATTAGAAGTTGACTCATGAGCTTCATTCTACCCTCATTTCTCGCAAGTCGCGATTTACTGTTTGCGTCAGGACAAATACAGGCTGTCGAGACCCGCGAGCTTTGGCGCATGTGGCGTGGCTATTGCCGGCAACACGCAGGCGCCGCTCTGACTGACGGCCTTGATCGCTTGGTTGCAGCCGATGTGCCGGATACGCCGCGGCTTCGTCATTGGTGCACAGTAACGAAAGCAATGTTGCGCGCATACCGTAGAGGGGTCGATGCGAATCCCGGCGACATCGCCCATTTCGAGCTGGACAGTCTAGCACCAGAGCGATTGACCCAGCTGCATTCGCTGCGACTACTCGAGATCTTTGTTGGCAATCCGGTGCACACGACGCAACATAATTTTAGTCTTAGGTTGCGTACACCCGCGATGCCCTTACGATTGGAGTTAGGCCGGGCTGGCCGACTTACTCCTGTCGAGGCAGACCGTCACTTGGCGTGGGATCTCAGCGTCGACAATGAGGAGATCGTCATTCGAACCGGACGCGAAAGCGAGTTGCAGTGCGTGACTTCAAGTTCGGGAATATGTTTGACATTTCCACGCGACTGGAAGTATGAGCCGTCGTTTGAAGTGCGCTATGGAGAGCAGTGTCTTCATATTCCGATATACGATGCGGGCCTCTGTAATCCGCACGCTGGTGCCACAGCACTTATCGTCCGGAATCCCAGGGCTATTCTCGAGTGGCAGCCTATGCTCTCGCGCGCTCTGGATTGCTCCGGGTCGGCAGATGCGGATCTCCATGCTGAGTGCCTCTCCTATCTCAGCGATGTGCTGCCTCTTTATCACGGCCTCGGACAACTTTTCGGCAGTGCCAGCACCGAGCAGGCCCTCGGATACGCCTTCCTGCCCGGAATCCTGTCGCCGCTCGACATAGCCGAATGTTTCGTACACGAGGCGATGCATCAGAAGCTATTTCGGCTCGAGCAGGTGCTACCACTTTTTGAATCCGGCTCGCCAACGGAAGAGACCTACTATTCTCCGTGGCGGCGTGACTCTCGACCTTTGCGGATGGTGCTGCACGGATGCTTCGTGTTCACCCACGTCGTTTACCTTTGGCTTGAATGGGCGAAAAATCCTCCAGCCGAGCTCGCATCGCCTGCAGAAGCGTGGAAGGTTGCGTATCGGCGATCATGCGAGGTTCTCGCCGGACTGGATCTACTCGCTCGCTATTCTTTACCGACTGAACACGGCACGCGCCTTTTATCGGAAATGCAAGACATCGTTGCGAGGCTGACCGAAAATGCGCCCATCGAACCAGAATACAGAATCGAAGTGAACGCCGCCGTGGCCGCTCACCGTCAGCATCATATCGAGACGAGCCTGTGTTCGGATCCACTTACATTCTGAACTCGCATGCCCGGCTGCTATGGGGGCTCAACCACGGACTGCGTCTCGCGATGGAAGGACCGTCGCCGCTGGCCGAGCTTGCTTCCCAATTAACGCAGGCACCAATTGGAAGCGCCCTCGAACGACTCTTCGATCTGCCTTTTCATACTATGTGGGTGGCGGTACTAGCTAATCAGGCTCGATACGGCGGGCCCCGTCCCTATGCCGCCCTTGCCACCGGCCTGATCGCAGTGGCCCGAGATGTCGGGATCGACCTGCCTGAAGACGCGTTCGAAATCGCGCGCTCATCCGAGGGCTTGTATCTCGCGCCGGGGCAGGGCAGGAATATAGTTTCGATTGACCGCGGTGGCGTTGTCCGGACAATTTCACTTGCTGGATGCAATGGGTTGCTCCTGCTCGGCGACAATCCACTTCTGCGTCATTTAATCGGTGACGGCCCCGGTGAGGTATCAAAATGTCCCGAGGGTTGGGACTTGCAGCTTGCAGATGGACTTGCGCTGCTTGCCATGGTTTCGCCAGAGCAGCACAGGCGGTTCTTGCGATACGTGTCGGTGGTGGCAAGCTTCGAGGCGGAGCGCGGACTACTACAATCGATGTCAATCGGCGAATGGCCTGGGTGTGTGGTAGCGCGGTGCGGAAATCCGCCGGCGCACGTGTGCGACCAACTTGTCCATGAGGCCAGTCATCAACTGCTCGATGCCGAGTTCGCCAAAAGGCCAGAGCTCGTCGACCAGCTCGAGCGAGCTCCGGCCGGCTATTCACCCTTCTTCCAGCAGCCTCGGCCGTGCCTCAAGTTAGTTCACGGCCTTGTGTCCTATCTCGAGGTTCTGCGATTCTGGCGTGCGCTTCTCGTAGATGGGCGCTGGGACACCGAGCTGTCCCCAACCGCTGCTCGGGGTCGGGTCGAGGACGTCAGGGCTCTGTGCATCGAGGGAATTCGTTCATTGCGGGCCACGGTCTCGGCTGATTCATGGGATGAGTTGCGCACCTTCTTGGTAGAGGTCGCCCCAGAATTCGCACTGGTAGAACGCGACGTTCAGAAGCCGGCGATACGTACTTTCGCATCTGCACAAGTGCGCGATGCCGTTGCGCAGATGAAGCTTCCCCCAATCAGCCATTCTGAGATCGTGCTCGCTCTCGAAGGTGCCAAGGTATCGCGTGTATCGCTTTCACTTGATGAGGGCGCTCAACTGGCGCGCGCGCTCAGTCCCGAGTTTGTACCGCTATTTTCACGTGCCGTCATGGTCACTCGCCATGAGCATCTCAAGGGTAACTTTTCGAATCTGACGTCCGGGACCTTCGAATACTACCGGCCGCCACCAGACGCGTTCGTCTACGCCTACGTTTCCAATTCCCCTGACGCGCTCCGCCATGCCCTTCGCGCCGACGAAGAAGACGCGGCGGGCTCGTATCTTGATATTCCTCCATGTTGCTGCAATTTCTTCAATCACAACTGGGAGCAAGCCCGCGCCAATCATCAAGGAGATCTTGCTAGCCTACTGCTCGCCTCCGAGAGTCCCGACTCTATGCCAGAGCTCCACCCATGGCAAACGAATCCGTTTGCCATGTATTTCGGTCAGGGGATGACCTGGCACTTTCCTTGTTCATGGAAATGTGCTGCGACGATCGCCGTCATCGATAATCGTGCTGCGGTGCTTGACCGGCTGCTGCCCGAGGTAGCTCGCAATTTCCGCCAATGGCACATGCGACCGATCGTGTGGAGCCCGAGCCACGGCGTGCTGGTAGCCGATCTCCACAGCGGGCTGGACAGAATCATGTTGCATAATTCGATTGCGCTTGAGGCGAGTCAGGGATTAGCGCGTGTGAAAGAGTCCGGTGTGCTTGAATGGCGGCATGGTGCATGGCGGTCACCCAACGGGCAGACACTTGCGGACTTGCTGGAGCCACAGGCTCGGGTCTTGCTGTGGCGTTAATTGCTCGATCGAACCGAGGCACGATTAGACGCACCAATCTGAATTGATAGTTTCGGCTAAAGTCACCACCGGCAACGTTACTTGGTGGGCACGCCTCGCGAGCGAGATTTTAGCCTCTAGCGTGTCAGCCTTCCGGCTGTACGAACCAGCCCCAGCGAAAACTTGTACTTCTGCCATTTGCGGCTCGTTCAGCCGGTGAACTCCCATTGTTTCCAAAGGCATCTTCACTCTCATGCCCGGATATCTGAGATACATTTTCACGCTGGCCCTAAAGCAAAAACGCTCACTAGCATTTTTGACGTTCGTGCTTCTCTTGAGCGTGTCGGCCCGGCTGACCGAGCCCTACCTATACAAGGTCGTGGTGGACACCCTCACGAACGGACTAGTTCGTAAGAGCTTCGCGCCAGAGCAGACCGAGACGCTGCTCGTTGCCATTGCCGCTTGGTTTGTCTTGGCAATCATATTGAACCTCGCAAGCGCTCAGGTGTCTTTTCTGGCTTCGTCGATCGGGATTTACAGTTCCAAGCAAGCACATATGACCGGTTACCGCCGAGTCCTACGGCTCGATTATGCCCGGCACATGAAAGAGCATTCGAGCCGCTTCTGCAAAATCGTTGACGACGCCGAAACCAGCACGTGGGAAATTTCTAACTGGTGGCTGGGACGCTTCTCGTCCGCCATCCTCGGATTTCTCGGCATGTTGATCATTGCGGCATTCATCAGTTGGCCAATGACGCTCATCACGGTCTCCATCATCCCGCCGACGTTCTGGTTTATCACGCGCAATATAAAGAAGTTCGCAGACGAACAGCGGGCCGTCAACCGACTGTGGGAGGAGAAACACGAACACCTCGCTGACCAAATCGGAAATATCGTGACCTACAAGCTCAACCCGCACGAGGCCATCTTCGTAAAACGGCATGAAGCATTCACTGATCGGGCGTACGCAGCACAGACCACGCTAAACAGGAAGTGGCGAATCGTGGAAATGCTAAACCCTGACGCCCTCGCAAGGTTCATAGTCTTCGCGGCCGGGATCTTCTTCGTCAAAGACGGTTCGATCACGCTTGGAACGCTTATTATGTTCACGGGACTCCTAAATGAGATCCTTATGCCACTCTCGCTACTTAGTGAAATTCTTCCGCAATATACGCGGCACGCCCAGCACATCGAGCGACTTCTCGGGTTTTTGGAGGAGCCAGATTCCTTGTTGAAGCCAGCAGCACCCATGGATTTATCAGAAGTCAGGGGCAACATTGAATTCGATCACGTCTCCTTTGCCTATCCCAAGGAATTCGGCAGCTTCGAACTTGTCGACGTCACCTTTGCCATTAGCCCAGGACAGACCGTCGCGCTGGTAGGTCACTCCGGCTCCGGAAAGACGACGATCATGCGCCTGCTAAATCGCCTCGTCGACCCGTCATTTGGGCGGATCACGATCGACGGAATCGATCTAAAGGAACTCGACTGTGAACGGATAAAGAATTTCGTTGGGACAGTCCTCCAGGAAAACGCGATATACAACGAAACTGTGGCGCAGAATATCGCCTATGGTGATCCAACAACAACGAGAGAGCGAATCATTCAGGCGGCGATGCAAGCTGAGGCGCATGAGTTTATCGAAAAACTCCCAAGAGGTTATGAGACATTCATCGGAGAACGGGGCGAACGACTTTCCTGCGGAGAGACACAGCGCATTGCCATTGCCCGAGCTATCCTCAAGAATCCAAAGGTCGTCGTGCTCGACGAATCGACCAGCGCACTCGATTACATTACCGGAATGAAAGTTCAGAAAGCGATGGCGGAGCTGATGAAGGGAAAGGCAACACTAATTATAGCGCATCGTCTTTCAACTGTGCGTCATTCGGATCTGATTATTGTGATGGAGAACGGACGAGTCATCTGCCAGGGATCTCATGATGAGTTGATGACGAGTTGTCCGACATATAAAAGAATGGTCGACCTTCAAATAGAAGGTGTTCTCGCCGATTCAGACGTGCATTAGGTGATCGCAGCGAGTCTGGTGAAGGCCGATAGCGCGGCTTATCATGCCGTGGCCTTTGACTGTGATTCTAGGAGCCTGATACAAGCGACCGAAAGCGTTGGTCGAGATTTTGGCCGCAGGTGTTCAATACCTTGGCCCGAGTGCGAAGCTAGTGAGTTGTGTCTGAAGTGCGCCGGAACTTTAGCTAGCCGATAAGCGACAGCATGGCGCGGCGAATCGGCTCGGGAAGTGAGGGCCAAGCGGCAACGATTTTTGCAAGGTCGGGGCCGAGACCTCTCGGAAATGGGTCGCATTGTGGGCCACGCGATTCCAGAACCTCAGTTTTTGCCGCGTTTCCGGCCCTAGTTGAGAGCGTACACCAGCACCATAT
>PLYM01000133.1 GCA_003153375.1 Planctomycetaceae bacterium
CCGAAGTTATTCTTCGGGCGGTCCTTAGTGGGGGTGCGCGCCACGAACCCGACGCGCCAGCGAGGGCTGCCGGGCCGCTTGGTTTGCCACGGAAGAGACGGAAGGTGGCCACCGAGGTCTCCGAGGACACGGAGTAAGAAGAAAGTCAGAGGCGCGAAAACGCGTTGCGTAGCGTGACAAGAATTGAGCCGTGATTTGAGCGTTCAGGCGGATTCTCTCTGCGGTCTCTGTGTGCTCCGTGGCAAACTTCTTCGTCGACACTTTCAGTCGGGCGCCGCATGCATCGCGCGCCGTCGCGACGTATGATGGGTGTTCGTCGTCACTCGACGCTCGTCGTTCGTTCGGCAGACAATTTCTTTCCATGCGCAACCCTTTTGGCGATTACCGTTGGAAGTGGCGTCAAACGCTCCTCTTCTGCGCGCTGCTCTGTATCGGGCTCGGCCGCGGCCAGGCGACCCCGCCCAACGTGCTCGTGATCTGCGCCGATGACCATGCCGCCTATGTCACCGGCGCCTACGGCAATCGCCAAGTGCGCACGCCCAACCTCGACCGACTTGCCGCCTCGGGCCTGGTCTTCGATCGGGCCTACTGCAACTCGCCGGTCTGCACCGCCTCGCGGCAGTCATTCCTGACCGGCCGCTATCCGCGCACGGTCGGGGTGACGCGGCTGGAAACGCCACTGCCTGAGAGCGAAATCACGCTGGCCGATTCGCTGCGCGCCGCCGGCTATGACACGGCCGGGATTGGCAAGATGCACTTCAACAGCACGCTCAAGCATGGCTTTGACCTGCGCATCGACCTGGGCGAGCATCGCGCCTGGCTGGCCGCGCAGCCTTCAGTCGAACTGCCGCCGGGCCTGGCCGTGCAGCCTCCGTGGCATCCCTTCCAGGATCCGGCCCGCGTCTGGCTTAACAGCGATTGCCGGCCGATCGGCCAGACCGACGCTCGCATGGATGGCACCTTCTTCGCGGCCCGCGCGGCCGAGTATCTGGCCGGCCCGCGCGACAAACCGTTCTTCCTGCTGGTCAGCTTCTACGAGCCCCACTCGCCCTACCGCTTTCCCGTGGAGTTTCGCGATCGCCACGCGGCCAGCCAGTTCACCGCGCCGCGGCCGGGGCCCGAGGACGACCAGCAAATTCCGCAGGTCTTTCGCGACCTCTCCGAGCCGGAGAAGCAAGGCATCGCCGCGGCGTACTACACGTCGGTCGAATTCATGGACAAGAACGTCGGCCTGGTGCTCGACGCTCTCGATCGCTCGGGCCGCGCGGCCGAAACGATCGTGGTCTACCTCAGCGACCACGGCTATCTGCTCGGGCAGCACGGCCGGTTCGAAAAGCATTGCAGTTTCGAGGAGGCCGTGCGGGTCCCACTCATCATCCGCGCCCCTGGCCAGTCGGCCCCCGGCCGCCGCACGCCGGCATTTGTCGAGCTGATTGACCTGGCGCCCACGATCCACGAGCTATGCGGCGTTGCCGCCCCGGCCACGGTGCAAGGCCGCAGTCTGGTGCCGCTGCTCAAGAATCCAGCATCCGCGCACCGCGACCACGTGATCGTCGAATATGCCCCCAACGACGAGATCATGATCCGCGACGCCGCGTGGAAACTCATTTTCGAGCGCGGCGTCCGCCGCCGCACCGACGGCTACGACACCGGCCGCCCGTTGGTGCCCCATCAGTTTCGCCTCTACGACCTCGCGACCGATCCCCAGGAGCTGCACAACCTGGCCGGCGAGCCCGCCCACGCCGCCACCGTCCAACGACTGACCGCCCTACTGGTCGAACATCTCGTCAAAACCGCCCGCGAACCGGCCAAGATTCCGCAAACCGCCGACCCCCTCGCCCTGCTCGACGACTGCGTGCAACCCCACGACGTCACGCCCCCCGCCCGACCGTGATCACCGTCGGCGCTTTGCTCGGCCCCAGCGGCTGGACTATCCTATTAGCTTCCCTCGATGGATCGAAACCCTCCCGCCTCCATCCCCCAGAGATCCCCCTCGTGACCAGCCGTGGACGCACACTTCGCGGATTGTCGAGCTGGCTGCTCGCGGCCGTGGCGACCACGTCTCTGGCCGCGGCCACCGAGCCCGCGCAGGTTGATTTTGTCGCGACCGTGCAGCCACTCTTGGCCGAGCACTGTTATCAATGCCACGGGCCTGACAAGCAGGAAGGCGGATTGCGGCTCGACGTCCGCGAGCGGGCCCTGAAAGGCGGCGATTCGGGTCCGCTGCTGGTCGCCAGTCAGAGCAAAGCCAGCGAAATCGTTCGCCGCATCACGTCCGCCGACGCCGACGAGCGGATGCCCCCCGCGGCCGCCAACACCAAGTCACTCACCACGGCCGCGATCGAGGCGATCCGCCAGTGGATCGACCAGGGCGCCGTCTGGCGCGACGCCGGCGCCGCCAAGTCGAACCACTGGGCCTTCCAGCCCATCGCGCGCCCGCAACCGCCGGCCGTGAAGAACGAAGCCTGGGCCCGCGGCCCGCTCGATCGTTTCGTGCTGGCCCGGCTCGAAGCCCGCGGCTTCACCCCCGCGCCCGAGGCCGATCGCCCCACGCTGATCAAACGCCTGGCCTACGATCTGCTGGGCTTGCCGCCCCAGAGCGAAATGGTCGACGCCTTCATCAATGACAACTCGCCCAACGCCTACGAGCGGCTGGTCGACCGTCTGCTCGAGTCGCCCCACTTCGGCGAGCGCTGGGGCCGGCATTGGCTCGACATGGCCCGCTATGCCGACTCCGACGGCTATGAGAAGGACAATCCCCGGCCCGAAGCCTGGCGCTATCGCGACTGGGTCATCGACGCCATCAACCGCGACCTGCCGCTCGACCAGTTCACCGTTGAGCAGTTGGCCGGCGACTTGCTCGCGGGCGCGACGCCCGAGCAGCGGCTGGCCACGGCCTTCCACCGCCAGACGCTCACCAACACCGAAGGAGGCGCCGACCAGGAGCAGTTTCGCGTCGAGGCGATTTTCGATCGCGTGGCCACGACCGGCAGCGTCTGGCTCGGCCTCACCGTCGGCTGCGCCCAGTGCCATTCGCACAAGTACGATCCCATCTCGCACCAGGAGTACTATCAGCTCTTCGCGTTTTTCAACAACGCCGACGAAGTCGACATCGAAGTGCCCCTCTCGGGCGAAGCCCTGGCCGATTGGTCCACGAAAAAACAAAACGCCGATCGCAAGCTGTCCGAACTGCGGCCCAAGCTCGACACGTTGCGCGCCGAACTGGCCGCACGGCTGCCGGCCTGGGAAGCCGAGCTGAAATCGGCGGCCAGTCACCCCCTGGAGTTCCATCCGGTCGAATTGCTCGGCGCCACGTCCGCCGCGGGCGCCACGCTCAAGCAGCTCTCAGACGGCTCCTATCTTGTCGACGGCAAGAATCCGCAGGTCGACAAGATCACGATCAAGGCCCGCAGCGATCGGAAGCAAATCACCGGCTTCCGGCTCGAAGCCCTGGCCCACGATGCGCTCGGCGGCCGCGGCCCCGGCCGCACCGAGCACGGCAACTTCGTGCTCAGCGAGTTTCGCGCCTTCGCGGCCCCGTCGGCCGAGATCAAGCCCGAGCACCAGTTGAAAATCACCCGCGCGCAGGCCGATTTTTCGCAGGCCGGTTTTGCGATCGACGCCGCGATCGACGGCAAGGAACCAACTGGCTGGGGGATCGTGCCGCAGACGGGCCGCGACCATTGGGCCGTCTTCCTGACGGGGCAGCCCATCGATGGCGAAAAAACTCCCTGGCTTGAACTCGTGCTCAGCCAGAATCATGGCCTGTCGCACACGATCGGCCGCTTTCGCATCCTGGCCGTCACCGGCAACGATCCGCAGTTCGACATTCTCCAAACCATCCGCGACATCCTGGCCGTCGCCCCTGCCAATCGATCGCCCGAACAGACCAGTGCCCTGCTCGATTACTTCGTCGCTCAAGACAAGCAAGCCAAGGAACTCTCCGAGCAGATCGCCAAGCATCAGGAGCGCGCTGCCGCGCAGCCGGTGATGAAGGTCCGCGCGCTGGCCCAGCGCACCGAGAAGCAGCGCGCGAGCCATCTGCTGCACCGTGGCGATTTCTTGCAGCCCGAGGGCGAGGTGCAACCGCTGGGCCTGGCCGCGCTGCCGCCCCTGGCACCGCGCCGCGCGGGCGCCGCCGATCGGCTCGACCTGTCGCGGTGGCTCACGTCGCCCGCCAATCCGCTGGTGCCCCGCGTCACGGTCAATCACCTCTGGTCCAACCTGTTCGGCCGCGGCATCGTGCGCACGGCCAACGATTTTGGTGTTCGCGGCGAGCGGCCCACGCATCCCGAGTTGCTCGACTGGCTGGCCAGTGAACTGGTCGAGCGCGGCTGGAGCCGCAAGGAGATGATCCGCCTGATCGTCTCCTCGGCCACCTACCGTCAGTCCTCGGCCACGCGCGGCGAACTGGCCGAGGCCGACCCGCTCAACGATTTGTTTCACCGTCAGAACCGCTATCGGGTGGAAGGCGAGATCGTCCGCGACGTGTCGCTGGCCGTGGGCGGATTGCTGTCGGAAAAGGTCGGCGGCCCCAGCGTTTTCCCGCCGTTGCCCGCCGACATCGCGGCGCTTAGCTATGCCAATAACTTCAAGTGGACCAATAGCACCGGCGAAGACCGCTATCGCCGCGGCATGTACACCTTCTTCAAGCGCACCGCACCACACCCGAACCTCACCACGTTCGATTGTCCCGATTCCAACACCACCTGCATCCAGCGGCGCACCTCGAACACGCCCCTGCAAGCGCTGACCACGCTCAACAACGAAGTCTTTGTCGAGGCTTCGCAAGCCCTGGCCAAGAGCATCCTGGCCCAGCGGCCCAATGCACAACCAGGTCCCGAGAGCGATCAGAAAACTCTGACGCTTGCCCTGCGGCGCTGCCTGGCCCGGCAGCCGCGCGGCGACGAGTTGCAAGCCTTTGGCGAGCTGCTCGCCGCGAATCGCCAGTGGTATGCCGAGCATCCGGCTGACGCGCCGGCCACGGTCGGCGCGTTTCAGCCCGCCGGCGTCGCTGTGCCCGAGGCGGCCGCTTGGGTGGCCACGGCCCGCATCCTGTTGAACCTCGACGAGTTCCTGACCCGCGAATAGCCGACGAGGAGTTTCGATGTCAGCCCACGTTCACGAAGCCGGCCCCCGCAACCGCCGCGAGTTTTTGACCAGCGCCGCCAGCGGCCTGGGCCTGGCCGCGCTGGCTTCGACGCTGGCCGAGAACGGAGTGCTGGCGCCGGCGGCCGCGCGGGGCGAATCGGCCGACATCAATCCGCTGGCTCCCAAGCCGCCGCACTTCGCCCCCCGCGCCAAGTCGTGCATCTTCATCTTCATGGAAGGCGCTCCCAGCCAGGCCGACCTGTTCGATCCCAAGCCCAAGCTCAACGAGCTGCACGGCCAGAAGCTGCCCGAGTCGATGACCAAGAACGTGCGATTCGCGTTCTTGAAAAAAGACACGGCCACGCTGATGGGCACCAAGCGCAAGTTCCAGAAGCACGGCCAATGCGGCATGGAGCTCTCGGAGCTGATTCCGCATCTCGGCTCGGTTGCCGACGACTTGCTGCTGGTTCGCAGCATGCACACCGACCAGTTCAACCATCATCCCGGCCAGTTGATGATGCAGTGTGGCCGGGCCAGCTTCGGGCTGCCGACGATGGGCTCCTGGATCACCTACGGCCTGGGCAGCGAATCGCGCAATCTGCCGGGCTACGTCGTGCTCACGGCCGGCCGCGGCTCCAGCGGCGGCGCGTCGCTGTGGCAGAGCGGGTTCCTGCCGTCGGTTCACGCCGGCGTGCTGTTTCGCAACCAGGGCGAGCCGGTGCTCAACCTGCAAATGCCGCCTGGCGTGCCCAGCGCGCTACAGCGCAAGGGGCTTGACGTCCTGGGCCGCGTCAATCAATCGCACTTTGAGCAGGTGCGCGATCCGGAAATCGCCAGCCGCATTGCCAGCTATGAGCTGGCCTTCCGCATGCAATCTTCGGCGCCCGACCTGATCGATCTCCGCGGCGAGACCCAACAAACGCTCGACCTTTATGGCGTCGATCGCAAGGAGCCGGACGTCACGGCCCATCGCGGCGGCGGCCCCGGCCAGTTCCGCTCGTTCGCCACCAACTGCCTGCTGGCGCGGCGGATGGTCGAACGCGGCGTGCGTTTCGTCAACATCATCCACGCCTCGTGGGATCACCACTCGAACCTCGACCAGGAGCTGCCGTTCAACTCCGAAATGGCCGATCAGCCGATCGCCGGGTTAATCAAGGATCTCAAGCAGCGCGGGCTGCTCGACGAGACGCTGGTGGTGTGGGGCAGCGAGTT
Source organism: Planctomycetaceae bacterium (assembly GCA_003153375.1). Lineage (GTDB taxonomy): Bacteria > Planctomycetota > Planctomycetia > Pirellulales > PALSA-1355 > PALSA-1355. Next base: position 6,304 of record PLYM01000133.1, read on the forward strand.
CGGCCGCACGCCACTGGGCGAAAATCGCGGCGGCTCCGAGTCGGTCACCGGCCGCGACCACCATCCGTTTGCCTTCAGCCTGTTCATGGCCGGCGGGGGCATCAAGGGTGGGCAGGTCTATGGCGAGACTGACGAGATCGGCTGGTCGCCCGTCAAGGACCCGGTCCACGTCAACGATCTGCAAGCCACGTTGCTGCGCCTTTTCGGTCTCGATCACCTGCGCCTGACCCACCGCTTTCAGGGCCGCGATTTCCGCCTGACCGACGTCGGCGGCAAGGTCATCACGCCCTGGCTGGCGTGAATCTCAACCGTCGGCGACTTTGATGATCAGCTTGCCGGTGTTCTCGCCCTTGAAGAGCATCAGCAGCGTCTCGGGAAAGGTCTTCAATCCGTCGACGACGTGCTCGCGGGCTTTCAGCTTGCCCTCTTTCATCCAACCGGCCATCTCGCGCGCCGCCTGGGCATAGCGATCGGCATAGTCGAACACCACCATGCCCTTCATGCTGGCCCGGTTGACCAGCAGCGACAGATAATTGGCGGGGCCTTTCACCGCTCCAGTGTTGTTGTACTGCGAGATCGCGCCACAGATCACGATCCGCGCGCCGCGCGTGATCTGCGTCAACGCCGCGTCCAGAATGTCGCCGCCCACGTTGTCGAAGTAAACATCGATGCCCTTGGGACAATGTTTCTTCAGCCCTTCCTTGACGTCCTCGGCCTTGTAGTCGATCGCGGCATCGAAGCCGAGCTCCTTGACCAGGTATTGGCACTTGTCCGCTCCGCCGGCGATGCCGATCACGCGACAGCCTTTGATTTTGGCGACCTGTCCCACCACCGCGCCCACCGCGCCGGCAGCGCCCGACACCACGACCGTCTCGCCCGCTTTGGGTTGGCCGACGTCGAGCAGACCAAAATAGGCCGTCATGCCCGGCATGCCGAGCACGCCCAGATACACCGGCAGCGGCGCGAGGCGCGGATCGACCTTGGTCACGGTCTTGGCGCTGACAATCGCATATTCCTGCACGCCCAGCGTTCCGTAGACCGTGTCGCCGACGGCAAAGGCCGCATCCTTCGACGCGATCACCCGGCCCACCCCGCCAGCCCGCATGACTTCGCCCAGGCCCACCGGTGGAATGTACGACTTCCCCTCGTTCATCCACCCCCGCATCGCCGGGTCGAGCGAGATGTAGAGCACCTGCAGCAGCAGCTTGCCGTCGTCCACTTCGCCGACGGGCTCCTCGGTGTACTTCCAATCGCTGCGCTTGGGCAGGCCTACCGGGCGGGCGTCGAGTCGAAACTGATGATTCGTGATGCTCATGAGAATTCCTTGGTGGCGTGAATGTGTTTGATCAGGATACGCGCATTAGCGGCCCGCTGGCGAACCCGGGCTCGTGGCCCCCGGGGGCAAGGGAACCTGGCGCGGCGACATCAGATAGGCGATCAGATCGCGAATTTCCTTTTCCGGCAACACGTCGAGCAAGCTATCGGGCATCAGCGACAGCTCCGACGCCCGATTCGCTTCGACGTCCGTCCGGCTGATGATCAATCGCTCGGTGGGCGTTTGAATCGACAATGTCGGCCCGCCCGTGTCTTGCACCAGGCCGCCGATGATCCGGCCGTCCGACAGCGTGACGGTCGAGATGCGATAGCCGGCCGCGACCGTTGCCGAGGGATCGACGATATTCTCCAGCAGATAGTCGAGATTCGCCCGCTGCGATCCGGTCAGATCGGGTCCGATCTTGGCCCCCTCGCCAAACAGCACGTGGCAGGTCGCGCAGCTCTGCACGAAGCGCCGCCGGCCGTTCGACGCGTCGGCCGTCGCCAGGGTTTCGCTTCCCAGCGATTGTTTCAAACGCCCGATCCGTTCTTTCTTCACGACCGAGATCGCCCGCAGCTCGGGCCACAACGCGGCGACCTGGCGTCGCAACTGCTCGTCACTCGAGGTCGACATCTGCCGCAGCTCAAAGGCCGGAATCCGCCCCCGGTCGATCTTGCCCGCCGCCACCGCATCGAGCAGCGACCGGGCCCACGCGGTGCGCGAGGTGAGCGTGACGATCGCCGCCGCTTGCCCCGTGTCGCGCAGACCGGCAAAATTCTGTACCAGGAAGGTCGGCACTTCCGCCTCGTCGCAAGCCGCCAGCCCGCGTACGGCTTCGGCGCCGACTTCGCGCTCGCCGACCAGCGGTTGCAGCAACCGCGAGAGCCCCGCCGCCCGAGCATCGACCAGCACGCGGATCGCGTCACGTCGCGCTTGGGGATCGGCCGACTTGGCCGCCGCGATCTGCTTCAAGTCGTCGAGCGCCCGTCCGTCGCCAAACACCACCGACAGCTCGCGCACCAGCCGCTGTACGTCCTGATCGGAATTGGTTGCCATCGCATCTTTGAGTTGCGGCCAGGCCGCCGGCACCGGCGCCTTGCGCTGCCCGCGCAGGGCCTCGTCCATCCCGGCCAGGGCTTCGCGAGTCCAGGCGGTCGAATTCGACCGGGCCGTCGCGGCAACCCACTGATTGACCGCCGCCGGATCGGTCGCCAGGTTTTCCGTCAATCGCCGGGCCACGCACCGCACCAAGAGCGGCATCTTGCTGCGCTCCGCCAGGCCGATCGCGCGGGCCGTATGATCCGGCACCGCCGACTCGATGCCATACCAAACCATCTTGGTTAGCACCGGATCGGCCGCGAACTTCTCACCGGCCGCCAACCGTTCGGCCAGCGTCCAACGATCGGCCGGCGCGATCTTTTGCAGCGCCGAGGCCAGATAGATCTGCACCAGCCCCGACGGTTCGTCGGCCGCCAACGACGTCAGCGCCGCCACCGTCGCGGAACTTGCCGGCCCGACGTCGACCAGCAGGCGCACGACCCACGATCGCACGTGCTCATCCCCCTGGCGCAATGCATCGAGCAACCAGCTCTCGTCGGTCTTGCCAATCGCGTGCAGGCACCATAGCGCCCGCAGCTTGTGAACCGGATCGCGAGCGGTCGCGAACGTGTTTCGCAGGGCCAACTGCACGCGATCCATCGGTCGGCCGGCCGCCGCGCGCTGTTGCAAGGCCTGGCGAGCCTGCCGCACGTACCAGTCGTTGGCATTGAAAAGCAGTGCCACCAGGTCTAAATCTTCGAGCGCGGCGACGTTGACCTTGTCGCGCCGCGGGGGCGTGCCGTACACGATCTTGAAGATCCGGCCCGACGAGCGGTGTACGCCGTCGTTGTCGTGGCACTCGCCGATGTCGCTCCAGTCGGCCAGGTAAACGCCGCCGTCCGGCCCCGACACCAGGTCGATGCCGCGAAACCAGGGGTCGGACGTTTTCAAAAAATCCGCTGCATGGTGAGCGACGTAGCCGGCTCCCGATCGTTGGAGCGTGTCGTTGTTCAGGCGAAAGCCGTGCAAGTTGACGGTGAAGACCGTGTCGCGATAACGCTCGGGCCAGTTGTCCCCCTGATAGATCATCAGCCCACAATGGGCATGGCCGCCGCCGGCCTGATCGGTCGAGGGCGAGACGCCGATGTCGCGGATCGCATGCCACGATTCCTTCGTGTCCCAATGAAAGTGGTCGGCCGTTTGCCCGATCAGGCTGTACAGGTGCGGGTTGTCATCCTCGCCATACATCCGCTCGAAGTGGGCCCCGGGAATCGCGTGCCACAGATGGCCGATGACGGTGTTGATGAAGAACGGCTCGCCGTGCCGGTTCCAATCCAGGCCCCACGAGTTGGTCGTGCCGTGGCACACCACTTCGAAAATCTTTTGCGTCGGATGATAGCGCCAGATGCCGCAGTTGATCGGCGTGCGACCCGCGGGCGGAGTGCCCGGCGCGCCGATCTGCGACGTCACCAGAATGCCATGCCGGCCATAGAGCCAGCCGTCGGGCCCCCACTTCAACCCATTGGAAATGTTGTGACGTACGTCGCCGGCATCAAAGCCGTCGAGCACGACCTGCGGCTCGCCATCGGGCACGTCGTCGCCATCGCGATCGGGAATGAAGAGCAATGCCGGCGGGCACAGCGCCCACACGCCGCCAAATCCGACCTCGACGCTGGTCAGCTTTTTCGCCTGGTCCCAGAAAACCTTGGTGCGATCCGCCTGGCCGTCGCCGTCGGTGTCCTCCAAGATCGTGATCCGGTCGCACTGCGAATCGTCGAAGTTCAACTCGCGCTCGGCATAGGTGTTGTTCTCGGCCACCCACAACCGGCCGCGAGCGTCAGTTGTCAGTGAAATGGGCTGCCGCACGTTCGGCTCAGCCGCGAACAGCGAAACCCGAAAGCCCGGTGGCGGCACGATCCGCTTCAGCGCTTCGGCCGGCGTGGTGAAGGGAATGGTTTCCTTCTGCGTGTCCTTGGCCGCCGGCGGCTCGCCCTGGGCCAAATGGCCGCCCGCGAGGATCGCGAGCGTCAGAATGATGGTCAACGTCTTGCGCATGGATCGGTTCTGGTTCCAAGTGGTTGGATCGCGGCGGACGCGCGTGGCCGGGACAATCGGCCGGTCAGTTAAGATCGTCGGCGCCGGAGTGCAGCACCGACGCATGGCGATCTATCTTATCATTCAGCGTGATGCCCTGCATGCCGCATCCGACGAGTGTGCGGCTTCGAATTTCGGTCTTTTTCGTCCGGAATGCTCACGGTCGATGCTCGCAATGCGACAGCGCAGCACCCGAGCGGCGCCCCCTGCTCTGCTGAACTCGAGCGCCAGCGGATATAATCGCTTGTTTGACGCGCTCGGCAGGGACGCCCCGCGCCACAGCGGCCCCCTGCTCGCCTTCGACCGGGAAGAACAAAGTCCTATGCCCTGGAAAAGTATCCTGTTTGGTGTCGCCCTGCTGGCAACCGCCGCGGTCGTGGTTGGGCTCGTCTATAAATTCGAGCAGCCGGCCAAGGTGGAGCTGCCGGGCGTGGTCGAAAGCCAGGAGGTACGGCTCGGCTCCAAGGTCGGCGGGCGCGTGGACGAGGTGTCGGTGCTCGAGGGCGAGACGGTCCCGGCCGGAAAGTTGCTCGTCCGCTTCGCGGCTCCGGAGCTCGAAGCCCAACTCGTTCAGCAGCAAGCCCGCGTGGCCGCCGCCGAGGCCGATCTGGAAAAGGCCAAAAACGGTCCCCGCGAGGAAGACATCCGGCAAGCCAGGAGCGACGTCGAAAGCTCCGACGCCGATCTCAAACTGGCGCAGCAGGATTTCGATCGAGCCGAAAGTCTCTCGCCGAGCGCGCTGTCGCGTTCGGAGTTCGACGCCAAGCGGGCCGCGCTCAGCCGCACCCGCGGCCGCGTGGCCGCCAACCAGGCGCATCTCGATCTGCTGCTGGCCGGCACCCGTGCCGAGGACGTCAAGCTTTCGGAAGCCAACCTGCACGAAGCCCGCGGCAAGCTCCAGGAGATGCAGGCCAACCTGGCCGAGGCCAATGTGGTGGCCCCCGAGAAAGCCGTAGTGCAGGTGGTGTCGGTGCGCAAGGGCGACCTGGTGCCGGCCAATCAGCCCATCGTGCGCGTGCTGCGCGCCGACGACCAGTGGGTCAAAGTGTATGTGCCCGAGACGGAACTGGGCCGCGTGCGGCTGGACGAAAAGGTGTGGGTCACCTGCGATGCCTATCCCGGCCGCCGCTTTCCCGGCACGGTGTTTCAGATATCCAGCGAAAGCGAGTTCACGCCCCGCAACGTGCAAAGCGTGGGCGAGCGACGCTATCAAGTTTTTGGCGTCAAGGTGCGCGTCGAAGAAGGCGAGAACGTGTTCAAGCCCGGCATGGCGGCCAATGTGATTTTCGAGCCTCGCTCCGACTGACCGGTGGTCCCTCATGGCCGATCTCGCAACCACTTCAGCGCCCAACCCCTCGCCCACCAGCGACGGACCCTTGATCGACGTCCGCGACGTCACGATCCGCTTCGGCAAGTTCACGGCCGTCGAACGGGTCACGCTGTCCGTCAACACCGGCGAGGTCTTTGGCCTGCTGGGGCCCAACGGATCGGGCAAAACCACCCTTATCCGGGCCATGTGCGGCCTGATTCCCTTTGCCGAGGGCTCGGCCACGGTGCTGGGTTTTGACGTCGACCAGATGGCTGAGCGCATCCGAGCCACGACCGGCTACATGTCGCAAAAATTCTCGCTCTATGAGGACCTGACCGCGCGCGAGAACATGGATTTCTATGCCGGTATCTATGGCCTGCGCGCGGCCGACGCGGTCACACGCAAAGCGGAGTTGGTCGAGCAAGTGGGCATCGGCCCCTATCTCGATCGCCGCGCGGGGCGTCTCTCGGGCGGCTGGAAGCAACGGCTCGCGCTGGCCTGCGCCCTGCTGCACCAACCGGAGTTGGTGTTTCTCGACGAGCCCACCGCCGGCATCGATCCGGTGGCGCGGCGCGACCTGTGGGACTTGCTGTTCCGCCTGGCCGCCGAGGGGGTCACGCTGTTCGTCACGACTCACTACATGGATGAGGCGGAACGTTGCGCGCGGGTTGGCTATCTCTATCTCGGACATCTGTTGGCCTGCGGCACGCCGACCGAACTGAAAAAGATGCCGGGCGTCACGCCGCCGGGCACCAAGCGCATCGAAGTCATCAGCCCCGAGCCCGCCACGCTGCTCGAGCGGCTGCGCCACAAGCCGGGCGTGCGACAGGCCACGATTTTTGGCCAGGCGGTGTTCGCCCTGGTCGATGCCGATCAATCGAACGAGGCGCTAGGGCTGGAAGGCTGCGAGGTGCGGCCGGCCGTCGCCACCTTGGAAGATGTGTTCGTGACGCTCTCGCGCGCCCGCGCGGGCAACGGAAATGGTCTCGCCGAGCGCTAACCAGGTCGCAATGCCCATGTCCACTCTTACGGCGCCCCCGCGAATTCAGACCGGCTTTTCCTGGCAGCGCACCTTTTCGATGGCGCGCAAAGAATTCCTGCACATCATTCGCGATCCGACCACGCTGTTCTTCAGCCTGTTCATTCCGATCTGCGAGCTGTTCATGCTGGGCTATGCCATCGACATGAACGTGCGGCACGTGCCCACGATCATTCTCGACCAGGCCGGCACGCAAGAGAGCCGCATGCTGATCGATCGCTTTGCCAACACCCAAGACTTCGACATCATCGGCCAGGTCTATACCGACGCCGCGCTGAGCGAGGCCATCATCTCGGGTCGCGCGCACGTGGGCATCAAGATTCCCGAAGACTATTCGCGGCAGTTGATGGCCGGTCAGACCGCGCAGATCCTGGTGCTGGTCGACGGTTCGCAGTCGAGCATCGCCGCCGAGGCCGTCAATGTGAGCAACGCGATCGCGCTGCGCGAGTCGCTGTTGCAGATTCTGGGCGAGCGCTCGCTGCCGGTCGAAACCCGGCCGCAGGTGATGTTCAATCCCGACACGCGCTCAGCCAACTTTTTCATTCCCGGCCTGCTCGTCGTGCTCTGTCAGATGATGGCCGTGATGTTGACCTCGAACGCGATCGTGCGTGAAAAGGAAAACGGCACGCTCGAACAGCTCTTTATGACCCCAGTGCGCACCTGGGAACTGATTCTGGGCAAGTTGACTCCCTACCTGTGCCTGACGATGAGCGAGTTTTGCTTCATCTCGCTGTTGATGTGTACGGCCTTTCAAGTGCCGATCCACGGCCGCTACCTGACGCTGCTGGGCATCGCCTTTCCCTTCATCCTCGGCATGCTGGGATTGGGCCTGTGGATCTCGACCCGGGCGGCCACCCGCGATGCCTCGATGCAGCTCTCGATGGGCACGGTCATCCCCTCGATCTTCCTCTCCGGTTACGTCTTTCCGGTCGAGTCGATGCCCCGATTTTTCGAGTACCTGGCCTATGCCGTGCCCACCACCTGGATGATCGACGCCTCGCGGGGCGTCATCCTCCGCGGCGCCGGCTGGTACGAACTGCGCGAGCACGCCATCGTCCTGGTCAGCATGGCCCTGGCCCTGCTCATCCTGGCCACCGCCAGTTTCCGCAAACGGCTCGCGTGACGGGGCTTGCTATTGATCAACTCCGCTCGTCCGCCTGCCCTCTCCGGGTGCCACTGCTGGCTTGTCCAGCAGTGAGAACTGCCGATAAACCGCCAAGACCCGCTGGAATCGTGACGAGCTCTCGATTCCCAAGCAAGGACGATTGGTATGCAGCATGAAAACCGTCGTCTCTGATTCGTGCGTTGCCCGACAACGACCAGGGCGCAAGAAAAGAGCGACAGGCAGCAAGAGTTTCCCCTGGCCACCTGCCGCCCGGACCACTTGAAGGTCCTACTTGGCTGGCTTGACAATCGGAGCCACTTCGAGGTGTTTGGCCAGCTTTTCGTGTTCTTCCTTGGCCGCCTTCAGGTGCTTGGCCATGTCAACGCAGCACGGAGCCAGCGTCGCGCTGTTGTCTTTCGCCATCTCAGCGCACTCGTCGGCCATGCCGCAGGCTTCAAGAGCCTTGGCGTGGTGTTCCTTGATGGCCGTCAGGTGCTGAGCGACTACCTTGTCGGTCTTGGCCTTTTCTTCGAGACCAGCCAATTCCTTGTTCGAGAATTCGACGTTCTGGCGGATCTGGGCGACGTGCGCCTTGATCGTCTCCTTGGGAACGCTCTTGGCTTGCTGGGAATAGTACTGCAAGGTCTGCGCATTGTCGTAGGCGTGCTGCTGGTACACGCTGGACGAGCCGATGCGGTACGCTTCCCCCGTAATCTTCGAGCCGGCGTCACGCTGCGCGAACGCGCCTTGAGCCATCAACACCATGCCACACATTGCCAAACTGATCGTTAGTGGTCTCATCGCTCTTATCCTTATTCTCCAAAGAAGCGAGTGGTCCTACTGATCGACAGGGCCCAGCATGCGGCGTGCCAAAGCTGAAAGAGGGCGAATGATGCGGCTTCTGTGCAGTGCTAACCGAGAAGCGCGCCGCAACGGCGCACCGACGTGTGCCGTGCCGCACGGGTGCCCGTGTGCCGGGTGCCACTGCTGGCTTGTTTCGCAGTGAGAACCGCCGGGGAACCGCCAAGATCAGGGACTGCTGGACCAGCCAGCAGTGGCACCCGGCGCCTAAGTATTGAGCCCCAATGCCCCCGGGGGAATAAGTTCCCTCCGGGCGGCTCTTGGTTTACAATCAATTCGGTTGACTTGCAGCTCCGGGCCCCGCCTACTACCTCCGCCCGGTGTCGCGGTCGGCCTCCGAGGCGCGGCTGCACCAGCGGTCCCGCCCGGAATCGATTGAGACAAAGCACTGCCCGCGCGTGACCCCCTGACAAGTTCCTACCGGCACCTGCTTTTCGGGAGTTTCCAAGGAATGACGCGACTCGTGAACATCGCGGCCGGTCTGGCTTGCTTGGCACTGTTGACCTCCACGGCGCGGGCCGCCGAAGGCATCCAATACAACCGCGACATCCGACCGATCCTGGCCGAGAACTGTTTTGCCTGTCACGGTCCCGACAGCGCCGCGCGCAAAGCCGACTTGCGGCTCGATCGCCGCGAAGCCGCCATCGAATCGGGCGCGCTGGCTCCGGGCAAACCCGGCGATAGCGGTGTGATTGCCCGCATCTCGAGCGACGACCCCACGATGGTCATGCCGCCGCCGGCATCGCACAAGACGTTGTCGGCCGAACAGAAGAAGCTGCTCGCCGCTTGGATCGAAGCCGGAGCCGAGTATCAACCCCACTGGTCGTTCATCGCGCCGGTGCGTCCGGCCGTGCCGACCGTGCAAGACAAGAGCTGGCCGCGCAGCGATCTCGATAACTTCATTCTCGCGCGGCTCGAAGCCGCCGGCTTGCGTCCCGCGCCCGAGGCCGACCGTCGCACGCTGGCCCGCCGCGCCAGTTTGGACCTGACCGGGTTGCCACCTGAGCCGGCCGACGTCGAGGCCTTTGTCGCCGATCCCGCGCCGAATGCTTATGAGCGTTACGTCGACCGGCTGCTGGCCCTGCCGACTTGGGGCGAGCATCGGGCCCGCTACTGGCTCGACCTGGCCCGCTATGCCGACACCAACGGCATCCATTTCGATAACTTCCGCGAAAATTGGGCCTATCGCGATTGGGTCATTTCGGCCTTCAATCGCAACCTGCCCTTCGATCAGTTCACGATCGAGCAATTGGCCGGCGATCTGCTGACCAACCGGGCGCTCGATCAGCTCGTGGCATCGAGTTTCAACCGCTGCAACATGACCACGAACGAGGGGGGCGCGATTGCCGAAGAGTACCTGGTGCTCTACACGCGCGATCGCACCGAGACTGTCTCGCAAGTCTGGTTGGGCATGACCACCGGCTGCGCCGTCTGTCACGATCACAAATTCGATCCGTTCACGCAGCGCGAGTTCTACGAGCTGGCCGCGTTCTTCAACAACACCACGCAAGCCGCAATGGATGGCAACATCAAGGACACGCCGCCCATCATCGTGGTGCCCAACGTCAACGACCGCGAGGCTTGGGAGAAGCTGCCCACGCAACTGGCCGCGGCCCAGCAGCAGATGGACAGCCGCCGCGCCGAAGCCCGCGGCGATTTCGACGGCTGGCTCAAACAATCGGCCGGCCCTGCTGTCGAAGCTCAACTCGTCAACGATGGTCTGGCCTTTCACGCCCCGCTTGGCCAAAGCGCCGACAACCAGCTGGCGGCTTCGAGCGGCGGCCAACCGCAGCCCCTGACACTGGCCGGCGAGCCCGCTTGGGATGGCGGAGTGACCGCCGACAAAGCGTTCAAGAGCCGCGCCGAATCGGCCGTGCAGGTCGACGGCGTCGGCGATTTCGAACGCGACCAGGCCTTCACGTGCAGCGCCTGGGTCAAAGTGCCCGGCGAAAAACTGACCGGCGCCATGGTGGCCCGCATGGACGACGCCCACGACTATCGCGGCTGGGACCTGTGGCTCGATCAGGGCCGGCCGGCCACGCACATCGTCAGCAAGTGGCCCGGCGACGCGCTGAAGGTCATCGGAAAAAAGACGCTCAAGCCCGGCAAATGGCAATACATCACGGTCTCTTACGACGGCACCGGCAAAGCCGAGGGCGTGAAGATCTATATCGATGGCGCGGCCCAGGAAGTCGAGTTGGCCGCCAACTCGCTGGCCAATTCCATTCGCACCGCCGTGCCCTTGAAACTGGCGCAGCGCGATACCGGCTCGCGGATCAACGACCTGGCCCTGCAAGATCTGCGGCTCTATGGCCGCGCGCTCAGCGGCGGCGAAGTCGCCCGGCTGTCGATCGCCACGCGCACCGCCTATCTGGTCGGCAAGCCGGCCGAGTCGCGCAGCGCCAGCGAAGTCGAGGAACTGTTCGGCTGGTGGCTCGATGGTATCGACGGCACCTACCAACAGCTCGCGGGCCGCAAGCAAGAGTTGCTGTCCACCGAAGGGGCCATCAAGGCGCGGGCCACGATCGCGCACGTCGCCCAGGAAAAAACCACCGGCCCGATGGCCTACATTTTGTTTCGCGGCGAGTATGACAAGCGCCGCGACGAGGTGAAATCGGACACGCCCGACATCCTGCCCCCCTTCCCGCCCGAGTTGCCCCGCAACCGCCTGGGCTTCGCCCAGTGGCTGCTCAAGCCCGAGCATCCGCTCACGGCGCGGGTGACGGTCAATCGTTTCTGGCAGGAAATCTTTGGCACAGGCCTGGTCAAGTCGACCGGAGAGTTCGGCGTCGCGGGCGATCTGCCTTCGCACCCCGAGCTGCTCGATTGGCTGGCGATCGATTTCCGCGAGTCGGGCTGGGACATCAAGCGGATGTATCGTCAGCTCGTGTTGTCGGCCACCTATCGCCAGTCGGCCGAGATCACGCCCGAGAAGCTCGAAAAAGATCCGCAGAATCGGCTGCTGGCCCACGGGCCGCGGTTCCGCATGGATGCCGAAATGGTCCGCGACAACTATCTGGCTGCCAGCGGCGTGCTCGCGCGCAAGCTGGGCGGCGCGAGCGTGCGGCCCTATCAGCCCGAGGGCGTGTGGGAAGCCGTGGCCATGATCGGCAGCAACACCCGCGATTATAAGGCGGACTCGGGCGAGAGCCTCTATCGCCGCAGTCTGTACACCTTCTGGAAGCGGGCCGCTCCGCCGGCTTCGATGGAGATCTTCAACGCCCCCAGCCGTGAGCAATGCACCGTGCGGCGCGAGCGCACCAACACGCCGCTGCAAGCGCTGGCCACGCTCAACGACCCGCAATCGGTCGAAGCCGCCCGGCACCTGGCCGAGCGCGCGCTGCGCGAAGGCGGCGCCAACGACGCGGCCCGCATCGACTTTGCTGCCAAGCGCGTTTTGTCGCGCCCGCTCTCAGTCGAAGAGAGCTCTTCGATCGAGCGTTCGCTCACCACGTTGTCGGCCTGGTATCGCGAACATCCGGATGACGCCCGGCAGTTGATCGCGGTGGGCGAATCGCGCCCCGATGCCGCTCTCGATCCCCCGGCGCTGGCCGCCTGGACCATGTTGTCGAACGAATTGCTGAACCTGGACGAGGCCCTGAACAAGTAGCTCGCGCGGTTCACGGCGATCGGTCATTGCCGGCGCCGAATCGCGTGTTTTGAAATCCGAGGTTGCCATGCATCCGCTCTTCGAAGATTGGGTTCGCTCCGAGACCCGCCGGCAGTTCTTTACGCGCGGCGCCAACGCACTGGGCACCGCAGCCTTGGCCTCGCTGTTGGGCGGCGGTCTGCCCCGCGCCAATGCCGCGACGGCCAATTCCCCGGGCGGAAGTCCCGACGGCCACCTGCCGATCGGTCCGCACTTCGCCCCCAAGGCCAAGCACGTGATCTATCTGCACATGGTCGGCGGTCCGCCGCAGATGGATTTGTTCGACTACAAGCCGGGCATGCAGGAATGGTTCGACAAGGACCTGCCCGAATCGACGCGCATGGGCCAGCGGCTGACCACGATGACCTCGGGTCAGAAGCGGTTTCCGATCGCGCCCTCGAAGTTCAAGTTCGCCCAGCATGGTCAAAGCGGCATGTGGCTCAGCGAGCTGCTGCCGAACCTGGCCAAGTCGGTCGACGACATCTGCTTCATTCGCAGCATGCAAACCGACGCCATCAATCACGAGCCGGCCATCAGCTACATGCAAACCGGCAACCAGATCACCGGGCGGCCCTGCCTGGGCTCTTGGATTTCCTATGGCCTCGGTTCGCTCAACCACGATCTGCCCACCTTCGTGGTGCTGGTGGCCAAGCCGACCAATACCGAACAAGTGCAGGCCATCTCGGCCCGGCTGTGGTCGGCCGGCTATCTGCCCGGCGAACACGCCGGCGTTTCGTTCCGCGCCGGCGGCGATCCGATCCTCTACATCAACAACCCGCCCGGCGTGCCGCCCAACGTGCGCCGCGCCATGCTCGACGGCGTGCGCGAATTGAACGAGATGAACTATCGCAAGGTGGGCGATCCCGAGACCCACACCCGCATTCAGCAATACGAGCTGGCGTTTCGCATGCAGTCGAGCGTGCCGAATCTGACCGATCTCAGCGACGAGCCCGCGTCGACCTATGAGCTCTATGGCGAAACCGCCCGCAAGCCGGGCTCGTTCGGCCACACGGCGCTGATGGCCCGGCGGATGGTCGAGCGCGGCGTGCGGTTCGTGCAGGTCTATCTGAACAATTGGGACACGCACAGCAACGTCGCCGGCCGTCTGCCCGATCAATGCCGCGACATCGACCAGCCTTGCCACGCCTTGATTCAAGACCTGAAAGCCCGCGGGCTGTTCGACGAGACGCTGATCATCTGGGGCGGCGAGTTTGGCCGCACCATCTACTCGCAAGGCGGCCTGACCCACGACAACTACGGCCGCGATCATCATCCGCGCTGTTTCACGATGTGGATGGCCGGCGGCGGCTCGAAGGGGGGCACTGTCTACGGTGAGACTTGCGACTTCTCCTACAACATCGTCAAGAACCCGGTACACGTCCGCGATTTCCACGCCACGGCGCTCAAGCTGCTGGGCTTCGATCACGAGCGGCTCACCTATCATTTCCAAGGTCTCGACCAGCGGCTGACCACGGTCGAGCCGGCCCACGTCGTGCCCGAGCTGATCGCTTAGTGAAGAAGAATTGGTGAACGCTGGTCCGTGATTCGATCGCCATCGTGGCCTTGCAGCCGCACTTCGCCTCAATCTTGCAGTTTCTTACTAACCACCAACCACCCGTCACTAACCACTACTAGACTCTCCACCTGCCGTCAGCGATGATAGTCACGTGTGACAAACGTGACTATATTGCCCGACGTTGCTGGGGAGTTGAGCTGTGAGGCGAGCTTTTTTTTCGGCCGTGCGGTTGGCTGTCGTGGTGCTCTCGGTGTCGGGCTTGCGCGCCGGCGCGGCGCCGGCCACGTTTGAGGACTTGGGCCAGGAATATGACGGCCAGGTGCGGCCGCTGATGGCCCGCGTCTGTCTCGATTGCCATTCCACCGAGAAGCAGGAAGGCGAGCTCGATCTGCAGCGGTTTGTCCGGATCGAGGACGTTCGCCAGGGAACCAAGGCCTGGCTCAAGGTTGTCGAGATGCTCGACAACGGCGAGATGCCCCCCAAGGACGCGCCGCAGTTGACGGCCGACGAAAAGAAGTTGCTGCGCGGCTGGATTGATCGCTATCTCGATGCCGAGGCCCACGCCACCGCCGGCGATCCTGGCCCCGTCGTCCTGCGGCGGCTGAGCAACGCACAATATACCTACACGGTGCAGGATCTCACGGCCGTCGAGTTGAACCCGCTGCGCGAGTTTCCGGCCGATGGCGCCGCCGGCGAGGGTTTTACCAACGCGGGCAACGCGCTGGTGATGTCGCCATCGCTGTTGAGCAAGTATTTCGCGGCCGGGAAGGAGATTGCCCAGCACGCCATGCTGCTGCCCGACGGCTTCCGCTTTTCGCCGTCGACCACCCCGCCCGATTGGACCAACGAGGTGCTGGCCAAGATTCGCCAGACGTATCTGGAAAACAGCGACCCGCAGTTGGCCACCGACGTCAAGCTGCACGGCCTGGTCTGGCAGAGCAACGACGGCGGCAGGCTGCCGATCGAGCAATATATGGTCGCCACGCTCACCGAACGCGACGCAATTGCCGGCGGCAGCAAAACGCTCGCCGCCGTGGCTGCCGAGCGCCGCTTGAATCCCAAGTATCTGGCATCATTGTGGAACCTGCTGCAAGGCAACGAGCCCTCGCAATTGCTCGATGCCATTCGCCAGCGCTGGCGCGCCGCGCAGCCGGCTGATGCCAAGGCGCTGGCCGATCAGATCGGCCTCTGGCAAAAGGCCCTTACGCGCTTTCAAAGCGTGGGCCACGAAAAGTCGTGGATGGTGCCGGTCAATCCCATCACCGCGCGGCAGGAAATTCGCCACAAGCTGACCGCGCCCACCGGCGGCAGCGAGATCACCATCTATCTCACCGCCAGTGAGGCCGGCGATGGCCCGGCGAACGACGTGGTCGTCTGGCAGCAGCCGCGGCTGGTCTCGCCGGGGCGCCCCGACTTGCTGCTGCGCGACGTGCGGGCGTTCACGCGCGAGATGACCGCGCGGCGCGAGCGGATCTTCGCGGCCACGGCCCAGGCGTTGGCGATCGTCGACACGGTCAGCCGCACGGCCGACACCGTCGATGCCGCCGAGCTGGCCCGCCAGCACCAGATCGATGCCGACGCCCTGTCGGCGTGGCTCGATTACTTCGGCGTGCAATCGTCGTCGGCGCTGCGACTCGACTATTTCACCGGGCGCATCGAACGCGTCTCGGGCTACGACTTCGTCAAGAGTTGGAGCAATCCCGAACTGCCCAGCCTGTCGGCCAATTCGTCCGACCAGCACGTCCGCATTCCCGGCAACATGAAACCGCACGGCGTCGTCGTGCATCCGTCCCCCACCCTGGCCGCGGTCGTCGGCTGGCGCAGTCCCATCTCGGGGCCCGTGAAGATCGAGGGCAAGGTCACGCACGCCCATCCCGAGTGCGGCAACGGCGTCACCTGGTCGCTCGAGCTGCGCCGCGGCAACACGCGGCAGGTGCTGGCTTCCGGAACCGCCGCCGGCAGTGGAGTCGGCACGATCGGCCCAACCGAACAGCAACTCGTGCGCTCTGGCGATCTGCTGTCGCTAGCCATTGGTCCGCGCGACGGCAACCACGGCTGCGACCTGACCGATCTTGAGTTGACGATCACGAGCACCAGCGACGCCAGCCAGGCTTGGAGCCTGACGCGCGACGTGTCGCCCGACGTGCTGGCCGGCAATCCGCATGCCGACCGCCTCGGCAACCCGGGCGTGTGGCACTTCTATACCGAACCGGTCAAGCCCGACACGGGCCTGGCGATTCCCGGTGGCTCGGTGCTGGCCCGCTGGCAGGCCGCGGCCAGCGCCGACGAAAAGCACAACCTGGCTGAAGCCGTGCAAAAGCTGCTGATCGCCGGCCCGCCGGCCGAAGTGGCTCATCCCGATGCCGTGCTGTATCGTCAGTTGGCTTCGGTTGGCGGACCGCTGTTCGCTCGCGCCCGCACCGACGTGGCCAAGTCAACCGCCACGCCGGCCGGCGAGGGTGCCAGCGCCGATCCCGCCAAGAACTGGGGACTCGACCGCGCATTATTCGGAAAACGTCCCGATGGCTCGCCCATCGACGCCGCCAGCCTCTGCGTGCAGGCCCCCTCGACGATCGAGATTCGCCTGCCGGCCGACCTGGCCGCCGATTCCGAATTCGTCACCGCCGCCACACTCGATCCGCAAGCAGGCGCCGAGGGCAGTGTGCAGCCGCTCGTGCTGGTCGACAAACCGGCCGCGCTTTCCGAGCTGCGCGCCGACGCTCCGGTGCTCACCGCCGACGGCAGCGCGGCGCGCCAGCGCTTCGAAAAGGCCTGCAACGATTTTCGCGCCTGGTTTCCGGCCGCGCTGTGCTATAGCCGCATCGTGCCGGTCGACGAGGCGGTGACCCTCACGCTGTTTCATCGCGAGGACGAGCCGTTCTGCCGTCTGATGCTCGACGATGCTCAGCGGGCCCAGCTCGATCGCCTCTGGGCCGAGCTGCACTTCGTCAGTCACGACGCCCTGACGCTGGTCGACGCCTTTGCCCAGCTGATGGAATACGCCACGCAAGATAGCGACCCCAAGCTGTTCGAGCCCTATCGCAAACCGATTCACGAGCGGGCCGCGGCGTTTCGCCAGACCATGCTCGATGCCGAGCCGCGCCACCTCGACACCCTGCTGGCCTTTGCCGCGCGGGCCTACCGGCGCCCGCTGGCCGACGGCGAAGCCACCCAGTTGCGTCACCTGTACAAAAAGCTGCGCGACCAGGAGCTACCGCACGACGAGGCGCTTCGCTACACGCTCGCGCGGGTCTTCGTCTCGCCGGAGTTTTTATACCGTCTCGAAAAGGCCGCGCCGGGCACCACCCCCACCCCGGTTTCCGACACCGAACTGGCCAGCCGGCTCAGCTACTTCCTCTGGTCGTCCCTTCCCGACGCCCCGTTGAGCGAAGCCGCCGCGGCCGGGCGTCTGCACGATCCCGAAACGCTCAAGGCCGAAACGCACCGCATGCTGGCAGACCCGCGCATGCGTCGCCTGGCCACCGAGTTCGCCTGCCAGTGGTTGCACATTTACGACTTCAACGCGCTCGACGAAAAGAGCGAGCGGCACTTTCCCACATTCGTCGTCCTGCGTGGCGACATGTACGAGGAGCCGATTCGCTTTTTTGCCGATATGTTCCAACACGACGGCTCGGTGCTGGGCATCTACAACGCCGATCACACGTTCCTCAATGAGGCGCTGGCCAAACACTATGAGATTCCCGGCGTGACCGGCCCCGAGTGGCGGCGCGTCGACGGCGTCGGCAAGTTCGGCCGCGGCGGCATCCTGGGCTTTGCCGCCACGCTGGCCAAGCAGTCGGGCGCCTCGCGAACCAGTCCCATTCTGCGCGGCAATTGGGTCTCGGAAGTCCTGCTCGGCGAAAAATTGCCCCGGCCGCCCAAGAACGTGCCCGTGCTGCCCGAGGACGAAGCCGATACCGCCGGGCTGACCGTGCGGCAGCTTGTCGAAAAACACACCAGCGACGTGCGCTGCTCGGGTTGCCACGCCCGCTTCGATCCACTCGGCTTCGCGCTCGAGGGCTATGACGCCATCGGCCGGCGGCGCGAAAAGGACTTAGGCGATCGCCCCATCGATGCCCGGGCCCGTTTTGCCAGCGGCAGCGAGTTCCAGGGCCTGCCGGGCCTGCGAGATTATCTGCTCACGGGTCATCGCGATGCCGTGCTGCGACAATTCAGCCGCAAGCTCCTGGGCTATGCCCTGGGCCGCGGCATCCAGCTGTCCGACGAGCCCCTGCTGGCCGAGATGCAGCGGCAGCTTGAGAAGCACGATTTTCGCGTTTCCTCCGTGATCGAAACCATTGTCACCAGCCCGCAGTTCCGCGAAATTCGCGGCCGCGACACGCAGGTGGCCGACGCCCCGTGATTTTGCCCGGTCCCAGTCCCTTGGCCGCCGGCCCCGTTTTCGTGTTACACTGATCGCATGGTACTTTGCTAACCGACCCCGCCCGCAACCCCAGCCTACCGCGAGCAACCGCATGAGCACGCACCAGCTTTCTCGTCGCACCGTCCTGCGTGGCATCGGCGTCACGATGGCCCTGCCCTGGCTCGAGTCGATCCGGGTCTGGGGCGACGAGGCCCAGAAGGGCGGCGCGGGCAGCGAAGCTCCGGTGCGTTTTGCGGCTTTGTTCTCGGGCAATGGCTTCCACAGCAAGGAGTGGTGGGCCAAGGGCGCCGGCGCCCAGATGGAGCTCGGCAAAGTGCTCGAGCCGCTGACCCCGCTGCGCGAAAAGCTGCTGTTCGTTCGCGGGCTGTACAACGAAGAAGCCCTCAAGGGCAACATCCACAGCTCGCAAACCGGCAACCTGTTGTCCGGCGCGCCGCTGGCCTCGGGCGGCGACATTCGCTCGGGCACCAGCATCGATCAGGTCATCGCCCAGCAGCAGGGACAATCGACCAAGGTGCCCAGCCTGGTGCTGGGGTGCGAGAAGTCGAATCCGTCGGTCCACAAGAATTACTCGATGCTCTACAGCTCGCACATCTCGTGGAGCTCGCCGACCACGCCCACGCCGTTGGAGCTGTATCCGGCGTTGGCGTTCGACCGGCTGTTCAAGGATGAAGTGCAGAAAGGCGATCAGAGCGTGTTGGATGCCGTGCTGGCCGACGCCACCGACATCCGCCGTCAGATCAGCACCTCCGACCAGCGCAAGCTCGACGAATATCTCGACTCGGTGCGCGAAGTCGAACAGCGCATCGAACAGGCCGGCAAGAAAGGAAACCTGGAAGGCTGGCGGCCCACGCTCGCCGCGCCCAACATTCCGCGCCCGGCAGACGGCATTCCGCAAGACATCGGCGAGCACATGCGGCTGATGTGCGACATCCTGGTGCTCGGTTTCCAGACCGACACCACACGCGTCTGCACGCTCAAGCTGAACAACGACCACAGCTCGCTCCGGTTCCCCAACCTGGGCGTCGACTACATGATCCACCACTTGCTGTCGCACTCCGACACGGCCGACTGGCTCAAGGTCAATCAGTTCTTCCTGCACCACCTGGGCTATCTGGCCGGCAAGCTCGACGCCATTCAAGAAGGCAGCCGCACGGCGCTCGACAACTCGGTGCTGCTCTATTGCTCGAGCATGATGACCGGCGGTCACGACGCCACGCAACTGCCCGTCGTCGTGCTGGGCCGCGGCGGCGGTAAGCTCGAAACGGGCCGCATTCTCGACTATCAAGGCCAGCCCAACCGCAAGATGTGCAGCCTGTTCCTCTCGCTGATGGACAAGACCGGCGTACACCTCAAGCAATTCGGCGACTCGCAAGAACGCCTGGCCGAAGTCTGAACGGGTTGCTTGCTCGTTCGTTCATGCTTCACCGTGACCGTCGGCTGGAATTGGGTGTGCCACTGCTGGCTTGTCCAGCAGTGATGGGAAGTCACGCGGCGGTTCGCATTGCTGGCCGACCCGCAGGACATGCTCACTCGCCAGGTTGGCACTGCTGGACAAGCCAGCAGTGGCACCCGAGGTCAGTTTGATGTTGCCACAGCGGCGCTGATGGCACCGGCGGCACCGCTGTCTTGGCGTCTTCTCGCCACCTCTCCTGGCGCGCCAGCATGATGGCTCTCCGTCTCTTCCATCCCCCCCACTTCGTTCACAGATTCTTATTCGCGTGAAAATATCGGTCCTAACGATTTTGACGAAAGTGCTCGATTTGGTGGGGTCGAAACTGAAAATAGATAGCCTCCGGGTCCACAATCTCCAGGCGGGTGCCGATCGATGACTGCGCAGCTAACCGTGCTGATTCCCTGCAAGAATGAGCGGCGTAACATCCGTCCCTGCATCGACTCGGTGCGCTCGTTAGCCGGCGAGATTCTGATCGCCGACTCGGGCTCGACCGATGGCACGCTCGACATCGTGCGCCAGATGGGGGGCTGCCGAATCATCGAGCGCGAGTATGTCACCCCGGCCGATTTCAAGAACTGGGCCATTCCGCAAGCACGTCATCCCTGGGTGCTGATTGTCGACGCCGACGAACGCGTGACCCCGGAGCTAGCGGCCGAAATTCGCCAAACCCTGGTCGAGCCGCCCGAGGCGATCGACGGCTATTGGATCGGCCGCCAGAACTATTTCCTGGGCCATCACATCGCCCATTGCGGCTGGAACAGCGACGACGTGTTGCGGCTGATTCATCGCGATCGGGCCCGCTATACGCCCCGCCGGGTCCACGAGGGCATCGACCTGGCGCGCGAGCGCGTGGGCCGCTTGAACAGTCCGTTCCTGCACTACACGACCTGGAGCACGAGCGACTACGTGGGCAAGCTCGATCGCTATGCCCGCTTGGGCGCTCTGAATTTCATCGACGAAGCCCGCGATCCGGGCGTGCTGTCGATGTTCCTGAGCGCCCCGCTGCGCTTCGTGCAGCTCTATTTCCTGCGGCTTGGCTTTCTCGACGGCGTGCCGGGCTTTCAGGTGTGCATGCTCACGGCCTTCTACTCATTTCTCAAGAAGGCCAAGCTGTGGGAAATGCACTTTGCCCACGAGCAGCCCGATCCCGAGGCCGAATACGAAGCCTCGCCGACGATCTCCATCTCCGTCCAGGCCGCACGGCAGTTGCCGAAGACCGGTCCGCGCGAGCACCAGCGTGCCGCCTGAGCGAGCTCGCCGTTTGGGAATCGCACCGGTGCCATGTTTGCGCTTCGCAAGCATGCTCACGTAGCGTGGGGTCGTCCGAGAATTGATTTCGGGTGCCACTGCTGGCTTGTCCAGCAGTGGCACCCCAGAAGACTATGGTCAGTCCGCCGCGTCAGGCTGCTCGCCGACTGACCAGGTCCGTCGGCAGTGACACGCGCGGTGGCATAGTCAGAATGTCCTCGGTCGACGGCAAGGCATCATTAGCCATGTCGTTCGCCGCGTTGGCCACCTCGACCGTCGGCCGCAGCGCCGTTCGCAGCAGATGGCCGGTCATGTCGCTCGCACAAGCCAGCCGGCGCAGCATGGGCAATCGAGCGGACAGCGTGATGCGCAGATAGCGGAAGAACTGCCGCGCTGTCGGGCGGTCGATCGTGCGGAATTCGCGATGATGAAACTCGGCGAGCCGCGGCACGTCGTAGCCAAACTGGCGTTGAAAGTGCTCGAACAGCACGTTCACCGCCAGGCGACGACGATAGACTTCGCAGCGATCGGGCTTGCGTCCGGTGAATTGGTTCCGGTCGTGGATGCGATAGCGCACCAGCGGCTTCGCCAGATAGTATTTGCGCGCCCCGGCCAGCGAACTGCCAAACACCAGGCAGTCGTCGGCCCGCGTGCGCCAGTCGGACAGAAACGGCAGCGGCAGGATCTTCTCCAGCACGCCGCGCCGCATCGACAGGCACGACGTCGGTCCGCCGATCCACTCGCGCATATAGGCCGCCAAGATCACCGAGTAGCCCAGGTCGCGGTCCTCGGAAAATTTCACTTGCATCGTGTCGCAATGGCCGAAATTCCGATGGCCGCAGATCACGAAGTCATGGTGACGATGGCGCTCATACACGGCCAGCGATTGGGCCAGGTAATGGCGGTCATAAACGTCGTCGGCGTCGAGAAAGAACACGAAGTCGCCCGTCGCCCGCGCAAATCCCTCGTTGAAGCACGACAACTGACCCTGGTTCTGCTTGGCCACGATCTGCACCGAGCACTGCCGGGCATAGCGGGCCTTGAGCAACTCGACCGACCCATCGGTCGAGCCGTCGTCGACGACAATGATCTCGTCGAACGGCACCGTCTGCGCCAAGGCGCTTTCGACCGCCTGGCCCAGATACCGTCCGTAGTTGTAGTTGTTGATCAGACAGGTCGTCGTCATGGCACACCCATGGAGGGATCCGGCCCTGCTAGTTTTATCGGCCCTTATCCCTTTTTATCGGCAAAGTCTTCCCATTCGGTGCACTCGAAAACGAACTTCAGGGTTTACAAATGCCGCATCGCTTTCCGCAGTTCGTGTCCCTCAGCCAGCTTGCCCAATGCGCACGTCTCTCCGTGCTGGCACTCGAAACCGCGATTGCTCGCCAGGGCCTGGTGAAGTACACCATGCCATCAAAACATCGGAGGCGAGGCGATGATTTCGACGCGTGCTAGCAGCGCGAAGCCAGCAGATCGCGATCCGACCGTCGTGCTGGCGGCCGACGAGGCGTTTGCCATGGCCTTGGCCACCACGCTGCGTTCGGTGCTCGACAACTTGGCGCCCGAACGCCGGCTGCGCATTTTCGTGCTCGACGCCGGGCTTCAGGCCGAAACGCGCCAGCGCGTGTTGCGCTCCTTGCCCTCGGGCCGCTTTGACCTCGAGTGGCTCGCGGTCGACGCTTCGGCACTGGCCGGCTTGCCCATCCCAGGCCACGTCAACCTGGTCGGCTACTATCGCATCCTGATTCCGCGCGTGTTGCCCGCCGACGTGCGCCGCGTCATCTATCTCGATTCCGATTTGATCATTCGCGCCGACCTGGGCCGGCTGTGGGACACCGACCTGGCGGGCCAGCTTTGCCTGGCCGCCCAGGATTGCTCGGCGCCCTACATGGACTCGTCGCAAGTGTTGCCGAACTATGCGGCCTGCGCGCCCTACCTGGGATCGAGCCAGCCCGTGCCGAATTTCCGTGAGCTCGGGCTCAGTCCGGCGGCGCCGTATTTCAATTCCGGCGTGCTGTCGATCGATCTCGACGGCTGGCGCGCGCACGACATGCCGCGCCGGATGCTCGCTTGCCTCGAAGATCACAAACAGCATGTTTTGTTCTGGGATCAGTACGCGTTGAACGTGGCGCTGGCCGGCCATTGGGGTCCGCTCGATCTGCGCTGGAACCAGGGCCTGCACTTTTTTCTCTATCCGAGTTGGCAAGCCAGCCCGTTCGATCGACAGACGTTCGACCAGGCGCGGCTCGATCCCTACATCGTTCACTACACGACGCGCTATAAGCCCTGGGGCGCCTACTGCCCGCATCCGTTTCGACATGAGTTCTTCACCTATCTCGATCGCACGGCCTGGGCGGGCTGGCGGCCGCCGCGACTGAAGGTGATTTGGGAGCTCGTCAAATCGCAGGAGCGCGCCCTGCGCCGCGGCCGCAAATGGCTCGGCAAGCAAGCCCGCCAGTGGTTCGCCCGGGCCTAAGTTGGCCGTGGCCATTTCCAATCGCTTACGGCTCTTGATTTCCCCGCTCGATGTGGACTTCCATCTTGCTCCGCAACCTGGCACCGTCGCTGGGATCGCTCTCGACTTCATCCGTGGCTTTTGCCACGCCGTTCAGAATGATGCTTTCAAGGACATCGGCCACCCAGTCCTTGGTCACCACCAGACCATTGATCTTCTTGGGTGTATTCACGCTGACGGTGAATTGAAAGTTTGCCATCGTATGCTTCCGGTTTGAGCTCGTTCGCGGTCGATCGGGTTGCGAAATGGCAGGCGCCGTTGAGCCGGCGCTCGGCGCCGTGTAGCGAGGCGGCCATTCTAGCACAAGGGAACGATCGGTGCCGCTTGTGGGGCAAGGCGAATGGTTGCCGGGCCGTTCGCGCGCGGCATGGACGAAAAGCCTCGTCGAAAAGCTGAGCACGGGATACAAAACCGTCGGGGGTGTCCGCTTCCCGAACGGTTTTGCACCCAGCTCTAGGACGAGACGAACAAGGGGTCGACCCAGTAGTTGCTTCCCTGATAACTGCTGGTCGGGAAGCCGCCCTTGCCATAGAGATAGACGCCGCCGTTGACCGGCACGTGCAGCCCGCCACTCGTGTAGGTCGTGCTGAAGTATGACCGGCTGACCGAGTAGTGGCCCGAGGTGGTGTGATACGACGCGATGTACGTGACGCCGGCCGTGATCGCCACGGGCGTGCTGAAAATCACCTGCTGCCAGCCGCTGGCCGTTTCATTGACGAACGTTCCGGTGGCCAGAAGTTGCCCGCTGGCCGTCCACAGGCTGGCCGTGTGCGTGCCGGTGTTGGCCGCGCTCTTATAGAACTTGATGCCCGTGATCGTGCCGCTGGTGTCGGAGGTGAACTGCGTGCCGAGCTCGACCCCCTGCGGGTCGCCGCTGTCGACGATGCCGGGCGCCGCCGCCGTGGTCCACAGGCTCACCGGCGTCTTCGCCGCGGCCGCGGTCGTAAACGATTGCGTGACGTCGGCCGCCAAGGCGTTGCCGGCCACGTCCTTGACCCCGCTGGCGCCGCTCTTCACGACAACTGTAAAAGCAGTCGAGTTCGCCAATGCCGCGGTCGGTGCAATGGTCGCCGTGTTCGTGGCCGCGTTGTAGGAGACGGTCGCCGCCACGGTCACATTGCTGGCGTTTCGCAGAAACACCGTGCTCGTGGTGACCGAGGCCGCGCTGACCGGTTCGCTGAAGGTTACCGTCGCCGCCGTGGTGGTCGCGACGTTCGTGGCCCCATTGGCGGGCGTGATCGCCGTCACGGTCGGCGGCGTCACGTCGGCCGCCGCGGTGGAGAACGATCGCGTGACGTCGGTCACCAGCGCGTTGCCGGCCACGTCCTTCACGCCGCTCGTGCCGCTCTTGACCACCACCGTGTAGGTTGTCGAGTTGGCGAGCGCCGCGGTCGGCGTGATGGTTGCCGTGTTCGTGGCTGCATTGTAAGAGACGGTCGCTGCCACGGTCACATTGCTGGCGTTTTGCAGAAACACCGTGCTCGCGGTGATCGAGGCCGCGTTCATGGCCTCGCTGAAGGTCACCGTGGCCGCAGTCGTGGTCGCGACATTCGTGGCTCCGCTGGCGGGTGTGACCGCTGTCACGGTCGGCGGCGTGGTGTCGACCGGGGCGCTGCTGTTCAACACCACGTCAACCCAGTAGTTGCTCGCCTGATAGCTGCTCGAGGGAAATCCGCCGGTGCCGTAGCGATAGACGCCGCCATTGGCCATGGCGTGCAACGGGCCGTTGGTGAAGGTCGAGGTGAAGTACGAACGGCTCACCGAGTAGTGGCCCGCGGTCGAATGATAGGACGCGACATACATCGTGCCGGCCGTGATCGCCACGGGCGTGGCGAAGTTGACCTGCTGCCAGCCGCTGGCGGTTTCGTTGGTAAAGGTGGCCGTCGCCAACAACTGACCGCCGGCCGTCCACAAGCTGCCCGTGTGGGTGCCCGTGTTGCCGGCCGCTTTGTAGAACCGCAGGCCAGTGATCGTGCCGTTGACGTCCGAGGTGAATTGCGTGCCCACGTCCAGCGCTTGGGCGTCGCCGCTGTCGACGATGGCCGGAGCCGTCGAAGCCGACCAGAGACTCGACGCTACTGGCTGCGAGACCGCGACCGCCGTGGTGAACGATGCCGTGGCATCCGCCGCCAGCGCGTTGCCGGCCACGTCCTTCACGCCGCTGGTCCCACTCTTGACCACGATCGTATACGCGGTCGAGTTGGCCAGCGCCGCGGTGGGCGTGATCGTGACGGTGTTGGTCGCCGCGTTATAAGTCACCGTTGCCGGCACGACCACGTTGCTCGCGGTTTGCAGGAAGACCGTGCTCGATGTCACCGTGGCCGCATTCAGCGCTTCGCTGAACGTGACCGTCGCCGTGCCCGTGATGGCCACGTTGGTGCTGCCGGCCGTCGGGCTGAAGGCCGTCACGGTCGGCGGGGTTGTATCGGCCGCCGCGGCGGTCGTGAACGAGGCCGAAAAGTCGGCCGTCAGTGCGTTGCCAGCCAGGTCTTTGACGCCGCTTGTCCCGCTCTTAACGACGACCTTATACGTCGCCGAATTTGCCAGGGCAGCCGTCGGCGTAATCGTCGCCGTGTTCGTGGCTGCGTTATAGGTCACGTTAGCCGGCACGGCCACATTGCTCGCATTTTGCAGCATCACGGTGCTGGTTGTAATCGACGCGGCGCTCATGGCCTCGCTGAACGTCACGGTGGCCGCCGCGGCAATCGCCACGTTGGTCGCTCCACCCGAGGGCGTGGTCGTGGTCACCGTGGGTGGCGTCGTGTCCACGGCAGCGGCGGTGGTGAACGACGCGGTGTTGGTCGTTGCCAGGAAATTCTCGCTGACATCCGCCACGCCGCTGGTGCCTCCCTGCACGATCACGGTATAAAGCGTCGAGTTGGCCAGGTTGCTGGTGGGCGTCAGCGTCACGGTCGTCGTACCGCTGGTGTAGGAAACCGTGGCCGGAATGACCGCGTTGGTGGCGCCATTGCGCAACTGGACCGTGGTCGAAGTGACCGTCGCGGGATCGAGAGGCTCGCTGAAAGCCACGCTCACCGCGGCGTTGATCGCAACGGACGTGCCCAGCGGGGCAATGTTGGTGATCGTCGGCGGGGTGATATCGGTCGTCACGGGCAGCGACAGCACGACGTCGACCCAGTAGTTGCTCGACTGGTAGCTGGTTGTGGGGAATCCGCCATTGCCATAGAGATAGACGCCGCCATCGGCCAAAATGTGCAATGGACCGCTGCTCACCTGCGAAGTGAAGTAGGACCGGCTGACCGAGTAATGGCCGGAAGTCGTGTGATACGACGCCACATACGTGGCGCCGGCCGTCACGGCCACCGGCGTCGCGAAATTCACCTGTTGCCAACCGCTCGTGCTTTCGCTTGTGAACGTGGCCGTGGCCAGCAGTTGGCCACTCGAGCTCCACAGGCTGCCCGTGTGCGTGCCGGTATTGGCCGCGCTCTTGTAGAACCGCAAGCCGGTGATGAAGCCGCTGCTGTCGGAGGTGAATTTGACGCCCAGTTCCACCCCTTGTGCGTCGCCGCTGTCGACCGTGGCCGGCGCTCCGCCGCCGTTCCACACACTGAAGGTCGTGCCGGCGCTTCCCCCGGGGGCCGGAGGATTGATCGTGACCCCGGCCGAAGGTTGTTCGAGATTGCCGCTGTCATCGACCGCGCGGGTCATGATCGTCGTGGTGCCACTGGTCAGCGGCGTCCAGCTATATGTCCAACTCGTTCGTCCGCTGGCGGGATGCCAAGTGGCTCCGCCGTCGACCGATACTTCGACGCCCGCCACCACGCCGCCTCCGCCGTCCACGGCGGTGCCCTGAATCGTGATCGGCACGCCAGCCTGCAGGGTCGCCCCGGAAACGGGCGAAGTGATCGTCGACGTCGGGGCCGTGTGATCGGTCGACATCGTGGCAGGCACCAGTCCGGCCATCAACGTCGTCGGCTGCACGCCCATGTCGGCAAACAAGTTGATCATCGCCTGCTGCATCCGCGAATCGACCTTCGTGGCCCGGCCGTCATGGTCATCGTCCAAGCCCCATGACCACTGCTGGCTGCCGGCGCTGAACACCAGCGCGCCGCTCGCGGCCCGATACAGCGTCAAGCTGTGCGTGGCCGTGCCCGCGGCATAGGTGCTGCCATAGTCTTGCAGCAACGACGTCGTGTTGAACGTGGTGCTCGACAAATCCATCAAACCGGCCGGACGAAAGCCGTTATCGACGTCCGAGTCCGACTCTTCGCCCAGCACATAGTCCGAGAGCGTGGCCGATTGACTTGGCGACAACGTGGCGATGCTCGTGTTTCGCCAGAATCGCAAGCTTGCGTCGCTGCCCGGCACGGTGATGGCTCGGCTGGTGCCGTCGGAATTGACCGTGAACATCGTGCCCATCACGGCGTTCTCCGGTCGGCCGCCGTCCGCCGGCGGGCTGAACCGCGGATCGCGCCACGTGCCGGTCCAGATGTTGGGATTCACCGGGTCGATGATCGCGTTGGCGTGCGTCTCCTTATACGTGACCATCGTCCGATCCGGCGTGGTCGAATCGAATGTGCTCGTGGTCCAATAGGTCTTCCAAAACATGTCGTTGCCGCCGAAGAATCCCAGGCTGACTCCGGCATCGCGGGCCGTCTCCACCGCGCTGCGCTCGGCGGCCGACCAGTATTCGTCATGCCCCGACGACATGAACATCTTGTGATTCAGCAACAGCGAGCCGCTCTCGTCCAGATCCTTCGTGGCGATGTAGCTCACGTCATAGCCGTTCTCCTCGAGAAAACGGACCATCGGGAAATCGGTGCCGTAATAAAAACTAACGAGGTTATAGGAACGGAGGTTGTAGTCGAAAGGCCGGTTGTAACTGACGCCGTACGCACGGCCGTCGGTCGAGCCTTCGACCCCGTCGCCTTCATAGACGCTGTTGCCGCCCCAGTCGTTGTACGCTTCCCACGTGGCGTCGGCCGTCTTGAACACGATGTTCGAATGCGATTCGTCAGCGCGAACGATGAAGATGATCTGACTCTCGCCGGCAACGCCGTCTTGACGGATCAGATCGGCGACATAGACACCCGACGTGGCGTCGGATGGTACGGCCCATTGCGCCGACACGTTCCAATTGCCGGCGTCCACAATGCCCGTTGTTGGGTCTTCCACGGGGGCCGGCTGATTGTGGGCCAGGCTGGCGTTCGGATTGATGGTCGTGATAAAACGCGCGCCATCTCCGCCGTAGTAACCCGTGCGATAGATGTCGATGCGATAGTTATTCGAGTCGGTGTTGATCTTGAACTGCACGGTCTGGCCGTGGTTGACGCTCATCTGGGTGGCGTATCCCTCGATGTTCGTCGAGCCCGTCCCCACGTCCCACACCGATTGCGGCGTGCCGGGCAGCGCATTTTCCTGGGCGATCGTGAGCACGGCCAGCATCCGCCGGTCTTCCAGCGATTCGAGACGGGTCGAATGAAATAACGGGCGGAGGGCGCGCGCAGGGCGAGCGGTACGCCCGGGCTTGGACGACTTGCGTTTGCGAAACATGTGGGCTCGGGGGAGGGAGTGGATAGGGTGCGGGGAAGCGCGTCCTAACCGGTTGCGATGGGAGGCGGCTTCCAGCCAGAACGGCTGGACAACCACCGGCGAGGCCTCTCGGCGATGCGAGGGGAATCGCGCCGCCCTTGGAGCTGTCCATGTCGAAGGGGTAGAATTTCATGTTGGCTAGACCCCAACGCGAAGACAATATGATTGGCGAAACTAAATGCCCTGCGAGGATTTAGATGGCCCTCGGAATGGCCTAATCCGCACATCCGGCAGGTCCGCCGACCGAGCAATCGGCACAAAGCGCAAGGGCTGAAAGCGGGCGCGCTCGAGGGCGCGAAGAGGGACTAAGAAGAGGTGCCTGGCCGGGGGCGAGCGATCCGCCGTCTAGAGCCAGAAATGGTAGTAGTGCTGCTCGCGCACCACGCGATAGCCCGTGCGCTCATAGAGGCGGCAGGCTGGCAGATTAGCCCCTTGCGTCACCACCCGGGCCTCGCTCGCTCCGGCGGCTTGCATCCAACGATGGGCGGCCTCGATCAAGCCGCTGCCCACGCCCAAGCCGCGTGCCGCCGGGGCCACGGCGATCAGGCCGATACTGCCCACGCGATCGGCGAGAGACACCGTCACCATGCCGGCCAACGACGGTTCGCCGCCGTTAGCGTGTGTAGGCTGATGGGCCACCAGCACCGCGTCGGCCAATTCACCGCTCACGCTGCGTTCGATCCAAATGCGGTACATGGCCGCGAATTTCTCGGGCGCAAAACGCACATCGACCTTGAACCGCGAGTACACCCCCGACGCCAGCGCAAGCTCGTACAATTCGTCCGAGACGCCGTGGCCCGCGTAGGGCACGACGTGAATCTCGGCGGCCGAGCGGGGTTCCGCCTCGGCCACCGTCGTCAGCAATCGGCCAAATGTCACCTTGCGATCGACGAGTGTGCCGCCAAATTCGCGCAGCAGCAGCGCGGAAATTTCGCGCCCCGCGGCGGCCGGCCAGACGACGAGCCGCACGCGATCCTTTTTGGCGTGGCCCAGCGCGTCGGCCAACGCAGCCTCATCGAGATCGGCCTGGATCAACTGGGCGGCTTCCAATTGAAAGTGACCGCTCTCCCAATCAAGCCGCGCGCGTGCCGGCCGTGCGGCCAGGGTTGCCGTCGTAATCACCAGAGCCCTCCCGCGTCCGCTCGCCTGCAAGGACCTGGCGGACGCTGTATTGCGGTTTGCGATTGACGTTCAGGTGCAGCCGGCCCACATATTCGCCCATGATGCCCAGGCCCAGCAGTTGCAGCCCGCCCAGCACCAGAATCGACACGATCGTCGACGCGTAGCCGGGCACCGTGATGCCGCCCAGCAGATACTGACAGAGAAAATAGCAACCCAGCACCATGCCACCGATCGCCGCGCCCACGCCGCAAAACGAAACGAACTGCAACGGCACGAGCGAGAAATTCGTGAACAGATTCAGCGCCAGCGTCAGCAGCTTGCCCAGCCGATAGCCCGAGCGGCCCTGCGCTCGCGGATGATGGGCCACCACCACCTCGCCGGCCCGCCGCGTGTTCCAGGCCAACAGCCCGTCGATGAACGTGAAGTTCAACGAGTAGGGCAGAATGGTTTCCAGCAGCTCGCGCCGCAGGATGCGAAACGCCGTCACCGAAACCGAGGACTGAAACACCCGGCGATAGAACCAGTTTACGATTCGCGACGGAATGTTACGGGCCGTGGCGTGCTGCTTGCGGTCGTACGCGCCATAGACCAAATCCAGGTCCGACGTTTCGATCGCTTCGAGCAGCTTGGGCAATTCCTCGGGCGGATGCTGCAAGTCGTCGTCCATGGTGACGATGTAACGCCCCCGCGCCTGGCGAAAGCCGCACATCAGGGCGTTGTGCTGACCAAAGTTGCGCATCAGTTGAATCGCCACGACGTGCTGGGGATCCTGGCGCTGCAACTGACCCAGCACGCGCCAGGAATCGTCCAGGCTGCCATCGTCCACCAGCACGATCTCAAACGACCGGGCCAGTGCCGCGAGCACCTTGACCAGCCGCGCATGCAGCGCGGGCAGCATGGCCGCCGAGTGATACACCGGAATGACGACCGAAATCTCAACTGCGTCCATGGCTTGCCGCCTCCTGATCACGCAGCTGCGCGGCGCGTCGATACGCCCGCGGCAAATTCCTTGATCCGCGCCACGACTTCGCTCTGTTCGAATTCCGAAAGCTCATAGAACAGCGGCAGTCGAATCAGCCGCGCGCTCAGGTCCTCGGTCACCGGCAGATCGCCCGGCCGATAGCCGAAACGCAGCCCGACCGGCGAGGTGTGCAGCGGCACGTAGTGAAACGGCGCCGTGATCTCGTGCTGCTTCAGGTGCGCGATCAAGGCGTCGCGCTGCTGTGCGTTAGGCAGAAGTGCGAAGAACAAGTGGGCGTTGCCCTCGCAGCCCTCGGGTATCGTCGGCAGCCGCAGCCAGCCGCTGTCGGCCAGCGGCGCGAGCTGATCGCGATAGAAGTTATAAACCTCGCGCCGCCGCTCGTTGATTTCGTCGAGCAGCTCCAACTGGGCGCACAGAAACGCGCACGACACCTCGCAGGGCACATAGGACGAGCCGACGTCGACCCAGGTGTACTTGTCGACCATGCCGCGCAAAAACCGGCTGCGGTTCGTGCCCTTGTCGCGAATCACCTCGGCACGCTCGGCGTATTGGGGCGCGTTGACGCACAACGCGCCGCCTTCGCCGCAAATGTAGTTCTTGGTCTCGTGAAAGCTGTAGGCGCCCAGGTGGCCGATCGAGCCCAGCGACCGGCCGCGATAGTTCGCGTTCACGGCCTGCGCGGCGTCTTCGACCACGATCAGGCCGTGCCGCCCGGCGATCTCCATGATGCGGTCCATCTCGCAGCTGACGCCGGCATAGTGGACCGGAAAGATCGCCCGGGTGCGCGGCGTGATCGCCCGCTCGATCAGCTCCTCGTCGATGTTCAACGTGTCGGGCCGGATGTCGACAAACACCGGCCGCGCGCCCAGCCGCACCACGGCGTTGGCGGTCGAGACGAACGTGTAGGACGGCAAAATCACCTCGTCGCCCGGCGCCAGGTTGCAGAGCATGGCGGCGATTTCCAGAGCCGCGGTACACGAGGGGGTCATCACCGCCTTGGCGATGCCGAACTCAGCCTGCAACATCGCCGCGCACCGTTTGGTGAACGGACCGTCGGCTGCGATGTGACCACCGGCCACGGCCTGGGCGATGTAGTACATCTCCTTGCCGGCAATGTAGGGCTTGTTGAATGGAATTCGTACCGCCATGCGTTCCGCTCCCTCGCTAGCTGCCAGCGGCCGGCAACGCCCCGGCTTCGCACAGGGATTTATCGCGTCGCGAGCCACTCGAACTTGCGGATTAGTTCGACTTTTCCGAAATGGAAAAATAGGAAGGGCTGCTGTCTGGGTGCCACTGCTGGCTTGTCCAGCAGTGCTGAATTCTGGGGCGGGTAAGAATCACTGCTGGACAAGCCAGCAGTGGCACCCAGAGGTGGGCGGCAGCATAGTTGCTCGGTCGAATCAGCCCAAGCCGCGGCCGATGGCCTGCCGTGTGATCCACACCAGACCGCTGGCTGCATGCGCTGCTAGCAACCACCAGGGCACTTGCGCCAGCGCGCGTGAAATGCGCCCCGTGCTCGCGTGCTCGGCGACGGCCGGATCTGCGGCCTGCTGATCGAACAGGTCGATCGCCGTTACCAGGAAGAGGATGAACAGACTCAGGTGCGCACCCCAGGAGAAATTGAACTCGGCGTCCACCACACCGTCGGCGTCGTGTACCTCGGCGAACCCGGCCATCCACACCAGCGCCGACAGCATCACGCCCCAGGCGAACAGCAGCATCTCGCGATATCGCAGGCTGCGGCGATAGATGACCAGATAGGACAACGGAAACGCCAGCGAGAACAGCAGCGAGACCGTGATCCAGTTCGAGTACACGCGCCACGCCGCCAGCGGCATCCAGGCAACGTGCTGGCCGGGCCTCATCACCCGCGGACCGCCGAACGAGGCCAGCCATTGCCATCCCAACAACAGCACGGCCGGCGCTAGCGCGGCTATCGCCAGCAGCCCCACTCGCGACACGCCCAATCGCCGCCAGGCCAACACACCATACACCGGCGCGAACGCGAGGAAGTAATTCGGCTTGGCCAACACACTCACGGCCGTCAACACGCTCACGGCCACGAGCAGCCGCGCCTGTCGCGTGCGCAGAAACTCGACGGCCGCGAAGAACAACAGAATCGCCAGCGGCCAGCAGACCAGGCTCGTTGGGTTGTGCCAGATGTTGGGCGAGACTTGTCCCAAGTAAATCCGACTGGTCCACCACGGCCGTATGATGGGGCCCGACAACATCAACTCGCCCGTCACCACCGCCAACAACGTTGCGTGCGAGAGCCAAGTGCTCCTCTCAGCGCTCGTCGGTGGCAACTCCGGACAATATCGCACCAGCAGGCCATAGCTCAACCACGCTTTGGCAACCACGCATGCGGATAGCAGCGCTAGCGCCGTCCAGGCCAGCGCAACAAAGCCGGTTTGAAAGCCCGACAAGGTGTAGATCAGCGCCTGGAGCAGAAAGTGAGCCGGCCAAACGCCCTCGGCGACTCCCCGCTGGGCAAAGCGCACGTGAGCCGCGTGATCGGCCACGATGCGATCGAACAGGCCCCAATAAAACAACGGCGCGCCGACCGCGAGCACAACGATCGCCAGCCCGCACAGGTGGGCCGCGTGCCGCCGACGGCCCTCGACCGCGAGTTCGGACCTGGGCAATCGCTCGGCGGCGTGAACGTTGGCAATCGACATGGTTGCGTGGCTTTCTCCGCGTGCTCTCAGGCCGCGGCCCGCAGATGCTGGGGCGCGGTTTTTGCTTTTTGCTCGTCGGCCACGACCTGCCGCAGATAATCGCCGTAGTCGTTCTTCAGCCCGCGGGCCAGCGCCTCGAGTTGCTCGACGTCGATGAAGCCCATTTGCAGGGCGATCTCCTCGATGCAGGCGATCTTCAAGCCCTGCCGCTCTTCGACCGTCTGCACGAAGCTCGTGGCCTGGCTAAGCGACTCGTGCGTGCCCGTGTCGAGCCACACGAATCCGCGTCCGAAGGACTCGACGTGCAGCTGTCCGCGCTCCAAGTACGTCCGATTGACGTCCGTGATTTCCAATTCGCCCCGCGCCGAGGGCTTGAGTCCCGCGGCGATCTCCATCACCTGCGGATCGTAGAAATAAAGCCCGGTGACGGCCAACCGCGACTTCGGCTGCCGCGGCTTCTCCTCGATCGAAACGGGCGCGCCCTGCGCATCGAGCTCGACGACGCCAAATCGCTGCGGATCCTTGACCGGATAGGCGAACACCGTGGCTCCCGCGTCGCGGCACACCGTGCGGGCGAGCATCGGCAGGAAGTTCGGCCCGTAATAGATGTTGTCGCCCAGCACCAGCGCCACGTGCTCGTCGGCCGCGAAGTCGCGTCCGATCAAAAACGCCTGGGCCAATCCGCCCGGGTGCGGTTGCACGGCATAGTGCATGGCCATGCCCAGGTCGCGGCCGTCGCCGAGCAGCCGTTGAAAGCCGGCCAGGTCCTGCGGCGTCGAAATCACCAGCACCTCTCGGATGCCAGCTTGCATCAACACCGCCAATGGATAGTAGATCATCGGCTTGTCATAGACCGGCAGCAATTGTTTGCTGACGGCCAGCGTCAACGGGTGCAACCGCGTTCCCGATCCGCCGGCCAGGATGATGCCCTTGCGATAGTGCGACGTTTGCATGCTGCTTACTCGCGAAAAGCGGAATTCGAAATGGGTGGTCGCTCTCGACGTCGATTGGGGTGCTTTCGACCATGGCGGTCATGGGCTCGCAACCGTTCGACGGGAGAAACGCGTGTCGCAAGTATCGGAAGCCGACAGCGACCAGGTTGAGAAAGGTTCTGACCGTGCGCGGAACAGCACGATTCGCCATTGCTCCGCTCCACGGAATGCGGGATCATACTCGCCCCCGTTTCCGAGGAGGAGACCGTTATGTTCGCCCTGCAAGAGCTGCCAGCTTCCCGTCGCTGGACGTCGGCCTGCCAGGCCGTCGAGCGATTCGCCACGCGCCAGCCCCTGCGATTTGCCTTGCTGGCAGTGCTGGCCCTGCTGGCAATCGCCTTTGTCGTGTTGCGGCCGAGCTACGACACGAACGACGACGTCTTCATGACTATGATCGCCGCCGGCCAGGGCTTCTCCCCTGCCCCCGACGAGCATCTCGTCTTCACGAACATCCTTGTTGGCCAGGCCCTCAAATGGCTCTACATCCACGCCCCGCAAATTCCCTGGTACGGCTGCTACCTGCTGGCCATTCACTATCTCGCGCAAGTGGCTCTGTTGTATTGCGCCCTGACCATCGACCTGCCGTCGCCATCTCGCGCCGACCGTCGCGGCGAATCGAGTGGCGCTCTGAAACGTTTCGCGCTTTACCTGCTCAGCTTTGCCTTGGTCGAGTTGGTGCTGCTGAACAACATGCAGTTCACGACCACGGCATTTCTGGCGGCCGAGAGCGGGATCTTCCTGCTGCTGCTCGCCGCGCGGCGCTGCGCGAGCCAGCCCCGCTCGGCCGTGTTCGGTCCGCTCGTGGCGGCCGTGTTGCTCATGGTGGTCGCGGCGCTGGTGCGGTTCGAAAGCCTGTTGATGGCACTATTGATCGCTGCGCCGCTGGTGGTTCTCGTTCCGTGGCCCGCGATTCGCAAAGCTCTCGTCCCGCTGGGATTGGCCACGACGACGGCGGCGCTGCTCGTCGGACTGGCCGTGGCCTATGACCAGGCGGCCTATGCGGCGGATCCCCAGTGGCGCGACTTTATTTCCTACAACCGGCTGCGCGTGAAGTTCAACGACTATGGCTGGACTTCCTACACGCCGCGAACGGCCGACGTGTTCGCCGCTGTCGGCTGGAGCGAAAACGATCACGCGATGATCGCCCACTGGTTCTTTGACGAACCGGAGCTCTATAGCGAAGCCCGCCTGCGAGCGGTGCTCGAGGCCCACCCTTGGAAGACCGAGCGGCTGTCGGCCGCCTATCTGTGGCAGAACTTTCGCAGTCCGCTTCGCGATCGGTCCGTTTGGGCCGTACTGGCCGTGCTCCCCTTCTTCTTCTATCGTGTCCAACCTGGCCGCCTGGGCCGCATCGCCATCCTCGGTTCTGCCGTCGTGGGCCTGCTGCTGATCGGCGTGCTCACCTGGAACAACAAGGTGCCGCCGGCCCGCGTCTACTTTCCCCTGCTGTCGTTCCCGCTGTCGGCGACCTTGTTGTTCGCGGCCAATTGGGCTCAGGCAAAGATCCTGCCCGTCTGGACTGGCGTGACCGCACGTCCGCGATGGGCCCGCGCGGCCTTGGTGCTGCTCGTGGTCGGCGTCGTGATGGGCGTATATCACCAGGGCCGGCATAGCCTGCTGGTGCGCCGCGATCGCCGCGCGCTCGACGCCTTTCTGGCCGAGCTCGAGCCGTCGGGTCGCGAACTTTACGTCTGCTGGGAAGCGGCCATGCCATTCGAGCTGATCTCACCGCTCGATAATTTGAGCGCCTGGGCCCGCATGCCGCTGGTCAACCTGGTGTGGACCCAGCGAGGTCCCTGGCAGGAAGAAACCAAGCGGCGCTTCGGCGTCTCGAATCTGGCCGCAGCCCTCTGCCAGCGCGACGACCTGGTGCTGATCGCCACGCCCGAGCATCGCGAGCTGTTTGCCCGCTTCGCGAAAGAACATTGCCAGGCCGACGTCGAATTCGTGCCCACCGCCACGGCCGGCAAGAAA
Source organism: Planctomycetaceae bacterium (assembly GCA_003153375.1). Taxonomy (GTDB): domain Bacteria; phylum Planctomycetota; class Planctomycetia; order Pirellulales; family PALSA-1355; genus PALSA-1355. The sequence continues at coordinate 43,137 of PLYM01000133.1, forward strand.
CTCGTCGCCGGCCGCTTCCGGCCGCTCGCTTCCGACGCCACGACCGTGGGCCAACAGCCGTCGCTCCCACCACGTTGAACGCAGGACTCTCGGCTTAGTAGCGGCCGAGGAACTGGGCCTTCGACAGCGGCGGCAGCGGATCGACCGTGTCGGTGTCCGTCGCCGTGTTGTTGTTGAGGTTCGTGTCCGTGAGTCCCTCGGGCACGCTGGCCGTGACGGTATTGGTCAATGTGCCCGCCTTGGCCGAGATCGGCATCGTGCCGGTCACCGTATAGGTGATCGTGCTGCCCACGGGCATCGTAACGTTCGTGTCGTCGATCGATCCGGTGCCGCTGGCAGTGAAGCCGGTTGCTCCGCCGGTGGCCGTGGCCGTAAAGGTCACGCCGGTCAAAATCGCCGGCACCGTATCCACGATGCTCGCTCCGGTCGCCACGCTGGGGCCGGCGTTCGTGATCACGATCGTATAGGTGGTCGAGTTGCCGGCCTTGATCGTCGTGATGCCATCGGTCTTGGTAACGACCAGATCGACTTGCGGTGTCATCGTGTCGGTGTCGGTCGCGGTGTTGTTGGCCGGCGTCGGGTCGGTCGTGCCCTCCGGAGCGGTGACCGTGGCCGTGTTGACCAACGTTCCCGTGGCCGCCGCGTTGACCGTGCCGGTCACAACGTAGGTGATCGTGCTATTGACCGGCATGTTGACGGCCGTGTCGTTGATGTTGCCGCTGCCGCTGGCGGTGAAGCCGGTCGCTCCGCCGGTGGCCGTGGCCGTGTAGGTCACGCCCGTGTAGGTCGACGGGAAAGTGTCGGCCACGGTGGCGCCGGTGACCACGCTCGGACCGGAGTTCGTGACGACGATCGTATAGCTATCCGTCGTGCCGGGCACAACCAGCGTCTTGTTGTCGGTCTTGGTGATGCTCAGATCGGCCTGCGGCGTCAACGTGTCGGTGTCGGTCGCGGTATTGTTGGCCGGCGTCGGATCGGTCACACCTTGCGGGGTGGTGACCGTGGCCGTGTTAACCAGCGAGCCCGTGGCGGCCGCGCTGACCGTGCCGGTGACCGTGTAGGTGACCGTGCTGCCGACCGGCATGTTCACGGCGGTGTCGTTGATGTTGCCGCTGCCACTGGCCGTGAAGCCCGTGGCTCCGCCGGTCGCGACCGCCGTGTAGGTCACGCCGGTGAAGGTGGCCGGGAAGGTATCGGCTACGGTGGCCCCGGTCACGGCGCTCGGGCCGGTGTTCGTGACCACGATCGTATAGGTGTCGCTCGTGCCCGGCACCACCGTGGTCTTGTTGTCGGTCTTGGTGATGCTCAGATCGGCTTGCGGCGTGAGCACGTCGGTATCGGTGGCCGAGTTGTTGGCCGGCGTCGGATCGGTCGTGCCTTGCGGCGCGGCGACCGTGGCCGTGTTGACCAGCGTGCCGGTTGCCGACGGGCTCACGGTTCCGGTCACGGTATAGGTGATCGTGCTGCCGACCGGCATATTGACGGCCGTGTCGTTGATGTTGCCGCTGCCGCTGGCAGTGAAGCCGGTCGCTCCGCCCGAGGCCACGGCCGTGTAGGTCACGCCGGTGAACGTCGCCGGGAAAGTATCGGCCACGGTCGCGCCGGTCACGGCGCTCGGACCCGAGTTGGCGACCACGATCGTATAGGTGTCGCTCGTGCCCGGCACCACCGTGGTCTTGTTGTCGGTCTTGGTGATGCTCAGATCGGCCTGCGGCGTCAACGTGTCGGTGTCGGTCGCGGTGTTGTTGGCCGGCGTCGGATCGGTCGTGCCTTGCGGCGCGGCGACCGTGGCCGTGTTGACCAGCGTGCCGGTTGCCGACGGGCTGACCGTGCCGGTCACGGTATAGGTGATCGTGCTGCCGACCGGCATGTTCACGGTATCGTTGATCGTGCCGCTGCCGCTGGCCGTGAAGCCCGTGGCTCCGCCGCTTGGCACTGCCGTGTAGGTCACGCCCGTCAAGATCACGGGGAACGTATCTCCGACCGTGGCTCCGGTCACGGCGCTGGGGCCCAGGTTGGAGACCACGATCGTATAGGTGTCGCTCGTGCCGGGCACGACGCTCGTCTTGTTGTCGGTCTTGGTGATGGTCAGATCGGCTTGCGGAGTGAGCGTGTCGGTGTCGGTCGCGGTGTTATTGGCCGGCGTCGGATCGGTCGTGCCTTGCGGCGCGGTGACGGTCGCGGTGTTGACCAGCGTGCCGGTGGCCGACGGGCTGACCGTGCCGGTCACGGTATAGGTGATCGTGCTGCCGACCGGCATGTTCACGGCGGTGTCGTTGATGTTGCCGCTGCCGCTGGCCGTGAAGCCCGTCGCTCCGCCGGTCGCGGTGGCGGTATAACTCACGCCGGTGAACGCGAGCGGGAAGCTATCGCCCACGGCCGCGCCGGTCACCACGCTGGGCCCCGAGTTGGTGACTACGATCGTATAGGTGTCGATCGTGCCCGGCACCACGGTCGTCTTGCCGTCGGTCTTGGTGATGCTCAGATCGGCCTGCGGTGTAAGGATGTCGGTGTCGGTCGCGGTGTTGTTGGCCGGCGTCGGGTCGGTCAGACTCACGGGCACGGCCACGGTGGCGGTGTTGACCAACGTGCCGGTGGCCGAGGCACTTACCGCTCCGGTCACGGTGTAGGTGATCGTGCTGTTCAACGGCATGTTCACCGTGTCGTTGATGTTGCCGCTGCCGCTGGCGGTAAAGCCCGTGGCTCCGCCGGTCGCGACCGCCGTGTAGGTGGCGCCCGTGAAGATGGCCGGGAAGGCGTCGACGACGCTGCCGCCCACGATGTCGGTGGGGCCGTTGTTCGTGACGACGATCGTATACGTATCGTTGGTGCCCGGCACGACGGTAGTCTTGCCGTCTGTCTTGGTCACGGCCATGTCGGCCAGGTTGGTGATCGTGTCGGTGTCGGTGGCTGAGTTGTTGTTCGGGTTCGAGTCAGTCGTGCCTTCCGGCGCGACGACGGTCACCGTGTTCGAGATCGTGCCAGTGGCTTGAGCGCTGATTGTGCCGGTGACGATATAGGTGATCGTGCTACCGACCGGCATGTTGACGCTGTCGGTGATGTCGCCGCTGCCGCTGGCCGTAAAATTCGTTGCCCCGCCAGTTGCCGTGGCGGTATAGGTGGCGCCTGTGAACGTCACCGGGAAGAAGTCCGACACACTGGCGCCCGTCACGACGCTCGGACCCGAGTTGGTCACGACGATCGTATAGGTATTGCTCGCGCCCGGCGCAACGAACGTTTTGCCGTCGGTCTTGGTCACGCTCAGATCGAAGGTTGGCGTGACGCGGTCGGTGTCGATGGCCTGGTTGTTTTGCGGATTGGTATCGGTCGTGCCCTGCGGCACGTTGACATTCGCCTGGTTCGTCAGGTCTTGAGTCAACGCAGCGCTGACCGTGCCCGTCACGGTATAAGTAATCGTGCTGCCCACCGGCATGTTCACGGTGTCGTTGATGTTGCTGCTGCCGCTGGCCGTGAAGCCGGTGGCGCCGCCGGTGGCAACGGCCGTGTAGGAAACGTTCGTAAATGCCGCGGGGAAGAAATCGGTCACCGTGGCGCCGGTCACCGCACTGGGGCCACCGTTGCTGACCACGATCGTATAGGTATCCGTCGTTCCGGGAATGACCGTCAGCTTGCCGTCGGTCTTCGTGATCCCTAGATCAGCCTGCGGCGTCGGGTTGTCGGAGTCGGTGGCCGAGTTGTTGGTGAGATTGGGGTCGACAATGGTGTTGGGCGCCGTGACCGTGGCCGTGTTGACCAGGGTTCCGGCCAGATTCGGGCTGACCGAGCCACTGACCGTGTACGTGATGGTGCTGCCGACTGGCATGTTCACGGTGTCGGAGATATTGCCGCTGCCATTGGCCGTGAAGCCCGTGGCGCCGCCGGTGGCGACTGCCGAGTAGACCGCGCCCGTGAATGCCGCGGGAAACGCATCGGCCACGGCTGCGCCGGTCACCGCGTTCGGACCGGCATTCGTCACCACGATCGTGTAGGTGGTGTTGGTGCCTGGCACGATGTCCGTTTTACCGTCGGTCTTCGTGATTTGCAGGTCGGCCTCGGGCGTGTTGTCCAGGTTATCGACGAACGGCGTGGGCGCGAACGTGTCGATCGACGCGACCTGTCCATTCAAGCCGGCGACGCCGCCGCCGATCGCCAGCTGAATGGCGTCGACCGAGGAGAAGTCGCCCGCGCCGGTGCCGCCGCCGTTGCCGAAGCTGGAGAACGGTATGAACACCGGCAGGTTCTGGGTGGCGCCGCCGATGCCGTCGCTGGGGCCTGGCACCGGAACCGTGACGATCGAAAAGTTCGAGGCATCTTTGTAGATGGTGAAGGTGGCCGTGGCGCCGTCGTGGTCGGCGCCCAGCGACAAGGTGATCCCAGTCGCGCCGCCGGTGATCAGGCTCACGCCGTTGAGTCCAGGAAAATCGAGAGCCGGCGGCGTGCTCGTCGACGAACCGTCCCACGAAACCGTGTAGGTGCCGATACCGCCGTTGCCCAGCGTGTCGAAATGCAACAGGTGAACGCCAGCCGGGTCGAAATTCGGATGCACCGCCAAATCCAACTGCCCCGATGCGGACGAAACATGGACGGCCAGGTCGCGGTGCCCGCCAATTGCCTCGGGCGCGGCGATCGTCGAGCTGGCATCGACCGTACTCTGATCGGCGCTGATCGACTGTTGAGTCGTAAAGGTGTCGATGGTCGTCTCGGTGATGCCGTTGAGAGCGGACGCGCTGACCACGATCGCCGTCGGCGTAGGAGCGACATAGCCCGATGGCGCCGTCTCCTTCACGAAGTAAGTTCCCGCCGCCGACACGGAGAAGTTGTAGTGTCCGGTTCCGTCGGTCGTGGTCGGCGCGCCGACTTGCGTATCGTCGGCGCCCAGGCCCACGCCGCCGTCAAATGTGCCATTGCCGCCGTCCTTGAAAAGCGTCACCGTCACGCCCGTGAGCACCGGTTGGCCCGTCGGGTTGTGGTTGCCCGAAACGTCGGCGAACGCGACGCCCGAGATGAGCGCTCCGGGACTCGCCGACAACACCACGCGGCCTTCGAGCGATTCGAAACCCAAATGCCGTCGGCGCTCCCGTCCCTTGCGCGCCACGGATTGCTTGGGCCGGCTGATCCACCGGTCGGCCAGTCCGAGGTTGCTCAATAGATCGCGGAACAATTGTTTGCTGGGCATGGTCGCTCTCTGCGGGGAGTGCTGCGGAATGCAAGGACGGGACAGGTGGCACGCGCCGTGCGTTGGCGAGCTCTGGGGCGTGCTCGTCACCTCGCCGTTGCCTAGGCCGGGGGTGCCTGGCAGCGCGCGACGCGGGTTCCTTGGTCCTTATCGTCAACCGGCGGCGCTACAATCAGTGTAGGTCGCACAATCGGTAGCATAGGCGCTCCAGATCGCCTCGGCGAGTGGCGATCGGGGGGTAGACCAAAGCCTTATGCCCACAAGGCTTGGTGCTCACCACCACGCAAACGCTAGCCGCCGCGCGAAACGATTAAAATCCGTTTCGGCGGCGGCGCGTTGCTAGCGGAAAATTGCCGGAAAATGCCAGCAATCAGGGCGATCGCCGGCCATTTGCCAGCAGAAAGCGCGGCGGTGTTACCAGCGCTGGGTGTTACCAGCGATAATCGAGCCCGGCGCTGATGCCCTGGGCCCAGAAGTCGGTTTCTTGAAACGCGAACGCCGGATGCCGCGTGTCGCCCGCCAAGGGGCGCGTGTCGTTGGGCAGCAGGCGGCTGTTCACGTCCAGATCGATCTGGTCGCCGGGCCGCACCACGCGGCTCAAATACAGAAACGTATAGCCAAACGTCGCCCGCAATCGCGGGGTCAGTTGATAGCCCAGGTTAGCGCCCAATTGGGGCATCACCGCGAACTGGTTGCGCGAGTAATTGCCGATGTTCGTGCTCTGCGCCAGCAGACCTCCGGCCGAGGTCGTCGTGGTGCCGAACTGCGTGGTCGTGGTCGACCCGTCGATGCTCACCATTTCATTGACGGTTCCCATCGCCAGTTTCGACAGCAATTCGATCGTCCAGCGATTACGATTGGCCTGCAACGAGGTGCCGAATTCGACGCCGTTGAAGGTGTTCTGCGTGCTGAAGCGGTCGTTGACCAAAAACGTGCCCGGGTTGTTCGCCACGAGCGACGTCAGGTTTTCGTTGATCGCCAGGTTGTCGCTCAGCCGTGCATAGCGATAGCCGACCAGAAAGTCCAAGCGATACCAGCCGGGACCACTCAGGCTGGGGCAGCACGAGTCATAGCAACTGTTCGAACAGCACAAGTTGAACAGCGCCCGCAGACCCGCCGATTGAAAGCGCGTTTGCGCGGCCACGCTAACCGTACCGGCCAACGACCCCGGCGAGCTGACCTGCTCGATGTTCTGACCCACGATCTGCGAAGGGTCGGCTTGCGTCGGGCTGAGATCGAAGAACGGCCGCGAAATGATATCGGTGCCGTTCGAGCCGGCCGCGAAATTCGTCGTCGCGGTCGACAGCGCGAACCAATCTCCTTCCACGCCCACCGTCTGGCAGGCGTTGAGCCACATGCCACTGGTCAGCCGCACGCCCGAGCGGCCAAAGCCGTTGATCCGGTCCTGGCCATAAAGAATCGTCGTGCCGGGCGTGTCCAGATAGCCGGGCTGCGCCGTCGACGGGCCGGTTGTGACCAGCGGCGGAATGTGCATGCCCGAGGTCCACCAATACAGATACTCGGCGCGAGCCCAAAAGATTCCCGGGGGTCCGCAGCCGCAGGCCGAGCAGCCGCAGCCACCGCAGGCGGAACAACCGCCGTCGGTGCCTTGCCAGGGAATCTCCTCGGAGTAGTTGTCGTCGGGCACCGGCACTGGGCCCGGAGCGGCCGCGGCCTGGGGCGCGTCGTGATTGACCGGCTGGATGTCGCCCGATGACTCGACTTCGGCGTCGGCATCGGTGATGCTGCCGCGTCGCCCCGGTTGTTTGACTTGATAGGCCACTTGCTGCGTCGCGCCGGCGGCCAAGGCGCCCTCGGCGCTGGCCGCGTCGGCCGGACCCGCGGCGCCCGTGCGCGAGGCGGTGTTCTCCGGCGGGCCGACTTGCTTCACTTCCATCACCGGCATCGAGTCGCCCGGCGTTTCGACTTGCTTGCCGCTGACGTGCACGCGCCGATTGACATAGCGATCGAGGCTCATGCCCGGCGCGGGCCGCAAGTAGTACAAGATCGCGCCCGAGTGATCGACGACCACGTAGGGCGTATTCGTGTTCTTGCGAGATTTGTTGGGGCGAATCAACCCGGTGACGTCGCCCATCTGCTGCAGGACCGCGGGCTGCTCGGTCAACTCGGCCGGTTCGGCGGCCGCGCAAGGCACGATGGCACTCAAGCAGCAAGGTACGAAACCAGCTAGCAGTGCGAACGGACAGAATCTTGATCGAATCATATGTGCGACGACCGTCGATTTGGAGATGTGGAGATGAGAAATGGGCCGCTCTCTTACCAGCGGCCGCAACCACGCGTCAAGGCCAGCTTGTCGAGGGTCTCAGCAAATTGGGCAGCAATTCGCTGGCCGATCGCGCGGGCCTATCTCACGGCCACGTCACGAGTTGAGCGGGCGCTCGGCCGGCTTGCTAGCACGTCGCGAGAAAAAAATGTGCCAGAAGCGCCCTGGCAAAAAAAGCAGGGGCGAATTATTTGCCGGCCGATTGCGGACCCACGCAGTAGAGAAATTTGGTCGAGCGGATCAGCAGTTGCCCCTGGCTGGGCACCAAGGCGGCGCGAAACAATTCGTCGCTCTCCGATTCGAGCTTGCTCTTGGCGACGATCTTCATCTGCTCACCCGGTTCGACGACGATCGTTTCGCCGGCGTCGCTTTGAAAGTAGGCGCGCCCCTCGGCCACCAGCGGCGAGGACGAATACTTTTCGCCCACGCGCTCCTTCCACAGCTCGCGCCCCGTTTCGCAGTCGTAGCAGATCATGATTCCGTTCATGCTGGCCGTCAACAGATACTTGTCGATCACGACCGGCGAGGGCAGATCGCGGCCCCCCTTGCGCGGCGTGTGCCAGACACGATGCGTCGCGCTCACGTCGCCGCTGCCGCCGGGCCGCACCGCATAGATGTCGCCCGCCAGGCCGTTGACCACGTACAACTTCCCATGCGCGAAGGCCGGCACCGGCTCGCCGCGCCCGGCGTAGCTCTTGCAGCTCCACAGCTCCTGCCCGGTCTGGGGATCATACCCGCGAACCGCGCTGTGACCGTTGACGACCAGCTCTTGACGTTCCGCCGTGCGGATCAGCACCGGCGTGCTCCAGCCGATTGCACCCTCACGCGGGGTCTGCCAAACGGTCTCGCCCGTCAGCGCATTGAGCGCCGTTAGCGACGCGTCCTTCGATAAACTGTCACCATTCAAAATCACCGTGTCGCCAAAGAACACGGGGCTGGCCGCAGTGCCCCAGGGACCTTCGAACTCCCCCAGGTCGCGCGACCAGAGAGGCTTGCCGTCGAGCGCATAGCCATGCACGCCGCCGCGGCCGAAGAAGGCCACCACGATCTTGCCGTTGGTGGCGCAGGTGGCCGATGCCCAGCCGTTCATCACATGCGATTTCTCGGGCTCGCCCGTCCAAGCCACGTGCTCCCACAGGGTTTTTCCATCGCGGCGATCGAGCGCGAACACCACGCGTTGCCGCCCGTCTTCGAGCGCCGTGGTCAGAAAGATCTGATTGCCCCACAGCACCGGCGTCGATTGGCCGGTTCCCTTGAGCGGCGCTTTCCAGACCACGTTCTTCGTGGTCCAGGTGAGTGGCAGGCCGGTTTCGGCCGTGTGCCCCGTGCCGGTCGGCCCACCCCAACCGGGCCAATTCACTTCGGCCTTGGCCGCGGGGCTCACGGTAAGAATCAGAAAGCTCGCGCTAGCCAGCGCGCGGATCGAACGGCGGCAAAAGTCTCGCACCGGGATACTCCAGCAAGGGTGAGTCTCAACAATCGATCGCGTGCGGATTGTCTTCGTGCGGTGCCCCGGACGCCCAGGGACTGGCCCAGGCGCATCGGCTCAAACCAGCTCGGGAATCGGCGCGCCGTCTTCCAGCATATAAACTGGGCGGCCGGCCTGATTGACGAACTGCGTGTGGGGATCGGCGCCCAGCACGTGGAACACCGTGGCCATCAGGTCCTGCGGCCGAATCGGCTTGGTCTTCGGCATGTCGCCCTTGGGGGCCGACTCGCCCACGACCTGTCCCATTCGCAAGCCGCCGCCGGCCAGGGCCAGCGTGCTCAGCGGCGCCCAGTGGTCGCGACCGGCGTTGCGGTTGATTTTGGGCGTGCGGCCGAATTCACCGGTCACCACCAGCAGGATGTTGTCGCTCAGGCCGCGCTGGGCGACGTCTTCCAAAAACGCCGACACGCCGCGATCCACTTCGCCGCTGCGCTTTTCCATGTTGGTCTTGATCTGCTGGTGCATGTCCCAGCCGCCGTAGGAGAGCGTGACGAACCCGCAGCCAGCTTCGCACAACCGCCGGGCCCGCAACAATTGCTCGCCCAGCCCCTTGCCATACTGCTCGATCAGCTTCGGATCTTCGCGCTTCAGATCGAACGCGTCGGGCGCGTTGCCCAGCACGAGATTGAAAGCCTGATCCTCGAACCGATCGAGCCCTTCCATCAACCCGCTGCGGTCGACGGCGCTATTGAGCTTGTCCAAACTGGCCAGCAGCATGCGGCGATCGTCGAGACGCTTCTGCGGCACGGCCAGCGACAAGTTCTTGAGCGCTTGTCCCGAAGGATCGAACGGCGCGAACGGCGTGCCGAGGAAAGCCGGTCCGTCGGAGCCGATGCGGCCCAGTCGCACGAAGGTCGGCATGCCCGTGATCGGATGATTGGCACCCCGCACGCGCGACACGATCGCGCCCACCGAGGGCCGCGTGGGCACGCCGCCGTTGTCGACCTGGCGATTGTCATATCCGGTCATCACGAAGTGCGTGCCGCCGGCGTGGCCGCTGTTGTTGTGCGCGAACGAACGCACGAAGGCCATCTGCCTGGCCTTCGCCGCGATTTTTGGAAACGTCGAGCCGATCGTCACCCCCGCTAGTGCCGTCTTCACCTCGCCGGTCACGCTGCGATACTCGACCGGCGCGTTCATGTGCGGGTCGAAGGTTTCGATGTGCGTCGGTCCGCCACCCAGCCACACCCAGACCACCGAGGTGTTCTTCACCGGCTTGCCGGCGGCAGCCGCCTGCGCCCGGGCCGAGAGCAACCCCGACAGCGTCAGGGCCCCCGCCCCCAGCGTGCCCACCCGCAAGAACTCGCGGCGCGTCGTGCCCTGACAATCTCGATAGCGGCGATCGGTTTCGAGGTTCAACATGGCCCTGTTCCTCCCTAATCCCCACGCACCCAGAAATCGGATCGGCAGCGGTTGATCCGTCGCGCAGTATAGCGCTAACTATTAAACCGAGCAACTTTTTGATCGGACCGCCGAATCCCGCTCGATTGGTCTAAAAACCGCCCCGTGAGAACCTAGGCAATTTTTCAGACCTGCTCAGGCACGACAAACGGGCTGCGATAGGGGCGAGTCAGCAGCGGGTTGGCCGTCTCGGCGCCCGGTCCCACAAACTTTTCCGTCTGGGGGTCGAGCTGCAAGCTGCGTCCTAGCTGATAGTTCGACTCCTCGAGATTCATCCCCACCACCCGCAAATTTTCGCGCAGGTTGTTGAAGGTCTCGACCACCTGCTTGTTGTCGCCCAGCGTGCCGGCCGGCTTGTTGAACGGCACCTGCTCGCCCAGGCGGTAGGAGATGTTGGCCAAGTGGCACAGCGCGGCCGAGTAGTGGGCCACCTCGGCGCTGGCGTTGTTGTCCTTGGGNNGCACGGCGGCGATGAAGCTGCCGAACGATCCGCCGGGCGTGACGTGCGCCTCCGGCCCGACCACCTTCTCACCATCGCCGCTGCCTTGCGGAAAGAACTTGCCGTCGCGAATCACCCCCTCGGTCGTGTAGAACTCGTTGAGCACCTTGTTGGGCATGCCGCTCTTTTCGCCCACCAGGCCGCGCACTTCGAACACCAGCNNGTGAACGCCCTGGTTGCCGATGTCGCCGTTGCCGGTCTCCCATTGCCAATGCCAGTTGTAGGGCACCAGGTTTGTGCGATAGGCCTGCAACGGCGCGGGACCGAGCCAGAGATTGAAGTCGAAACCCTCCGGCGCGTCTGAATCGGGCTGCGTGCCCACGCTCCACCGCGGCTTGCAGCAATAGCCCTTCGACACCAGCAGCTTGCCGTACTTGCCCGACTGCAAGGCCGCGATCTCCTGGGCTCGCGATTCGTTGCTGCGCTGCTGCGTGCCGTGTTGCACCACGCGGCCGTACTTGGCCGCCGCCTCGACGCACTTGCGGCCTTCGAACAGGTTGTGGCTGATCGGCTTCTCGACATACACGTCCTTGCCGGCCTGACAGGCCCAGATCGTGATCAGCGAGTGCCAATGATTGCAGGTGGCCACCGACACGGCGTCCAGGTTCTTGTCCTCGAGCGCCGCGCGGATGTCGGTCACGCAGGTCGGCGTGTTGCCGCCGGAGGTGGTCACCGATTGGCTGCGCGAGGGAAACAGCCGCGTGTCCGGATCGATCAGGTACGTGACCTTCACGTTCTCGTCTTTCAGCTCCTTGGCAAAGGCATCGATGTGCGACTTGCCCCGGCCATTGATGCCCGCCACGCCGACGCGAATCGTCTCGTTGGCCCCCAGCACCTTTCCCGAGGCCTTCGTGCCCGCAATCGTGAACACCCCAAACGCCGCGCTAGCCGCGGCCGAAGTTTTGACAAATTGCCGACGCGAGATTCTGGCCATGGCAGGATCACTCCGTGTGAGCTGAGGCTGGTAGTAAGGACGGTGGGACCGCTTATCGGAAGCCGATTCTAATCGACGCCGGGCCGGGAAACCAGCAAGTTGTGGGGAAGGTGGAGGGTGGCACCGACAACTCGTTGTCGGTGTTGCGAAGCAACAAGAGGAGCTTGGATTGCGAAACCCAGCGAGCCGAGGTCCGTGAGCGAAGGCCCTCCTGTGCCTGCGGCACACCGACAACCAGTTGTCGGTGCCACCCGCGGACGTGACCTTGCCGCATTGGCCGAAATGATCGTGCAACTCGCCACAGTGGGCCAAAGGCCCAACCTGCCTAAGCCAGGGGCAGAGCGCAGCGCCGCCCCTGGAACGAATAGGCCCCCGAATCCTTTCAAGCCCTGAAGGGGCGTGCTGCCTCCGATCCGCGCGAACGGTCAGACCGCCCCACAGGGCTTCGAACCGAAGACGGAATGGTCTGGCGACCCCGGTCCCTGGGCCGTTGGCCCAGGCTAAGTCAGGTTGGGCCTTTGGCCCACAGCGATGCGGCCGCCCAACTCGCAGCGTTTGCCGGGGCCCGGTTCCGTCTTGGTGCGTTTCTCGCGCGTACATTAGAATGGGTCTCATTGAACGCATGAGCCGGCCGCGAACCATCGAGGGAGAATAACCATGTTTGGGCTCGGGCCCGTTGAACTGCTCTGTATCGTGGCAGCCCTCGTCGTCATCGGCTTCATCATCGCGGCCCTTCGCGCGTCCCGGAAATAACCGCAGGGTGGCACCGACAACTCGTTGTCGGTATTGCGCAGCAACAAGAGGAGCATCGATTGCGAAACCCCGAGAGCCGAGGTATCCGAGCGAATGCCTCCTGTGCCTGCGGCACAACGACAACAAGTTGTCGGTGCCACCTGCGCGATGAGCGTCCTATAATGACCCAATGAGCGGCCTGATCATCATTGGCAATCTCGGCGGCCAAATCGGTCAAGGACTCGCGCGGGGCGAGCCGTGGGCCTTTGGCGCGGTGGGCCTCGTTGTGGCGGCATTCGTCGTGCTCTACAAGCTGCAAAGCTGGTGGCGCACTCAGTAGAATGGCCCTATGAGCGAAGACGCCAAGTACGTCGCTGTGCCGTTCGATTTCTCACAGGGTTACCCGACTGCGCCAGACTTGTTCTATCAATGCGCCGTCTGTGGGGGCATCCTGCCATCTCAGCCGCCCGATAACCTTGGGTGCCCGTGCAACCGGCTTTTTATTGACGTTGAGGCTGGAAGGCTTTCCGTAGAGGAGAATGAAAAGCTCAGGCTGTTGCGCCGGGAATTTCCGAAAACCTGATTTCAGACCGATCCCCACGCCCCTTTTCACCCCCATTTGCCCCGCCCCCGTCTGGGGACTAAAATGCACGGTTTGAACGCTCGCCGGGCGACAGGCGGGCGAATGGCGACGGGCTTGTCGGGGGAGTTGCGCGTGACCGTCAAAGAGCTGCTGCTGGATTTTGCCGATTTCGATCTCAACCATGTCATCGCCGACCTGGAGGCGATCCGGCGCTTCAATCCCCAGCGTTTCGAAATGGAACAGCTCACGGCCATGGTCTTTGACGACTTCGACCGCAAGATCTGCGCGGGATATAAGGACATCACCGAGAACGAGTTCTGGGTCCGCGGCCACATGCCCGGCATGCCGCTGATGCCGGGCGTGCTGATCTGCGAGTCCGCCGCCCAGATGTGCAGTTACTACGCCCACAAGCATTGCTTGCTGGGCGACTGCAAGGTGGTCGGCTTCGGCGGCCTCGAGGACGTCCGCTTTCGCGACCCGGTGCGCGTCGGCGATCGGCTGGTCGTGGTCTGCAAGATGCTCAAGGTGCGCCCCGGCGCGATCATCGTCTGCCGCTTCCAGGCCTTCGTGCGTCAATCCATGGTGGCCGATGGCAAGATCAAGGGCATTCCGCTGCCGGTCGATGCTCTGGTGGGCCAGCAAAAGGCGACCACCTAGCCAGCCGGCGCGGCCAGCCGAGCGTCGCCGCCCCGGCAGCGACCCCAGCAGCGAGAAGTCATGTTCCCGTTATACGACGACAACCCCACCTCTCGCTCGGCCTTCGTCACGCTCGGCCTGATCGCCATCAACACCGCCGTCATGGTCTGGCTGGCGATGCTCTCGCCTGTGGATCGCGAAATCGCGCTGGTGCAACACGGCTTCATTCCCGAGCGAGTCTATCAACTGGCCAATCCCAACCTCGTGGTCAAGGTGCAGATCGAGGTCGACGCCCCCGCCGACGCACGGCTTCGCCTCGGGCCGCCGCAGCCCCAGAACGTGCGCGCCGTCGAGCTGTTCGCCGTGCCCTCGCAAATCTTTGCCTCGATCGTGGCCACGATGTTCCTGCACGGCGGCTGGATGCACCTGGCCGGCAACATGTGGTTCCTGTGGATCTTTGGCAACAACATCGAAGACCGCCTGGGCTCGCTGCTCTATCTGGCCTTCTACCTGGTCGGCGGCCTGCTGGCCACGAGCTGTCACTGGGCCTACGACCCGCACAGCACCGTGCCCGTCGTGGGCGCCAGCGGCGCGGTGGCCACGATCCTGGGCGCCTATGCCGTGACGTTTCCCAAGTCGAGCGTGCGGACGCTGATCTTCTATGGCATTTTCACGCTCGTCGACATCCCCGCCCTGCTGTGGCTGGGCTTCTGGTTCGGCGGGCAGTTGCTCGATGCGTTCGTCAACCGCGACCTGGGCGTCGCCGTCTGGGCCCACATCGGCGGCTTCGTGGCCGGCGCGGCGTTGATGCCGATTCTCTCCTGGGGCGCGCCCCCACCGGGTAGCTCGTGGCGCGAGGAGCTGGAAAAGCACTTTGCGTTTCCCCCGCCCGACCGTTGAGCGATCCTGGGCCTGTCCCGCCGCTCATTCCGCTCGTTGATAGTGTCTCTATTTCTCTGCCGTTTTCTCGTCCGTCGTTTCAGGAAACCCTCGCATGGGCCGCCGAGCCTTACGCCGCATCGATCCGGCACTCGATCTGTCGCCGTATCTCGCCCGGCTCGAAGCGCTGCCGCAGCCTTGGGATCGCGCTGCCCAGTTTGGCCGCCAGGCGCCGCTCGAGATTGAAGTCGGCAGCGGCAAGGGCCTGTTCCTCAGCGCCGCCGCCGCCGGCGATGCCGAAAGCGACTTCCTGGGCATCGAGATCCTGGCCAAGTACGCCCGCTACGTCGCTTCGCGCCTCGCGCAGAAGCAGTTGACCAACGCCCGCTGCATCCACGGCGACGCCCAGCACTTTTTCCGCGCCTGGCTCGGCCCCGACAGCGTGCGGGCCGTCCACGTCTACTTTCCCGATCCCTGGTGGAAAGCCCGCCACAAGAAGCGCCGCGTGATGTGCGAGCCGTTCCTCAAGGACATCGAGCGCGTGCTCGTGCCCGGCGGCACGCTCCACTTCTGGACCGACGTCGAAGAGTACTACCTGACGTCGCTCGAGCTGATCGCCGCCCACACCCGCCTCATCGGCCCCCAGCCCGTCGTCGAAAAGCCCGCCGACCACGACCTCGACTACCGCACCCACTTCGAACGCCGCATGCGCCTCAACCAAGAAAGCGTCTACCGCTCCGAATTCCACAAAGCGTCGTGACTCCTCCCCACTAACCCGACGCGCCAGCGAGGGCCCCCCCGTCGTCGCCGAGCTACAAAGATTTTGCCACCCACGACGAAGAGTTAGCCACCGAGCACACAGAGAGGAAAAAAAGTGACGGAGACGAAATGGGCGAAAAATTTCAAACGAAGCGAGTCGTGTACGATCCCAAACCAAATAACTTCTTCCTCGTCCTCTCGGTGTCCTCCGTGTGCTCTGTGGCTACCTTTCGTTTCTTCCGTGGCAAACCAAGCGGCGCAGGAGCCCTCGCTGGCGCGTCGGGTTAGTGGGGCAAGCGCAAAGGCGTCAGCGAGCGCGACTCGGCGGCGGCCGATTGAAGAATCGCCCACCCTACCCGAGTGGTTCCGAAGCCACGGCCACGGGACGGCTTTCGTAGGTCCGCGATTGGGTGCCGTCGGTGCGGTTGGCTAGCGCGATCTGATAGAGATCGTGGCCGGCTTTCGAGGGATATTCGCCGGTGATGCAGGCCTGGCAAAGCTGGTCGCTGTCGAAGGCGATGGCCCGCGCGATGCTCTCGACCGGCAAGTAACGGAGCGAGTCGGCGCCCAACGAGGCGGCCATCGCGGCTTGCACTTCGGGGGTCAGCGGGCCTTCTTTCATGAAGTGCGGAGCGAACAGCTCGCTGATCGTCGACATGTCGATGCCGTAGAAGCACGGCGCCACGATCGGCGGACACGCCACCCGCACGTGGATCTCGCGGGCGTGGCCGAGCTCGCGAATCCGCTTGATCAGCACCTTCATCGTGGTCGAGCGCACGATCGAGTCCTCGACCAGGATCACGCGCTTGCCCTCGAGCACTTCGCGCAGGGGAGTGTACTTGGTCTCGGCCTTGCGCTTGCGGCTGCCCGAGCTTTCGATGAACGTGCGGCCGGTGTAGCGATTGCGAATCAAGCCTTCGAGCGAGGGAATCTTGAGCCGGAAGGCCATCGAGTCGGCCGCGGCCTTGCTCGTGTCGGGCACGGGCACCACGATCGTATCGTCGTCGATCGGCACGTCCTCGAGCCGGGCCAATTCCTCGCCCAGGGCCTTGCGCGAAAGATAAACGCTGCGGCCGTCCATCGTGCTGGCCACGTTGGCAAAATAAATCCACTCGAAAAAGCAGTGGGCCCGTCGCGGGCTGGGGGCGAACCGCTGAATTTCCAGCCGTCCGTCGGTGATCGTCACGGCCTGGCCGGGCAGCAGTGACTTGATGTTCTCCGGCGCGAAGCCCAGGTTCAACAGTGCCACGCTCTCGCTGGCCGCGGCAAACAGCGGGCCCTCGAACGCATAGCACAGCGGCCGCAGGCCCAGCGGGTCGCGGGCCACGAGCATGTCGCCCAGCGCGTTGAGCAGCACCAGGCAGTAGGCGCCGTCAAACTGCTTGCTGATGTTGCGCATGATGTCGATCAGCGGCGGATGGTCGCCCAGCGACAGCTCGCGGCCAATCGCGTGCATGATGATTTCGGTGTCGGTGTCGCGAGCCAGGTGGTTGTCGCTGTCGGCCAGCAGCCCCTTGCGCAGCTCCTGGTAATTGGCCAACTGCCCGTTGAAGGCAAAGCTGAACCACTTGTGCTTCTGCACGTGGTGCCGCTCGAACGGCTGGGCATAGCTGCGGTCTTCCGGCCCGCAGGTCGCATAGCGCACCTGGCCGATGGCCGCCCGGCCCGAGTATTTGCGCATCAGACTTTCGTACTTGCCCCGATGGCTCAATCGGAACACCTCGCTGACGCCACCCAAGTCCTTATAGGTGTCGATCAACTGGTGGCGGCTGGGGTTATACGACGTCATGCCGGCCGAAAGCTGGCCGCGATTCTGGATATCGAGCAGCATCCGAGGGATGAGCCGCGAGACTTCCTCGGGCCCCTGATCGGGGCACAGCGGGCTTTTGCCCCGGCCGCTGAGGTGATAGATCGCGGCCACGCCACATTCGTGCAGCAGTTCACTCATGAAGATGAGGCCCAACGGGTTCGCGGTCGCCGCTGCGGTGCCAGCCCCCCCAGAATCGTTCTGCGAGAAGCGTCTAACTCATGGGCCGCCGGAAGTGCGGACAGTCCGGCGGTTTGGCTCTCTGGTGCAAGTGTTCCGCCTCTTGCTCCGAGCCCTCATTGTAGAAGCCCACCCCCGCTTTAACAACTCGCCGGCTTTCACGGCCATTTACCCGCCCTGCGCGCCGTTACATGTCCATTTACCTCCCGATCACCTGACCTCCGATCAGCGTGTCCTTGGCTGAGACGATGGGTCTCTGGCCGCCGTTTGCTCGCGCGATTGCCGCCGCTTCTTCCATCCGATTCACGCCCCACCACCCAGGGTTTTGGCCGCGCGAACCTCGCGGTATGATGCGATCTCTCACTAAGCTCCCCCGTTCCCTCTCCAGGCAACCAAAAAGGGGACGGGAGTCAAATTCAGAAAACCACCTCACCCGAAGCCTTGCGATGACCGACTTGTTGCGTCAGGAAATTGCCACCGCCGCCCACACCGTGGTCGTCAAAGTCGGCACCCGGGTGCTCACCGGGCCCACGGGCTTGCTGAATCAAGACCGCGTGGCGGCGCTGGCCGAAGAGCTGCACCAACTGATGGTCACTGGCCGCAAGGTGGCCCTGGTCACTTCCGGGGCCGTCGGCGCGGGCTTGGGTCAGTTGCACCTGCCCCGGCGGCCGGCCAACCTGGCCCAGTTGCAAGCCGTGGCCGCCGTCGGGCAAAGCCATCTGATCGAGACCTACGACCGCGGCCTGCGAGCCCACGGCCGGCACGCGGCCCAGTTGCTGCTCACGGCCCACGACCTGGACGACCGCACCGGCTATCTCAACGTCCGCAACACGATCCGCGCGCTGTTCGAGTTCGGGGCCGTGCCGATCATCAACGAAAACGACACGGTCAGCGTCGACGAGCTGATGACCACCTTTGGCGACAACGACCGCCTGGCCGCCATGGTCACCAACCTCATCCGCGCCCCGCTGCTGGTGCTGCTGTCCGACGTCGACGGGCTGTACGACGGCGACCCGCGCGACGAACGTTCGACGCTCATTCACACCGTCACCCGGCTCGATCCCTCGGTGTTCAGCCTGGTTCGCGACTCGGTGACCGGGCTGAGCAAAGGGGGCATGGCCAGCAAGCTGGAGGCCGCCCGCATCGCCACCACGGCCGGCGAAAACGTGATCATCGCCAACGGCCGCACGCCGGGGAACCTGGCCAAGATCGCCGCCGGCGAGGTCGTGGGCACGTTGTTCCTGGCGCAGGGCCAGGCCCTGTCGGCCTTCAAACGCTGGATCGGCTTCACCGCCCAGCCCCGCGGCCAACTGGTGCTCGACGCCGGCGCCCGGCAGGCCCTGGAGCAAAAGGGCAAAAGCCTGCTGGCCATCGGCGTTGTCTCGGCCACCGGCACCTTCAAGAAAGGCGACGTCGTATCCCTGCAAGACGCCACCGGCGCCGAGTTCGCCCGCGGGTTGACCAACTACTCGCTGGCCGACGTGCTCAAGATCAAAGGCCTGAAGAGCGAAAAAATCGCCGCCGCCCTGGGCCATTGCCCTTATGATGAAGTCATCCACCGCGACAACATGGCCCTGACGACCGAAGGGGGCAAAACCAAAGACGCGGGCTGAGGGCGAGATGGCGGATGAGCAGGCGGAACGACCGAAGATCGGCGATGTAGGCCGTGCAATAGCCTGGATCCTCTTCATTTGCGTTGTCGTGGCGCTCCTCTACCCTGCGATTCCCAGTTCGCGACACATTCATGGGCGTCGAGACAGTTGCGCCAATAACATCAAGCAAATCGGCCTGGCGCTCAACGCCTATCACGACCAGTATCACTGCTTCCCGCCGGCTTATATTGCTGACTCGGACGGAAAGCCGATGCACAGTTGGCGCGTGATCCTGTTGCCATTCTTCGAGGAGGCTGGGCTGAAGACCCTCTACGAGCAATACGATTTTTCCGAGCCTTGGAATGGACCACATAACAGCAAACTAGCCGTCGAGTTTTCGATTTATTGCTGCCCGAGCGCGGACGAAGCGCCCTTCAGCACCAACTACGTCGCCGTCGTCGGCGAGGAAACCGTCTGGCCCGGCACGCGAGGTATGTTGCTTGGCAACGTCACCGACGGAAAGTCGAAGACAATCTCCGTCGTCGAAGTCGCCAACAGCGGCATTCACTGGATGGAGCCCCGCGATCTGACCTTCGCCGAAGCCCAGCGCGGCATCAACATTCCGGGCGTCAAGCCGGGCATCTCCAGTAATCATGCCGGCGGCGCGCAGTTCCTGTTTTGCGACGGATCCGTGCATTTCCTAAGCGACAAGATACCGGCGGAAACGCTCCGCGCTCTGTTGACCGCCGAGGGCGGTGAGATGGTTGAGATACCCGATTGATTGAGACCTGGAACAGCCACCGCATGAAGGACAAGCCACGAAAATCATCGCTGAAGAACAAACTGGGTTGCGCCGTCGCCAGCGTTGGCGCGGTGCTGGGGCTGGCGGCCCTGTTGCTGCCGATGATCTTCGCCGCGCGCTCCGGCGCGAAGCTAAATACCTGTAACAATCACTTGAAACAGCTCGGCATCGCCCTGCTCAACTACGAGAGCGTCTATAAGTCCTTCCCGCCGGCATACGTCGCGGATGCCGACGGCAAGCCGATGCACAGTTGGCGCGTGCTGTTGCTCCCTTTCCTGGAGAGGCAGGATGTCTACAAAAAGTACGACTTCAACGAACCCTGGAACGGTCCCCACAATCGCCAACTGGCCGGCGAAATGGATTCTGTTTTTCGCTGTCCCGAAGCCACGGGCGATTCGCAAGAAACCAGCTACGTCGCCGTCGTCGGCTCCGACACCGGCTGGCCCGGCGCCACGCCGATAAAGATTCGCGACATGAAGGACGGCCCCTCCAAAACCATCGCGATCGTCGAAGTCGCCAAATCGGGCATCAATTGGATGGAGCCCCGCGACCTGAAATTGATCGAAGCCATGCAGGGAGTCACCGTCCCCGGTCACGGGCCCGGCCTGAAGATCTCCAGCAATCACGCCGCCGGCGGCGCCAACGTCGGCTATTTTGACGCACACGTCTCCTTTCTGCCGGTCGGTTTCTCGCCCGAGGTGCTTCGCGGCCTGCTCACCGCCGCCGGTGGCGAAATCATCAGGGTCCCGGATTGATCGGGGATCGGAAGAGGCAAAGGATGATTGACCAACCAACCGCGAAGCCTGACGGCGACGGCTGCGGACCCGGGCTGAAGATTTCGAGCGATCACGTCCCCGGTGGAGCACATTTCGGTTTTTTTGACGCGCACGTCTCTTTTCTGTCCAATGGTCTCTCGCCCGACTTGCTACGCGACCTGCTCACGCCCGCCGGCGGCGAGGAGGTCGTGGAGCCTGGGCAGTAGAAACGACCAACAACACCCTTCGCGGCGGTATCTTTCGAAACGTCCCTTTCCAGCGAGGTCCACCATGAGTACCGATCCTGGCGCGGCGCCCAAACAAGGACTCTCGGGCTGTGTCATTGCCGCGATTGTCGTGGCCTTTGCCGGCGTGGCGCTGTTCTGCTTCGCGGGCATCGGCCTGGCGCTGCTGCTGCCGGCGGTGCAGGCTGCTCGCGAAGCGGGCCGTCGCAGCCAGTGCATGAACGACATGAAGCAAATCAGCCTGGCACTGTTGAATTACCACGACGTCTACCACTCGTTTCCGCCGGCCTTCGTGGCCGATGCCGATGGCAAGCCGATGCACAGTTGGCGGGTCTTGATCCTGCCCTTCATGGAGCAGAACCAGCTCTACCAGCAATACGATTTCAACGAGCCCTGGAATGGCCCGAAGAACTCGAGGCTGGCGTCGCAAATGCCCGCGCAGTTTCGCTGCCCCAGCGATTCGGTCGATGGCAACAACACCAACTACGTGGCCGTCGTCGGTCCCGAAACCGTCTGGCCGGGGGCCGCTCCGGTCGGCGTTCGCGCCATTCGCGACGGCACTTCCAACACCATCCTGCTGGTCGAGAACGTCGGCGCCGGCATCAACTGGCTGGAGCCTCGCGATCTCACGCTCGATGAAGCCCTCCGCGGCATCAACCCGCCCCATCAGCCGGGCATATCGAGCCACCACCCGGGCGGCGCCGACGCCGTGTTCTGCGACGGGCACGTGCAGTACCTCTCGGACGAGCTCAACCCCAACACCCTCCGCGCGCTGCTCACCAAGGACGGCGGCGAACCCGTCAATCCCAACGAACTTGGCTATTGATCGAGTAACGGATTGACCGCGCGCACTTGCCCCCGGATATCCGATGTCTTGTAGGTTTGATATCTCGCGGGCGTTGCGGCGATGGGTTCGATCCGGCCTCCGCCGGTGGCCGCGTCAATACACCTGCGGCACGAAGGTCTGGTCCTCCATGGGCGGCCGGGCATAGTCCTCGGCGTGCGCGCGGGGTGGCAGCTCGGGCGGGGTCGGCGTCAGATCCTCATAGGGGATGACGCTCAGCAGGTGACGAATGCAATTCAGCCGCGCCGAGCGTTTGTTGTCGGCCGGCACCACCCGCCACGGCGATTGCTTGGTGTCGGTGTGGGCGAACATTGCATCCTTGGCTTTGGAATACTCGACCCACTTGGAGCGCGATTCGAGATCCATGGGGCTCAGCTTCCAACTGCGCGTGGGGTCTTTCATCCGCGCCTGAAAGCGGCTCTCCTGCTCGTGATCGCTGACCGAGAACCAGTACTTGACCAGCACGATGCCCGCACGAATCAGCATCTGCTCGAACTCCGGACAACTGCGCATGAACTCCTTGTACTCGTTGTCCGTACAAAAGCCCATCACGTGCTCCACGCCCGCGCGGTTGTACCAACTGCGGTCGAACAGCACGATCTCTCCGGCGCAGGGCAGATGCGCGACGTATCGCTGAAAGTACCAACTGGTCCGATCGCGTTCCGTCGGACGCCCCAGCGCGACCACGCGACAGATGCGCGGGTTGAGACTTTCGGTGATGCGCTTGATGACCCCGCCCTTGCCGGCCGCGTCGCGCCCCTCGAAAATCACCACCACCTTCAAGCCCTCGTGCTTCACCCATTCCTGCAGCTTGACCAGCTCGATTTGCATCCGCGCGAGCTCCTGCTCATAGAAATCCTTCTTCAGCCTGGGCGGCTGAAAGTGCAAATCGCCATGCTGGGCGGCCGGCCCCAGCGCCGCGCCGTTCGCCGCGCCGTGGTGCGCCGCGCCGTTGGTCGCCGCGCCGTTGGTCGCCGCGGCAGCATCCAACACTTGGCCCGACAAGGCCTGCTTCTTTTTCTTCTTCTTGCGTTTCTTTTCTTCAGTGGTCATCTGGCGGTTCCTCCTCGAAGAGTATTGTGACCGGCACGCGTCGTCTCCCGCCAGCGACTTTCCCAAAAATCGCGTGCCGCGGCCCGCATCGCGCGAGCAAATGTCGTACCCATCCCCAGCCGGCCCCGTCCCCCGAGCCCCGCCTGCCGCCAAAACGCAGACGTCCCGCAGCTTTCTCGATGCTTCGCCGTCTGGCTCGCCTCCTGTCCCTGCCCACGACCATGGCGCGCGTCGCGCGATTCTAGCGCGTTCGCCCGCCACGAATGGGGCATCCCGCCCCGGCAGCACGTCAGCCTTAAAGCGCCGGTGGCACCGACCAAGGTCCGGTAATGCGCAACATCCAGAGGCCCTGAGCTTGGCTTCAGCCTCGCGCCGCGATTCGCTATCATGGCGGGGCTCTTGTGCCTGGGGCGCGACAAAAAAGGGGTGGTCGCGGCGATTCCCGCGACCCCTTGCCGCCCGGCGCGGCGAGCGTGCGGTCCGTTGACAGAAAGCGGAGGCGAACTTGCCCATAACAGTCGGCACGGACACCTATGGTCGCGTCAAGACGGTGGCCGGCACGCCCATCGTCACCAAATTCGCGATGCTCCAGATGGTTCCGATCTATCCCGTCCAGTCGTTCTACTTTGCTGGCGTCGGGCCGACTCGCTGGAGCGGCATTCCGTTCATCGCGGGCAGCCAATCGTCGGCCATCCATGGCATTCCGCTGGCTGCCGTCGATCGCATGTCGGTTGTCGTGGCCTACGCCCGCGGCCTGTGCGCCATTCTGTTCCTCCTTGGTTTCGTTCCGCTTTTGATAGGCGGGATCATGTCGATCTCGGGTCCGCCCCCCGATCGCTTCGCGCGGATCGCGATGGTGGTCTGCGCAATAATATTTTTCATTGGGGCGATCGGTGGCTTGCTAACCTACACCCTGGCCCGCACGCCCGCTCGCGAGCACGCCATTCGCCACTACTGTGCCGAGCTACTGGGCATCTCCGCCGATCCGGCCCGCGTGCCGGCCGACATCAGCGCCCGACTCGATCAACTCGCCGACGAGCGCTGCCGCTGCGACGCCACGACCCGCAATCGTTTGCTTCTCCAGCTCATTGCCGTGCGCGCCAAGATCGCCCAAGACGTCGAGATCGACCGCATGGAACTGAAGACCGACGAACTGCTGGCCCACCTGCAGCATGCCGACCGCGTGGCGGCATGACAACGCGTGCTGGGCCGAGAGAGAACCGTCCAATCGGCTCCCGCCACCCGTTCTTCGCCGCGCGCGCTCAATGGCCCAATTGCTTACTAGACGGCTGAGCCAGTCAATCGTTCACCGACTGGGCATTGCAGCGAGCCGGTGCTCAGCGTGCCACGCGTCTCTGTGGGCCAACGGCCCAATCTGCACCAGACAGGGGCACCGCCCCTGGGAACCGGAAGCCCACCCCTCGCGCCCTGAGCGCAAACGGGGCGGAATTGCCTGCGATGCATCGAGCCGCATTGCCGAACTGGGCCGATCGACGTGGCGATCACAAAAAGTTGTGCTGTCCGCCGACCGGACGATAAAATCGCTTGCGTCTCTTTGGTGTTCTCCAAAACGTCTGTCGACGCGGGCTGCGTTCACGTTGGGGGCGATCATGGATTACTGGCAATTGCTGGCTGACGTTCCGCTGCCCACGCGAAGACAAACGGTCCGATTCGCCGCCCACCTGGCCGAGGCCCACAGTTGGTACAAGCATCTCCCCTTCTTCCCGCCCGGCGCGTCGTTCGTCTTCTTTCTCAACCCGCACGCGTGCATGGGCCTCAATTACATCGACGATGCCTTCACCGTCTTTGAGGTCAAAACGGCCGACTACTGCGATCATCCCAGCCGACTGGCGACAACAGAATACCTGTGCCGGTTCGGGTATTGGGATTATTGGATTGCTGACATTCCAGGCTACCGAGAACACCAGGCGCCGCGGATTTATGGATTGGGCGAAGGCGGGTCGCTGACGTTGCCCGATGAAGTTGCCCAACATTGGTCCTGCTGCTTAACCGCTTTTCTGAAGGACGGACCCGTGTTGAAGGGTTGGCAATTCGACACCGACCGAGCGGCATTTCGCAAGTATGCCCGGGAAAACCCACGTGAGCCGGAAGTCGCCCGCTACGCTCGTCTCGCCCGCAGGGCCCGCGCCGGTGAGACGCTGGAGCGAACCTTCCTCGTTCAACTCCTGCCGTCCGAAACCGCGGTGCAACGCGACTACGTTCTGCGAACGCTCAACCGCGTGCGAGAGGAATGCGCCGCAATCAAGCAAGTCCGCGCCTAGCCCCGGCAAATCGCAACCGCCCACCGGCAACGCGCTGCCGGCCGCTGCCGCAACGGCCATTCCCCGTGGGCCAACGGCCCAACCTGCACGAGCCAGGGGCATCGCCCCTGGGAGTCGGAAGCCCACCCCTCGCGCCCTGAGCCCCAACGGGGCGGTGCTGGCTAACGATTTATCGCGATGCGTTGGAGCAGTCAGCACCATCGAGCTGCATTCGGCGCGAAATCCCGAATCGGTTCCTGCCACCTTTTCCTTGCCCTTTTCCTTGCCTCGCCCTTCTCCATGGACCGACGATCCCCGTCGGAGTGATCGCGAAGCGGCGCTGGATCACAACGTTGATACGAACAATTTACCGCGCTTCGATTTCAGAACTTCAAGTTTGCCGCCGTGGCCGCTCTGTGAATAGATCTGTGGATGTCTGTAGCGAGCCTGAATAAGGTCCGTCGCGAACACGAACTGACCGTCGGGCAATTGCGTTAAAGGCAGCGTGGTAAGCTTGAAAATATATTGCCAATCCGGCTTTTCCTCCGTGATCAGATCGGCAACGCTCTCCTTGAGTTCGATAACTCCTAATGTACCACCGAATCCTTTGCTGTCCCACGACATGGCGCCTCTTTCGTGCCAATATCGTGCAAGATCGAAGAATCGCTCGGTGCGCAGCAAGCACGACTCGATGTCGAGCGGGATATCGGGCGACTGTGAGGCGACCGCCTTATGAATATGCGGCTTGCGTTGGACCGCTTGATCGTAAAGTACGGTGACCGAGTCCTGGTCATTCTGCGCGAGCAAGTGAAATAGCTCCTTAAGGCTATGTCCCTTCGGCGGCGGCGCCCCGTTTTTCCGGATGCAATGTAGGCACTTTAGCAATAGTTCCGTTCCCAGAAGCGTGAGCGTGACAATCGGAAAAATATAGAGGTCAATTCGGCCGGTGCGATTTCCTTCCCTTTCCAGCGCAGCCGCCGATTGTGTAAATCTCAGCGCGTGGTGAAAAATGTCGTACGGATCGATCTTCGCCGCTGGTTGTGACGCCGACCTCGCCGTCCGTGGATCCTTGCTTTTGCTCATGCGCCGCTCTCAATAGTTAGTGATCTCCCTCAAACGGCTCGAAAACCGCTCCCATCCTTCGTTTGATAGCGAACAAGTTGACGGGAATGACCGGCCGGGGCAGAAAAGGTGCAGAGGAAAGAGACGGCTTCAGGAACCGACTTCAACTGTCTCGGGGTCGCCCCTCTCACTTCCGCTTCAAATTCTTCGCCGCGAAATCCGCGATGGCGCGGTGCGTCTCCGGCGAGCACCACGTGTCGATGATGGTCTCTTGCGTGAGCGCGGTTTGCCGCCGGGCGGATTCGATCATCGGGCGGCGGACGTCGAGCTTGGTGGCGGCGAAGGTGGCGGGGGCGACGAGGCCCATCTCAGTGGCGACGGCGTGGGCGCGCGGCAGGAGATCGGCGGGGTCGACGAGCTCGTCGACCAGGCCGCGGGCCACGGCTTCCTCGGGTTGCCAGGTGCGGCCGGTGAGGATCAAGGTGGAAAAATGCTCGCGGGGGGTGGTGTAGCGGGCGATCTCCAGGGCCCAGGCGGGGAATAGCACGCCGACTTGGATTTCGGTCAGGCCGATGCGGGCGGTGCCGCGGGCCAGCAGCCGCTGATCGCAGGCCAGCATGATGATCGCGCCGCCGGCGATGGCGTGGCCGTTGACCGCGGCCACCAGCGGCTTGGGAAACGTGACCAGCCGCTCGAACGCCTCGACCATCTTGGCCACGAACGCCCGCACGTAGCTCTCGCCCCCGTCGATGATCGCCGGCAGATCGACGCCCGCCCCAAAAGCACTCCCCTGCCCCGTGAGGATCGCGGAGCGCGCGGGACTGCGCTCGATCGTGTCGAGCGCGGCGATTATTGCCGCGAGAAAATCCAGGTTCAGCGCGTTGCCCTTGCCCCGCACCATCCGCAGCACCGTGACAGAGCCCTGCGTTTCGAGTTCGATCATCGAAGGATTCCCTGAAAGTTACGGTTTGGCTTTCGTGGCTCATTCACTGACCCGCCGCGCAAGCAAGGGCGAATTGGAAACGACGAGGAGGTTTGCCACAGAGAGCACAGAGGCCACCGAGAGGACGAGGAAGAGGACGAAGGTATTTTCGAGCCTGGTTGTACACGATAAAGATTCGTTCGAAATCCCACCTCCCCTGATCGTCTCCGTCAGTTTTCTTCCTCTCCGTGGCCTCTGCGATCTCGGTGGCTCAATCTCCCCCGTGGCTTTTCGTCCAGCGTTCCGCCGTTCCCTTGCTTGCGCGGCGGGTTAGTGTAGGCGGGTTTCCTTCATCCTCCAGCCCTTTATAAAATCAGTCTGCTCTTCTTCTCTCTGCGGCCTCCGTGATCTCTGTGGCTCAATCTCCCCCGTAGCATTTCGCTCCGGCGGCGCAACAAAAAACCCCCGGGCATTTTCTGCCCGGGGGTTGGGGGGTGTCAACTATTGACGTTTGAGACTGTTTAGCAGCAGCAGCAAACGGGGGTGCCGCCGAAGCAGACGCAGCACATGCAGCCGGCTTTCATGCAGGCCATCATGCACTCGCAGCAGGCCTGGCACATGGCGCAGCAATCTTCGTCGCCGCTGGTGCAGGTGATGCACACGCCCATCTTGGTGTCGGTACACTCGCACTTGCACATGGCCATGTTGCACTGGCACATCATCATGCCGTTCATCAGGCAGCAGCAACTGCACATGCTGCCGGCCATCATCTTGCACATGTTCTGCAACGTGGCGGCCGCCAGCTCGTCTTCGCAGGTGCAGGTCATCTTCATGCCGCCCTTGCACTTTTCCATTTTCATGGTGCAACGGGGGACCATGCACATTTGCATGCCGCCCGGGGCCGCCGCCGGCATGCCGCCGGACATGGGCGACGCAATCGTGCCCATGGAACCCATCATCCCTTTGTCCATGACCATCATGCTCGTCATCGTGAACTCCTTTGTGACTGGCCGAAAGAACGATCGAGGCCGCTGGCCCGTGATCTGGTGTAAGGGACCCCGTGTTGTTTGGTCCGCAAGTCCTTCGACTGCTAGCGCGCCTCTGGAAGAGCCAGTGAGCGACGCCCCGACGATGAGAAAGCCTCCCCCGATCGGGTCGGCACTTTGTCTTGCCGTGAATATAGCGAGCCGCGCCGATCACGCAAGTGTTTGTCGCGCTTCAGCTTAATTGACGAGCAGTTTGATTGCGCTGCTAATCTCGTCCCAGGTGTGCGAGTGGTCACGGCGCAAGGCATGATTCGGAAGATTCGCCCTGGCAAGCGCATGCAGCTTGCAAGCCGGCGCGAGGTAGCCGCCAACCGGGCCCACGGCGAGCTTTTTTCGCGCCACCTCGATGTTGGGAAAAAACTCTCCCCGCGACCCGCTCAGCCGGTCGAAAAACCGCCCTCGCGGAGCTTCTCGGCCGCAGGATTCCGGGCCCGCCGGGCAATTGGGGTCCGCCGGGCGAATGGGAAAGGGAAACAAGCTGAGCCAGCGCCAAAAGCCGGATTGAAGCTCTGCGGCAAGTTTGCTCGATACCCTGATTAGCTCCAATATGCGGACCGCACGTGCCAGGACGCGCCGACTTCACCACCCGGGATCCGCCCCGCGATCCCACTCTACCAACCCCTGGGCCACCGCATGTTACGTCCTCATCATGTGCTGGACCTGATTGGCAACACGCCGCTCGTCGAGCTCCGCGCCCTCGATACCCGGCCCTGCCGTCTGCTGGTCAAGCTCGAGAACCAGAACCCCGGCGGTTCGATCAAGGACCGCATCGGCCGCTCGATGATCGAAGCCGCCGAACGCGACTCCAAGATCGGCCCGGGCTCGATCCTGGTCGAAGCCACGGCCGGCAACACCGGCCTGGGCCTGGCACTGGTGGCCGCGCAAAAGGGCTATCGCCTGATCTTGGTGATTCCCGACAAAATGAGCCGCGAAAAAGTGTGCCACCTGAAAGCGCTGGGCGCCGAGGTGGTCATGACCCGCAGCGACGTCGGCCGCGGCCATCCGCAGTACTACCAGGACCTGGCCGAACGCATCACCCGCGATACGCCCGGCGCCTACTACATCAACCAATTCAACAATCCGGCCAACCCGCTGGCCCACGAGATGACGACCGGCCCCGAGATTTGGCAGCAAACCGAGGGACAAGTGGACGCCGTGGTCTGTGGCGTCGGGTCCGGCGGCACGCTGGCGGGCCTGAGCCGCTACTTTGCCCGCACCGCGCCGCAAGTTGAGATCGTGCTCGCCGATCCGGCCGGATCGGTTCTGGCCGCGTACCTGGAAACTGGCCAGATCGGCGAAGCCGGCTCGTGGGTGGTCGAGGGCATCGGCGAAGACTTCATCCCCGCCATTGCCGACCTGTCGCGCGTGACGCGCGCCTTCACGATCACGGACCTGGAGAGCCTGACCACGGCCCGCGAGCTGTTGAGCCGCGAGGGCATTCTGGCCGGCTCGTCGTCCGGCACCATGGTCGCCGCCGCGTTGCGCTACTGCCGCGAGCAAACCAAGCCCAAGACGGTCGTGACGTTTGTTTGCGACTCGGGCAATAAGTACCTCTCCAAGATGTTCAACGACCACTGGATGCAGGACCAGGGATTTCGCGCGACGACCGAATTTGGCGACCTGCGCGACTTGATCGTGCGGCGCTTTGCCGAAGGAGCCGTGGTCAGCGTGATCAGCGCCGAGCCTTTGGCGATCGCCTATACGCGGATGCGGCTCTATGACGTCTCGCAGTTGCCCGTGGTCGACGATGGTCGGATCGTGGGCATTCTGGACGAGTCGGATTTGCTGCTGGCCGTCAGCGCCGGAGCGAGCGCATTCCAACAGCCGGTTTCAAGCTTCATGACCACGAAGCTCGAAACCGTGCGGCCGCAAACGCCGCTGGAGGAACTGCTGCCGATTTTTGATGCTGGCCGTGTGGCCATCGTAGCCGACGACAGCGGCTTCCATGGCCTGATCACGCGCGTGGACGTGTTGAATTATCTGCGACGTCGACAAAAGGTCGCCTGAACGAGGAGATTTTCCATGAGCACGGCCCCCTATTTCGACGCCCGTCCGCATCTGTTCACGCCCGTTACCATCAAGGGAGCGCCCGCGGCTCCGCACCTGGCCTTTGCGACGCGCACCGTTCACGCGGGTCAATCGCCCGATCCGACCACCGGGGCCGTGATGACGCCCATCTATACGACTAGCACCTATGTGCAGCAATCGCCGGGCGTCCACAAGGGCTATGACTACGGACGTTCGCACAATCCCACGCGGTTCGCCTTCGAGCGTTGCGTGGCCGACTTGGAAGAAGGCACTGCCGGATTCGCGTTTGCCTCGGGCCTGGCCGCGATTGCCACGGTCTTGGAGCTGCTGGACCATGGTTCGCACGTGCTGGTGTGCGATGACATCTATGGCGGCTCCTATCGGCTGTTCGAGCGCGTCCGACGCCGCAGCGCGAACCTCGATTTCAGCTACGTCGACCCCACGAACCTGGCGGCCTTTGCCGCGGCCGTTCGTCCGAACACGCGATTGATTTGGATCGAAACCCCTTCGAATCCGCTGTTGAAGCTCGCCGACCTTTCGGCCATTGCCGAATTGGCCAAGCGCCGGGGTATCATCTGCGTGGCCGACAATACATTCGCATCGCCGTTCGTGCAACAGCCGCTCAAATGCGGCTTTGACATCGTCGTGCACTCGGTGACCAAATATCTCAACGGCCATTCGGACATGATCGGCGGCGTGGCCGTGGTGGGCCCGCGCCAGGATCTGGTCGAACAGATGCGCTTCTTGCAGAACGCGGTCGGCGCGATCAGCGGACCCTTCGACAGTTTTCTAGCGCTCCGCGGGCTCAAAACGCTGGCGCTCAGAATGGAACGACACTGCGACAATGCCCAACGGATCGCCGAGTGGCTCTCGGGACGTTTGGATGTTGCTCGCGTGCACTATCCCGGATTGCCAAGCCATGGACAGCATGAGCTGGCTCGACGGCAAATGAAGAGGTTCGGCGGCATGGTCTCCGTCGTCCTCAAGGGCGGTGAGGCCAAGGCCCGACAAGTGCTCGAGCGATGCGAGTTATTTACGCTGGCCGAAAGCCTGGGCGGCGTGGAGAGCTTGATCGAGCACCCCGGCCTGATGACCCACGCGTCGATTCCGGCGGAAAAGCGCCGCGAGGTCGGCATCGACGACGGCCTGGTGCGGCTGTCGGTCGGCATCGAGGATGTCAACGATCTTATCGCCGACCTCGATCGAGCGATGCGTTGAGCGGTCGCTCTCCTGCAGCGAGCTGCATTGCGGCGTCAAGCGCGCAGTTTGCCGCTGACGCCGCCGCGAGTTCTCCCCACATGAAGACCGCGATCCGCGCCTAATTCAAGCCCGAGAAGTTACGGGCGAAGAACCGTGGCGCCACTTGCGCCACGGCCTGTTGGTAAGCGGCCTGGTAGAGCTGCGCTTGCCAAGGTGCCTGCTGCATGGCGCACGGCACCATCACCATCATCGGTTGGTGAGCCGGGGCGAACGGGGCGATCTGTCGTCCTTGACCGTCCTCAAACCGCGTCCCGGCGGTCGCACTAAACAGGCTTTGGATTCGATCGTGATGCATGGCAACGCCTTGATTTCGATGGCCGCGACACGCTTTAATATAACTTACTTTATAATCATAGTCAATATCGAATTGCCTCATTTCCAGACTTAAGCCATAAGTGCATGATAAGTATGGAAATAACAACGCCCCAGGCGAGCGGTTCAGATCTCGAATACCATTCGATTCGAGTGCTCTTGACGGCCGCTAAATGCCGATTACAATTCTTTAGATCATCATGTTGATGATATTAATCATGTTTTCGTTTCAGCGTCGCTGACCGGAACACCCGGAGGCACGCGGTGCACCCTTTGGAGGCCCGCATGTTCCGGCACTCGCTCACCGCCACGTTGGCAGCTTTACCGTTGCCACTTCTCATTCGCCCCCGCCGGCAGACCACGCTCGGTCCCCCCGCTTCGAAAGAGCGCTGTTGTTGCTGGTGATATCCGTTGGGCGAACGGCTCGCCGCTGCGTGCACGCCGCCGCCCGCGCGCCGCCCGTCGTTCTTGCGTGTCCGTCCTGTTCCTTCCAACCACTCAGCTCCGATCCAGCCATGGATTTCTATCAGCCGTCTTTCAGTTCATTTCAACCGCACGATCGTCTTTTCGGAGACGAAGATTTGCAACGGCGCGTTGCCATCTTCTTGACCACGCACGCCGGCGCCCAAGCTCGCCAGATTCGTGTTTCCGCGTCCGAGGGCCGAGTCACGCTGCGAGGCCGAGTCGATACTTCGGTTGCTCGCCAGCTCATTCAAGCTTGCTGCCGGCGCGTGGCCGGCGTGATCGACGTACACAATGAGATCCGCATCAGCGGTGCCCGTGCGACAGTGCGTCGCGTCGCGGCCGGCTGTGCGCACTTGATCATTTCCGATTCCCACTCGGCCGTAACCCAAGAATTCGCGGCATAACTTTTCGTCCAACCCACACAGATTGGAAATCGAAAGTCGAGGTCCAACATGACAACGGTCTCTGCACCACGAATATTTGGCGACATTTCCCGTTGCATCGGGAACACGCCCTTGGTCCGCCTGCGTCAGCTCAACAAGGGCAACGTGAACACCGTCGTGGCCAAGATCGAGAGCGTGAATCCCTTGGGAAGCGTCAAGGATCGTATCGGTCGGGCGATGATCGAGTCGGCCGAACGCGACGGACTAATCGGCCGCGACCACGTCATCATCGAGCCCACGAGTGGCAACACCGGCATTGCCTTGGCCTACGTCTGCGCTGCCCGCGGCTATCGACTGACCGTCACCATGCCGGAGAGCATGAGCATCGAGCGTCGGCGCTTGCTGCGCGCCATGGGCGCCGAACTGGTGCTCACTCCCGCCGCCGAGGGCATGCCGGGCGCCGTCCGCCGAGCGCAACAGATCGTGGCCGACAATCCGAGTATGTTCATGCCGAATCAGTTCGAGAATCCGGCGAATCCCGAAATCCACCGTCGCACCACGGCCGAGGAGATCTGGCGCGACTCGGGCAATCAAATCGACATTTTCGTGGCCGGCGTGGGCACTGGAGGCACGATCACCGGCGTCGGAGAGGTGCTCAAGGCACGGAATCCAGAGATCCAGATCATCGCCGTCGAACCCGCCAACAGTCCGGTCATCAGCCAACGGCTGGCCGGAAAGGAAATCCGTCCTGGCAAACATCTCATCCAGGGAATCGGGGCCGGCTTTGTGCCCAAGCTTCTCAATCTTAAGGTCGTCGACGAGGTCATCCGCGTGCCCGACGAAGCGGCGCTCGAAACGGCTCGTGCCTTGGCCGCGAAAGAAGGGATTGTCGCGGGCATCAGTTCCGGAGCCGCCGCCTGGGCGGCCTTGCAGGTTGCCAAGCGACCTGACAATCGTGGCGCGCTGGTCGTCGTGATGTTACCCGATGCAGGCGAGCGCTACTTGTCGACGAAGCTATTTCCCGAGTGACGACGCGGCCCATGGACGACTTGCAACCCCGCGACCGCCGCAGCAAAATGACCGGCGGGTCGATTCTCCGACGCGCGCCAATGCGAACGGCCCCTACGCCCGCGGGGTCTCCGTGTCCACACTTGCCGACATCTTAACTCGAGCCAAGGAACTCCATCGCTCGGGCCAATTGGACCAGGCCGAATCGCTCTATCGGCAAGTGCTGGCGGCCGAGCCGGCGAACTTCGAGGCCCTTTTGCTGTGCGGGGCCGCTCTGCTGGGCCGCGCGCGGGCCAACGAAGCCGTTTCCTATCTGGCGCAGGCCGTCCGGATCAAGCCGAGCGATCTTGAGACGGGTCGCCACCTGGCAATCGCACTCGAGGCCACCGGCAGGTTCGATGATGCCGTCGCGGTCCTCGAACAGGCCCGACGGTTCCACCCGAACTCGATCGAGTTGAGTCAGGACTTGCAGCGCGTGCTGGCAGCGAAGGAATTCTTTCGTGGCTTCACGTTGGCTGCTCAGGGACAGCTCGACGAATCAGCCATGTGCTATCGGCGGGCCTTGGAGTTGAGGCCCGACTTTGCCGACGCGCACTACAATCTCGGCATCGGCGCTTTGAGTCAGCGACGGTATGACGAAGCCGAGCGATCGTTTCGCCGCGCCGCGGAGCTGAAGCCTGACTTTGCCGAGGCCCACAATAATCTGGCCCTCGCGCTGCGAGAACTCAACCGACCCGCCGAAGCGGCCCCATCCGTTCGGCGGGCCTTGCAGCTCCGACCGGATTTTGCCGAGGCCCACAACAACTTGGGCCTGGTGCTGCGGGATTTGGGTCAACTCGAATTGGCGGCCGAAAGCTTTCGCCGTGCGCTGGCTGCCAGGCCAGATTTTGCGATGGCTTTGAGCAACCTGGGCCTGGCTCTCATGGAACAGCAACGTTTCGACGAGGCGGCAACCTGCTGCCGACGGGCGATTGAATTAGAGCCTGGTTTTGCCGGTGCCCACGTCAACTTGGCGCTGGCGCTTCGCGAACAGAAGCAACTCGTCGAGGCCGAGGAGTGCTGCCGCAAAGCTCTTGTCCTGCAACCTGACTCGGCCGAAGCCCACAATTGCCTGGCCCTGGTGCTCCAAGACCTGGGCCAGACGGACGAATCAAGCGAATTGTTTCGGCGAGCCCTGGAGCTGAGGCCAGACTACGCTGAGCCCCACTTCAATTTGGCCAACAGCGCCGTGAACCGGCAGCAACTCGAGGAGGCCGGGAACGGGTATCGCCGCGCGATCGAGTTGAAGTCCGACTATGTCGATGCCCACTACAATCGTGCCCTGACGCTGCTGATGATGGGGCAACTCGAGGCCGCCTGGCCCGAATATGAATGGCGGTTTCGACGTCGGGGCATGGCCGAACAGGCCCTGCCAGGCCGGCGTTGGACGGGCGAGCCGCTGGCGGGCCAGTCAATCCTGCTCCGCTGCGAGCAAGGATTTGGTGACACCTTGCAGTTCATCCGCTATGCCGAGCTTGTCAAACAACGCGGTGGAACCACGATCGTCGAGGTCACGCAGCCACTCATGCGCTTGATCGCAGGATGCCCGAGCGTCGAATCGGTCGTCATTGCCGGTGGGCCAGCGCCTCAATTCGACGTGCATTTGCCGCTTTTGAGCCTGCCAGGGATCTTTCGCACCTCGTTGGACACGATCCCCAACCGAGTGCCCTACCTCTCCCCTTCGCAGGAGTCGCTCGACGAGTGGCATCGCGAGCTCGGTTCGGTAACGGAATTCAAAATCGGCATCGCCTGGCAAGGCGACCCGGCTCATCGGGCCGACAGCTTACGTTCGATTCCGCTGGCCCAATTCGCTCCGCTCGCGGAGGTGCCCGGAGTTCGCTTGTACAGTTTGCAGATGGGGCCCGGGCGCGAACAGCTACGCGATTGGTCTGGGGCCCATGAAATCACGGATCTTGGCGACCGCGTGGGCGATTTTCACAATACCGCGGCCCTCATGCGCAATCTCGACCTGATCATCACCTGCGACTCGGCGCCCGCCCATCTGGCCGGTGCCGTTGGCGTGCCCGTGTGGGTGGCCCTGGCCTATATTCCCGATTGGCGTTGGATGCTCGACCGCTCGGATAGCCCCTGGTATCCGACCATGCGGCTATTCCGCCAGCCGCAACCGGGCGATTGGCAAACCGTGTTCGGTGCCATGCAACGGCAGCTGGTCCGCATGACCTGACGGCCCAGCCCGGCTCATTTTCGCGGCGCCGGCGCGCGTTCCAGGCGGCCTTGTGCTTGCATCGCGACGGGCTGCCGGTTGGCGTGTAGACGAAGGATGCGGGCCAATTCGGCGATCGACGCGGGATCGCGATGAAGTTTTTCGTGCTTGGCGGGCACCAGCAGTTCGCTTTCGACGCCACAGATTCTCGCACTCGAGACCGCGACCACGCCATCGCCCGGCTCTCGCAAGACCGTGCTGCCGCCGGTGCCGATGATCGAGTGCAACCGCACTCCGGGGTTGTATGGAGTCTGTTGCAATCCCAGTAATAGCGGGCTGGTGGGCTCGAGAAGATCGACCGATGTGGGACGAGAACGCGAGACCGACGGTTTGAAAACGTCCGCGTTGTCCTCCATCAGCTGCCGGTATTGGGCCTCTTCTTGGGGGTCATTGCTCACTAGGCTCGAGCCGATGCGCCCCGCCAGTCGTCGGCTCAGATTGCTGCCCTGATGCGGCGTGCCAATGAAGACCACGCTCGTAACCAGCGAGACGGGCTCGAAATAGAAGTCGCGCGCCAGTCTCATTTCCATCTGCGGTCCGGCTTGCACCTGGCTGAACGGCTGATCGGCAATCTGATTCCACATCAGATCGTATGAAGTCACCACTTGCATCTTCGCGATCAATCCGCCCAGGCTGTGCCCCACCAGCATCATCTGGCCTAAAGCCGCGTCGGTCTGGTCCGGATCGTAGTACTTGCGAGCCAGCCGCAATCGGTCGCGCAGCTTCGCGGCCGAGTCCATCACGCCGCTGCCGGTGGGATAGCGAAAGACCCAAAACTGATAGCGCTCGTAGATATCGCTTTCGGCCATCAAGTCATTGGCCGTATCGACCCAGGTAATCGGATCCGAGTAGAGGCCGTGGATGAACACGACCGGAATCTTGCCGCGCTGATAGGGCTCTACCATGATGAGCTTGGGCTGGACCGAGGTGTCGCTCGGGGCGGTGAAGCCGCGCAGGTACTGCCTTGGCGATTCGCTCTCGGCGGCGGCATAGGGTGCGGTCAGGTCACGCGCCAGGGCCTGAGTCGATCCACTCCAAGATAGGGCATCGAAAACATGCGAATTGTAAAGCTCGAGGACACTGCCGCCCGGATCGACCCCGCTGGAGTTTGGATCGCCATTTCCGGCTGGCCGCAAGACCGCGGTCACCGCGAACGGCTGTTGCGGTCGAAAAAACAATTCGCCTGGCTTGTCGGCGACGCGCACTCCGACCAAGGGCATTCCCAATCCCGGCGTCGCATAGCGGCGAGAAATATCGCTGCTCTCATGTGCGACCGCCGACTCCAAACGCGAAAAATCCGCGGGACGCCAGGCAAAGCCAAAATAACGGATGGGCACAAGCCGCGGGCCACCGTCATGGACCGCCAACTGCTTGCGCGGATCCAAGCGGCCGTAACGTTGGGCCGCATCAATTAGGCCAGCCAGGGCAAGATGGTACGCCTGCCACGCGGCTGAATCGGAGCCGTCGGTGCCCGTCATGACTCGCGCCGATTGCAGAGCGGCCTGGTAGTAGAGGTCCACGCATTGCTCGTCCTGGCGCCGATCCAAGTCGTCCGCTGCGGCGATCAACTGCTCGCTCTGAGCCGCCGTGGCCGCGATCAGCTCGGGTGACCAGGCGACGGAGGCACAAGGCGCGCTTGCTGAGACGGCGCGCAGAGTTACCGGCCGCGCCATCTCGTGGCTGCCCGAACGGCAGCCCAGCAAAGCGGCGCAGGCGAGAAGCAACGCCGCGACCAATCGGCGATTTGAACTTGTACCCTGGTGCTCCATGACCGCTGGCGGGGGCTCGATCCTTCGTGCCGAATGAGAAGTCGGCTATCAACCATCGCAAGGATACCACCCGAAACCCCGATCCGCGGTTGGAACGAGCACGTTCGACGGATAATGGATGGTCGACCGCGCGCGTCACCCCGCTCAATTGACAGGATTGCTTGAGTCAACCAGATAGTCCGCGCGCTTGAGACAGACTCACCGCCGGCGAAAGCGCCCAATCGGCAAACCTTCCCTTTGGTTCTTTTCGGAGGCCACCGCGTGAGTGCCACAAGTCTGGGCATGGGCAGGCGAGTTTCTACTCGCAAGAGGCTCGCGGGCGTACGATTTGTCGCCGTCTGGACGCGCTGAGGAAGTGGCCGAAGTTGCGATGGCTCATCGAATTGCGTCGTCACGTTGCGCTCGGCGACACCATCGAGTCGGCCAAACGGTACGAACTTTGCTTTTGACTACCATTTGGCAAAAAAGGAAGCCCCTTTGGCGGCGCACCCATGAAGCGGATCGGCATTCTCACGGCAGGTGGCGACACTCCAGCGCTCAATGCAACCATGCATGGCGTGGTGATGCGAGCCAACCAGTGCAAAGTCGAGGTCATTGGATTCATCAAGGGTTTTAGCAGCTTATTGAACCCGCGCGTGCCTCACGTGCGCCTGAATCCGCTGTTCACCACGATTCCGGATCTCGACCCCACGCGCGGTGGCACGGTGATCGGCGCTTCGCGAGACTATGTCGATCCCGGCGATCACACGACGATCCAGGAAGTGGCCGACCGCATCTCGCGGTTGCACGTTGACGGGTTGATCTGTATCGGCGGCGACGGCACGTTGAGCGGAATGCAGGCGTTTTGCGACTTCTTTCCGACCGCGTTGGCGCCCAAGACCATCGACAACGATCTGGGACTCAACTATCGACACGAACCCGACGAATGGCAGCGCGAACCGTGCGAGGCCTCAGGCGGCCACCGTTATGTTCGCACTCCGCCGCGCAGCCGTTTCGACCTCAGTCAGCTCATTAACTACGTGACGCCCGGATTTGCGACGGCCGTCTACGTTTCGGCCACGGGTGTCGAACGCATTCGCACCACGGCCGAGAGTCACCGCCGCATCGCGATCGTCGAAGTGATGGGTCGCCACTCCGGCTACCTGGCGCTGGGAGCAGCGTATGGCCAGCCCGACATCGTGCTCATTCCCGAGGCGCCGCTGAACGTCGATCGGCTCGTCGAAAGGATCGTGGAAATCTATGAATTGCAAAAAAACGTCGTGATCGTTTGTGCCGAAGGCGTGGTGGATGAAACCGGACGTGAACTAGGGGTGATTACCAACTCGACCGATCCGGCCGGCAATAAAATCTTCAGCAGCGCCGGCGACGCCTTGCGCCAGATCCTCATCGAACGACTCGGCGACACGTATTTTACGAGCAAGCGACGGAACGAATCGGCGCAGGCCGCCATCTTCACACGCAAGGTGGGACATACCCAGCGCGGCGGCCGGCCGGTCTACTTCGACCACTTTCACGCCGTCCAACTGGGCGGACACACGCTGGATTTGCTGCTAGAAGGCCACATGAACTCCGTGGCCATCTTGCAGCACGATCTCGACAAGGGCTTCTACGTCAGCGGAATCAACGCCAATGATTTTCGCGACCGCTGGGGCGTCATTCATGCCCGTCGCGTGCATCCGTCGTTTTACGATCCGGAGCGGCAGTCGCTGTCGCGCGTGGGAGTCGATTATCTCTCGCCAATTTTCGCCAACGCCCTGGGCACCGAGGATCTCGAATACGCCCGGCAGAATCTCTTCCGCCGCAGCAACCTGACCGAGCCCTACCACTCGGTCAATGTCGACGTCAACAAGCGAATCTGCTATCTCGATGCGTCCTAATGCAACCGCGCCTCTGTTCGACCCGGCATGGGAGAACGTCGGGCGCGGCTGATTTTTCGTGCTGCTGCCGTTCGTCCTCCCGCCTCCGGTCTCCCGTTCATTATTTTTTTAAAGTGGCCTACAAACTCGCCTAGAAATCAGGCCAGCGTGTTCGCGATAATGCCTCGCAGTCGGTGGGCCAGAGTTGGCGCCTGAATGGCCGGGTCGTTAACGAGTGGCGCGACGGTCTACGTTCTTGGACCCCGCGTCGTTCCCAGCGTTCGCCCTGCGGCCCAAGTCAGCTCTCCGTCGAGAGGCGCGGGTTTTCGATCGAAACCCGCGCACCTTCGGCGGTCGTTGCATCATCGAGAAAGCCGCTTTAGCTGGGGAAGAGCGCCGTCGGCAGGGACAATGTCGGCGGAACTAACGCAGCCCTGGTAATTACGGCGTTGTCCCGGCGCTGTTGCCATCGGCCGGGGGCCGAGGCCGCGTCTGCTACCTGTTCCTGGTTGATTTTTCAAGAACACCGCCCCGGCCCAAACCGGTGGCAGTGGCGCCAAATTTTTATCACCTCACGATCGCCCTCGTGCGATTTCGCACGTCGCTCTGCGCGCCCGCCGTTCCTCGTCGTCTCTGAAATATTGGCCTCGCGATCGGCCCGCGGCCTTACTTAACGGCTGGCGAATGTGGACAATTGACAGTGAGCACGCCGACCCCGTTGCTCGCCCCGCGCTGTCGCTAAAAGGAATTCATTCGTGACCGACTCGTCCAGAATCGCCGTCGAAATCCGTGGCCTGCGAAAGACCTTTGGCAGCGGAGTCACGCGCGTCGATGCCCTGGCCGGCATGGATCTCGACATTCCCGTTGGCCAATTCGTCGCCGTGATGGGCCCCTCCGGTTCGGGTAAGAGTACGCTGCTCCATTTGGTCGCCGGGCTTGATCGCCCGGATGCCGGTGGCATTCGCGTCAGTGGCCAGGACATTCTGACCCTGTCCGACGATGAGCTGACCCTCTTGCGCCGGCGGCGACTCGGCCTGGTGTTTCAGGCCTTCAACCTGCTCGATGCACTGACGGCCACGGAGAATATCTCGCTTCCCTTGGTCGTTGACGGCGTCCCCGAGCGCGATGCCCAGCGTCGAGCCGAGCGCGCGCTCGAACGCGTCGGTTTGGTTCAGCGCGGCCAGCACCTGCCCAAGGAAATGTCGGGCGGCGAGCAGCAGCGCGTGGCCATCGCGCGGGCGCTGGCCATCGAGCCGATGTTGTTGCTCGCCGACGAACCCACCGGCAATCTCGACACGCACAATGGCGACCAGGTCATGCAGCTGTTGCGGCAAGTGGTCAACGAAGGGCAAACCATCCTGATGGTCACGCACAATCCGTCGCATGCCGCGGTGGCCGATCGAATCGTCACCTTGCGCGACGGTCATATCATTCACGACCGGCTGCTGGGCGACGAGCGGGCGCGGGTTGCTCATTCGGCCTTGGAAACTCCGCGAGCTGAGTCATGATGCTGCGGAGCTACACGTACCGCGAGTTCATACGCCGTCCGGGTCGAACCTTGTTGACATTGGGCGGGATCGTCATTGGCGTGGCGGGCGTTTTTGCCATCGCGCTAACCGTCCACACGACGCGGAACGCTTATCGGCAAATGTTCGCCGACCTGGCCGGTCGCGCCGAACTGGAAGTGGTGGCCGACGGCGGCGGTGGGTTCGATCCCGAAATCGCGGCCGGCCTCGCGGCCGTGCCGGGCGTCCGCTCAGCGCGCCCCGTGGTGCGCATGGTCGCCGGATTCGTGAGTGGATCCAATCCGCTGGGAGTGATGGTCGTGGGTGCCGACGCCTCGGCCGATGACGTTCTTGACCGCCTGGTTTCCGGCCGACGCATCGAAGCCGACGATGAGATTCTTCTGGTCGATAACTTCGCGAGGAGCTTGCACGTCGCCGAGCAGGCGACCGCGCGGCTGGTGACGCCTTCGGGCGTGAAGCGGTTTCGCGTCGTGGGCCTGGTCGAGCCCACGGGAATCGCCGGCTTCAATGGCGGGGCCGTGGTGTTCGTGTCGCTCCAAGCGGCGCGGCAATTGTTCAAGCTCTCTGGGCAAGTCACGGCGATCCCCATCGAATTGGTACCCGGAGCCGACGCCGAAGCGGTTCGAGCCACGATTGCCAGCCAACTTCCGGCGGGGATGTTGGTGCGATCGCCGGCTGCCCGTGGCGACCTGGCCCAACACAGCCTGCTGGCCGCCGAGCAAGGACTTTCCGCGCTCTCGGCGGTTTCGGTCGTGGCGGGTGCGTTCGTGATTCTCAACTCCTTCCTGATGAGCCTTGGCGAGCGACGCCGACAGTTGGCGATCCTGCGCGCGATCGGAGTTACCAGTGGGCAGATTACGCGCTTGTTGCTGCGAGAGGCCTTGGTCTTGGGCGTCGTCGGCATGATCGTTGGCGTGGCTGTGGGTCTGGTGACTTCCATGTTGCTCGTGCAGGGCATGGAACGGCTGCTAGGCATTGAATTGCGCCACCTGGAACTTGCCCCGATGCCCTTCGTCGAGGCGGCATTGTTCGGTCCCGTCATGGCCCTTTTGGCCACGCTCGCTCCCTCGATTCGAGCCGCCAAACGGCCGCCCTTGGCCGACTTGCTCGGGTTGCAAGCCAAGGGCAGCGACAGCATGGTCTCAAAAATGTCGCGACTCGGGCTGGCGGTCGGAATTGGATCGACGATTGGCGTGACCGCGTTCGTGATGGGATGGATTCCTCGCGAGGCCCAGAAATTCCTGGCGACTCCCCTGCTGTGCACCTTTCTCATCAGTGGCATTTTGCTGATGCCCACGCTGTATCCACGACTGGCTCGTGTGATGAGGCTGTTGTTTGGGCGACTGTGGGGCATCGAGGGACGGCTGGCCGCGCGGCAACTGGAGCGCAACGCCACCCGCAGCGGGTTGACGGCCGCCATCTTGTGCGTGGCGCTCGTGATTTCGATCTCGATGGGCCAGTCCATCCGCAACAGCATCCGCGACATCGAGGAGTGGTCGGAGCGCACTTTCACGGCCGATTACATGGTGCGCGGCTGTTTGCCCGAGTTGAGCTATTCGATTGGCGTGCAATTGCCCGAGTCGATGCACGATGAACTGGCCGCCATCAAAGGGGTGGAGAAGGTTCACGAGTTGAACTTGTTGCAGGTCAAGGCGGGCGGCGAGGACGTGGTCGTGCTGGCCCGATCGTTCGACGATCGCACGGCGGCGACGCTCGACATCGCCGCGGGCGAGCGAGTCGCAGTGATCGAAGGGCTGTTTGCCGGCGACGCCGTGGTGGGCACCGCGCTCGCGCAGCGACTGAAGCTGCACATTGGAGACCGACTACCCTTGCGCACGCGAAAAGGCGAGCAGCATGTGCGCATCGCGGGCGAGGTGACCGAATATGTCGCTGGCGGGATGGCGCTGTACCTGGAGCGTAAGACGGCCAAGCGACTGTTCGACTTCGAAGGCGTCGACGTCTACATGGTCATGGCTCACAAGGAGTCCACGCTCGGCGTGGGCGAGGCGGTGCGTGCGTTTTGCGACAGTCGAGGTTTGATGTTCCAGTCCAACGCCCAGTTTCGCGAGCGCATTCGCCAGATGATGGGCGGCATCATCGGCTTTCTGTGGCTGCTGATGGCAGTGGTCTTTGTCGTCGCATCGTTGGGCATCGTGAATACCTTGACGATGAACGTCATGGAGCAGACACGAGAGATTGCCGTGCTGCGATCCGTGGCCATGCGGCGTAGCCAGATTCGATTGATGGTGCTGTATCAGGCGCTTAGCCTCAGCCTGTGCAGCCTGCCGCCGGGCGTCGCGATGGGATTGCTCCTGGCATTTCTGATGAATCTTTCGACGCACGTGCTGTTGGGTCAGCCGGTCGAATTCCATGCCGAGGCCGGCTTTGTGCTCGGCTGTTGCGTTGCCTGTCTGCTCATTGGTTGGGCAGCGGCGTGGATTCCGGCTCGGCGCGCCTCGCGACTCGAGATCGTCGCAGCCTTGCAGTATGAGTAGCGATTACGTCGCCGAGATCGCGTCCGCGGGCGCATCGAGAGTGCCGGTGTCCGGCAGACTCGAGGCTCGAACGACGCGATTGCGTCCCATGCGTTTTGCGACCAGCAAGGCGTGGTCGGCCCGTTCCAACAGGGCGTGCATGTGGTCGTCGGGACCGGATCGCTCCGCCACGCCCAGACTGGCGGTCACTTGCACGGCCTGTCCTGCGACATGAATCGGATCGGCTAGCAAGGCGCGCCGCACGCGTTCGGCCAGGCCGTAGGCCCCCGCTTCATTCGCCTCGGGCACCACGATGCAGAATTCCTCGCCGCCATAGCGCGCCACGATGTCGGAGGGTCGACTTTCCTGCACCAGAATTCGGGCGATGACCTTGAGCACCGCGTCACCGGACAGGTGACCGTGCGTGTCGTTGATCGACTTGAATTCATCGACATCCAGCATCACGCACGACAATGTGCGTTCATGTCGGGTGCAACGACTCCATTCGCGTTCGAAGCGGTCCCACAGGCTGCGACGGTTGAGCACGCCGGTCAAAGGGTCAAGGCTCGACAGCTCGCGCATTTCCTGCTCTCTCTGCCGCGACTCCTCACGCTGCTGATCGACGTCGTTCAAAGCGCACGCGCTATACCACACGACGCGGCCAAACACCGCGACCGTCAGCACGGCATACACCGCGACTCCCGACGCGATCCCATACACCTCGAGTTGCTCGCCCTTGAGCAACAGCCATCCCAAGATGATCGGCAGCGCGGCCAGCCCGGGCAGCGCCGTTTTGACAAGCAGCCCACCGATGCGCTGCTTGCGGAATGGCGCGGTCAATTCGAAATCGTCGCGGGCATAGAGCATCACGACGCTCAAGAGAAGAAAATTCACCGCGGTCTGCGGCGCCATCGACCCGTAGTTGTCGAACGAATAGACGGCCGTCGAACCATAGAAATAGCTGACAATGATATAGAGCGAAATCAGCAGCGTC
Source organism: Planctomycetaceae bacterium (assembly GCA_003153375.1). Lineage (GTDB taxonomy): Bacteria > Planctomycetota > Planctomycetia > Pirellulales > PALSA-1355 > PALSA-1355. The sequence continues at coordinate 87,416 of PLYM01000133.1, forward strand.
GCCAACATCAAGCACTGCGCTGCGCGCCGCGCGATGATGCTGGGAGAAACCAGCCAAAACAATGCCGCCCCCAACGTCTGAAAGCTGACCGTGGCCAACACCGACATCCGGCCGCGTATGCCAAGCGACGTGTCATCGTGGTAGAACAGCTCGTCGATGCCAAGATTGGAATGAAAGATCAATTCCGCCAGGGTTAACGTTGCGGCGAGCACGACGAACAGTCCGCACAGGCGCACGGCCAGATCACGCCACCAGCGGCGGCAGTCCTGGAAGATCCACAGCGCCATGCCGGCCACGATGAACAGCAGCGCCGCGTTGACCTTCATTCCGCGCGGTCCGAGCAATACCAGGCGCGGCACGACCGCGTGAAGGGACCACGCCAAGAGAACCGCCGCGCTAATCAGCATGACCGCGGAAGCGGCATACGAGACGATGCGCGGGGGACGAGATGACAACAACGGTAGCTCGGTTGGGCACGTCAAGGTGTTCCTCCTACGCCACTGAACGACTGCCCCGTCGCTATCAGCAATCAATGCATGAAAACATAGGTTACCTACCGTGCATGGCCAACTTTTCAGCCGCCTGTTCGGTCGTTTTCGAAAATCGGAGGTCGCGCGGTGGTCGGCGCTTCGTGATCGGTGACGTGGACAGCAAGCTGACCACGCCTGACATTTGCCACTGCTAGCATCCGAGAATCGCGGCAGACGGCAAACTTTGCCTGAGCCGCGCAGGCGGAACATCCGATCTAATCGATAGGGATTTTCAGGCTTCCGGGCTTGAGAGCGCGGGAATGACCAGTCAGCACTCCAGGCCGAAACGCAGCGACGCACCGCGCGCACGGTATGTGCTGAGCCTGGCCGCGCTCGTAATCGTTGGCATGGGTGGCGGTTGCGCTCATTTGCGACTCGAGCGCAACACCATCAGCCAAGGCAGCACCCTCACCGAACTGCAATACAAGCAGGTGCTCGACAACCTGGCGATGTTCGCCTGCGTTCCCGACTCGCTGGCGTGGCACATCAAACTCACGGGCGGGGTGATTCAGGTCGCCGATCAAGGCTCCGGCTTCCTTGGCGGCAACTTGGGAGGTCCGGGCACCGTAGCGCCTAACTTTGGCTTGCAGCGCAACATCCTCAATCAGTGGAACGTCGATCCCGTGACCGACTCGGACGAATTGGAACTGTTGCAACTGGCCTATCGCAAGGCCGTCGATCCGGCGGACGCCGACGGTTCGATTCGTCGCGAGATGTATGGGAAGATCGGCGAACTCTCGACGAACTACCACATCGCGCTGTCGCGCGAAGTGGTTTCGGATCTGATCGAGGTCACCAAGCTCCATGCTCGCCCGGCGGAACTGCCGCGGTTGGAAAAGCTTCAGGCGGGCATTGAGAACCTTTATGCGCAAATCGAGGAACTCAGCGAAAAGGCCCAGGCCTATGAACCCGACCACGCTCAGGCCGGCAGTGGCGAAACAACCACAAAGCTTGAGTTCCTCAAGGATGAGGCCATTCGACTGACCAGTGAGATCGGCCATAGCTCGACCGAGCCGGCCCGGTCGTTTCGCCATCCGGGCCGCAACGCCGGCCTGATCGAGCAGGCGCAAGGCAAGATCGAAGGCCTGCTCAAACTCAGCGAAATTCCTCCCGACGGCGCGAATCCATTCTCGATGTGCTGGTTGCACCAAGGTGGCCGCAAGGACGTTCCGCCGTGTGCTTGCCTGGTGGGTCGCTATCGCGGTTGCGGCTGCGAATGCTTTGTGTGGGTCACGCCCGATCACATGAAAGAGTTTCGCGACTTCACGCTCATCGTCCTGAGTTTGGCTCCGTCAACCGCTCAGGATATGGCCGCTGCGCCCGCTGGATTGGGCGCTGCGAACAGTCCCAACTTCTAGGGGATCGGCTCGCGGCGCGGGCAACGCGGGGACGGTCCACGACCTCGAGGCCGCTTGCCGCTGGCCGTGCATTCAGGCCAGCCTAAGCCCGACGGCCGTGGCTGATTTTTTGCTCGCATTTCGCGACCATCATGGCCACAATGCTCAGTGGCAGTAGCAGGATCACTTAGCAGGCGCCCTGTGAGAGGCTCCCGATGTCGATCGCCGAAGGCCATGCGAAAACCGTTCGCGACCGCGCTACGGAAACGCTTCCAGAGCGGATCGACCTGCCCCAGCCTGCATTGCGCGTCGCGCCGACGCCATTGGTCAAGTTGTGCTACACGCTGGTCCATGCCGCGGAAGCGGTCGGCATCCGCGATCTGGCCGACGGCGAATACCTGCCGATGGATACGACTCTGGAACAAGGAATCGAGCGGCAGCTCAACTATCTGCTCGATGAGGTGGGCTGCAACCGACCGGGTTTTCGCCTGCTTGAGATCGGCTGCGGCTACGGTCATCTCCTGAGATTGGCCCGGCAGCGCGGAGCCCGCGCCGTGGGCGTCAATCTTTCGCCCGAGCAAGTCCGGTACTGTAACGACCACGGTTCCCAGGTCTATTGTTGCGATTACCGCGATCTGCGAGACGCGTCTCAGTGGCACGGGCAATTCGACGGCGTGATCGCCAATGGATCGCTCGAGCATTGGGTGCAGCCCGAGGATGTTCAGGCTGGGCGAATGAATCAGATCTATCGCGACTCATTCGAAATTGCCGCGCGCGCGCTCGATCCGAAATTGACCGAGGCGCGGTACGTGACGACGGCAATTCACGTCGAGCGGGAAGTGAAGCCGGAGTATTTGTTGACCGCCTGGTATCGTCACCCCCGCGGTTCCGACCGCCGGCACTTCAGCCTGCTGCACAACTGGATGGGCGGTTACTATCCGATCGACGGCCAACTCGCATCGTGCGCGGGTCATTTTTTCTCGCTGGAGCGCGAGATGGATGGGACGTTGGGCTATAAAATCGCCAATGATTATCGGATGGCCAGGATGATGCGCGGGTTGTACAAGAACCCCAAACTGGTTTGGCGGCTCGCGCGGTCGCTGCTGCGACATCCGCGAGTTGCGGCCACGATGATGGAGTGCTACTACGTCGAACAATCGTGGGACTGGCAGTTTCGCGGCGAGGATCCGCCCATGAGACTGCTGCGCCACACCTGGAGGCGCAAAGCGGCCCCTCATTCCTTGAGTGCCTAGCGTGTTGGGAATCGATCGAGTCTGCCGCTTGGGGCGCGGCCCCGCCCGTCAATTGCCAGGCGCGGAAGTCTTGGAATCAGAACGGCGCAGCCAGCGGTCGGCGAAGTCGAGATATTTCATCCAGTCGTAGTCGGTCAAGGCGTGCTTGCCGACTCGGATGTGATAGCCGATGGTCTGGCCAATCGTAATGCCCACGGCGGGAAAATCGGCCGTCTGCAAGCCCTTTTCGCCCAGCAAGCGATAGACCGGATCGGCCCCCAAGGCGGAGAGAAACGCGCCTCTCGGATCGGCCCAACCATCGTCTTGCGCACTGGCAATATAGACGGGCCGCGGCGCGATCAGGGCCACCAGCTCGTGTTGATCGATCGGCAATTGATCCTCGTGATGGGCATACTTGGAGAAATTGCCGCAAAACCAATGAGGAAACACCCGCGTGATGCGGGCCACGGTTTCGCCGAAGTCACGACGGCTGAGCGCAGCGCCGCCGCAGCCGGAATTGTTGGAGATGACCAGCGCGAATCGCGGATCTTCGGCTCCGGCCCAAAGTGCCGTCTTGCCCATTCGCGAATGACCAATCACCGCCACCCGCCGCGCGTCGACATCAGAGTCTTCCGACAGATAGTCGAGAGTCCGGCTCAGCGCCCAAGCCCAGGTGGCGATGGCGCCGGGTTCTTCTGCCGCCGGCGGGCCCTTTCGCCCCGGATAGAGATGCGACAACACGCCATCGCGGAACTTCTGCTTGTCATCGGGACAAAACTCGTTCGCGTCGAGCGTGGCGATCGCATAGCCCCGCTCGAGGATCACTTCCATCAGGCGGTCTCCCGGCAGATTTTCGCTCTCGAGTTCAGCCAGGTGTTGCCCCGGCACGGGCTCGGCAGCTTTCGAGTCGAACAAGTGCATGCCGATAAACGCCGGCACCGGCCCCTTTGTCCCTCGCGGAACAAACAAGGTGATCGTGAAGCCGGGGTAGGTTTCTGAAGAATCTGAAAAGCTGAGCTGGATGCGCTTCCGCGTTGCTTTGTCGTGCACCGCCGAGGCCGTTTCCAGGACCTGGGCTCGAAGGGCCTGGGACGTCGGCGGTCGCTGGCCGTAGACGTGCGTCTCGAACAGTCGCAAGAGCTCACCGCGCCGCTCGTCGCGCCATGCCGCTGCTGCGATCACCGGCCGGCCATCTTGCATCTTGAGAGGATCGGGCAATGTGTAGGCGGGAGCTCGCGCCTCGTCATAGTTGAATTTCTCATCGTCCGCGCCGGCCACGGATACGCTCGCGACAAGCAGCCAGGCCGCGATCGCAGTCGATCGATTCCAGCGGGACTGCGATGTCGTGGCCGGTGTTCGCAATGCCATCGTTGCACTTTCGATTCGGTAACTGGGTTCGATTCGGTAATTGGGAGGGTATTCGCCGCGGCTGCTGGCTATTCTACCAACCCGAGCAGGGCTTCGCGGTCGCCAATCGCTGTGATGGCCTTCAGGGCGTGGCAGGCCGAAATAGTGCCCGGTAGTTGAAGCGGTCGTTCGGTGCTGCGTCGCCGTTCACGGTAAAGTCGGTCCAGTCGCCAGTCTGCTGAATGTTGTCCGCCCATTTGAAGTCGATCGCGGAGGGTAACGTGTCGATATCGCAGGCCGCGCGTGGAAACGAGATCTCCAGTTCGTTGCCGTCCGCACTGTAGGGAATCGTTATGGGCGAGCCCCATGCATACGCCCCGCCAACATTCCGCTCGAGGCTGGTCGTTGTCTGGCCCACCGTGCGATTGATCACGAAGTCGTAGCCAAGCCAGCCGGTTTTTGGATTCTGGTCCGCGTCAACGAACAGCAGCATCCAGTTCGGATCCGCGGAGCTCGTCAGCTTGTCCTTTGTTTTGACGTAGAAGTAAACGTTCTTGTCGTCGAAGCTGATCTTTGAGGACAAGATATCGTTGCGCCCCGTGCGGTTGACGTAACGGGGTGCGTCGCCCCAGCCGGCGTGGTCACGCCGCACCGGATCGTCGATCGTGTCGAAGTACTCAGGGTGGATGGCCGCCCAGTCCTTGAAACGACCGTCGATCGTAACGGGCCGCGATTGGACCAGGGGGATGGGGCGTGCGCCTTTGTAGCGGCGGATGTTCGCTACCAGCTGATAATAGTAATTGTCGCCGTGGCCACCCTTCATCGGCTCGATGTCACGGCTGAACTCGGTATCGAACTCGTCGACGAACGTCACCGGACCGGCGCCATCCAGCGGCATATTGGCTGAACTGAAGCGGCCCGCGATCCACTCGTTCCAATTGGTGACAAAAATGAAAGCCGGGTCGATCTCCAGCGCCCGGCGCCATTGTTCGGCAAAGTTGTGGCCGGCAAAGTCGCGACCCTCGGTCCCCGGTTCTTTGCCGTCGTGAAAGCTCCGGCCGTGGGAACGCGGATTGGTAAACACGCTCAACTTGTCATCCGCCGCGTTTTGGGCCACTCCGACCGCAACCTCCTCGGGAACACCCGGTGTCTTGTAGAAGGCATGCTGCGGGTAGACCTCGAGCCAGCCCCATTGCTCGGAGCTCGTCGGGCCTTTGAAGTAGTCCGGCTGTGGCTTGCGGAAGGTGAAGAACCGGCGGATCTTTTCCGTGGTCCCGTCAGGAAATCGAATGCGTAGCGTGCGGTCTCCGGCGACCGCCGCGCCATCGGCAGTGGCTTCACCCTGGGCGAACACATCGGCGGCCTCGCTCCACCACCCCAACTTGCCTTGTGGGTCCGAGATTTCGAGATCGTACGTCCCCGCTGGTAACACGGCGTCGAGCTCCAGCATCAGCCACGCATTGTCCTGCACCTTGGTGAAGCGGCGAGACGCCAACTGCTCGCGCTTGGCTCCTCGACGATACAGCGACAGCGTGGCCGCGGAATCGGAGCTTGCCCAGGTGGGCAGTGAGCCGCCGACAGCGTCGAACGGTCGATCCACCGTGAACGTCTGCCCCAACGTGTGGCCCGGCTGCAACTCGACCGGTGAGCTACGCTTGCCCTGCTCGAAATCCGCGCCGACCATGGCCGGGTCAGCCAGGATCAATGGCTTGCCCTCCCAACGGAACCAAAGGTCAGGATAGAGATTCTGCCTGTAAAGATCGTTCCAAAGGTCCCGCACGACCTTTTGCGGGTCGCCGAACGGGCAGAGGAAGGCGACCTGCGGCACTCGGTTTCCCGCGCTCCTGGATTGTTCGAACACGCGACATAGCGCTTTCCAGTTCTGAGGATAGGTGACCTGGTTGGTGACATCGAAGACGATCATGTCGACGCCGGCATCGGTGAGCATTTGCGCGTGCTTGCGAAGAACGCTCTCATCGTCGGAAGTGTAATAGCCGAAGATTGATTCGCCCCAATGATGCGGAGCCATCTCGCGTCCCCACAGGGCATTGCGAGGATCCTTGATGGCGGCTGGATCCCGGGCGACGATCTTCGTGATGTCGAAAGGCCCCTCGCCCCCATGGTCGAACCACAGAAAATAAAAGACGCCGACAGTTCTGTTGGGCCGGGGCGGTCCGACCTTCGAGGCCAAAGGCAAGCTCCGGCCGAGTCCGTCTGTGGCAACCCATGTGTCACTCTGCAGATCCCGTGGCTCGGCCGCCGACGTCAGCTTGGCTGGAATTAGCGCCCAAACGATGCAGGTAGTGATTGCGATTAAGGCTCGAATGGCAACCATGAGCTTGATCCTGACAGACCTCAGTCCAATGTCGACGATTTGAAGCGACAATCAAGCTGTCCCTCCAATGCGTCTCGGCTATCGTAACATGAAACTAGGTAAGCTGTCCGTTCGCGCTGCTTGCGGCCAGGTTCGGACAAAAGCGGCCTCCGATCGTGGTCATGCTAAGGGGCCAAGCCGTAACGGTTCTCTTGAGAAGTTGAGGGGAGCCGCCGGCACTCGACGGGTTGCATCCGCAGCGAAACCGAGATCAGTCGGCAAGGACCGCGGAACGGCACGACCGAAGGGCGTTTGGACAATCAACCTCTGCCGCCGCTTCCCAACGGGTCAGCAATGAGTCGCCCACAGTCACCAGGAAATCGACAATCCAACCCGATCGGCGTTTTGTGATACATTGCAGTTAGGGCCGACTGATTCCAGTCGCACGGGCAATGGTTCACATCCGATCGCTTTACCACGGCGATGACGCAGCGTGATATCCCGCCTCACTTCCACGGCGATATCCGCGCGATCTTTGTTCTGAAGGTCAAACTCCCCTCATACCAGGAGCCTTGCCATGCCCACTCGAAACGATCGTGCATTCACAGTGGTTGAACTGTTGGTGGTTGTCGTCATTCTTGCGATCGCGATCGCGCTATTACTCCCCGCGGTGCAGTCGGCGCGCGAGACGGCCCGTAGTTCGAGCTTGAAATATCGATCGGAAGTAAACGATCAACAACCAGCGGCGAGTATCCAGCGGAGCACGGCGGCTCCGCCCCCAGCGCGCATTCAGGCCTTTACCGCCGAGGTCACCCTGACACCGCGGCTGAGCGTTGGCACGTCGGCGCCGGAGTCCATATACGAGGCGCGCTTTGTCGGCAAGCTTCGAGCGGCGCAGCCTGACGGGCAGGCTGGCAGTTGCGAAATCGCCCTTCCGCTTCCCCCCAAGATCATTTCCTTGGCCGACTTGTCGATCACGGTCGCAGACCATGCCGGCAGCGTGTCGCTCCGCGACGGGAAGCTCGTTTGGCAGGGCCAGTTGCCGAACGAGTCGACCCCGATCGACGTCAAGTACAGCGCCGTCGGCAAGGGCTTGTACGAACTGTCGGTCGCGCCCGGTGGCATCCTTGATCAATACGATGTGGCACTGGTGGCCAACGGCTCCGATGTGCGGTTGCTGGAATTATCTCTCCAGCCCACGAGTCTGGACTGGTCGGCCGGCACCAGCACCTATCGCTGGAACTATGATCGGCTGCTGTTCGGCCAGCCGGTGCGTGTGGACGTGCTGGGCATCGCGCCCATCGATCGACTCGGCGAGCTCACCTGGCTGGGTCCGATTAGCGTCGTCGCTTTTGGTCTGCTAATCGGACTGGTGGTCCAGGCATTGTCAGCATCTCGTTTCGACGTTTGGATGTTGCTGCTGACGGTCGGAACATTTGCCGGGGCGTATCCGTTGATGTACTTTGCCCAGGAATACATCGCGCTGGGACCGGCGGTCGTCGTCTCCGCTGGAATCGCGATCGGGATCATCGGCCTGCGCGCCGTGACGCTGCTGGGCCTGTGGCGCGGTGTGTTGGGCATCGCCGTTCCGGCCACGGCCATTATGACCATTACGCTGATAGCCGCCATCTGGACGCCGCTGCAGGGCATCTTGCTCACGATCGAAGCACTCAGCTTCTTCATCGCGGCCATGATGCTCATGCCCAAGGTCAACGCCGCGGCGGACCGATTTTGGGCAATTACCCGCAACCCCAGTGCGGCAGCCGGCACGGCATGACCGGCTAAGGAGAGCCGTGGGCGATCGCCGAGCGTCAGGCCGGGACGCGGGCCAGCCGGACGTTTGATTTCGAGGGCGGCGGTCGCCCACGGCTCGAAGGCCGGCTTCCACCGTTTCAGGTTCGACCAGCTGATACCCGTCCAGCCAGCGATTTCCGCAAGGGTGCCAGGATTCCTCGGAGCGGCACGGCTATGGAAGGGCAGTTCTGCAGGCGATATGCTTTCAGTCTGTGGGGAACGTGTTCAAGCACCCCTATCCCATGCTGTCGGCGATGGGATCAACACGACCAGGAGAGCAGTCATGGCGAAAACAGTAACACACGTTCATCGGCGTCGGTTTTTGAAGACCGCCCTTTCGGCGAGCGCCGCGGTGATGGCCCCGCAGATCATTCCCAGTTCCGCTTTGGGGCGGGACGGCGCGGTGGCACCCAGCGAGCGGATTGTAGTGGGCGGAATCGGCATCGGCAATCGGGGAACCTATGACCTGGGATGCTTTCTGGATCAGAAAGACGTTCAGTTCGTGGCGGTCTGCGACATCAAAGCGGCTCGCCGCACCGCGGTCAAGAAAATGGTCGATCAGAAATATGGCAATGAACAGTGCGACATGATTCGCGATTTTCGCGAATTGCTCGACCGCAGCGATATCGACGCGGTGTTGATCGCCACGGGACCCAACTGGCACGCCACGGCCGCGATCAACGCCGCCAAGGCCGGCAAGGACATGTATTGCGAGAAACCCTGCACGAAGAATATCGCACAGAGCCTGACGCTGGCTGACACGATGCGCCGGACCGGGCGCGTGTTTCAAGCCGGCACGCAACGACGAAATCTGCCGCACTTCGCCTTCGCTTGCGAGTTGGCTCGAACTGGCAAGCTCGGCAAACTCAAGAGGGTTTATGCCCACCCCGCCGGAATGACCGCCATCACCAGCGGATGGCTCCCGCCAGAAACGGAACCGTCGAAGGACATCGTTGACTGGGATATGTACCTTGGCCCTGCGGCCTGGCGTCCCTTCAATGCAAAGCTCCTCGACGGTTTCAACTTCGAAAAGGGGGGCGGACTGGTTGGCGGCGGCGTGTTGGAATGGGGCTCGCATTGCGTGGACCTTTGTCAATGGGCCGTCGGAGCCGACAACACGGCTCCCGTCGAGTACAACCCGCCCAAGGATGGCCGCCTGGTGGCGCGCTACGAGAACGGCGTGGAGTTGATCTTCCGTGAAACGGGCTGGCTTCCTTTGGGCTCATGCCCGGTGCGATTTGAAGGAGAGACAGGCTGGGTCGAAGCGGGCGACAGCGGAAAGCTCGTCTTGAGTTCTCCGGAACTGATCGCAGGCAGAACCGTTGCCGAAATCGACGGGTATCCGGCTACCTTCCATGTGCGCGACTTCCTCGACTGCGTGAAGTCCCGCAGCCTGCCCAAGGGCAATGCGGAGGCTGCCTGCTACGCGCACATTGCCTGTCATGCGGCAAACAACGCGATCTTCCTGGGACGCCAGCTGAAATACGATCTCAAGAAGCACGAATTCATCGGCGATGAACAAGCGAACCGCTTGCGATCCGAGGCGCTGCGCGAACCGTGGCGGCTGTAAGAGACTTCACGGAGTTTGGCGTTGGCTCGACACTGTATTTCCGCGGTGAGCTGGCACGCCGATCCCAAAGCGACACATCACCATCCCCTGCGAATACCCGACTTTCAGGACTGGAATCATGAAAACCATTTACCAAACCACAAGGTCAGTCGTTTTGCTCGCGGCCTTTGCGACGATGGCTGCTTGGGCCCTAGCTGCCGACGGCGATAGCGCGGCCAAGGAAAAAGAACTTATCGAGAAACTCCGATCGGACTCGCCTGCTGCCGAAAAGGCGGTCGCCTGCAAACAACTGGCCGTCTATGGCTCCCGCGATGCGGTTACGGATTTGGCGCGCCTTCTGACCGACGAGAGCCTTGCCTCGTGGTCGCGAATTGCGCTCGAGGCGATTCCCGGCCCGGAAGCGAGCGAAGCGTTGCGCAAGGCGATGCCGTCGCTGCAAGGAAGACTTCTGATCGGCACGATCAATTCGCTCGGTGTTCGCCGCGACGAGGGCGCCGTCGATCCCTTGACCGCGCGCTTGCAGGATGCGGACACGGAAGTAGCGTCGGCCGCGGCGGTTGCCTTGGGGAAGATCGGAAACGGCGCCGCGACCAAATCGCTCCGCGGATCGCTGGTCGGCGCCCCGGTCAAAGTCCGCACGGCCGTTGCCGAGGGCTGTATCCTCTGTGCCGAACGTCTCATGGCCGAAGGAAAAGCTGGCGAAGCGATGGAAATCTATGACGAGGTGCGCCGCTCTGACGTTCCCAAACAGAAGATCATCGAGGCAACTCGCGGAGCGATTCTGGCTCGGAAGTCCGATGGAATTCCGCTCTTGATCGAGCAACTACGTTCCGAGGACAAGGGACTGTTTCAGATTGGCTTGGGCGCCGCGCGCGAGCTTCCGGGACGTGAAGTGGCCGATGCCCTGGCGGCTGAACTGAGCCGTGCCACGCCGGATCGAGCGGCCCTGATCCTTCTAGTCTTCCCCAATCGTAACGAATCGGGGCTTCCGTCGGCCGTTTTCGAGGTCGCCAAACGAGGTCCCAAGCCGGTGCGCATCGCGGCCATTGGCGTCATTGGGCGAATGGGTGACGCTGCCAGTTTGTCGACGCTGCTCGAGATCGCGAGCGAAAGCGACGAGGAGTTGACGCAAGCGGCGAAGACGGCGCTGGCCAACCTGCCGGATGCCAATGTCAATTCGGAGGTTGTGGCCCGACTCGCCAAGGCCGAGGGCAAGACGCTGGCGGTCTTGATCGAGCTGGTTGGGCTGCGGCGAATTGACGCGACGTCGGCTCTCGTCAAGGCGCTCGATCATCCCGGTGCCGCGATTCGCAGCGCTGCGCTGGCAGCGCTGGGGGCCACGGTCGGAGCCAAGGACGTGCCGTTGTTGGTTTCGCAGGTCGTTTCGCCCAAGAATTCTGGCGATGCGCAGGCAGCTCAAAAGGCCCTGCGCGCCGCATGTATCCGGATGCCCGACCGTGAGGGATGCGCCGCGGTGCTCGCCGCCGCGATGTCGCGTGCGCCAGCCTCAACCAAGGCGACCCTTTTGGAAATCCTCGGCGCTATGGGAGGACCCAAGGCGCTCGAGACGATTGCCGTCGCGGTCAAAGGGAACGATCCAGAACTTCAAGACACCGGCAGCCGATTGCTTGGCGAGTGGATGACCGTGGATGCCGGGCCGGCGTTATTGGATCTGGCGAAAACCGCGCCGAGCGACAAGTACCAGGTCCGTGCCCTGCGCGGTTACATCCGGCTGGCGCGCCAATTCGCCGGGTCGGATCAGCAACGCGCCGAAATGTGCCAGACCGCGCTGGATGTCTCGGGTCGTGCCGCGGAACAGCAACTGGTGCTGAACGTGCTCGAAAAATATCCCAGCGCCGACGGCCTCAAGGTCGTTATCAAAGCCACGGAAGTGCCGGCCTTGAAGGATGATGCGACGCGCGCGGTACTGGTCATCGCTCAGAAGCTGGGCGATAAAGCCGGCGACGTGCGGGCGCTGCTATCCAAAATCGGCATGGACCCTGTCAAAGTGGAAATCATCAAGGCCGAGTACGGAGCCGGGTCAAAACAAAAGGATGTGACCGAGGCCCTTCAGCGGCGGGTTCGCGACTTGCCACTCATTACCTTACCCTCTCCAAGCTACAGCTCCAGCTTCGGCGGTGACCCGGTGCCGGGAACCCGGAAGCAGTTGAGGGTGCAGTACCGAATCAACGGTAAAGAAGGCGAGGCGTCGTTCCCGGAAGACGCGGTGGTCATGCTTCCGATGCCCAAGTAATTGGATACACTCAGGCGTCTTGCATCGATCATCGGGCGATATGCCTGGCGGCCGGCGCATTGACGCGTGCTTTCCAGTTTGTTGGAACGTCTCGCGGGTCACGCGTAGTTGAGCGACTCAGTTTCTTTTCGTCGGTCTCGCAGTTGGTCGCACCCATGGGTGCGCGCCGATGGTTTGGCCGGAAAGTCACGCCGCTTACCGACGCCAGCGTTCCGATACTCGCCCATTGCAGATCGCTGACATCCATTACGTTGTTCCGCTCCGACCTGACAGATGCGGGCCGAGAGCGGCTTCACCAGGCGTTTCCCGACCGTGAGATCGACGATCTCTAGCATCAGCGGCGCGCGGATCGCACCGCCGATCCGGCACAAAGCCCCGACTCGTTTCCGATTCGGGGCTTTCAGAGTGCTCCCTGTTGGACTTGAGCCAACAACCCTCTGATTAAAAGAGCCCTCCTGGAAGACGCCGAAATACCTGAAATCTCCGGGAGTTTTGCGATTGTGGCAGCCGCGGCGCGCATTGCAAGACGTTGCAAATGATTGCCTTATTCTGCGGGTGATCGCGGTATCTCGGCGAACGAATCCGGTAGTCTACCAGGTGCCAAAACAAGATGATCAACCACGGTCTTCGTGATCGCGCTCGTCGTGCAAGGCGGCCAGGATCGCCCGTCGAACATTCAACATGACTTGGACGTTTTTAGTCCGCTGCGCAACGTGAAGCGCGCAGCGGGCTGCTACTCCAAACGACAAAGAACAACGATCGGAAATCATTTTTTTGAGAATCCGAAGCGAACGGACGAATGACACACAACTTGCCGCGACCGCGTGCAGCACTTGCCTTTCGAGCAGGCACCGAATGCCGCGCGCATACTTGCGCATTTCGGTAATGACGAAGTTTTTGAGAATCGCACAAGTGCCGTGTCGAATCGGTCTTAGGCCACAATCGCAAACAGTTTTGCCACTGCAGCCGATCGAATTGGAACGCGGTTTTCATATAGCAAGTAGGTTTCTTGCCCCCAAGCAACGGCGCCGCCCCAGTCACCGACAGCGAATCGTGTCCCACCCTTTCTGCGATGCTGAGCGCCGCTCGAGTTGAGTTTCATGCCCCAGACTAATCAGTATCCGAACAACGATTCGAAGGGCTGGCCGAGTTCGTTGGTTCATCACGGCTCACCTATCGCGATTCGCAAGCTGTCTCGTCGTGGGAAGGGGCCGGCTGATTGAATCCAATCGTATTCGCCATCCGGCGGCCGGCGACGACGTTGATGGTCGCCCTCTTGTGTGGCGGCTTGCCGGCCCTAGAGAACGACGTGCGTGAACGTCTTCCCCTCGTTGATCGAAGTTAAGTGATCCACTTCGTAACCTAACAGGCAACCAAACGAGCGAAAAAATATGAAAATCTCACTAATCCTGGCCGCCATCCTGGCGCTGATTTCTCTCTCCCTGTCTGCTTGCAACATGCACCAGGAGGAGGCTCCCCACGAGCACCATAAGATCGTGGCCACCAGCCCTCAGTCGAAGTCCGTTATCCTCACCCAGCGATATGTCTGCCAAATCCACTCGAAGCGGCACATCCAGGTCCGTGCCTTGGAGATGGGGTATCTCGAGGCGATCCCAGTCAGAGAGGGGCAGCAGGTGAAGGAGGGTGACCCGATGTTCAAGGTCATCCCAACCCTTTACCAGGCAAAGCTTGACGCCGAGGTAGCGGAGGCCCAGCTCGCGCAACTGGAGTTCGATTACACCAAGAAGCTCTACGAGGACAAAGTGGTCTCTCAGAATGAGGTGAAGCTGCTCGGGGCCAAGCGGGCAAAGGCCCAAGCCAGAGCGGACCAGGCGCGGGCTGAATTGAACTTTGCCACCGTCAAGGCACCTTTTGACGGCATCGTGGACCGTCTGCACCACCAGCAGGGCAGTCTGGTCCAGGAGGGAGAGATTCTCACGACCTTGTCTGACAACAGCCTGATGTGGGTTTATTTCAACGTCCCCGAAAAGCAGTACCTCGAATACATGGCCGACCTGAATCAGCGTAAGGACGATCTGCAAATCGAGCTCATGCTGACGGGCAACAACAAGTTCCCGCAGATCGGCAAGATCGGTGCGATCGAGGCTGACTTCAACAATGCGAATGGGAACATCAAATTCCGCGCGGATTTTCCGAACCCGGACCGCCTGCTGCGTCACGGTCAGACCGGCAACGTGTTGATCCGCCGAGTGCAGAATGACGCCATCGTCATCCCTCAACGGGCGGTTTTTGAGGTTCTCGCCAAGCGGTATGTTTACGTCGTCGACAAAGATGATG
>PLYM01000015.1 GCA_003153375.1 Planctomycetaceae bacterium
GACCGGGCACTGGCCCCATCGCCAGTAGCGCCCAGGTCGAGGGCCGGAGAACGATCGAGGCACCCAAGTCCTCGCGCGGCGGGGCCATGGCTGCTAGCACACTGCTGCCGCCCGGTCGGCCCAGCATATGTAGCCATGCTGGCGCCGGCTGCTAGCATGCCTCGTCCTTGGTTTCGGCTCGATCAACGCTAGCACTCCTGAGAGCTCCCCGGATCCCGTTAGCGAACTTGAGAGCTCAGACCAGTCTCAGGGAGGGCGTAGGTGCGAACGAGGGCTAGTGAGCGCCACTGAGGCACACAGAGGATGCTCCTGGAATCAATCAGCAGAGCTAGCTGCGAGCTCTGCCATGCTAGCACCCTGTTGGGTCGCTTGACGGCTCGGCAGGGGAACTGTGCCTCTGAGCCTGGCGTCCTCAGGAATCGCCTTGGACAGGCGAAAAGTGCTAGCACGAATCTCACCTCGTTCCGCCACCGCGTTTTTGAAAACGGACGAGCGGTCAGAGTGGCCGGCGCTACGAACGGCAATCAGCTCCACGCCCAGAGCCCTAGTACGCGAACGCACGACCTCGGCCAGCCCACTCGCCACACCGTCCTCCTCGATCGAAAGGTCGGCCACCTTGAGCTTCATGGCGAGCAGTGCCGTCCAGTAACCATACGACCGGCGGCAGGACTGTGGCTGAAGCGATCTTCGATCCAGACGAGGCCCGCTCGTAGTCCTTCAGGTCCATCACCACCGCGGTTCGTGAGCGAATCCATGCGTGAGATTACATCGATTGCGTCGTGACCGTCGTTCACGGAACGCCGTCGGTGCCATCCGGTATCGGATCGGCTCGGGGCAGCCTCATTGCCCGCCGCCACGCCATATATAATGTCAACCTGGCAAGTCTTGATGGAATCGCGGCCAACAGTCAGGATGATTCTTGCTGCATCCGCGTTGCAGAGATTCCCAACGAGGGGAAGCCGCGCGTACGGTTTGAAAGAGGACCTGGGGAAACCGAGCCGGCGTGCCACCGCGCCTGAGGTCAACCGATGAGCGAGAAGCCGCGAATTCGGAAGCGTCCCACCGTGAGCCGCCTATGCATGCTGGTGTTGCCCGAGGAATGTACAACTAAACTACGTCGTAGCTGGCGTGTATGGGGGTTGAATTCGTGACCAGAACCGTTGGTGCTTCGGCGGGGGTTAAATCAGAAGGTGAGCCCAAATGCGCCATGCCGTGAATACGACCTTGTTTTTTCTTGTCTGCGCTGCCGTCGCTGTTGCCGATAACAAGCCGAGAGTCCAAAGGGACGTGGCTTACTCCGAGGCTGGCAAGCACGCCACGAGCCTCGATTTCTACGCTCCATCAACTGGGGCCAACCACCCGATCATCGTTTGGATTCACGGCGGCGGTTGGAGCACCGGCGATAAGGCCCACGTCCAACTGAAACCGATTGCGTTCAACGAGAAGGGCTTTGTTCTTGTCAGCATCAATTACCGCCTTCATCCTGATGTGACCTACAAAGAGCAGGCAGGCGACGTGGCGAAGTCCATTCGATGGGTCTATGACCATGCCAACGACTTCGGCGGTTCGCCTGACCGGATTTTCATCATGGGGCACTCAGCAGGTGCTCATTTGGCAGCACTCGTGTCTACGGATCATCGTTACCTCGAAGCCGAGGGAATGAAGTTGAGCAACATCAAGGGAGTGATCTTGCTAGACGGTGCTGTCTACGACATTCCAAAACAGATTGAACTAGCTCGCTTGCCCCGCATGAAGGAAAAGTATTTGACGGTCTTCGGGAGTGACCTGAGCAAGCAGCAAGACGCTTCGCCAATCACGCACGTCGCCAAGGGAAAGCACATCCCCCCGTTTCTCATTTTGCATGTGACAGATCGTCAGGACAGCCGATTTCAATCACAGGGCCTTGCCGACAGGCTCAAGTCGGCTGGCACGTCTGCAAAAGTTGTTCCTGCCGAAGGAAAGACGCACGACACGATCAATCGAGAACTGGGTGAGCGGGGTGATGCACCCACCGTGGCCGTATTTGAGTTTTTGGAAAAACGGTTGGCTGAGATACAACCGTGACCTGGGGTTGTGGCGATGCTCAAAATCCCTACTCGGTTTACGACTACACGCCCACTCGCAAGCGGGACGCTCCGCTAAAAATTCTTGCAGGACTTTACCGGCTACCTGCAAGCCGATGCGTTTGCCGGCTACGACGGAATCTATGCGGCCCGTAGGGTGCGCCCATCGGCGATGACCCTGGAGTCATTGAGCGCCGTTTGAACGCGCCAAGAGCGATCCTAGCGAATCGAGTTCATGAGCGCCGAGCCGCAACGCAGCCCGATAGAACAAAAAGCCGCCGCTAGTCACGACGTGACCGACTGTGCAGTTCAACGCGGCAGCCATGCCAGCCAGATCAGCAGTCCCAAAAAACGGTGGATTGATGGGAGTCCGAAGAAACGTATGAGATTTTCGGAATGACCACGCGGGAACGCTCTTTTTTGGGGCCCGAACTGCACGTCGCCGTCAGGGCTAGGTAGCTTGAGCAATCGTCGTCTGTTCCCAACGACCCTTGAATATCTTGAAGGAGCTGATTTGCCAAATCGTGCTTCATGGGTATTCGTCGCCGATTGCTGCCGGCGTCGACATGGAACCGTCCAGCGATTCCAGAGGATCCCTCGCTTGGCCCGCAGGGGCTAGGAAGCAGAAAGCCACCTGAAGTTTTTGGGCATGCAGCGCCAGTTAGGCAGTCTCTGCCGGTCGAGTGGTGTGGGCAAAGTCTTTCGGGGACGCCATACCGTGACGGGCTAGTCGCGGGCCTCAATTTCGCTATACGGCGCCGCGTCCGTAATCCGCCGTCGAAGTATCAAGCACC
>PLYM01000182.1 GCA_003153375.1 Planctomycetaceae bacterium
CGGTCCGGGGGATGTGCCCCCTAAAACCGGTTCATGCGAGAAGCACTTCTTCAGTCACCGCAGGTGTCAATCAGAGGCCGACTGGCCGACGCACAAGTGGGCGAAAGGGGCCGTGGCGTCCGTCAGGACCGAAGCGAAGCGCAGCCCGAGAGCACGAGGTCGCCCGAAGGCGAGGTGCCGGCGTGTTGCGTCAATTCAAAAAGGAAGAAGAGAGACTCGAAGCGGAACAGCGGATGCGATCAAGCACGGCCCGTGAATCAAAACTTGAACGAAAGCTGGCAGGCAGGCGTATCCGGGTACGCAGCGGTTTGATAGCCAAGGTTGATGCCTGAGTAGGCGTATAATGTGCAAGTGTTGTTGAGTGCCGAGAAAAGATTGACATAGATTCTCCCCACATGATTCGACGCCCGGACGGTTCCGGTATCGAAGACGCCGTCGTCGATCTTGGTGTCGATGTTCTGGGCTTGCGTGGGAGTCAGATCATTCTCGGCGATGATGCTGGCGTTACCATCCGTGGAGGAAATACCGGTCAGTTGGAAATAGTTTCCGCGCAGAACGGGCGGCAAGGCAGTGCCCGCTTGTGAGTCGCCGTATATGCCATAAGCCACCACCCAATTGTTGTTCCCCATTAACGAGGCAGGCACAAATCCACCCAACGTTGCCGGCGTCAGGTTTTTTTGCGGTCCACCCGATCCAAATGCCTCCGTTGCTTTTGTGAATTGCCCGGCGATGAGACCAGCGGAGGACAAGTCTTCCCAAAACTCCAGGCCTTCACCAAAGAAGTAGGTGCCAGCATTGGTGGAATAAGAGGAATCCAGGTCCTCAAGTAATCCATTGCCGTGAGTCATATAAGCGCTATCGGTACGCGTAGGCGGAACGGTGAAGCCTGCGTCGTCGGCCTGATCCTGGGTCATATCACCCGGTATGGCATTGTATTTTGTCCTAAACGTATTGACGGCAGTTTTGTATTTCTCGATCTGCGCAACGGCCATTCGGATTTTGGTTGCTTGAACCAAGTCGCGCCCGACTGCGATCGCGCCAATGATAAGGCCGATGATGACGAGCACGATCGACAGCTCGATGAGGGTAAATCCGCGGCGGTGATTTATGCTGGGCACTCTATTGGCCGCCGGCATTTTCACTGCACCGTATCAAGACAAAACCTTTGGGGCGAGGGATCGGTTCAATCAGCATGCGGCATGGGGTCTGCTGCTCTTGTTTGCCGAATAGATGGCACACCAGCTCCGCTTTAGTTGCGCCCGCAATCGCCCCAACAATGGCGGCCGCCTCTTCATCCCGTATTTGAGCAGCTTCAATCCACGCCTTAAGATCATGGCCGCCTGTCTCGGTAAATGCAGTAAAGAAGTCTTTGAATCCGGGACTGAAATAAACGATGGTTTCGTCGCCGTTTACGATGAAGCTGAACGCATGATCTTGGTTCAACGCCGAAGCGAATAGGGCGTTCTCGAATTCCGTTGCTTGCAGCAAGTCGCGGCTGCGGTTGAGCTGAGTAATCACGTACAGGCATAGGGCTCCTCCGAAAGCGAACAGGATGGAACACAGCGCGATCTTGTCCGAGACTGAGAGAACTATGCCGACGCCAAAGCTGATGATGGCGACACAAATCATGAACAGCTCAAGAAGAGTGGGGAAACGCCTACGGATGATGAAGTCGCTGTAGTTGCTTTTCTTGGTGTCCAGGTCCGTGTAGCGCAATGGCATGATGTCCCCCCTGACGATGTCTAGTCGTCGAGGTTACGCCCGACAGGTTAAAGCTTCGTTAACCGGACAGGCAACTCAACGTGCCGAGCATTTGCGACCGCAGAGAACGCGAAGCCTGGAAACAACTGCCCGCCGCAGGCGGAGGTGCTACCTGAGAGTCGAGACTAATCAAGGCTAGGAGTTTCGCTGCCGCTGATCTCGCTTAAAGAAGGCCCATCCTCTTTCGATTGGTCACCGAGAATCGTTCATCAAGATTTCGGAGGAGGGCGCTAGTAAGAATGTTGTCCGTTTCGTCGACCGAGTAGTGAAGCTTTAAATGAAGCTCTCTCGCTCTGTTGCGAATGGAGTTCGCGATGCCTTCACGGCAGCCGGCATATGCAGGTAAATCTTTGTTTGGGCTTAATGCGGTCGAATAGGCGAGCATTTCCTGCAACCGAGCCGAGTCTGTTATTTCCTTAAGGTAGTCCACGAACACAGCATTGAATGCTGCGTCTCCATACCGGTCCTCAAACTGAGTGAATGCAGCTTCGAGGAGTAAGTTGAACCGTTCGCCTTCGTTCTCGGGGGAAACGGACCTGATGCCGAGGTTTAAAAGCCCCTGGTCAAGACTGGCATCCCAGTCGTCCTGATCAGACCACACCACAATTCCTTTCTTGTCTGTGACCTCCAGGTAGAGTTTGGCGGACTTATAACCCAAGAGATCGGGAGGGCGATAAAGCTTCACTCGAACCTCATGGCCGCCTTCCTTAGCTTTGGCATCCTGTTGTCGCCAAACTCCAAGTTTCGGGTGTTCATCAGTCCCCTCGCCTTCGCCCATCGATCCAAGAATATCTCGTAGTTTGGCCATTGCAGTGTACCTCGGTTATCCTCAATCTAGCGGCGTGGGGTTTGTCAGCAACGTTTGAAGCACGAATAATGCGGAGCGACGGCATGCGACCGGCCGTTGGGGGTTGATCGGGATATCGTATTCCTCGTCTGCAAAATCTGATATTCCCTTCACCACGATCCAGCATGGCTTATTCGGGTCTGATGCAGCCAGAAGCCCGACGCCCTCCATTTCACCTCCGACAATGGGATGCCCCGGCTTGGTGGGCACCCATTGCAGAAGTCTATTTCGAAACTCCCTGGAATAGATTCTCGCACCTCCCGAAAGGAGCATCCCGAAATGAACCCGGTACGGGAAGTTCTCCTGTTCCGCCGCTCGCCGAAGCATGTTCACCATCGGCTGGTTGCAATTTCGCCGTACAGTCCGGTCTGTGTACCTGTAAACTACATGGTCGCCCTCAATGGAAATCTCTCGCCTGTCGTATGGAAACAGTGACGTTGATACAAGAACCTCTCCGGTTGCTTGCCGCTGCGGGTCGATTCCGAAGGCCATCCCAATATGAATGAGGACCTTCGTGGAGGTTACCGTTTTAAACAACATCGCTTGCGAGGCAGAACCGCGGAAATCGTGTGAGCCAGTCCTGGTTCTGACCGCGATGACGCGAGTCAAGCCCACAACGCCGAGCGAGTAGAACGTTGATACCCTGTCATCGCTCTTTTCTTCGAATGGCAGGTTTAGGAAACCTGCTGCCCACTGGAGTTGCTGAAGCTCGTCGGCGGTCGTGACAAGGATAATCGCGTCACATTCAAGATCAGGATTCATCGTTGTCGACATGCAGAGGCCGTGCCTTGATTCCCGCGGCTTTCAGATTGATTCACTTCTTAATCCGTTGCAGAACGGCTTGATATAGGTCTCCGGCCGATACGTACACGACCTTTGTCAAGTCATCCGAATAGAAAGCGATCGTCGTCACGTTGCTGGGAAGCGAATCAAGGTAAAGTGCCAGGGCCTCCGGTAAGTCAAAGCGAATCGTCGGCCCCATCGCTTGGCCAGTAGCGCGGTAGTTCTTGAGTGCCTCATCGCTTGTGAACACTGCCAAGGCGAGCTTTCCGTCAGCAGTGACAGTAAATGGGTTCGTACAGTCGTTTGCGAGAACGCTAAAACAGGGGAACTTTGGTTCGAACTTCGTTGGCTGCACGGCTGCTCCTCCTCTGATGGCTTGGCGAGTCGCAATTCTACAGTCTATTTCTCAGTGGGAGAAGCCTGCCACAAAGTCAGTTCCGGAGACGTCGTGGCCCGTGAGGATAAAACAATCGAGGGCAGCTCCGTGACGACCTGGACAGCTCGCGGCATGTTTCCAGTGATCTGGTTTGATCATAGTCTCCCTCGGTGCGGTAAGCCGATGAACTATGTGGGCGCAGGGAGCCCAGGCGCCCAACAAGTCCGAAGCGAATCGCAGCCCGAGCGAGCGCGGTCACCTAAAGGAGAGCTGGTCATCAGACAGTCAGAATGGAGAATAGAATCACAGAAATAGCCTCCTGGTGTAGGTGCCGTCCTCGGTGTAATTGTAAGAGCCGTCTAGACCAAACTCTCTCCAGATAAAATCGATCGCTGGTCGCAGGGAATGGGCAATCTTGTGCGGTGAATCGACCTCGGAAACACTGCGAACGATAAGTGGTTCGATCAGGATATTCGACTCAATGAATCCGTCGCGACTGGATTCAGAGTTGCTGATTAGGAAGTGGTAGCCTTTGATTTCAAGGAGCGAGATGCACACGTGCCAGGGAAGGTTGGCGCCGATTGCCTGTAGCACTTTGAGGTACTGTGCAATCGAAGTGATTATGGCGGTTTCAATAGCCACCGAGGGCACCCACAGCTCCTTGTTAGGATGGTATGCCGGATCGAGCACAAAAGTGTCGGCAGCAAGGATCGTGCCATCGTTACGTATCTCTGCCACGGAAGATCGGTCATCATGGCGGGGATCAACGGACAGGATGCAGTTGCCGCGAATTTCGGTATTCCATCCAGACCGACCTGGCGGCGGAAAATGTTGTGCGCGTAAGACCCGCGGCGGGATTCTTTGTCCCAGAGCAGGCACGATTGCAATCGCAAGAGCACCTTTCCGGCGTACAAGACGGTGAAATTCTCCGTCCCGAACTGCCCCTTCGAACTGATTGCGAACATCGAGAACGCGGTCACCAACCGTGGAATCGGCTCGTCGGCCCAGGGGAAATAGTTGGCGGATAGCGTTGGCAAGGTCAGTCGCAAGTTTCTTGGATACGCCTTTTTTCGATTTGGGTAGATTCGGATATCGGAATCTGATTGGAAATCGGCGGTGAGCGAGGTCAAAAATCTGCTCCGTAGCAGGGCCGTAGTGCTCGTTCATTGTGCAGATCAGTCGCTCGAAACCCATTGACTGAAACGCATAGCCAAGTTCAAAAAGGACGTTCGGGTTCGAGCAGAACCGTTGTACGAACTCGTCGTCTCCATCCGCGTCGGCTTGAGTGGTCGCGACGTAGGTGAGGTCACAAAGGAACGCATCCGCAGAGTCAATTTTCTCCAGAATCGTTGCGGGTATATCGCACAATCCGGGCACGCCCTGAGTATCCTGGTCAATGCGAACGCTGTAAGGGCTCGTCTCATCGCCGTTGATTTCTTGAGCGGCTGCGGCTGCTGCCTCTTGTATTAGATAGCGCGTGCGATTTCCGGGACGGTCGCTTTGCCAAGCATAAAATACGACGAACTCAGGGCGGCAAGCTGCGTTCATGATAGTGGAGCGAAGCGGTCGAGGAATGAGACGGCTTCTCGGTACATTGCGGCCTTGGCCCATTTTGAGTTGGGCGGGCCTTTGGACGTGCCCTTTGCTTCAGCAGCTTCAGCGTCCTTGAGAAACTGAACAAGTTGGTCGCGAGGCAAGCCTGCATAGTCAGAGGAGGAAAAAGTCACGCGGCCCATGTTCAATTGTTCGGCCGGGATTTTGAATGCGGTGTAACCGGAACGTGGGATGGCTTGAAACGCATCGACGACCTCTTGGGGTAAATCGATAGAGAGGACAATATCGCCACCGCCACCCCGGTCGCCTTTCATCTCGTCTGCGGGGACCGGGGTGTCGGAAACCCAGACATGGCCGGGCGCCCCATCGACAAAACCGTGACGGAGAATCTCCGCGGCTGCTTCGGCCCAGGTTCGGTGAAATAGTCGCTTCACAACGCCTCGTAGCGATGGAAATTGGCATGTGGCAACAGCATCGTTGGATTGGCTAATTTTAGGGAATTGCGGATAGGAATCAACCAGGCGTGGTCTTGCCGGACGGCTCAGTACCGCAGCACATACGCCGGCGACTTGCTGAGCCTGTCGCGGTTGCGGATATACGTGAGAGTCGTCCGCGGATCGGCGTGGCCGGCGAAGTCTTGCAGGTCGATGATGTCGCTGCCCTGCTCGCGGGCGGTTGTTAAGGCTGTCACGCGGAGCGAGTGGACCGTGACGTTGGGGTCAAGCTTGAGCCGGCGAACGTAGACGGAGACAAGTTTCTGAACAGCACGCCGCGCCAGCGGTCTGGTGGCAAACCCTTTCTCTCCGTTTCCACGGGCGGTCGCCAGTGGCCGGAACAAAGCTCCGACAGAATCATCGCGAATTTCGGCCGAATCGAGCCAGGCTTCCAAACGCTCGGCCGCTTCGGGGTGCAGCGGCACCCTTCGTTCCTTTCCGCCTTTGCCATGGATTTCGAGAATCTTGTGGACGCCGGTGGTCTTGTAACTGCCGACTTTCAGCCGTGTCAATTCTCCGACCCGACATCCGGTATAGGCGAGTACTGCGAAGAGCGCACGATCGCGGATGCCCGCGGGCGTCGTCTCTGACGGGGCTCCCAACAAGCGTCGGCAATCCTCAGGCGTCAGCCCGACGGTCTTGCCGTCGCGCGGCGCGGCGGGTGTATCGACCAAATCAGGATGCGCGGGATTGACGTGAATCAAACCGCGAAGCTGGAGGTAGGAGAGCAGGGATCGCAACGCGGACATTTTGCGGCGAACTGAGCTGTTGGTTAGGCCTTGGGCAAGTAAATAATCTCGCCACATCGCCACGTGCTCGGGCTTGGCGGCCGCAAGCTTTCCGGCGTCGTAAGCTGGATAGCCATGATGTTCGAGAAACTGAAAGATGTCTCGTTTGTAATTCGTGCGAGTGTCGGCTGAGGGCGATTTGTAGGCCCAGGCGTCGAACGCTTTGCGGAATTCCATGTCAAGGAGCGGATCGACCGTCGGAGGCGATTCGTTAACGGTTGTCAACGATTTGGTGGTCGGAGGTCGGGCCAGTGCGAGGTCGGTCATAATTTTTTATGGTTCACCTAAAGTGGGTTAGGCGAACCATAACACGATGGGGTGGCAGGCGCAAGAAGTTTCTGCCAATTCACTCGTTGCTTGCCGTTTGCTTGAAAACGTGGCAGAGTCGTCTTTGAATCCCTCATGGATTCAGAAAGGGCATGGATGCCATGGAAAAGCAAGAACACCGCGTCTACCACACAAAGGTCGATTCGTCAGGACGCATCGTCATACCGGCCGAGGCGCGGCAACGTAATCATATCGCGGAGGGCGACACCGTTGTGGTCGTCGAAGACGGTCAGGGTTTGCATGTGAAAAGTTTCGATCAGGCGCTCGCGGAGGCGCAGGAATACTTTGCGACGCTGGCCCCGGCTGACGTAGTGCTTTCGGACGAGATCATCGCTGACCGGCGTTCCAAGAGGGAACGTGACTAGCGTCGTCCTTGACGCCTCGGCGTTTATCGCCCTGCTGCGGCGCGAGCCGGGAATGGATGTCGTCCACAAACATCTGTCGAAAGCCATCATCTCTGCCGTGAACTACTCGGAAGTGCTCAAAAAGACCATTGAGCGAGGCGGTTCCCCGGAGCCGGTGGACGCCTACGTGCGAAGCGTGTCCTTGACGGTGGTTCCCTTCGATGCGGGACACGCAATGTCGTCCGCCCAGCTATTCCTACTGACGAAGCCGCATGGCCTATCGTTCGCCGATCGAGCGTGCCTCGCTCTCGGCGTGCGGTCGAAGATGGATGTGCTGACGACGGATCAAAAGATGGCGAAGGTGAAATTGTCGGTGAAGGTCATCTTGATTCGGGGGCACCATTGAGGAAGATCGGGGGTTCGCACCGGTCTGACGACAACGGAGTGAAGACGGTGCGGCGGACGGCGAGTCAGAGGCTTCCCGCACAGGTCACACGGCGGGAAAACCGCCGACATCCGAATAACGGAGGTCTATGCAGGAAGCTGAGGAATGCTCTCTTGCTGGCGTGGAAATAAGAGCGTCTCGCAGCAACTGGTCGCGCCAAAGCTGCCAATTTGGTTCAAAGAACGCGGCACTTTGAAATGGTGGTACGATAATCAAGTATCCAAATCGCTTTTTGCCGGCGGCGACTTTGTGATCGTTGGCAGCCTCATCATTTTCACGAATATAATTTGCGGCATCACAATTGCGGGCGCTGCTTTAACTTTAAGATGAGTTTGGAGTTGTGGCGATAGGACCAGCTAAATAAATCTTCAAGTTTATCATTGTTTTGGAGGGTGAATTTAGCGAGCATTGGTTTCAGCCTAATCGAGTGCGGAATAAGTCAGTCGAAAAGTCGCAAACGATGGAATGGTGTTCACCGGCTTAAGCGAGGCTAGTTCATTTGGGACCTCGTTTGGTCACGAGTGAACGGCTCATGAGGACGTCCGAATGGCGACAATCCAGGATTCCAGTTTCGACGATCGGATTTCGGCGGAAAGCGGGCCGCAGCGGCTGCCGCGGGATTCCGCGGGTAAGTACGAGTTAGGCCCAGATGCGTGGCGCTTCCTCAAGGTGCTTTTGCTTTTCCACGAAGTTGGAATTGCGTTCCGTGAGGGTGCGAGGTCGCTTGCGGATGTAGTAGCGGTATTGGAAGAACACGACTTGTCGGGGCAGAACAAATATGAGGTTTGCTGTTCACCGGCGTCCGTAACCCGCCAATGCAAGGTTGCAAGGATATACTTTGGGCAAGTGTTCGGGACTGGTGGGATGGCCCGGCTTTTTAAAGAACATGGGCCAGGAAACGCTATCGACGGCTTGACTCCATTGGGCGAGCGCGCTTGGGAATTGACCCACCGTCTGCTGGTATCGCACCGGATGGCTGATTAAAACGGTTGACAAGTTGGATGATTTCGCCAACGTCAAGTTCTGGTGACTTGATGGTGGCGAGAATGATTGCGGTAGTTGGAACAGGCGAAAGCCCCGAGGAACATTTCAAGAGACTCAATTTCTCGGATTTAACATTCCCGAGCGACGGTCTATCGATCGGGATACTTCGCAAGAAGCATCCCTCTCTCTTTGACGAAGGCTTCGATGACGGAGACGGCGCCCAGCCGCTGTTCTTCTTCAACGCGAAGCATTCTGAAGATAATCTCGCAAATATGCTCTTCGGTGAACGCTTGATCGCGACGTTTGCCTACGCATTAGCGCGTAGCATGGAGCCGCCTGATTGCGAGTTGTCTCTTTTCAAAAATGACCTCAGCAAACTTTATGTCCGTTACGGGATTGCCAGCGGACCGCATCACGCGGAGCAGTTGATCCGCGATATTGAGCGCCAGGGCGCTGAGCTCGCCAATCGAAAACATCTCTAGCTGCGACGCCGGCGACATCGCTCTTGGTTCTTCGCGATTGTAAGTGCGCATCGCGCGAAGCAGCTCAGCGTGAGCACCGTTTCATTCATGAAACGGATGTTCCATATCTTTCGCGAGCAACGTGTAATTGAACACGAGGGCTCACGCGGCACTCGGCAGAGCCCGACAGATTCTGAACCATTTTGCTGAAATGAAACCGAAGCACCAAAGGTGAACGTCATGCAAGACAATACAGAAAGCACCGGAACGACGCGTGGAGCGCATATCTGGAGCAACGCGGAACCGGATTTTCAGTCTTGGATTGACCTGGTGCGTGACGGCGTGCCATCAAATGCGCCAGGATTGCAATCGGCGATTAAAACGTTTCTCCCGATCCTAAGGCGCACGGGATATGTGATCCTACGGAACATGGGTTTCCGGAATCTGGAACTGGAGGTCGACCACGCAGTTGGTGAATGGTTTGCATGCTTGTACGACGGTGCACTCGACAGCTACGACCGTACCTCGCCGTTCTTCCCTTTCGGATACCGGCTGTTTCGGAACGCTTGCATTAACATGGGAAGAACAAGGAAAAAGCACCTCGCGATCTCCCTTGTCGTCGAGGTAAGCGACCGACGTCAGCTGGCGGAGCGCGACCGCGATGAATTGCGAGAGGAGGTTCACACGATCATCGGCAGGATGCCACGAGAGGACCATCGCCAAGCATTGCACATGATGTACGTCGAAGGGTTGAAACCCAGAGAAGCTGCCCCCCAGTTGAATGTGGAAAGTTCGAAGTTCAACCGAATGACATTCAATGCACGGCAGACGTTCAAGAGGGACTTTATAAAGCGTGGCGCATGGGTTGATCGCCGTTAAACGCGAAGAGTGACCTGACAACGTGCAGCGGCTCGCCCCAAATGGGCGAGCCGTTTTCTTTTAACGCGGCGACCACGTATCCTTTCGGTTTTTTATCGTTCGGACTGTGCGTGCCATTCGCCTTCTGCTCGTCGACCATGACGTGGCTTCCTTGGCGGTTGACAAGTGGTTTCCAACCATCGTCGCAATCCGCACTCGCGACGATCCTTCATTTCTTCGCCGTAGAGAAGAATTCTTCAATTCATGCGTACTCTTGGTAGACCATTGGATGTTCCCACCAGAGCAACCAAATGTGAAATCCAAATCGCTCGGTGCTGTTCGGAGTCGCTTGGTCCTTCTCTTTGGTTATCTCATCGTGAAAGGAGATTTTTATGTTCATGTCCAGTCTGACCGCCGCCGTCGTCGCGAGCTCGGCCCTGTTCTCCTCTGTTCCCATGGCGGGCGACGACGCCGGCAAGGCCATTCAAATTCTGATGGTCGTACTTACGATCGTACAAATCTTCTTCGGGTTCGGCGGCTAGCCTCAGAGTCGCCACCAAATTGTGAATCGTGATTTATGAGATGAACACAGGAAAGAGGCATGGCCGAAAGCGCGTGACGGCCACTGAAATGATTCACCCGCGCCTTTAGTTTGGGGGATCGACGTCGTGGCCGAATTACTTGCGGAATTGGGCTGGAGAGCCATTTTGAAATGGCTTTTCGGTTGGGACGTCACGGGATACTGAGCGGCGATTGCGGCTCGGCCGGATCGTCCGGTCGAGCCGCATTCACGCTGCATGATGTCGCCAGGTCATCTCTATGGACTCAGTCAGCAAACAAAAGGAGCGGATTATGGTCCAGGAAGTAATTCAATACCTGCCGACCGAAAACATCGAGTGCGACGCGCAGATTCGTGAACAATTCCCAGAACAAGAATTGATCGGTTTGGCCAGGAGCATGCAAGAAGTCGGCTTGCAACAGCCGATTCGCGTGCGTCGCGATTGCGATCGCCTGGTCGTGGTCGACGGAGAACGCAGGCTCCGCGCGGCGCGTCTGATAAAGATGCGAGAGATAGCTGCGATTATCGAGGAAAAGGAGCTGTGCCCAGGCGAAATCCTACAACTCCAAATCATTTCGCACGTTCAAAAATCGGATTTGTCTCCGTACGCCCGAGCGAAGGGAATTAAGCAACTGATTGAAGCAACCGGTTGGACGGCGGCGGAAGCTGCCGGCAAGGTCGGACAGTCGGCCTCAAGCGTGGCCAAGCTGCTGGCTTTGACTTCGCTGCCGGATTCGATTCGCGAAAAGCTTACCGCGGGGCAAATTTCACAAAGTTCCGCCTACGAATTGTCGCGCGTCGACGATCCAGCCAAGCAGGCAGAGCTTGCGCAGCAAGTCGCGGAACGGCGGCTCACACGGGATCAATTGAGCCTGAGTGTGAAAGCGCAGCATAACGGCGATGCCGAGAAGACTCCCGTACCGTCGAGCCGAGTGACCGCGGCGCTTGCTGGTGGACAGTCGGTGACGGTTACGGCCGCAGGTCTGACGCTCGAACGATTTATCGAAGTGATCGAGGCAGTTCTCGCCAAGGCGAGAAAGAGCCGCGGGCATGGACTTGGACTTCGGGAGTTCGTCCGGATGCTTCGCAATGAGTCGAAGGCAGCTATCGCAGCAGCCTCAGAAAAGGAGGTGGCGCATGTGGCCGTTTCGTAATCGACGACGATTCCCCACAAAGCTCGGAACTCCGTTATGTGCTTTTTCAAAGCACGATAAGTTCACTCTGGGAGATGCGACAGAGGGAATTTTGGTCCAGGGCGCCAGTGGCGCCGGAAAAAGCTCAGGGTCCGGGAAAATGCTGGCCCACTCTTACCTATCCGCCGGCTTTGGCGGCTTGGTGCTTTGCGCAAAAATGGGCGAATACAAGTTGTTTGAGTCGTATTGTCGAGCGGCTGGACGGCTGAAAGACTTGCGACGTTTCGCCCCGTCTCAACCGCTCCGTTTTAACTTCCTAGACTACGAACTCAACCGGAAAGGGCTCGGGGCGGGGCTGACCGACAATATCGTTCATTTGTTTTGCGAGGTCATGCAGATCGCTGAACGACAATCGGGACAGGGTGGCCGGGAAGATGAGGGCTACTGGCGGCGCGCCAATCGCCAATTGATCCGCAATGCGGTTGACCTGCTTATCATGGCCAAGGGCCGCATATCGGTTCCCGATCTGTACCGGCTGGTCATTTCCGCTCCTACGTCTTTGGAGCAAGTCGGCTCGGACTCTTGGCAGCAAAGTTCGTTGTGCTGCAAGTGCCTCGATGAAGCAGACTCGCGACCCAAAACGCCCCAGCAGCAACATGATTTCGAGATCGTGACCGACTTTTTTTGTTTGGAATGGCCGGCGTTATCAGAAAAAACGCGGTCCGTCGTGCAAAGCACCTTCACCAGCATGATCGATGTCATTCATCGCGGTGTATTGGCGGAATTGTTTTGCGGCCAGACGAACATCACGCCCGAGGCCATCGAAGAGGGCACAATCCTGGTCGTTGATTTACCCGTCAAGGAATTCGCGGAAGTAGGCCAGTTCGCCCAGGTTCTGTGGAAGAGTGCATTCCAGCGGTCGATCGAGCGACGCAATCTCGCGAAGAACGGTCGTCCGGTGTTTCTGTGGGCGGATGAAGCGCAATACTTCATCACAGCATATGACATGCAGTTCCAGACGACCTGCCGTGCCGCGCGCGTTGCGACGGTCTATCTCACGCAAAATGTCTCCAACGTTTATGCGGCTCTGGGCGGCGGCGATCAGGGCAAAGCCCAAGCGGATAGCCTGTTCGGAAATCTTAATACGAAGATTTTTCACGCGAACTCCTGTCCGGTCACCAACGAATGGGCGGCGACCTTGATCGGACGCAGCCGCCAATTCTTGACCAACGCTTCGAGCAACCATCAGCCAGAAAACGGCTCCAATAATTTTTGGGGCCTGCAGTCCGCTCCCAATACGAGTGCCGGCGTGAGTGAGCACATCGACTTCGAGGTGCAACCGCGCCAATTTACGACGCTTCGCCGCGGCGGTCCGCCCCGTTGCGAAGTCGATGGCATCGTGTTTCAGGGAGGGCGTCGTTTTCGGCAGACCGGGAAAACCTGGTTGCCCGTCACGTTCCGTCAGTAACAGACCGGCTTTGCTCCCCATGTGGGCCGTGAGCCGATAGCCATTTCAACGCTTTGGAATCTCGGAGGAAGTCTCATGTCCGACACTCGGCCTTTCGGCCTGCCTGACGGCCAACAAGCTGGCAATTTGATTATGGTCGCAATTCATGGATGGGCCTTGTCCATGGAGGTGTTTCTGCGGCGCGAGTTTGGATCACGTTACATCGGCGCGTATGGCGCGCTCGTCCCGATAATCATTCTGTTACAGGCCATGATGTGGGAAGGCCAGGACCTGAGGCCGCTGTTCCTGTTCTGCGGGGTATTTCTAGTCTTTTGTGGCGGCGCCCGGCTGGATGCGCTTTGGCGAGCCCGGCACGGCGAGATGAATCACACTTACTACTCAGGACGCCCATTACTGAGGGCCTTTTTTCCGTGGTGCACGGAATCGGCCGTCAAGAAATTCGTCGAGCCGTTATTCGTGGCAGCTATTGGGATTCTTCTCACGGACTGGAACCCGCCGTTGGGAATCTACGTGACCTTCTCATCGTGTGCGCTGTTTATGAGAGTGCATAGTGCAGAAATGTGGCTCCGCCGGAGGGCTGCGGAGATGAATGACGCGGTGCTTGAGCAACAGGATGTCACGCAACGGTTTCGTAATCTGCGCGGGGATTATTTCTAATCCAACGGAGGTGAATCGTGGCTGAAGGAAAACGAAAAATTGGCGAGGGTCACGCGGAAGCAATTGCTCGTCTGGGAATCCGCGAGCTTCGTGGCGCGATGTACACGGGCAGCAATGTTGCCCAGCCATCCGAATACGGCCTCTACGGCACAATGACTCCCGGTGAAGTGGCCGAGGCGCGCCGGGGCGACGGGCGTGACCTCGAAGAAGAATCGCCGCGCAGCGGCTCGACTCTGGCCGATCGGATGCAACAAGCCAAGGATCGTGTTGATCGTGACGATGATTCAAGGGGCCGTGATCTTGATAGGGAGTAATCGAATGTCATTTTCAACTCTGCTTCTCGTGGCTGCCTGTGTGGGCATGTACCAGCTCGGGGCTTTTAACACGCGGAATCCTGGGCGCTTGTGGGAGTGGACCAGATTCGCCTGGACGAAGTGGGTGAGCGGGTAAATTCACACCAGAGCAGTGTCGGCGGGGAGTTACAAATCGTTTTTTAAGGGGAAAAGTCATGTGGTTTCCGTCATTCAATGACCAGTGCTTGATTATCGTCCTGTTGTTGTATTCTTTTTCCAGGCTTTTCAAGAAGCACCCGCAAGAGACGATCACAGGGGTCAAGATACTCAGCTCATTTTTCAAGAAGTGATGTCCGGCGCGCGAGCGGACGAAGCGTGACGTCATGGGTGTTGCGAGGAATAAGTCGTCGGCCGGATCGAGACAGGCGAAAAAGTGCCATAGGCCTCGGACAATAACCAGCGATGACTCAAGACCAGATTATTCAGCTTTGTCGCGGATTTCAATCGGAGGGGTTCGACAGTCACACTGCCGCTCTGTTAACCCTGGCAGCCGTGCTTGGCGGCGAGGCGCAGCCCGACGCCAGGCCTCTGACGGTCAGGCAGGCCGCGGAGCGGCTGGGCGTAAGCGCGGATACGGTTTATGACTTGTGTAAAGACGGCCGCTTGAGGTGTTTTCGAGCCGGTGAAGGTCGCGGGACGATTCGAATTCGTCCCGCTGACCTTCATCGCTTTCAAATTGAGGCTGCCTAGGCGACGACGGTCGAGGCGCTATTTGCCCGATTCAGCACTCCGAGCAAGAAGCCGGGCTTGCTGTCGATATGGCTGTACCGCTGCTCCAGCATCCGCGTCGACGTATGCCCCAATAGCTTGGCGACGACATGGGAATCGACGCCGGCTTGCAGCATCCGCGTCGCGAAAGAGTGTCGTAGCGTATAGCTGCAAAGCTCGGGCAAGCCCAACTTGTCCTTCAACCGACGAAATTTGCACCGAATGGCATTCTTGTCCCACGGTTTGCCGTTCTCCTGCCTGAAGATCGGCCCCTCGGGGTACTTGAGCGCCCGCCGCTCAGTGATCAAGCACGCTTCGGCCGTCATATATACGATGCGTTGACGCTTCTTGCCTTTGCTCCGCTTCGTGGGAAAGCGCCAGCAGCGATTGGTTCGGTCGAAGTACCGCGCCTCCATGATCCGGGCCTCGAAAGGCCGGCAACCGGTTTCCCAGACGACGGTCAAAAAGTCGCGGAAGTCGTCGTAATTATGCCCCCAGCGGTTTTCAAGCAGCTTGAGTAGCGCCTGCCACTGTGTTTCGTCGATCGTGAGTTCCCGCCGTTCCGGCTCGGGCAGCTTGGCTTTGGCAAGCGGCGAGCGTACTTCAATCAATTGCTCGTCCTCGCACCATTGGATCGCCCGTTTCGCACAGCGGCCGGCTCCATTGCGATAATTGGCCGACGTCCCTGGGTATCGTTCGCTCAGCCAGTTCGTCAGATGAAATCGCTTCAACTGGGCAAGCCGCAGCCCTCCCGGCAGAAATGCCTTGAAGTGGTCGAGATGGAACTTGTACCAGCCGTAGGTTCCCGGTTCGTTGCTCTTGGACGACCAAGCCAAGAACTTATCGATCAGCTCTCCAACGTGGGGATTCGGGCCGATCTGCCTGGGCCTGCCGTTGAGCAATTCCTTCAGTTTCTTTTCCGCAGCACCCTTCTTGGTGCCCAGTTGAATTTGCTCGCCATTGATGTTGGCGTAGAAGCGCGTTTTGCCGTTGCGCACGCGCGATCGGAGTTGCGACTCTCTCATGGCTGATTCCTTATGCGTACTGCTCTAGAGAAGTACGCCGGCCGCGAGCGATCATTTTCAGAATCGCGGTCGCTTAGTCTGTCTTAGTCTGTCCGAGACCAAATCAGACCGAGGAATCTAGCCTTTCTCGTTTGCTCAAACTGCTTAGCCGAGAGTCATTTACGGAAAATGGGCGATACAAGACTCGAACTTGTGACCCCTAGCTTGTCGAGAAACCTTGGTCCTGCCGAAAAATACTACCCTTCTACCGTTGTTTTTGGCATTTTAGTCCTCGTCGGGTGATTTGCAAGTGATTGCATGTAGCGGCGGATTTTGGCCGCTTGAAGCGGTACAGAGCGGCGAACGCGGGTAGTTTACCCGGCATCGATTGCGTAGTCGGATGCACCCTTCTCACTTCATTGCCAACAGCCACTGCGCCGTTCCTCATCACCGCACCTGACGCCGGCAGTCGCGACTAGCTCGCGAGAGACATCGCGGTGTGCCTGCCAGCCAGGTTCATATCCCACCGCTCCAGTGCGAGAAATCATCGCAGCCGTAAGCCGGTACGCTGCGCGCAGTTGCGACGTGTGGACCACCCGCCGCGAGCAATCGGTTGTTCGTGATCTTTGTAGTGCCGTTAACTTCGAGAGCTGCGCCCCATATAGTGCGGCAGGTACTTGCCATTAGTCGCCTGTGTTGGCGAATTTTCGCTAATCCCAGCCCAGTAAGTTTTGCGAACCATTGGTAGGGGACAAACTTTTAGTGTGCGGGCATCATTTCGCAAGGA
Organism: Planctomycetaceae bacterium; assembly: GCA_003153375.1. Lineage (GTDB taxonomy): Bacteria > Planctomycetota > Planctomycetia > Pirellulales > PALSA-1355 > PALSA-1355. The sequence goes on from PLYM01000182.1 coordinate 16,692, forward strand.
GGCATTCGAAATGGCGGTGAAAAGTTTGATAGACATCAACAACGAGCGGCCTTTCAGCCCGAAAGAGGCTGCATGCTACATCAGCGATAAATTCCGCGATCGCCGTGGTGGGCGGCCACTAAATATCAGCACCGTTCACCGGTGGATCGGCCGCGGACTCCGGGGGATCCGCCTCGAAGCCGTAAGTGCTGGCGGCACACGATTTACGACAGCCGAGGCCATTCACCGCTTCTTCGATCGGCTCGCTGGTAGGGAGCCCGCGGCGGTAGGGACGACGAGCATCAGCCAGAAGCGTCGCGTGGCTGCCGCCGAGAAGTCGCTCGAGCAAGCCGGGATATAACGCCAAGCCGATAAATGTATAGCGGGGCGAGTGGCGTCCCAATCACCTTTCAGTAAAGGAGTGCAGCGATGACTTTTCACCAACTAATCGCCCAGGCCATCGGGCAAACCGGATTCTGGCCCACATTACTACCACAGGTCCGAGCTGCAGTTCTCGGGTCGCTGGACGAATGCCTTCTGCCCCGTAAGCCACATGCCGAGGGCAATCGCGAGGGCAAGCACGAGAGCGGCTTGGCTTGTTCCCTCCGTCACTTTGCTGCCGCTGTTTCCAGCCTCGATTAGAGACGCTCCCACGGCCACGCGATCGCAGGCGACTCTCCCCAGACAAAGGTGACTCATGGCGAAAGACAGCGCAGCTGAAGTTGGCGGACGAGTCGTCGAAGTTGGGGCCGAAACCGTCAAGGGAGTCGGCAAGATCGTCAGGTCGTTTTTGTCCGGTCGGCGACAAACAAAGTCGGCTGGTTCGTCCAGAAAAAGTGGCGGCTCATCGGGCACTCGCCGGCAACAGGGTGGCAGCTCCGCCTATCGCGCCGGGCTCACCAACATCAAAGGTGCTGCCAAGGGCAACGGCGGATCCGGCGTCGGTGCTGGTGGAGGCGCTGGCGGGTAGCTGAATTTTCGTTCTTTTGATTTGTCTCAAACAGCAAGGGATTGCGTCATGGATGGTCTGGCTAGGGCAAGCGGTGCCGGTGTGCCAATCGAGTTCGACGGGGAGACATTAATTCTTGATCCGATCGTTCTCAACGACTACGGCATCATTGAGCAGCATCTTTTGAAAAGGACGCGGCCGAATATTATCGCTTTGGCAACCGAGGTCGCGGACGACATCAGTGCCAAGGCGGAAACGGCTGCTGAATTGGCACTCAAGGACAATCCGAACGACCCAACGGCAATCGCAGCCGCGAAGGAGATTCTCTCACGAGCGCAGAAAAAGGCCGACGCGCTCATGAACAAAGCCTTTGCGGAAACCCGAAAAACCAACACGATCACCCAAGACGAGGCGATGTCGTTCATTGATTCAGCGCCTGGGCTGGCGTTCTGCATCTGGCTGAAATTCAGTCAGCGATACCCAAACCGCTTCCCCTTGGAGAAAGTCAACGAAATCGTGCAGCAGTACAGCGATACCAAGCGTCGGGAACTACTTGCGGCCCGTGACCAGGCCTCAGCGCGAGACCTCTCGGGAAACTTGACTGGCCTGAATCAGAGCCAAACGCCGCCGACGGCGACGAACGAACTAGTGACGGAAGCCACGGCAGCCGCGTAAGCCGAATTCCATGGCGACGGTTCTATTTCGATCTGGTGCAGGCAGGAATGTCGACACATGAAATTGGCCAATTGACGCTTTATCAGGCCCGCATGTTGAGCACTGATAGAAAGGCCCTCGGAGGGGTGCAACAGCTTGATCCCAAAGAGGCAGCCGCTGTCCGCCGCAGACTTGAAGCACGAAAGCAGAGGGAATCATGGCCGAGTCCGGTGGTCACAGCATGGTCGCCCAAGGATACATAGGTATACACGTCGATACTGGTGGACTCCGTTCCGATCTTGCCCACGCGATGGAGATGTTCAAGGAGTCCATGTCGACCATGGCGGAAGTCGCTGGCGGAATCCTGGCGGCGGCCGGCATTAAGGGCTTTGCTGAGTCGCTAAAGGAAGTTGCAGGCGACTTTCTTTCGGTCAATGCAAAATTCGAGCAATTCGAAGTGACATTGACGCGGGTATTTCACTCTGCCGCCACAGCTCGGGAAATCGTCGAAGGCGTGCACGAGCTGGCCGCCAAAACCCCGCTGAAAATGGACTCTCTGATTGACGCTACCAAGTCGCTGAAAATTTTTGGTTTTGCAACCAAGGAGATTCTTCCCCTGCTAGCCACGCTGGGCGACGCGGCGGCCGTCTTCCCAGAGCACGCGAACGAGAGCATGGGCAAGATGATCACCGCCTTCGGTCGCATCAAGTCGAGCGGTGTCATGACGATGCGAGAAATGCGGCAGCTGCTCATGGCTCATATCCCAGTCTGGGATATCCTCTCGCTCAAGATGCACAAGACCACTGCGCAGCTTCAGGAGATGCTGAAAAGCCAAAAGCTCACCGCACCGATCGTCCTTCCGCTATTGCAAGGCGGCATAAAAGAGAAGTTCGGCGGCATGGCTGCCGAGATCGCCGGCACATGGGACGGCCTGATGAAGATCCTCCATCAATCGTGGGAATACTTCGTCAAGATTGTCGGCGAGCCGATTTTCGACGTTGCAAAATCTGGGCTCGAAAGTCTCGTGGGATGGTTTCACTCCGAAGATGCGAAAGCGTGGATGGAGAAACTGCAAGGCGCCGTCAAGAGCCTAATATCGCTCATCAAATCAGGGCTCGATAGCCCGTGGCTGGGAGTCATCAAGAAAATCGGTCTGGCGGTGGCGGAGGTTTCCGCTCTTGCTGCGGTTCTTCATACCGCAGTCGAGGCGGCCGGCACGTTGGGGGGCCTTTTTGCCATGATCTCCTCACCGCTGGCGATTCTGTCTGCTGGAGCTACACTCCTGGCGAGTTCGTTCAATGAGGCGCTTTCGGGCCCGGGCGGCGAGCAGTTGACCGCTACCCTGGAAGAAATTTGGACGCTAGTTGCCGAGATCACCACGAATTTGCAAGACGGGTTCAAGGACTTTCTTGCGTGGCTGCAATCAACCTGGTCAAGCGTCTTCGGCGATTCATTGCCCAAAAGCACCAACGCAATGTGGCAGGGCGTTCTCGATTGGATTAAACAGGCCGCTGATCTGGTTTCGCTGCTGACGTCTGATTTTGGCCTGGCGTGGGAGACGATCAAGGTTTCTGCTGAAATCGCATTTGATAGCATCAAGAACACGTTCATCGACGTCTTCAACTTCATGCAGTCCCATCTCTACGGTGTAATTGCTGCCATTAGCGAGGGCTTCACAGGCATCGGTGAATACATGATGGCCACGTTTCGGGAAGTCGGGAAAGTCGCCGTGGCTGTGTGGGAAGGTATCAAGGCCGTTTGGAACTCGGGCTTCGACATCTCCAACATTCCAAAGGTGTTTGGTGACGCCTTCTCGAAGGCCCTTGCGTCCCAGAAAGACGAGAAGATACCGGAAATTGGCAAAAGAATGAAACAGGCCTACGCGGAGGCCAGTACCGGCGTCGGCATCCAGAACGGGCCTGGCGATGCCGCACGAAAGGCGGCCCAAGTCGGCCTGCGAAGCCGCATGGACGCTATTAGGGGTGAGATGGAAGCGAAGCGGGACGCAAACCGCGAGGATCGCGACGCCGCTGCAAAGAGCAAAGACTTTTGGGCCGAAACCAAAAAGAGGCAGCAAGTGCTGGGTCGCCCTGCAGACGAGCCAGGCGATGACGAGCATGCCGATGCTGGCGAGAAAGCAAAGAAACAGAAGAAGGGCAAGTCTAGCGACTTTGGAATTACAGGAGTTGCTGAGTTTGCCAAGCAATTGCAAGCGAGTTTGAATAAGACGGAAGCCGAATCCGCCGCGATCGAGACCAAGGATTTACTCGACGGCATCATTGACGAAGGGAAGGGAATTAAGATCGCGAACTTCCCACCGCCGCCGGTTGCGACGGCCGTCTAGTTGTCATCCGGCGAGCCGCGGCTTGTTCTGACATCAAGCATCGTGGCAATTATTTGCGAACGTCGTTCCATCCAGTCATCAATGCTTTGTGATCCAGTCTGCCTGATCTTTTTTGCGATGGCCTGCCGGCTACCCCTGGGCAGCGAAAGCAAATAATCCATCAGGGCAACATGCACTGGCGTACCACTAGCTTCGCCACCCTGCAAAACAATCATTGCGATTGGTTGCCCGGAATCAGACGGAAGTTGTCTAAGTAGTTGCCTGGTGAGCAAGGCCCGCTCAATCGACCACGGTGCCCACTCTTTCCTGTCGGCCGAAAAAAACTGCCAGTCGAGAAGCTCTAGTTGATTCCAGTCGCCTGACAAGTTCTTTATTCGCGAAGAAAGCATTGAAACGCAGGCGCGCACAATCATGCCATCGAAGTCATGTTCCTGTCGATAGGTGATGGCTTCGGCCAATTCTCCACAAAACTGCCGCGTTGCATAAATAATGCAGCCTTCGCCACGCTTCGCTTGGGCATCTTTTGTTAGGGGGGTAAAACTGAATGCGTAATGCGTTTTGTCGGCACCGCGATATGGGCCTACAAACGCAGTGCTAATCGAAACCATTCCGCACAAGAAGATTTTTTTATCAAGATAATCTTGCGGCTCCGTTTTGAGCCGAATAAGGTTCATTTCGTCGCCCACAAAAGGAACCGAACTTGCTGGCTCGTTCACCTTATGGACCCGCTGGTCGGAGGTCTCTTTCGCCGACTGTCGAATGAAGGATACGACTGGCTGAACGGCTGCCTTTGGTAATTTCGTTTTTGATGTTGCAAGCTTCTGAGCCGCAGCCAGGCTCACGGCGCTGTCCTTCGACTCTAGCTGAGTCAGCAGCTCGGCATCAGCCCCAAGGGCCGCGTGCGCGACAAGAATGGTCGCCGCACAAAGCGTGAGATTAATGAAGCTGCCGTTCATGTCCGCCCTCGGGGAGGAAACTGGAGTGGTTGCCGTCGAATGAAGACCGTTTGCCACCACGGCTATCGCAGCTAGCGGCAAACTTACAGGTAGTAAGTCTCTCGCGCCGGCTGTGGAAGGTCAAGAAAGTCGTGGGTTGTAGACGGACATAGGCAACGGCCGCACGACAACGACAAGAATTGACTCTTTGGCCTGTGCCTTGCGACCCCGCCGAATCCGCGGCTCGAGCATCTTGCGGCCTGTACTTCGAACGACCGCCGGGCACGCAACAGCGAAGCCTTCACGCGCGGCGTGCCTTCCTTGCTCGGCTGATTCTGATGCCGAAACGTCCCGCCGGAGGACGTTCAATCGTTCAATGCGCAAGCACGCTGAAGCTAGCAGTCCGCCGAGCTGCCGTAATTATATTTTTCCGTTCGCCGAAGTCTCTGGCCAGTCAGAGGTTGCACTAAAAGGCATGCGATCAATTCACCTCATAATTCCAAAATCCACGTTTTTGTTAAGGTCAACGATTAGGGCAGAAGCCGATTATTCAATTAGAAGACGATTATTCCATTAAAGGTTCTCTTCAAAAACCCCGATGGGCCTCCCGCCATGTCGACAAACG
>PLYM01000277.1 GCA_003153375.1 Planctomycetaceae bacterium
ACTGAGGCGCCTGGATGTTTCACTTGCCGAGCCATAGCAGCCTAGTCCTGTGCCGGGCCCCCCCGACTAATTTGAGCCGCTGCATCAACGTCCCCTGCTTCGCCGAAGTACTGCTGCATGAGTTCGGGGAATGTCCTCGCAGTGGTGAGAGTCAGTAGTGCAACAATGATCAGTCAACTGGCATCCACGGAAACTGGAATGCCAAACAGACGGAAGCGCTGCAATGGCCTTCATCGCGGTGCTCCCCCTCAGTCGACGCGCACGTCGACATCACCCGAGCGATCAACTCTCCGGTCGGCGGGCGGCCGGGGATTTTGGTTTGAACAGCAAAGCATCGCCCGAGAAGCGCCCGGGGCCAAGCAACAAGATGGTCACCACGGCGCTCAGATAGGCCGCGGCCAACTCGAAGGAGTGCTCACCTGGCGGGGCGACGAACGCATGACCTTGGGGCACGTGGACTTTGAAGATCGCCACGCCCATCGTGACCGCCAGGCCCAGCGCGGCCAAGGGCGTCAGCAGCCCCAGCACCAGGGCAATGCCGCCGCCAAACTCGGCGGCCGCGGCCAGAAACTGCATCCAACCCGGGAAGGGCGCATCGGGCCCCATCCACGTCGTGGGCGCTTGAATCTTGGGCCAGCCGTGCACGATAAAGGCGGCTCCCACGACCGCTCGTAAACCCAGCAAACCCAGCGAACCGGCGATTCCCTGATCTCTTCGATAGAGCATGGTGCAACTCCCATCCTGGTCTTGCAAAGGGGATCTCCGACCACGGCGCACAACTTACCCTCCACCCCACCGGCCCAACAAGCTCGCGCCGGCCCCCCCTGGCGTCTGCCAGCATCACCCCCCCCCAAGATCGCCGGCAGAAATATCTTGGAAATTCCTGGAAAAAACCCTAGGCAACTGCTAAGCTGAGTACGCGATCATGGCATCCCTTTGCCGTGCTTTGCCAACCAGTCACCAATCACGAACCACGATTGCAGAGTCACGCTAATGAACACCCCCATCGCGCGCGCCCTCGTCCTCTCGGGCCTCGTCCTCGCTCTCTCGACGACGGCTCACGCTCAAATCACCGGCAATGTCAGCTCCGACGTCGAAGGGCTGTTTGGCGCCCAAAGCGATGTCTTTCAGCAGGCTGAAACAACGATCCCGCCCTGGCCCGCGAGCGGTCTCGGTTTCTACCCGATTACCGGTCCGGTCAACGTGCCGCCGCTGTATCCGGGTTTTCCCAATCCCGTGCTGCCGGTGAATGCGAACATTCCGTTCGTGCCAGCCGGTCATTTATCGCCAACCTTTACCGACGGTCAGACAGTCGCCAATTACTCGATCTACGGCGGCTACCTCGGCGCCGGCACGAACACTTCGGACGCTTTTGTCGTCCTCGGGGTTCCCGGCGCGGTGGGCATGTACTTGAACCAACCTCAAACGACCACCGGCTATGCCTACGAGCAAGCCAATTTCGCCGCGGCCTATAGTGTCGGCGCGGGCGGTCTGGCAGCCGGCTTGCCGAGTCCTCGGCCGATGATCGTAACGGGCAGCGTGATCAACGGCGGTTACGCCCAATTCGGCGCCCAAGTAAACTACTGGTTCCTGACCACGATTCCCGGCACGACGATCGTCAATAGCACCACGTTTCTTGGCTCGCTGGATTACAACTATCAGATCAGTAGCGTGACCGGTCCCTTCAGCCAGTTGGTCAACTTCACGTCGGGCGGCCTGCTGGGTGCGACCGGCAACGGCTTTTTGGAGATCACCGGCAACGCCTTCGTGGCCGGCGACCCGTTCAATATCACGGTCACGCAAGTGCCCGAACCCTCGACCGTCGTGCTGGCCGCCTTCGGCCTGATCGGCTTGGGCGTGCAAGCCGTTCGCCAGCGGCGACGGCGCGCTCAGCGCCTGGTGGCCTAACGGCCTTGAGCGAAGAATTCCGCCGTCGACCTGTTTGAAGCCTGAGGCTGCGCGCATACCGCCGCGCATCCGAATGCTTGACAATTCCGCACGCAGGCACGACTCCGCGACGGTTACTTCCGCTGCAGAAGCAGGTCTCAGCGGCTGGCCACTTTGTGCCGCTTGGGAGCGGCGTGACGACCGTTGCCCCGGGCGGCCGGCTTGCGTGTCGACTTTTCCGCGTCGTCGCCGTTCATCGCCGCCACGTTGATTTGCTTCGACAGTTCGGTGAGCTTCCGGTCGGCGGCCGCTTCTTCGTCGAGCGTCCGTTGCAACAGGCCGGCAATCTTGGTCTCGCCTAGCAACTGGGCGTAGGTCCGCACGCAGCCGTAGCCGGCAATCTCATAGTGTTCGACTCGCTGGGCCGCCGCGATTAGCCCGGCGTCCAAGACGTCGAGCTCGCCGTCCTCTTCCATGATCTCCGACCCTTCTTCGACCAGGCCTTCCATCGCCTTGCACTTCTTTCCCTTCGGGCTCGCGTCCAGGATGTCGAAGATCTGCACCAGCCGGTCGACTTGTCCCTCGGTCTCCTTCAGGTGCGACTCGAAGGCCCGCTTCAGTTCTCGCGACGTGGCGGCCTTCGCCATCTTGGGCAGGGCCTTGATCAATTGATTCTCGGCGTTGTAGAGGTCCTTCAATTCGTCGATCATCAGATCACGCAATGAGTCGGGGTGCATGGTCGTGTTCCTTGTATCAAAGTTGAAAAGGATGATTGATGGGAAATCGGTGGGCACCGCCCGTTCTTGCTGGAGAACGGGCGACCGCCCACCACGTCGTCCCGCGGCCATGCGCACGTCTACGCGACCGCAAACGCGACGAAAACTCGAAAGCGCTCTTTGAGCTCCCGTGGAAGCGACCGGTTCTAGCGGCGCCGCATCGAGAGGCCGAGGATCAGCCCCACGCCGGCGGCGATGCAGACGACCGGCCAGGGATTGCCGCGGATGATTCCCCCGGCACGATCGCCCATGTCGCTGACCTGGTCGCGCCCTGCTTGCACCAACTCCAGCGTCTCGTCGCGCACTTCACGGGCCAGATCGCGGATCGCATGGACGGCCTCGGCGGGCAGCTTCTGCAGAGCTTCGGCGCTTTGGTTAAAACTCGACTGCGCCTCGCGGCGGGTGGTATGGGCCATGGCAATTCTCCTTTTTCTCACTTAGCTTCCTGAATCCCCGCAGTGCCTCGACCGCGCGGGCTGGCGTCAGAACCGATGGCAACCTAGCAAAGCACATCGCATGCCACGCGCGAGCCGAGACGGCAGATGCGTAAAATACGCCTGCGCCGCAGAGATTGCCGCGCGCCACAAGGTAAGCGCAGCAACGCTCAGACGAGAATCATCCGACCAAAGTGAGCGCCACTCGCACACCCGTGCGACACCGCCCATCCTTGGGCACTATGGCCAGCGGGCCAGCAGAAGTTGCCCGAGGGTCAGGGGTTCGCCCTCGGGCTGGCGCTTGACGCCTCAGTGCAGGCGCTAGCGGGCCAACTGTTGCAGTTGGTTGTAGACGTCGACCACGGCCCGCTCGGCTTCATCCAACTCTTTGCGAGCTTGCGATTCCGATTTCTTGCCCGTCAGCAGGACGACGGCCTGGGTCGAAAAGGTCTCGAGCGGGCAATCCTTGCTGGGGCGGGCCACGAGCGCCGCGCGGGTTTCCTGAACGCGGCGAAAGTCCTCGGCCACCGCTGCCGCTGCCGAGTCGCCCGACAGGTAAAGGCCGATTTGCGCTTGCTCGGCGCCACTGGGCACGACCGTGGTCGAAAACGTCGCGCGCTTCGTCACCCGCGCGGTACACGAGATCGTACATACGTCACCGCGCCAGCTCTTGGGCACGGTCGCCAGAATGCTGAATTCCTTGGCACCTTCGAGCGAGGCATGGCGGGAGGGCCGCAACCGAAAGAAAACGCCGTGCTCGCGGTGCATCGTGCCGCTGGCCAGCACCAGGTCTTTCGAGGCAACCTGTTTGTAGTGGCTCGACTCGGTCTTTTTCGACGACTGATTGAGCGTGCCCCCCAGGTTCAGGATTTTGTAGGCCACGTGGGCTTCGGCGCCGGCCGCCTTCGAGTCTTCCGAGGCATCGGTGATTTCAATGCAATCATCCGCCACGGCACTTTCGAGCGTCGTATTGGGCAGATAGTCGTGTACCCGCATCGAGCGGCCATTGCTGTCGAACACGTACATGAAGTCGACTATGTCCTCGGCCTTGCCGTCGACCAGCCGGGCCGAAACGCGAAACTTGGCTTCGATCACCTTCATCGTCGGATGCGCCACGGCAAAGTCGCACGGGGTTGCGTCGCGGCATTCGATCGAGCTGGGCAGATCGAACGCGACGTGCGCCCCCAGCGCCACCGCCGGAGCAACCAGCAACAACGCCGCCACCAATACCAGCCCCCTCCACGCCTGTCGAAGTGAATTGAGAGTAGCCATTGCCTCGAGACCTCGGGTTTCGATGTGAGACTTCGAACTCAATCGTAGGGTGGCGTCTAGCGAAGGCAAAAGCCGCGGCCCCCGGACGTGCTAGCAGAGCAAGGCAACTGTTTGCATCGGCTCCGTTTAGAACCGAACGCTAGAAAAAAGTCCGCGCGATAGGCTGGGCAAGGACATGGGAATGGCAGCAGAGAGCAGCTAGTCGCGTCGTCCCAGCGCCTCGGAAGCCCTGCGGAAGATGCCGAATTTGCAGGCCGGCCGCGAAGTTTACGAAGAAGGAATAACCGTTGCGAACGGCTCGATTTTGAAGCGCTGGGCGAGAAGGCGGGCTCGCGGCTCAGCGGGGTCTCGAAGCAAGTGCCAGCGCCGAGTCGTGCTGAATAGTGAGGTTCAACCCGCACTACTTCTCCCGGCTGAGCACCTTCTGCGTCTCCACCGCGATCAACGCCCCCAGCAGGGCCTGGCCGAAGCGCGAGGGGTGGACCCCGTCGTAGGCGCATTGCGTCGCGCCTTGACCCGCACGAAAGAGTTGGCGGAGCGGAGTGGTTTCGATCAGGTGGACGCGCTGGTCCCCGGTCGCATTGCTGGCGGCGACGACCGCGGCGATTTCCGTGCGATGAACCCCCAACGGCGGCACGATGCAAAAGAACCGCGAGCGGGGGCAGGCCTGCCGCATCGCGGTCAGCCAGCGGGCATAGTCGGAGGTGATGTCCTTGTCGTAGTCGTTGGTGCCCATCATGCAATAGACATAGTCAGGCTCGGGCAGCAGGAACCCGCCGGTCAGCCGCGAAGTCACGGCGTCGAGACGGTCCCAGGTGCCTGTCAGCGGCGGCAGATGAATCTCGCGGGTCATCCCCTGCCCGCCCGATCCCAACTGGCCGTACTCACAATCGAGAGCCGAGCAGACCAGCGGCAGCCAGGTTTCGCGAGCGTTATTGACGCCCAACGATTGCCACGACGTGAACAATCCATCGACCCCCACCCCCTCGGTGATCGAATCGCCAAAGCCGATCACCCGGCGCGGCCGCACCGACGGGGCGATGAGTGTGGCCCCTGCGTCCGCCGTCAGTCCGCCAATGCGCAGATGCGTCGTCGCGGCCGTCCAGCGCTTCACCGTCAGGTCATTGGCGCGCAGATAAACCTCCACGCGATGCGGCCCGGCGGCATCCAACTGCTCGGCAAGCGGCAGCGTATAGACTTCGCCGGTTCGCGTGAGCGGCACGACGCGAAACTCTCCTTCGTCGATCGAGACCTCGACGACCGGCATGGATGCTGGCGGGCAATCGCGATTGGCCGTGCCGTCGATGATCAGCCCCAGCGTCTTCGTCCCCTGAACGACCGCTTTCAGATACGCCCCCGGCATCGCCGCCTCGGCTCGCGCGTCAACCCCGAGGCCGCTCATCTTCCAAACATACGGCGCGAGAAACATCTGCGCATGATCAATCGGCAATGTCACGCGCTCCGTCGCGTCGCCAGCCGCCGCGATCAACAAGTTCGCCGCGCCGCAGCATGCCACGGCGCCCGCGAACAGCAATCCAATTCCCGCCCTGCGTCGACACTTCATCAGTACACCTGTTAAGAGTCAAACTCGTTCCAGCATTTCGCCTTGTCCATCAGGCATATCCGCCTTCCATCACACAGCCGCCAATTATGCCCTCGCCACGGTCCGCGGTCACCCCATGCATTTCCCGTCGCGGCGAGGCTCGCTCACAAATATCGAAAAAAGCCGCCAGTTCTCAGGATTCGCAGTTCTTCTTTCGCGGCCCGGTTAATCGACGGCCCGCTTCGCGGTTGATTCACAGGTGACCCGCCTTTTCACGCGTCTCCAAGGATTACGACGATGTCCACGACCACGCGCAAAGTTGTTCTGGCTGGTGGGTCGGGATTTCTCGGTCAGCAGTTGGCCGAGTGGTTCGCCGAGCGCGATTGGGACGTCGTGGTGCTGACGCGAGACGCTGGTCATCGCACTCCGCACGCCCGCTTCGTGACGTGGGATGCCAAGACGTTAGGCCCATGGGCTGCGGAGCTCGACGGGGCCACGGCGCTCGTGAATCTTGCCGGGCGCAGCGTGAACTGCCGTTACCAGGCCCGCAATCGTGAGCTGATTCTTTCGTCGCGCATCGATTCGACGCGCGTGCTCGGCCAGGCCGTGGCCCGCTGTGAACAGCTGCCGCGCGTGTGGCTCAATTCGAGCACGGCCACGATCTATAAACACTCATTCGATCGACCCATGGACGAGTTGACGGGCGTCATCGCCGGCTCGCCCGAGGCCCATGATCAGTTTTCCGTCGACGTGGCCCAAGCCTGGGAGCAGGCGTTCGACGAAGCCGCCGCGCCGCGAACCCGCAAAGTCGCGCTGCGAACCGCCATCGTGCTGGGCACCGCGCCGGGCACGGCCTATCGCATCCTGCGCCGGCTTGCCCGCTGTGGGCTGGGCGGCTCCATCGCTGGCGGAAAACAATATATGTCATGGCTTCACGAAACCGACTTTTGCCGCGCCGTCGAGTGGCTGATCGATCGCGATGATCTGGCCGGCCCCGTCAACCTCGCCGCGCCCGAGCCGGTTACCAATCGCCAGTTCATGCAAGTACTCCGCACCGCCTGCGGTATGCCCTTCGGATTGCCCGCCGCGCGCTGGATGCTGGAGATCGGCATGCTGTTGCTCAGAAGCCAGGCCGAGTTGGTCATCAAAAGCCGCCGCGTCGTCCCCACCCGGTTGACCGCGGCCGGCTTCACGTTCCGCTTCCCCAACTTGGCTTCGGCTATCGGCGATCTTGAGCACCGTCTCGCTCGTGACGCAAATCTGGCGGTTAATTTCCGCCCGGCGCCGCGGTTATCGTGCCGGCGGATGAAGCTTCACGGTCCTGATGCGAAAGGAATAAACCATGTTCAAGGAATCGCTGCGTTCCAGTTTCGCGGAGGTGGGAGTCGCCCTGCGTGATCCCGAGGAATTTGCCCTCCGCTGGGACCAGGAGACCGGATGGCGGCCGGTGATTTGGCTGGCGCTGGGCCTGACGGCCGTGCTGGGCACCACGCTGTATGGCATGACGATGGGCATCGGTCTGGGCGCGGCGGCGATCGCCCAGCGCGCCATGCTGCTCACCGTGTGCGCCGGTTTGGCCTGGGCGATCCCGCTACCCGCGCTGTACGTGCTCAATAGCCTCGCCGGCTCGCGACTGCGAGCCAGCACCACGCTGTTGGCGGCGCTCGTCACGACGAGTTGGGGTGGGTTGGCGATGGTGGCCTCGGTTCCGATCAACTGGTTTTTCAGCGTGGCCATTCCGGCTCAGGTCCCCATGCTGTTCAGCGAGACGACCGCGGCCCATATCGTGCTGGGCGTCAACTTACTGGTGTTCGCCGGGGTGGGCGTTTCGATGTGCGACCTCTTTCGCCGTGTGATGGACACGCTCGACCCGGGCGGCGAGCGCAATCCGCTCTGGTTCCTGGCCCTCGTGGCCACGATCGGCAGCCAGTTGTTCTATCTCGTGGGACTATTCACTTGGTGAGCAGCCCGGCATTCCGACACTCTCGCACCCCACACGAAAGGTACACTGCCATGACATTTCTCGTAGCGAATTCCGACCTCACGGATCAAGTCGAATGCCCAGTCGTCCGCGACGACATCTCGCGGCACACTCCACCCGCGGTCGAATCCAGGCCCGGCGTCGTGGAGCTCTTGCTGCACGATCAGCAGCGGCTCAACACATTACTGCGCGACGAGCACTGCCAGCGGGAATTGCTGCCCCGACTGCTGGCGGTCGCGATCACTGGATTTGCCGTCTACGGCGTCGTCGTCACCGCCATTCTGAACGTCTGGCGCTCGCAAAGCGGGTATTGGCTGCCGACGGCGCCGGCGGCATTTTGGAACGATGCTTCGGTGGCCAACTTGGGACTGGCCTATTCGCTCGGCCTGATCGCGGCTCACGGAATCTGCTTGCCGAGTTTCTATTTCTATGGGCTGTTGGCCGGCATCAAGATCACGATGCTCGGCGTCGCCGCGCATGCGGTCAAAAGCATGGCGGCCGGAGCCGTGGCGCTCATCGGGTTTCTGCCCATCTACGTCGCCCTGGCATTGACGTCGGTGGTTTTTCCCCAGGGAGCACACTGGCAATCGAGCACGGCCGCAATCGGCCTGGCCCTGCCGTTGTTGGCCGGCATCGTTGGCGCGACGAGTCTGTACGAGGGATTCGTCAGCCTGGCGGACACGATGACCAGCCGGCGCTGCGTTTCGCGAGAATGCTTCCTGCGACGATTGATCCTGGCCTGGACCGGCTGCGTCGCGTTCGTCGTGCCGGTGATGATCTACTCACTGTGGCACTTTTTCAGCAACCTCTCCGGTCACGTTGGCTAATCGACGGCCCGCGAGAAAACACCCTTCGCAGCGGAGCAGAACTGCCATGGGACTGACTGAAACCTTCGTCTTTTATCTGTTCATCGGACTGGCCGTGGCGGTCGCCATGTTTCTACAAGAGGAGCGCCGCACACTCGCCTACACATCGTTCCTGTGCTTGTCGGCCGTCTTGTTTTGGCCGCTGTATTTGCCGTTACTCCTTTCGACTCGCAGTGCTCGCGCCACTCAGAGCGAATCGCCTGGGGCCGCCGCGCCCGACGAAATGGCTCGGGCGATTGCCCAGGTTGAATTGGAATTGGACGCGGCCCTGTCGAGCCTCGACGGCTGGGCCGAAGACGCGTTGGCCGGCGAAGAGAGCCGCATCACCGAGTTGCGACACGCCCTGGCGGCGCAGGCCGCGCGCATTCGCGACCTCGACGAATTGCTGGCAAGAATCACGGCGTCGCGTCTCGACGAGTTGCCAAACCCGGTGGGCGATCGGCCAGCGGCGGACGAGGCGCTCGATCGTTGCCAAAGAAGCCAGCAAGCCCTGGCGCAGAATGTCGCCCGACTGGGACAGATTCGGCGACAAGCTCACGCCGATCTGATGGCCACGCTGGCCTGGATTCGCGAGTTGGTATCGATGATTCACCTGGCCAAGTTCACCGGCGCGCCCGCCTCGCGGGCCGAAGAGCTGGTGGGACAGATCGCCGCCGCGGTCGAAGGCATTTCGGCCGTCACCTGGCAGGAATCCGAATCACACCCGACGGCTCCGAGCCCGCCGCCGGCCGACCAATCACCGCCGCGCCAGCGCGAGCCGCTGGCTTTTGCCCAACACTAGCCTCAACCAAGGAGCACGATCGTGGGAATTTTGCAACGAACGTCGGAACTGGTGGCCGCCAATCTCAACGACCTGGTCGATCGATTCGAGGATCCCCAGCGGATGCTGCGACATGCCCTGCGGCAAATGGACATGCTGCTGGAGACCATGTCGCTGGCCGTGGCCCGTTCGATCGCGGCCGAACGGCTGCTTGCCAAGACACGTGAGGAGCACCTCGAACGGGCCGCCGAGTGGCAACGCCGCGCGGCCCTGGCGGTCGGCGAAGGCGACGACGCCACGGCCCGCCGCGCGATCGCGCGACAATTGGACCACCAGCACGCGGCCTTGGCGGGCGAGAAAGAACTGGCCACAGCGCAGGCCGCCAACGAGCGATTGCGCGGCGAACTGGCGGCGCTGCGCGATAAACAAGCGTCTGGGCGGACCAAGTTAGCGTTGCTCTCGGCCCGCCAAACCGCCGCCACAGCGCAGCGGCAACTTGCCACGGCCTGGGTTTCGCACGAACAAGCCCGGACCATGACGCGGTTCGATTACTTCTGCCAACAAGTCGAACTGGCCGAAGCCGAGGCGATGGCGCTAGTCGAGCTAGAAACGCACGATGAAGCGCAGCTCGATGCCGAATTCAAGCGGCGGCGCACCAAGTCGGCCATCGACGCTGAGTTGGCGCGCCTGAAAGCGGATCACAATGCGAGTCCGACGTGAAGGCGCGCGTCCATGACTCTCACTGCCGCCCGCCCCGCTGCCGATAGTATTTCAACCCCGGGAAGAAGAAACATCCGGCGGAGACGACGCCGAACAGGGTGATGCCCAGGGGAATTTGAAAGCGTTGCAGGGCGGCCATGGCTAAGGCGGTGGCAAACAGGGCGGCGCTTTGGATGTAGAATTGGCCGGTCAGCGTGCCGGCTTTGACGAGAAAGATCATGCCGCTGGTCAGTGCCAAAACAGGCGACAACGTCAGCACCGGCAAGCCCAGAATCATCTCGACGACGAACAAGAGCGCGATGGCGATCATGCTCGAAGCCCAGGTGTGGGCAATTTGCCGCTCGACGAAGGTCACGGGGCCCGAGCGGCGACGCAAGGTCCAGAAGATCATCGCCCAGGTGCCCAGCCCGGCGGTCCAGAGCGCCAGATAGGGCCACGGCGAGGTGGTGCCCTGCCATTGCAGCAGGCTCGTCAGCAGGCAGGTGATCAGTAGCGCCAGGCTGTGCCACATCCACAGTAGGCCCCAATTCTCCAGCACCGTGGCATGGTGCGTTTCGCGAAACGCGCGGGCCAGTACCTGGCTAAAAATGCCCGAACGGGCGGCGGTCGGCTCGTCGGCCAGATAGGCTTCGAGATCATCGGCCAACTTGCCGGCAGTGTCATAGCGCAGCTCGGGCGGCTTTTGCAGACACTTGAGCGCGACCATCTCCAACTCGCGATCCGCCCGCGGATTCAACAGCCGTGGCGGCAGCGGCTCTTGCTCGAGCACCATCAACACGGTTTCGACCGGCGATGCCGATTGAAAAGGAGGCCGACCGGTGAGCATCTGATAGAGAATCGTGCCCAAGCTATACACGTCGCTCGCGGGACCGAGTCTGCCGCGCGTGCCAGCCGCCTGCTCCGGCGCCATGTAGGAAGGCGTGCCCAGCACGGCCCCGGTTTGGGTCACGCGGTCCTCGCCCTCGACGCGCTTGGCCAGGCCGAAATCCGAAACGTGCGGCCGCCCCTCGGCGTCAATCAAGATATTCGACGGCTTCAAATCGCGGTGCAGCACGCCGCGTTCGTGCGCATAGTGAATCGCGCGGCAGATGGGGGCCAGCAGGGCCGCGGCCTCGCGCGGCGGCAGCGGACCTTCGGCCAGCCGTTGAGCCAGCGTCGTGCCGGCGACATATTTCATCGTGAAGAACGGCTGCCCCTGATACTCGCCGACGTCGTAGATCGGCACGATCGAGGGATGATCGAGCCGCGCGGCCGATTCGGCTTCGGTGCGAAAACGGGCCAGGTCGGCTGCCGAGGGGGTCATGCCGCGCAGAATCATCTTCAGCGCCACGGTGCGCCCCAGGCTCGTTTGCCGCGCTTGATAAACCACGCCCATCCCGCCGCGACCTAGCTCGGCGATCAACTCATAGTCGCCCAAGGTCACGGCCTCCGCTTCACCGCCAGTGCGGTGCAGCCGATCGCCGAGGGAACCGAAGGGCGTGGTGGGATGATCGAGATCGTGGTTCGATTGCCCGTCCACGGCCGCGATCGAGCTGACGGCGCTAGCGGCGACGCAATCGGCCACGAGCATGGCGGCCCACAGCCCGCGCAGCTCGTCGGCCACTTCGGCGTTGTCGCGCAACACGGCTTCAACGTCCGGCGTTGCGCCCGCGCGCAGTTGATCGGCCAGGTCACCGGCCAGCTGGGCCAATCGGACGTCGCGCGCGTCGGCGTCTCGTGTCATTTCGTCGCGCGGAGGCGTGGCGGGAGCGGTCACGAGGGCCTCACTTGCGAAGGTGGCTCGGCCAGCAGAGTCCGCAGGCGCCGCATCGCCCGCAGATAGCGCATCCCGGCCGCCGCGTCGCTCAGTCCCAGGGCCTGGGCGGTCTCGCTGTTCGATAGCTGTTCGAAGTGCCGCATCAGGATCACCTCGCGGTCCAATTCGTCGAGCGTTTCGATCGCCGCCTGAAAGCGCAGCTCAAGTTCGCGATGCGTGGCGGCGGCGGCCGGAGTCAACTGCCGGTCGCGAATCATGGCGGCCAGGTCCATGGCCGACTGATCGGCAAAGGCCGCGGCCGGTTGTTCACGGTCGATACTGCGCCGCGCGGCGCCCCGATGACGCCGATGGGCGTCGATCAGATGATCGTGGGCCAAGTGCCTGAGCCAGAGGTGGAAGGGCATCCGCGCTTCGCGCAGATAATCGGCCAGCCGGCGATCGGCCTCGACGAGCACGTCCTGCACGATGTCGCTGGCATCCAGCCTGCGGCCCAGCATCGGATCCATCCGCAGACCCACCATCCGCCGCAGCGCCTGCCGATGACGCTCGAGTAACTGATTGCGCGCCGCCGCGTCGCCGGCTCCCGCCGAACAAAGCAACACCTGCGTTTCCGATGAGTCAGGCCACATCGCTGTCAGTATAAACGACCGGGCACAGCGCACAGCCGGACTTTTTGCCGCGACGACCGTGGCCTACGGCTTGGTCTCGGGCGGAAGTTTGAGATCGGCTTCGCTCACGTTGACCGGCGCGCCGGCGGCGGGAACCTCGACGTGGGCGGTCCAGAGGATGCCGTTGATGAGGAAGCGGCGGAAGGCTTCGATCTCAAAATTCTCGCGAAAATGGCCCAGCGTGGTGCCGAACGAACGGCCGCCCCCCTGCCCTTCGCGCTCCAAGGCCCAGGCCACGGTCTGATCTTTGTCTTCGACGCGCACTTTCAGCAGATGTTGCGTCTTGGGGTGAAACTTCAGATTCAAGTAGAACTCGTCCTTCAGCGGATATTCTTTCCAGCCGCGACACACCGGATGCTCGGGCTCCATTTGCATGAGCGGACTGGTGGAGACCGCCAGACCCGAGTGGGCCCGGTTGAACCAACCGCCCAACACGTCCAGATAGGCCGGACTACGGTCGGTGTTGGCATCGGTGGCCCAATGAATCGCCACATAGCCGACTCCCTGGGCCATTAGTTTTTCGAAACGCTCGCGATGTCCCTTTGAGAGGACGATGTCTCCAGCCGGGCGCGAGTAGTAGACGATGCTTTTGAGACCGCCGATCTGGTCCGTGTTCTCGGGCCAGTCGGGCACGACGACCGCCTCGACGCCCGGGGTCAGCCGCAGGCATTGCGCCAGCATCCGGCACTCGTGCAGGTACATGTGCGAGGCATACGGATGATCGGGCTGCGTGCCGACCAGCACGATCGTTGTCTTGGCCGCTTCCTGCCCAGGGACCAGCGGTGCCAGGATGCCCAACACTAGCACGGCAATCACGATTCGAGCGATCATAGGGGGCCTCGGAATCTTTGTGGAAACGCGAAAAACGCACTGGTAAGATAATAAGTTACCCAGTGGTGTTCGACCACATCGTTCGAGTCCGGCGGAAAATCGTTGGCACACACCGGCGAATGCGACGACCCATGAATCGCCCCCTGATGCGCCTTGGTGCCACGCTGCTGGTCGTCTGCCTCTGGTCGCGGATCGCCTATGGCCAAGACCCGCCGGCCGCCAACAACGCGCCCGAGCCCGCGGCGCAGCCAGTCCCCGCGTTGGCGACCGATACTCCCGAGGAAAAGGCCCGGCTGGCCAAAGCAAAGCAACTGTTCGCCGATGTTCAGGCGCTGTTTCAGCAGAAGAAACCGAACGAAGCGATCCCCGTTGGCATCGAGCTGCGGAAGATCTGCCAGGATATTTGGGGCGAACAAAGCGCCGAAACCGCGTTGGCCATTCATCAGCTCGGGGCCGCTTACTTCCAGACAGGTCAATTCCCCAAGGCCCGCAATTGTCAGGAGAAGACGCTGGCGATTCGCCGCAAGGTGCTGGGCAACGATCATGTGCACACGGCGCTCGCTTTACAGAACCTGGTCGCGACCCTCGAAGCGCTCCACGAATTCAAGCCAGCGCTGCCGTTGTGCCAGGAGGCCTTGGCGATTCGCCTGCGCCTGGCCGGTGAAAAGGACCCCGCGACCGGACAAGCCTATTACCAGTTGGCCGAAGTGTGCGGCAAATTGCATGACCTTGCCGGCCAGCGCGAGGCGATCGCGAAGGCGCTGGACATCAATACGGCGCTGCTGGGCAAGGAGCACCCCAACTCGGCTGCGTGCCAGCTTCAGTTTGGCGATGTTCTATTTCGACTGAAGGAATATCCCGCTGCGCGCGCCTGCCTGGAGGAAACCGTCGAGATTTACGCCCGGGTGCTTGGCGCCGACAGCCGCGCGTCCGCCTCGGCCCTCACTTCGTTGGGCGACGTCCTGGTCGCCATGGACGAGCCCCACCTCGCACTGCCACGATTCGAACAAGCCCTGGCGATTCTCCAAAAGACGACCGGTGAATCGTTGGAAACCGCCCACCTGCACGGTAGAGTCGGGCAGTGCCTGGCAGCAGCCGGACGAACCTCTCTGGCCAGCGAGCACCTGGAGCAAGCTCTGGCGATCTTTCGCAAGAGTCCCAACAACGACCCGCTGGCGACACCGAATCTGCTGAATGAGCTGGCCGGAATCGCCGAGGGAAGGCACGATTATCGCACGGCTCGCACCTATCTCGAGCAATCGCTCGCTACCTACCCCCGCGAAAAGCGATCCAGCAGTTTCAACACCCAGGTCAATCTGGCCACCGTGCTGGTTGGCGTGGGCGACTACGATGCCGCACGCCCGCATTTCGAGCAGGCCGTGGCGATCGAAAAGGAATTTCCTGACGACAGCGATCGTGACACCAGCGCCTTGTATCACGAACTGGCCCGTTTCATGCGGCACATCGGCAAGCCCCAGGCGGCCCTCTCCTGCCTGGAACGAGCGCTGGAAATGCGTCAGAAGACTTATGGACGACATCGCAAGACGGCCAATACGATGGCGGCGTTAGGACAGTATTACGCCGAGGCGGGCCAACTCGAAACCGCGCGAAAATACTTGGAAGACGCCCTGGCGATCCGCCAGGAGATCTTCCAGGGGAACCGCGCCGCGCTGACGGGCAGCTTCAACGACTTGGGCTACCTGTGCGGCATGCAGGGAGACTATGACCTGGCGCTGAAGTATTTGCAGCAGGCGGCCGAAATCCGCGAGCAGGAAGGGAACGACGGCGAGCGCGGAAACGGAGTATTATTTGCCAACCTGGCGCTGTTCACCGCCGCCCAAAAAGAGTGGTTCGCCGCGGCGCGCTATGAAGACGCCTCGCGACGACAACTGCGACGGCATGTCGATTCCGTGCTCTGCGAGCTGCCCGAGCGGGCGCAAATCGATTTTCTCAACCGCCATGATCGGCATGCGCTGGAAACGGCGCTTTCCGTGGCCTGGTTCGGACGCAAGGATCCGGCGGTTGCGGCACTCTCGGCCGCCTGGGTCACGAACAGCAAGGGCCTGATGCAGGAAGTGATTGCCGACCGCAATGTGCGAACGCGCGAGAGTGACAATCCCCAGATCGCGGCCGTCTTGAAACAGCTCGGCCAGGTGCATGCCGAACAGGCCCGTTTGACCCTGTCGACCAGCGCCGACGATGGCGATCGCAAACGACTCGACCAGTTGGCCAAGCTCGCCCGCGCCGAGGAAAATTTGTCGCGTCAACTGGCCAGGGCTGGCAGCCGGTCGATTCAGGGGGAGCGTTGGGTGGGAATCGACAAGCTGCGCGAGCGCCTGGCGCCCGACGAAGTGTTCATCGACATCAAGGCGTTCTTGCTACGCGATTTCAACTTCGAACCGAAGCAGCGCCGCTTTTTTTCCGGCCGTTATGCCGCCTGGATCATTCCGCCCACGGGCAAAGGCGATGTCAAGCTCATCGACATGGGGCGTAGCGACGCGATCGACCGCGCGGTCAACACGCTGCGCGGCACGATCGCGGAATTCTACAACTTCGACGAAAACGGCCACCGCAAGCCGCTCGATCCGGAAACGGGCAAGCAGTTCGCTAATGCCTACCTGCAGTTGTCGGCGCTGACGCTCGCCCCGCTGCTCAAGGAAATCGGCTCGGCCAAAAAGCTGGTCATCAGTCCCGACGCCGGGCTGTGGCTCGTACCCTGGGCCGCCTTGCTGTTGCCCGACGGCCGGTTTGCGGTCGAAGAGTATCAGATCTCTCACGTCGTCAGCGGCCGCGAGCTGGTCGCGCCGGCGGCGACCCAAAAGTCCGGCCGGCCGCTGATCGTGGCCAGCCCCAATTTCGATCTGCCTCCAGCGGCGGCGGCCGCGATTGCCAAAAACGTGCTCGCCGGCGGCAAGACCTCGGCCGTGGCCAAGCCCGAGGACCCGCGTGCCAAGCCTCCCTCGAAGATCGGCACCCCGCTGCCGATTTTCGTCAAGCAGGCGGAGCTCGTGGCGCCCAAGCTAGCCATCTATGCCGGCACGGCCCCGGCCATCTTGCAGGGCGACCGGGCGCTCGAGGCGCTGGTCAAGGCCGCCCATCGACCGCGCGTGGCCCTGTTTGCCACCCACGGATTTTTTGCCCCAGAGCGACCCGTGACCGACGCCGAGCAGGCGACCATCGACCTGGTCGCGGGCCTGTCGAGCACCTCGCAGCGGGCCAATCCGTTGCCGCCTGACAATCCACTGCTGCGCTGCGGCGTGCTGTTGGCGGGTTGCAATTGGCGCGATGCCCCGCCGGGCGACGACGGCATCCTGACCGGCATGGAAATTCTCGGAATGGACCTGCGCGGCACCGAGTTGGTCGTGCTGAGCGCTTGCGACACGGCCGTGGGCGACGTGCGGATTGGCGAGGGCGTGGTCGGCGTCCGCCAGGCCTTTCAGTTGGCCGGCGCTCAGTCGGTGGTGTCGACGCTGTGGCCCGTCGAAGTCAACGAAGCCACCGACCAGATGAACGAGTTCTTCACGCAGCTGGCCGCCGGCAAAGGCAAGCCTGAGGCCTTGCGGGGCGCCCAACTGGCCGCGATCGGTCGCCTGCGCGCGGGCGGCAAGTTCGCCTCGCCACTCCAATGGGCCCCGTTCACGATCACGGGCCGCAGCCGCTGAGCCGATCGAATCGCAGTGCTTGCCACGCAGCGATCACTTGTTGTCTTCGTCGGCTTCTTCTTCGACCAGTTGATACAGCCTCGCGCGTTCGTTGGGAAACCACCGCACTTCTTCGCCGGCAAAGCGATTGTTGCCGCCGCCGACCAGGATGCGACGCCCGTCGGGCGAGAACTTGACGTCCATCACCGAGCTTTCGCCTTGCGATTGGGCCACTTCGTCGCCGCTTTGCAAATCCCAAACGCGAATCCAGCCGTCCCATCCGCCGCTGACCGCAAACCGGCCGTCGGGCGAGACGTCGATCGCAAAAATCGCGTGCGAGTGACCCTTCATGTCGCGCACCAGCTTGCCGTTCGATAGATCCCACATCCGCAACACGTTGTCGGTGCCCCGGGTCATGGTCATCGCCAGTGCGTTCTTGGGCAGTTCGCCGCCGGTGCCGGTCAAGGCGAACCGGCCGTCCGGCGTCACGGCCACGGCGCATATCACCTCGGGATGGTCGATCTCGAGCCGTTGCACCGCCGTGGTCGAATCCCACACGCGCAGCTTCTTGTCGTGACCGCCCGACATCGCTTCCTTGCCGTCCGGCGAAAACACGGCGCGCATCACATAGCCTTCGTGCTTGTTGAACGCGCAGACGGTTTTGCCGGTCTCGACATTCCAAACCGGCACACGGCGGTTGAGCGTCGGCGAGAGCAGCCGCTTGCCGTCCCTGGAGAAGCAGAGCGCCGTGACGATGCCGGCGATCGTGATCGTGCGCTGCTTGTCGCCCGAGTCGAGATCCACGATGTCGATTTTCAAGTCGAGCCCGGTCGTGGCCAGCGTGCGATCGTTGGGCGAAAGCGCCAGGAACACGGCCCCGGAGGTGTAGTGTCGCGAACTGTTCGTTTGAAAGTCCCAGACTTCGAACGGCGTCTTGCCGGTATGGTTGCCCAGCACGGCCCGCTGGCCGTCGGAGGTAAAGGCCACGCTGTAGGCCGCGGCGCCGCCACCGCCGAAGCGCGGCATGCCCTGCAGTTTCCATTGCGATTTGCCGGCCACCTGCTTGCGACCCGGGGCCGCGCGGCTGCTGGCAAACGCGATCCACTTGCCATCGTGCGACCAGGCCACGTCGTCGCTGCCCCCTTCCTGCCCGGGAATCGGCTGTGGAGGATTGGCGTCGACGACGTCCAGAATCTGAATCTTGTCATCCAGCGAAATCGCCAGCCGCTTGTTATCGGGCGCCCAGGCCACGTGGCTGCCAATATCGGCCGTCAATCGCACGCGGGCCTTGGGGCTGACGCCGTCGGTGTCGGCAATCCACAGTTCGTGTTGATTGTTGCGCTTGCCGCGAAAGGCGATTCGCTTGCCGTCGGGCGACCAGTCGAAGCCGATCTGATATTCCTCGAACGGCTCGTCGACCAGCACCCGCGGCTCGCCTTGCACCAGGTCGAGCAGTTTCACGGTGCGCCAATCGGTGAAGGCGATCTGGCTGCCGTCGGGCGACCAGCGCGGGCTGCCGCCTTCGGTCAGAAACACGCGCCCCTGGCCATCGAGGTTCTGCACATAGACGCCGGCCTGCCCCTGGCCGCCGTAGTTGTGATAGGCCACTTGCTTGTCGTCGGGCGACAGGTCGGGCATGGCGTGCGCGCCGATTTGCCGCAGCCCGCTGCCGTCGAAATTAACCACGAACACGCGCGAGTTGTTCGTGCCACCGGTCGAGGCGTCGAAAACGATCCGCTGGTCGTCGTGCGAGAATCGCGGCGAGCCATGCCCGCCATAACCCTCGACCTGCGCCACCTTGCGCACGTCGCTGCCGTCGACTTTCATCACGAAAATCGCGGCTGCCTGAGTCTGGCCGACGAGGCTAACCACGCCCAGCGCGGCGCATAGCCCGACGATCCATGCCCTGCGTGCTCTGCGCAGCCTTGCGCAGGTGTGCGCAAGAGACAATCGGAAATTCGCGCCGGCGCCGCCGGCGAATGTCGTGCGCATCTTCTGGTTCCTTCGTTCGCCACACCGCCCGATTTGATTGAGTGGCGGCGGCGCGGCGGATTGCCTCGATGAATTGGATCAAGCCCGGCACGCACCCGTGATTTTCGCCCGGACCCGCTCGATTCGCAAGCTTTCGTCCACGAACGGCCTGTCAATTTGGGCGTGCTGCCAGCATGCTGAGCCAAAGCGTCCAACTGCCTCTCGCGACGGCTTCACGCGGCGCGGGTCGTGCGATATGGTGGAATTCGCGTGGGAATTGGAAAGATTGGCATCACGCCCCAAGCAGGCTCTCATGACGACCGCAGCGCTGGCCGAGTTCTCTGAAGTGCCCGTGATCGACGTCGGCCCGCTGATTGCCGGCACGGGCGCCCGGCACGAAGTCGCCCGGCAATTGGGTCGGGCCTGTCGCAAGTGCGGCTTCTTTTATGCGGTCGGCCACGGCATCGACGAATCGTTGTGCTTGCGACTCGAGAACTTGAGCCGCCAGTTTTTCGCCCAAAGCGTGGCCGAAAAGATGCGGATCAGCATGGCTCAGGGCGGCCGGGCCTGGCGGGGATACTTTCCGGTCGGCGACGAGTTGACCGCCGGCAAACCGGACCAGAAGGAAGGTATCTATTTTGGCGCCGAGCTTCCCGACGACGACCCGGCCGTGCTGGCAAAAACTCCGCTGCACGGCCGCAACCTGTTTCCCGACCTGCCCGGCTTTCGCGAAACCGTGCTCGACTATATGACGGGGCTCACGCACTTGGGCCACGCGCTGATGCGGGGCATCTCGCTCAGCCTGGGACTCGACGAAGCCTGCTTTGCCGATCGCTACACCGGCGACCCGCTCGTGCTATTTCGTATCTTCAACTACCCTCGGGCAGCCCATGCCCCCCAACCCGGCGACGAGCGCTGGGGAGTCGGCGAGCACACCGACTATGGCGTGCTGACGATCTTGCGGCAGGACGACGCCGGCGGGCTGCAAGTCAAAAGCCGCTCGCAGTGGATCGCGGCCCCGCCGATTCCCGGCTCGTTCATCTGCAACCTGGGCGACATGCTCGATCGGCTGACACGCGGGCTCTATCGTTCGACCCCGCACCGCGTGATCAACACCGCCCCCCGCGATCGCCTGTCCTTTCCCTTCTTCTTCGATCCCAACTTCAACGCCGAGATTCGCCCCCTCGCCGAACTGGCCGAAGTGACCATTCCCGACGATCGCAACGAACGCTGGGACAACGCCAGCGTGCACGCGTTTCAAGGAACCTATGGAGACTACTTGCTGAACAAGGTCTCCAAGGTCTTTCCGCAATTGCGGCGCGAAGTGCTCTGAGGGCGTACCGTCTGCAAGCTCATTCGTCCTTCAGTTGCTCTCGTTCTTGGAATTCCAGCGCGAGCCGCGCGATCGCTTGCCGGACGCGATGCAGTTCCGCAACGACTCGTGCTTGCTGTTCCAGCAGATAGTTGAATTGCTGGTCGCAGCCGGCAATCGGAGTCGGATAGCTACGTATTTCCTCGTAGAGCCGCTGTTTCTCGGCTTCCAGGCGATGCGCGTCTTCTTGCAGGCTGACTTCGTCCATGGAAGCTATTATAGCCGATCGCCCCGCCGTGCCTGAGCTGGCGGCAAATCACGCGCCCCGATGAGCCCTATCAGCCGATCACTTCGCGGACGACGTTGCCATAGACATCGGTGAGGCGGAAATCGCGACCGCTGTAGCGATAGGTCAGCCGCTCGTGGTCGAGACCCAACTGAGCCAGGATCGTGGCGTGCAGATCGTGCATGTGAACCTTGCCGGCGATCGCCTGGTGGCCGAACTCGTCGGTCTGGCCAAAAGCAAAACCCGGCTTGAAGCCGCCGCCGGCCAGCCAGACGGTGAACCCGCCCGGATTGTGATCGCGGCCCGTGCCGTTTTGCTGGGCATAGGGGGTGCGGCCGAACTCGCCGCCCCACCACACGATCGTGTCTTGCAACAGCCCGCGCCGCGCCAGATCTTCGAGCAAACCGGCGATCGGTTTGTCGACCGCACGGGCATGCTGGGCGTGCATGGGCAAGTCGGAATGTTGATCCCAGGCCGGGTTGGCCGTGTTGTCGCCATAGGTGACCTGCACATAGCGAACGCCCGATTCGCACAGCCGCCGCGCCATCAGGCACTGCCGGCCAAAGTTGTCGGTCGCCTTTTCGCCGATGCCATAGAGCGCGTGCGTCTCGGCCGATTCGCCGGCGAGGTCCAACACGCCGGGCGCCGTGAGCTGCATCCGCCAGGCCAGCTCATAGGAACGGATCGCCGCCTCGAGCTGGCTGTCGTGGGCGTAGCGCCCGCGCTGCTCGGTATTGAGCCGCTGGAGCAGGTCGAGCTGCCGCCGCATTTCCTCCGGCGCGACCGAGCTGTTGGTCAGGTTGCGGATCGTGGCTTCCTTGGCCGGCAGGCCCGCCTTGCCCAAGGCCGTGCCCTGATAGCGGGCCGGCAAGAACGCGCTGCCATAGTTGCGCGCTCCGCCGTTGCCCGCCGAGGGACAAATGCTGACAAAGCCGGGCAGGTTTTCGTTCTCGCTGCCCAGCCCATAGAAAATCCAGGAGCCGATCGACGGCCGGATGAAATCGGTGGCGCCGCAGTGCAGGAAGAGCGTCGAGGGGCCGTGCGCCACGCCTTCGGTGTGCAGACCGTGCAAAAAACAAAGATTGTCCGCGTGCCGCGCGGTCTCGGGAAACAGTTCGGAAATCCAGCGACCGCTTGCGCCGTACTGCTGGAACTTCCAGGGCGACTTCATCACCCGTTGCGGGCTGTCGCCGGCGCCGGTGTTGGCTCGCTGGCGAGCGTCGTCAAAAGGCATTCTCTTGCCGTCGTCCTGTTCGAGCCGCGGCTTGTAGTCGAACGAGTCGACGTGGCTCACGCCCCCTTGCATGAACAGAAAGATCACGCGGCGTGCGCGGGGCACGACGTGCGGCAGCTCTTCGGCGCCCTTCGCGCACGAGTCGGCCGCCAGGCCCGAGAAGGCCAGTGAGCCAAAGCCGCAGGCCGTGGCCCGCAGAAAATCGCGTCGTGATGGGGCGGAGTCGAACATCGTCAGCCAACTAGTCCCGGTAGCGAAAGTCGAGCGAGGCAAACAGCGTTTTCCAGAGCATGGTCCAGGCCGCCACGCGCCGCTCGGGCGACGTGCTCATCACCGATACGGCCTCGGTCGTCATCCGTCGTTCGGACAGCGTCGGCTCGCGACCGAGCGACCAGCGAAACGCGCTGCGCAGGCGGTCGTCGTCGGTCAACGTGCGATCAGCCAACATCCGCTGGGCCGCGGCCTGGGCTTGCTCGTGGACGAACGGATGGTTCATGAAGTAGAGCGATTGCGTCGCCACGGTGCTCGTCTCACGACGGCCGACCACCAGGCTCGGATCGGCCACGTCAAAAGCATCGAACAACTCATTGGGCGCGTTGCGAAAAACCGGCACATACACGCCGCGCCGCGTGTCGCGATCCTGATAGCCATAATCGGCCTTCGTTCCCGGTCGAATCGTGCCGCCGCCGATCGTGGCATTGAGCTGGCCGCTGGCCACGAGCATGGCGTCGCGCAGACATTCGGCCTCGAGCCGGCGGCGATTCATCCGCCACAGCAGGCGATTCTCGGGATCGCGCGCCAGCGCCTCGGCACTTTCGGACGACGCCAGCCGGTACGTTCTTGAGAGCAGGATCTCTCGCAGTAGGGTCTTAGTCGACCAGCCTTGGTCGACGAACCGACCGGCCAGATGGTCGAGCAACTCGGGGTGTGAGGGCCTCTCGCCCGTCGCGCCAAAGTTGTCCGTCGTGCGCACCAGCCCCTGGCCAAACAGCCAGTGCCAGACGCGGTTGACCCACACTCGGGCCGTCAGCGGATTGGTGGGCGAAGTCAACCATACGGCCAGCTCGCGCCGCCCGCTTTGACCGGCGGGAATCGTAGGCACTGTCACAAGTGATGCCACCTGCAAGAACCCACGGGGAACCACCTCGCCCAGCGCATGCACCGACCCGCGCACGTGAATCGCGGCGTCGCCCGCGTCGGGCCGTTCGACAACCGACATCACCGTGGGACGCTGCGGCGCGGCGCGCAGCTCTTTGATTCGCCGCTGCAAGTCCGCCTTCTCGGCAAGCGCCGCCTCCAGCCCGGCTTTGGTCTCGGCATACCGGTCCAACTGCTTTTGATTCTCCAGTTCCGCGGCCACGGGCGAATCGTCGGCTTTCTTGGCAGCCGCGTCGACGCTCAGGAATTGCACCGCGTCGGCCGTGACATGGCCGCGCGTCCCCTCGTTGCTGACCAGCACGAGGCTCTGCCCGGCGGCTTCGAAGTTATACTCGCCCAGCGAAACGAATCGTCCCTCGATCGGTGGCGTGGTGCGCTCGTTAATCGCGATCGTTCGTTCGCCGTCGGCGCTGAAGATCGTCACCGGCACCTCGGCGGCCCGGTTCGCGCCTGGACTGTAAGCAAACCGCAACTCGTAACGACCGTCCTTCTCCAGCGTGGGCTCGAAGGAGATCGTCTTTTCTCCCTTGCCATCGTTGTCATCGTGAACATAACCGGCACCGAGGTAGGGCTGCGACCGGTGCGAGTCCTTCCACTCGCCCACCTTCTTGGCCCGGCTGTCGTCGACCACGATGCCGCTCAAGTCTTCGATCGCGATCTTGGGAGCGGGGAGCGGAGCAAAGCTATCGACAGCCTTGGTCAAAAGCGGGATCACCTTGGTCAGTTTGTCGCTCTGCGCTTGCGCCGCGGCCAGCTCCGCCTCACGCTGGGCAAACGGCGCCTCCTCTTCCGGCGGCAGCGGCAGCGGAACCTCGACCCACTTGGAAACGTTGGCGTGATCGAGCAGCTTCGAGCTGCGCAAGATGCCGGCCAGCGCGTAATAGTCGCGGGTGGGAATCGGATCGAACTTGTGGTCGTGGCAGCGGGCACAGCCAATCGTCTGCCCCAACAGCGCCTTGCCAATCGTGTCAAGCTGCTCGTCAACCACGACCATGTCCAACTGCCGTTTGTCCTGCTCTTCGAGATTCGTATTGCCCAGCGCCAGAAACGTGGTGGCGATCAACTGCCATTGACGGTCGGCCAACGAGCTGGCCGCCAACAAGTCGCCGGCAATCTGCTGGCGCACGAAACGGTCGAACGGCTCGTCGTCGTTGAAAGCCGCAATCACATAATCGCGATAGCGCCAGGCGTTGGGCCAGATGAAGCCCCGCAGTGTCAGCGATTCGCCAAAGCGGGCCACGTCGAGCCAGTGCCGACCCCAATGTTCGCCCAGGTGGGGCGAAGCCAGCAGTCGATCGACCAGTCGCTCATAGGCGTCGGGCGCGCCGTCGGTGACAAACCCGTCGATCTCTTCCGGCGTCGGCGGCAGGCCGAGCAGGTCGAAATACAATCTGCGCACCAATGTCGCGCGGTCGGCCTCGGCGTTGGGCGTCAAGCCACCGGCTTCCTGGCCCACGCGGATGAATCGATCGATCGGGCTCGCCGCCCAACGTGCGTCATTGGGTTGCGGCAGCGGGGGCGCGACGATCGGTCGGTAGCACCAGAACTGCCGACCGGCGGCCAGGTCGAACGTTCTCTTGGCCGTTGTCGCCTCAACGATTTCGGCCGGAGCGGGCGCGCCCCTGGCCACCCATTGTTCGAAGAGCTGAATGACCTCAGGAGGCAACTTGCCGCGCGGCGGCATCTCCAGATCCGAGTCGGCATAACGCACCGCCCACACGAGCAGACTCTTGTCGGGATCGCCCGGCACCACGGCCGGCCCCGTGTCACCCCCGGCCAGCCAGGCCGCCGAACCATCCAGCCGCAACCCGCCCTGAATCTTCTTGCTCGCGCCGCTATGGCATTCGTAACAGTGCTGTGCGAGCAGCGGGCGAATCTGCTTCTCGAAGAACTCCAGATCGCCAGCCGACGGCTCTGCCGCTGATAGAACTTCGACCGACAGCAGGCTCGCGCCGCAAATCGCAACGAGTGCCCAGGCCGAAATCAAAGCACGGCGCCAGCACCCACAAGCGGCAATAAACTTCGCAACGCGCACCAACACCAGTTCGAGCCCTCAACGCTCGCGGCGTGCGGCGAGCCCGACACGATGCGAGCGCCCAGCCGAAGGCCGCGGCCAGCGCCTATCGTAACTCGCGCCCGCGCGACGAACAACTCGCCCCGCTGATGCATCCTCACCGCGGATTGGCCACCGGCACCGGCTTGAGATACGCTCCCAGCGAGGTCAGATATTGGACGATTCGCTCATGGACCTCGGGCGTCTGGCGGATCACGAGCTGGTTGCCCGAGGCGAAGATCGGCGGCACGCCATAGGGCCCGCATTCGCTGCTGCAACCGCCGGGCACGCACTGCGGAATCATGGCCACGAGTTCCTGGGGACAGAAACTCGGCTGAATGCGATAGGTCTTGGCCACCGGCAATTGGCAGCGCGTCGTGTTGGGTATGCAGCACACACCCGGGTCGGCCAGCAAGATGCTGGGAAAGGCGGTCAGCGCCACCAGCAGAGCAACGATGATCCGTGCAAATGGGGTCACGGTCGGACTCCTCAAAAAAAACGGTGGGACGACAATGGCAGGCACTACTAATCTACCCGGTAATTCAAGCCTTGCCGCGGCAGACCCAGCCAGATCGGCCCCAGGCCGCCGGGTTGTGCGACCTGGGCAAGAGATTCGGTTGCAATGCCCTGGAAAGGGAGTAAATTCGAGACCGACGCTCTGGTGCCGCGGCGTTGCGACGCCAATGAACCAGCACGCCAGGGACCGACCTACGCCCCATCTCACGAAACAACTTTCTTCATTCCGCACGACCTCCTACCCGACGACCGGGCTAATCGATGATCAAGCTGGGCATGTTGGGAATGTGGCATTCGCACGCCGACGGCATCGTCCGCCAGGTGGCCGAGCATCCCGATGAATTTGCCCTGGTCGGATTTTACGATCCCGATCCGGCCGTGGTCGCCGAGAAGCGCCGCAAGTGGGAACCGCTGATTCCGAACTTCCGCGTCTTCGAGAGGCCGGAGCAATTGCTCTCCGAGCAACTCGAGGGCGTGGTGGTCGAAAGCCGCGTCTACGAGAACCTGTCGCTGGCCCGGCTGGCGCTCGAGAGCGGCCGGCCCGTGATGCTGGAAAAACCTGCCGGCGTGCGGATGGACGAGTTTCGCGCGCTGGTCGACCTGGCCCAGCGAAAGCATCTGCACGTGCAGATGATCTACCTGTTCCGCTATATGTCGGCCGTGCAGGAATTGCTGCGGCAAGCCCGCGCCGGCTCGCTGGGTCAGATTTACGCCTTTCGCGCGCGGCTGCCCAAGGATCTCAAGTCGTACGACCACTACGTCGACGAACTCGGACGCTACAAAGGCGGCATCTTTTTCGAAATGGCCGGGCACGTCGTCGACCTGATGGTGGCCCTGCTGGGCAAACCGCTCAGCGTCACGCCGTTCATGGCCCATCATCACGGCGGGCCGGGCACGTTTGTCGACAACGGCGTGGCGGTCTTTGGCTTCGAGCGCGCCTGGGGCATCATCGAAGTGCCGGCCTTGGAAGTGGCGCCGCACGCGCGGCGGATCGAAGTCTATGGCACCGCCGGCGCCTGCTCGATTCCGCATCTCGGCAGCGGCCACCTGGCAAACAAGAACATCCAGCCGATCGAAATCTATCAGGCCGGCGCGGCCGACTGGCAGGTCAAGGAACTGCCGGCCGCCACGCTGCAAATCGCCGACCTGCGGCAGTTCGCCGCCGTGGTCAAAGAGCGGGCCACGCCCGACTTCACGACCGCGCACGACCTGATCGTGCAGGAAGCGCTGCTCGCTTCCTGCGGCATGGCCTGACGCTTCACTTGGCGGCCCGCGCGGCTTCGGTGACGTCTTGCACGGTGAGCAGCACGTACATGAACCGCTTGTCTTCGTAGCTCGACATGCACCCGATCAGCACCGAGTCGCCCGACTTCACCTCCGAAGCGACGTCGATCGAACAGCGTCTGACGCGGGGCAATTGAATGGCACCCATTTCCGCGCCCAACGTCAGGGCCGCGGTGCGCACTTCGCCGATGTGACTCAGCTCGACACGCGCCGCCAGGCGCACCCGGCTGCGATCGGCCGTGTGCGTGGCGCGCATCGCGACTTTAGTTCCGTCGTCGACGACGACGATGTTCGGCTCTTGCACGCCGGGTGTGACTTCGCGCACGCCGACCACGAACGGCGTTTGCGAATAATCGTTCAGGTGGGCACGCTGGCCGCTGAACAGCGTGATTTTGGGCGCGTACAGCACATTCGTGCGGCGATTGCTCTCCGCTGCGTCGACCAGCCGCTTGGTCTTAGCCGAGTCGAGGGTCGCCACCGCAACGGGAAAGTAATCGTTCACGACGGCCGAGGCCCGCACGACCGGCGTTGTGTTGTGCGAGTCGGCAATCAATTCTGGCTCGCCAACGGCCTGCGACGTTGCGTTGTGGTAGCGCCACGTCAGCCCCAGTTCCGGAGCGACGCTGGTCGGCAGGCCCGAAATAAATCGGCACCAAACCGAGATCTGCCCCAAGCCGGCTTGCTCCCAGGCCGCGAGATTGCCCGCCAGCTCCTCATGCACTTCGCGCGGCGCGCGGACCGTCAATTGCCCGCCCTCGAACGTATAACGATCCCGGGGCCGGTCCGAAACAGTCGCTACAAAGTCAGTGAACGTGGGATTGGGACCGCTTGTGTTGAAAGGCACCGTGTTGAGATTCGATTGCCAGCGTAGCAAGTTGCCGACTAAAGGCTCGATTTGCATCCAGGCATACTCCAGCGTTCCGCCGTCGGCGGCGATGCGCTCGAGCACTTTGTCGATCACATAAACACGCGTTTCATCCGGCCCGGTCTCACGCTCAACGACGGGCCACGCCGCGCGATCGACCGTGGCCGCCGGCAGCCAATCGGTCGACTCAGCCGGGGGTGCTGGCACCTTGGCATCGGTCAATCCGGCGCCAGCAGCCAAGGCAATCGTCAAAGCTCCAGCCACGGTCTGCCAAGGGCCACGCACTCTGCCGGCTGTTCGCAACGCCCGCAGGCGATTGCGCACCGCGCGGCGACGAAAGAAGGACGACAAGAACCCGAGGATCGACACCGGCAACATCACGCGCCAGCGCCCGCCGCTCGGTCCCCGTTCGGCGAGCAGCAGCAACAGCTCGCTGTAGCCCCGGCTGGACGACGAATCGAGCCGTTGCAGCACGAAGGCGTCGCAGGCTTGCTCGCGCAGGCTGACAAACCGCGCCGCCGCCAGCCAGTAAATCGGATTCCACCAATGGGCAGCCCGCACGACGACCAGCAGCCAGTTGACGGCGATATCGCAACGCCGCACGTGGGCCAACTCGTGCAGCATGACCATCCGCAGTTGTTCATCGTCGAGATCCGTCGCCGTGCTCGGCAACAACAGCCGGGGCCGGAACAGGCCCATGACCGCCGGCTGCTCCACGCCATCGAACTGTAGCACGCCGATCGACGAGCCCACCCCAGCCTGACGACAACAGCCCGCCCACAGTCGCAACAACCGCTCGTCGCGGCAGACAGGCGTGCGCCGCGCTCGACGACTGAATCGCCAATTGACGATCATGGTCCAGCAGACGACGGCCACCGCGCCCGCAAGCCACACCAGCGGCAGCAGCGCAAGGAACAGGTCACCAGCTTGCTCCGCGAGGCTTGGCGTAGGCGGCTGCCATTCTGCTGAATAGGATGGCGGATCGAGCGTGTCGAGCACCGCAGCACTGGCCGACACCGCTGGCGGCGTCGCGGCTTCAACCGCCGGCACGGCGCGGCTCAGATTTTGCAGACTCAACGACGACTCGGGCGCGATCGGCAACATCAGCCGCACCAACACCAACCCCCACAGCAGGCCCAGTTGACCGGCCGAGAGCCAGCGGCGAAAGAGAACGTTGACGAGCGCCACGGCCACGGCCAGCAGCGCGGCATAGCCGGCGGCAACGACGGCCAGCTCCAACCCGGCCGATCCCCACTGATAGGCAAAGGCCAATCCCGCTTCGAATCCGTTCATGACTTGTGCTCCTGCTGATCGAGGATTTGCCGCAGCCGGGCGATCTCATCGGCTGACAACCTGGAGTTGCGAAGAAAGTGGGCCAAGAGCGGCGCCGATTCGCCGTCGAAAACCCGCTGGAGGAAGGAGCGGCTGGCATCGCGCACGCAGTCGCTGCGGCGAACGCGCGAGCGATAGACGTAACGATTGCCTTGCAGCTCGTAAGTCAGCACCGACTTCTTGACCAGCCGGTGCAACATCGTCTTGATCGTGGCCTGTGCCCAATCGGCCTGGTCCGCCAACCCCTCGACAACCTCCTGGGCCGTCAGCGGCTGGCCATTCCAGACCACATTCATCACCTGCCACTCCGCATCCGAAATCGTCACACTCGCCATCGCATGTTCCCCTGCGTGCTTCGTGGCCGTTCCTTGCTGGCCATTCGATTACGCTTGTAAATAATTACATTTGTAATCGCCGTCAAGAGGCGTTTGACTCGCGACTGCCGAAACGCGGTCGGCGCTTGCTTGGCTCGGCTGTGAAAGAAAGGCCAGCAATCGGCGCCGGCAAGCCGAACCGCAGGCTCCTCCTCGTTAGCGCCTGGGTGACTTGTTGCTGCATCTTAACTGTCAAAGCAGCGCAGCACGGTTGGTTCAACAGCGCCTGCCGAATAATGCTAGCGGTGGCGCGGAGAGCGTTGGCAAGCGAGTTCGTCGCTGACGGCAACATCGAAGCCGAGGTGTTTCGGGATAGCGATGGTCCAAGTCTGACGAGCAGTTCTCTGAGTAGCTTTTCAAGGGTTTCTCGGACTAGCTAGGTTCCCTCTCCCCCACTTTCTGGGAGTTGCAATCCTCGTCGGTTATGATGGGGGACGATGACAAGCTACGTCTCGAACTTCCAGAAAAAGATCCCCATTCGCGGGGAGAAAGAGGAAAAGCTGCGCAGACTCATTGCCCAAGGCAAAGACGAATCGAAGTTGCTCAAAGCTGCCGAAATCGTGAGAGATGCACGGATACGAGAACTGCAGGCAAAGAAGGCTCAGCTGTCACCAGAGGACACGCCAGAGCGATTGGCGCGGATCGCAAGAATTGATAGTCAGATTGATGCCATACGAGCAACGACGCCCGATTCTGTGTTGGCTGAATTTAGATCCGCTAGCCCACCGCCAGCCGGCTAGTTTTTCGGCAGGGCGCGTCGTACGAGTGAACAGGACCGGCGGCGTAAAATATTCGGGGAAGGACATGTCATGAAAAGGCTCTTTGTCGCGCTCTTGATCCTCGTGGTAGGAATCGTTGGCTTCGGGTTTTATCGGGGTTGGTTTACCGCAAACCCAGACAAGATTCAACAGGATGAACAAAGGGCAAAGGAAGAGGTCCAAGAACTCATGCAAAAGGTGAAGGACAAAACTGGTGGACATACCGACAAGGTCAAAGAGCCGGAATGAATTCCTGCGGATCCGGGCTGTGGTTCGTTGCAGCTTATGCCGAAGATAGGGTGCCAGGGAATTAGTAATTGATTACCGTCTCATGCGGGAATAACCTGCGGCTGGGGGGCGCAGAGGATTCTGGACAGAAACGCCAGCGTTTCGATAGCAAGTTGGTCGTACGTACGAATCAACGATTTCAGGATACTTTGCGCTCTCGCGCTCGGCCACGTACGGTTGCCGGCCCTGACCTTGCGATTCGCCACCGCCGGATCGATCAGGTACTCAAACCACTGCACCGCGTGCTTCAGGAGATGGCCCCGTCAACCGCCGATTCGGTTCGTCCGTGGAGCGGACTGGGACCAACCGCTCCAACTCGCTCGCCCAGCTCAAGCCATGCTCCGCCAAATCGCTCCCGTTGAGGCGACGGCCCCGCCAAACAAAAGCGCAAAGCGCGCTCGATTGATACCGTGATCGAACTGGGCCCGCCTCTCACGTCGAGTTGCGGAAACCGTTTTCAAGTTGTAGGAGGCTTTAAAGGCCGCCTAGGTGGCGTTCGACTTCTAGTGCTCGCTCATCGCGCAGAGGTCGATTCCAGAGGGAAGTCTTCTTGCCATCCGCACTTTTTGCGCTTTCAGAATCGTCGCGCGGTGCAAAGAGCCTGCAGCCTGACATCAACACGCAAGCGGCCACAAGCGTCAGTGACAGCCACCGCGGGCTGCCGCCTCTGTGCAAGTCGTTTCGCATCGTGTGCCCATTGATTCGGCGACAGATAACCAGTGCAGTTACCGATCCGGACGGCCTCGGGATGCCGTCCAAGGATAGGGATCGAAATGCCCTCTCACTACCCCAGTTTCATGAGACTTCATCCGTCACTCACTGGCAGAGCCAGATGGTACCCGTCAATTCGTCGCCAAACGGCTGCCTCGTCAATTTGGTAAGGTGGGCTGTTGACGGCGATCCAAAACGGCGCGCCGTGGGAGTGTCGCGGCGGTCCAATTTGGCGGCGCAAAAGCAAGCGTCTCTTGAACTCGAGAGGACGGAGGCTGGGCGACGCGATTGTTCTGGGGTCACTCAAACGGTTCTCATTTTTCTCCAGAAGGAGT
>PLYM01000146.1 GCA_003153375.1 Planctomycetaceae bacterium
AGCAATTTCAGTGGTTGGTATAAGACCCGGCAGGCCCTAGGGCCCAGCGGCATCGCTCCCTGCGATGCGTTGGAGTGTGGGCCAATGACGGGCCGCTGAGAACCAGCTTGCCCAACAGGATCCCAGCTAGAACGGGGACCCCACCAGAACAGGACCCCAACTAACGGACGTGAATCGAATTCACGACTTCGACGCCTTCGGCGGCGTGCAGCACAACTTCCTGCGCGAGTTGCTTGTGATAGAAGCTCGACACTTCCCCGCTAATCAGCAGCGTGCCGCCCTGTTGTTCGACTTGCAGGTCGCGCAACGCGTACACGGGGCTGGCCGCCAGGGCCTGCTGTGCACTGGGCTGAACGTCTTTCGCTTTCGCGGTCAGCATGATGAGATTGCCTCCCCTCCTTGGAAATCGTCATGCGCCGACACAGCGACCATGACTTACCACGACTCGGAAAAAATCAGACTGACTGTTCGCCCGAATAAGTCAGCCCGCGACGGCTCAGTATCATACTGGCCGCATCCTAATGCGCATTTAATGTAATGCGACCGTGCGAGTTGTCAATGCAGGAATGCCCACCCGACGGGAGGGCATCCGGCGAATTCATGCTAGCTACGCAACGGTTTAGCTTCAGCGACCAACACGTCGACTAGCTGATCTTGCCGATCTTGGTCAGAAAGGCGAGCACTTCGTCGGCCAGCGCCTCGGCCGACTTGCTCAAGGCGTCGAGCTTCAGCTCGGGCTTGTTCGGCGCTTCGTAGGGATCGTCGATCCCGGTGAAACCCTTGAGCTCGCCGGCGCGGGCTTTCNNCGCGATCGCGGCGATAGGGGCTGATAAAAGCCGTCAGCGTCACTAGGCCGGCGTCGCAGAACAACTTGGCAACGGCGCCAATGCGGCGAATGTTTTCTTCGCGGTCTTGGGCCGAAAAGCCCAGGCCAAATCGCTTGGAGAACTCCTCGCCATGGCGTTCCTTGAGCATGCCGGGGCCGGCATTGAGGCCCATGCGCACGTTGTCGCCGTCGAGGACGAAGCTGTGCTGGCCCTTCTTGTGCAGTTTGTGGTCCACGAGATTGGCCACGGTGCTCTTGCCGCAGGCGCTCAGCCCAGTGAACCAAATGACGCAGCCCTTGTGGCGGTTCAATTGTTCGCGCTCTTCGCGAGAAACGCTGTGCTCATGCCAGGTCACGTTGGTATCGTTGGCCATCGGTTCGCCTGTGCTCCTTGTTAACGAAAACGCCCGTGCGTTGCTTCAACCAAATTACCGAAAAGGCAAATCTTACCGCAGGTCCGCCGCGACGAAAAGGGGCCGCCAGCCTCGGTGACACTCACCCGCTGGCCTTCCACGTTCGATTCGCCGTCGCCCGGTCAGTACAATCACCGACATGGCGACGGCCCGTTGGCTGCCAGCATGTAACCGAGAGGAGGTTCTCGTTGATGACCATCGCGAAGGTTAAAATCGGCATGGCCCAGATGCTGGTCGAGGGGGCCCAGCCAGAGAAGAATCTCAATCGGGCCGTCCAAGCGATCGCCGCGGCCGCCGCCCAAGGGTGCCGCCTGGTCGTGCTGCCCGAGTGCCTGGACCTGGGCTGGACCGACCCCAGCGCACGACGGCTGGCCGAGCCGATTCCCGGGCCGCACTCCGACCGACTGGTGGAAGCGGCGCGGCAACATCGCATCTATGTGGTCGCCGGCCTGGTCGAACGCTCGGGCGAACGGATCTATAACGCGGCCGTGTTGATCGATCCCAGCGGGAAGATTCTGCTCGTGCATCGCAAAATCAACGAGCTCGACATCGCGCACGACTTGTATTCGATCGGCGATCGCCTGGCCGTGGCCGAGACCGAATTGGGCACGCTGGCCATCAACATCTGCGCCGACAACTTTCCCAACTCGCTGGCCATCGGCCACGTGCTGGCCCGGATGGGAGCGCAACTGCTCCTTTCGCCCTCGGCTTGGGCCGTCGACGGCGACCACGACAACGTGGCCCGACCCTACGGCGATCGTTGGCGCACCGCGTACACCGAGCTGGGTCGACTCTATGACCTGCCCGTCATCGGCGTCAGCGCCGTCGGCTGGTTGGATGATGGACCCTGGAAAGGCCGCAAGACGATCGGCTGCTCCTTGGCCACGAATCGCCGCGGCGAGATCATCGCCGAGGGCCCCTTCGGCGAAGCCTCCGAGACGTTGATGGTGGTCGAGGTCGAGCCACGGCAATATCCGGCCACCGGCACGCGCATCGCCGACGAGTTAACGGCACGCGGCTATGTGGGACCGTGATCCAGCGGCTTGCTCAAGAACCGCGTCGGCCCAGAGTCGCCATACGTAACCTCGGCGAAGCCGAACGTCTTGTAGAGCCCCAGGGCTCGGTGGTTATCGTCTTGCACTTCGAGCGTGAGCTTGCAGCAGCCCTGTGCTTGGGCGGCGGCTTCGGCGGCCGCGAGCAACTGACGGCCGATCCCCTGCCCGCGACATTCGGGGATGATGGCCAGGTCGTGGATGTTGAGCAGCGGGCGAGCCTGAAACGTCGAGAAGCCAAAGAAGCCGACCAGCACGCCGACCGCGCGACCGTCGGAAAGGGCCAGCAGAATGAACGTCGTGGGATGATCGCGCAGTCCCGAGACGAGCCGCTGGCGGACGTCGGCACCTAGCGACCTGCCGCCGCCAACAGGGTCGCTGGCGTACGAGTCGAGCACGTCGACCACTCCAGCGCAATGCGCGGGGTCGCCCAGATCAGCCGGAAGGATTTCGATTGGCAAGGTGTCACCCGCTGGACCAGACGTTCAAGCTGCGGTTTCGAGCAGCGTCACGCACGCCGTCGCATCAATCGAGGCCGGCCAGTTCGCAAAGGTTCGCGGCCATGACTCCCTGCGGGCAGCTCCAGACGAGAAAGAACAG
The DNA here is from genome assembly GCA_003153375.1 of Planctomycetaceae bacterium. Lineage (GTDB taxonomy): Bacteria > Planctomycetota > Planctomycetia > Pirellulales > PALSA-1355 > PALSA-1355. Next base: position 2,892 of record PLYM01000146.1, read on the forward strand.
GGCCTCCCGGCACCAGCGGCCGGCCGGATGGCCGACGACATAGCCAGTGCCTTTGGCGGCGGCCAGCGCGGCCTGGCTGGCACGCAGCGCCAAGCTGTTGGCTCGGGCGCGTAGCTCGTCGTTCGTGCAAACCGCGTTGCCACTGGCCAGCGCCAACAGCGTGTCGGTCAAGTCGAGTTGCTCGCGGCGCAGCTCGGCCCCAGGGGTTCCCAAATCGGGTCGGGCGATGGCTTCGTGTTCCAGAAAATCGATCGCTGCCGAAGCCAGGGCAATCGCCAGCGTCGAGGTTTGCAGCCCCCCGGTTCCGGCGCCAACGCCGATCTTCATCACGTTCTCGGCCGGACCAGCCAGCAGGCACTCGTGCGGGAGCTTGACGTTGCTCAAGCGAACTTCGCCCGTGTGGCTGGCCGACAGTCCCACCAACCGCGGAGGTTCAGGAATGGCGACGCCGGGCAAATCGGTTGGCAGCGCGACCAGAATCTGCTGGCCATTCTCCAGCACGGCACCGGTGACGATCGTGCTGGCATGGTCGGCGCCAGTGACCCACGGGGAGTAGCCGTCAAGGACGAAGCCCTCAGTGGTTTCGTGGGCGGCCAGCACGGGCCGGCTGAGATGGCGGCGGCTGGTCGTCAGGTGCGAGATGCCGACCGTGGCAAATGACTCGCCCGTGACTAGCGGCCCCAGCAGCTGCTCCTTGAGGGGTTCATTTTCGCTGCCGACGATCCGCTGGCAGGCACCGGTGCGCTGCGTGATCACAAAGGCCGTGGTCAGACAGGCGGCGCCCAATCGCAAGTATCCGCGTGTGATGTCGGCGTCGCTCCATTCGAGCCCGCCCCAGCGGCGCGGCACGAACCAGCGAAATACTCCTGCTTCGCCGCAGAGCCGCAATTGTTCGCTCGGCCAGGCGTCCGTCCGATCGAGCTCGGGCCCCAGCGCGACCAGCGCCTCGCACAACTGATCGAGCGCCGAATCGTCGGGCGAGGTGATGTCAGAATGCTGGCTCATGGTGACTGTTCTGGGAAAGTCAGCGGCGAATCGTGCGCCACCATTCGACAAAACGGCGGTTGGAGCGCTATAATGCGGCAGCAGGCAAAAGTTAAATCTAGTGAAGCGGGTAAGATCGGGCAACTTCCAAGGCGGCGCGGAGCCCGGTGGTCAATTTGTGGGGTCGCTCCCATTTTGCCACCTCGATATAATCCGGAGCTTTCCTGTCGTTTTGGAGGGGGACTGAATGAGTCAGATCGAAACCGCGCCCACCGAAGCATTGCAAAAAACCTCGCACCACGAACAGTGGCCGCAGACCATCTACGACAAGTGCAACGCACTGGCCCGCAATCTTTGGTGGACCTGGCACCCTGAAGTCATCAACCTCTTCCGCGACCTCGATCCGATTCGTTGGCGCCAGCTGGACCATAACCCGATCGCGCTGCTGGCCGAATTCACGCCCGAGCGATTGGAGATGCGGGCCTCGGAGTTGGTGCTCTACAGCCGTATCAACTATGCCTATCGCCGGCTGAAGGAATATATGGCCAACACGCAGACGTGGGGTCGCACCCATGCCGGCGTGTTGGGCTCGAAGCCCGTCGCCTACTTTTCGGCTGAATTCGGCATCCACGAATCGGTGCCGATCTACTCGGGCGGCCTGGGCGTGCTCTCGGGCGACCACATCAAAAGCGCCAGTGGGCTGGGAATTCCGCTGGTGGCGATCGGCCTGTTCTACGATCAGGGCTATTTCAAGCAGCACCTGGATCTCGACGGCTATCAGCGCGAGGAGTATCTCGATACCAAGGTCGAAAACGTGCCGATGGAGCCGGCCCTGGCGGCCAACGGCCGGCAGATCACGGTAACGATCGACACCCGCACGGGCCAACTGCTGGCCAAGGTCTGGCTGATGCGCGTGGGTCGCGTGAATCTGTACCTGCTCGATTGCGACGTCGAGGGCAACAGCCCCGAAGACCGCGAGTTGACCAGCCGGCTGTATGGCGGCGACCACCGCACCCGCATTCGCCAGGAGCTCGTGCTGGGCGTCGGCGGGGTCAAGGCGCTCGCGGCGCTGGGCATCACGCCGGGCGTCTATCATCTGAACGAAGGGCACAGCGTGTTTGCCACGCTGGAGGCCATTCGCGAGCGAATGCACAACGACGGCCAGAGCTTTGACACGGCGCTGCGTGAAGTGGCGCAGCACACGGTTTTTACCACGCACACGCCGGTGCCGGCCGGTCACGACCGCTTTGATGGCGGTTTGATCGAAGAGCACTTGGGCCCCTTACGCGATCAATTGCGAATCAGCTATGAGCAATTGATGGGCCTGGGCCGCGTCGAACCGCACAACGAAAGCGAAAGCTTTTGCATGACCGTGTTGGGACTCAAGCTTTCGCGGCGGGCGAACGCGGTGAGCTGCCTGCACGGCCACGTCTCGCGCAAGATGTGGGCCCACCTGTGGCCCTGGCGCGTTGAAGAGGAAATTCCGATCGGGCACATTACCAACGGCGTCCACGTGCCCAGCTGGCTGGCCTGGCAGATGCTGCAGCTCTATGACCGCAACTTCCAGGTCGGTTGGTTGGTGCGAATGGGCGAGCCGGACGCCTGGCAGAACATTCACCAGGTCGATCCGGGCGAACTGTGGGAAGTACACTACGCGCTCAAGAACTTGTTGCTGGCGTTCGTGCGCCGCCGTGTCAGCCGGCAGTGCCGCCGCCGAGGAGAGAGCGACGCCGTGGTCGAGGCCGCGCGCAATTTGCTCGACCCGAACGTGTTGACGATCGGCTTTGCCCGCCGCTTTGCCACTTACAAGCGGGCCGACCTGATCATGGCCGACATCGATCGGATGTATCGGTTGTTGAACGATCCGGACCGGCCGATTCAGATCATCTTTGCCGGCAAGGCCCACCCGGCCGACGAGCCCGGCAAGCAACTGATCAAGAAGATCGCCAACTGCCGGCACGACGACCGCTGCGCCAGCCGCGTGGTGTTCATCGAAGACTACGACATCAATGTTTGCCGGCACATGATCCAGGGTGTCGACGTGTGGATGAACAATCCGCGCCGCCCGTTGGAGGCCTCGGGCACCAGCGGCCAGAAGGTGGTGCTCAATGGCGGCCTGAATCTGTCGGTGCTCGACGGTTGGTGGGCCGAAGCTTACGACGGCACGAACGGCTTTGCCATCGGCAACGGCAAGAGCCACATTTCCGACCAGATCAGCGACCAGCGCGACGGCCAGGCCCTGTACGACACGCTGGAAAATGAAGTGATTCCGCTGTTCTACGAGCGTGACGTCGACGGTTTGCCGCGGGGTTGGATCCAGCGGATGAAGAACTCGATCGCCTCGCTGGCCTGGCGATTCAGCGCCCATCGCATGGTGATGGACTACTCGAAGAGCGCCTACCTGACCGCCGCCGGCGGCGTCAGCTGCGATATGAGCATCCGCTAGGCCCGCCAGCCAAACGCACGTTGTCCGGGTCTTTGTCTTATGCCGGCGCGAAACGCGTGATGCTGGGTACGCGGTCGAAATCGGCATCGTTCGTGGCCACGCTCTTCACGTTGCTTTCCAGCATGGCCCCGACCAGCAGCGCATCATTCGTCAATAGTCCGTACTGCCGACTCAATCCCGCGGCACGCGCCAAATGACCTTCGGTAACGGGTATTACTCGTAGCGCGAGCTTGTCGATTGCGCTGAGTGCTCGCTCGAATAGCGTCAGCTTCGCGATCTGCTCAGGATGCTTCGCCAGACGTGTCGCGATATTACGGGCAGGCCAGCCAAACATGATGCAGGCCTCGATCGTCATCAGCCGGTGTGAAACTTCGGCGAGTATGTGAGCGGACGTCAATCCGATGACGTCTGAGCGTTCGATTCTTTCCAAGAGGGCCGTGCAAGCCGAACCGTACAACGGCTGCGCGGTGAAATGATAGACAAATGTGTTGGCATCAAGGAACAACGCGGCTCCCGAGGGAATTTCGGGAAACGTGCTCATTTTTCCCCCGGTGCGTTCTCGCGACCGAGCAGGTAATCGAGATCCTCCGGACTGCCAGGCCAGCGGAGCAATCCGGCACTTTCGCCAATCGTGCCGCCACTTGCCGTAACGGTGACCGTGACACGCGCGTGCTCCTCAAGGGGCAACGGCTTGTCGAGCTTCAAAACACCGTCTTCGTAGGTTGCCTGAATCTCCAGCGACATCGATCACCTATCGCAAGCGTCAAAAGTCGATTTCCACCAAATTATACCCTACGGATTGAACGGGTAAAACCAACTGATCAAGGCACCGTGCGCCATTGCTATTCGACGGACGAGCGGGCATCCCTCGCGAGATATGGGCAGCCGATGGGTGGCAAACGCCCCGCGCGGCCACTTTCTGCCGACGCGTTTTTCGCCTAGAATTTTGGGTCGGTTTGCTTTTGCGCTTTTTCCACGAGGAACACGGCCATGTTGGATAAGAAGGAATTGTTCGCCAAAACGATCGAACACGTCGACATCACGCGCCACAATCCGGTGCCGCTGGTCGAGGCGATGAACCACATGGCCTTCTCGGCACGCGATTTGGCGCGGGCCGCCGATGTCTACGATCGCATGCTGCGCGACAAGGACTGCGGCATCATCCTGTGCCTGGCCGGCTCGCTGGTTAGCGCCGGCTTGAAGAAGGTGTTTGTCGACCTGATCCGCAACCGCATGGTCGATTGCGTGGTCAGCACCGGCGCGAACATTGTCGACCAGGACTTCTTCGAGGGCCTGGGCTTTCGTCATTACATGGCTCCCGAGCGCGTCAAGGCGGGGCTGGATGACGATCGACTGCGCGATTTGCACATCGACCGCATCTATGACACGCTGATCGACGAAGACGAACTGCGCATTTGCGACGAAACGACCAAGTTGATCGCCGACGGCTTGGCGCCGCGCCCTTACTCGTCGCGCGAGTTCATTCGCGAGATGGGAGCCTATCTGGCCGAAAACGGCAAGACGCGCGACTCGATCGTGCTGGCGGCCTATGAAGACGACGTGCCGATTTTCTGCCCCGCGTTTTCCGATTGCTCGGCCGGCTTCGGCCTCGTGGCCCATCAGCATGCTCGCGGCGATCAGCCGAAGGTGAGCATCGACAGCGTCAAGGATTTCTATGAGTTGACGCAATTGAAGATTGCCAACCCGACGACCGGCATCTTCATGATCGGCGGCGGCGTGCCCAAGAACTTCACGCAGGACATCGTCGTGGCCGCCGAGATCCTGGGCGAGGACCCGCCGATGCACAAGTATGCCGTGCAGATCACCGTGGCCGACGTGCGCGACGGCGCCCTGTCAAGCTCCACGCTGAAGGAAGCCTCAAGCTGGGGCAAGGTCGATACGGCCTATGAACAGATGGTCTACAGCGAAGCCACGCTGGCCGTGCCGCTGATCGCCGGCTACGCCTATCACAAGGCCTCCTGGAAACAGCGCACGGCCAAACGCTGGACGCGCGTGCTGGACGGGGCGGCGGCCACGGCCTGAGTCGGCTGACACGGTCGGCATGTCAGGCGGGGGTTTCAACCGTTACTTCGCAGCCGCCGCCGGCTTCAGCAGCAGGCCGCCGAGTTGCAGCAGGCTGCCTTTGATCGGTCCGGCCGAGCGGAAAACGATTTGTTGCGCGCCGGCGGGCAGGTCGATTTCGCCACCGCCGATCTCCTGGTAGCGATCGACACTGCCGGTACTGGCGACCTGCCCCTGGAGGTTCTTGTCGCCGGCTTCCAAGAGCCAGGTGTTGCCCGCGTTCTTCTCAAGGCAGGCATAGTTGAGCCGCACCGTGTAGCGGCCGGCCTTGGGTAGTTCGACGTTCCACACGACCCGATCGTTCTCGCTTTGCCAGTGGCCCAGGTTTTTGTACAGGCGTTCCATCACGATGGTGGGGCCGTAGATTTCGCAGTTCGTGGCATAGAGCTGCAGCGTGCCGTCGGTGGTCGGTTTGACCAGTTGCGGATGGTTGGCCCCGAACTTCTTGCGCGGAGCACCCGCCCCACGCAGATAAGCAATCACGTTGGCCAGATCCTGCGGCGCCAGATCTTTTTCCAAACCCTCGGGCATCAGCGATTTACCGGTCGAGCGCAGCGCTTCGAGCTCGGTGCGCAGGATTGTCTGCTGCTTGCCTTCCTGGCCGCGAAGGGTCACGCTGTTGCCGGTTTCGTCAGCTAACATGCCCGTGTAGGTCAGCCCGCTGGTGGTCACGGCCGCGTAGTCGAGATAGCGGGCTTCGACGCCGCGATTCGGATCGAGCATGGCCGTCAGCAGCGCCGGTGGCGAATAGTCGGTGAGCGCCGCCAGATTGGGTCCGACTTCGAAACCCACGCCACGCAGCCGGTGGCAGACCGCGCAGCGCTTGGCGAACACGGCCGCGCCGGCCTGGGCGTCGGCGGCCATGGTCAGCACCTCGCTGTGTCGCGCCAGCACCTGCTGGCGGTTCGATTCGATCGTGCCGGAGAACAGCTGGGCGGCGCGTTGTTTGAGGGCGTCATTTTGATAGCCCAGCAATCGCTGACGGCGGGCGGCGTCGATGTCGCTGGCCGGCACTTGCTGGCTTTCGATCGCGACCAGCAGCATTTCGACCCAGCGGTCGCGGCTCAATAGCGCATCCAGAATCTCGGACCGCAGACCCGGTCCATGACTCTTCCAATCGGTCAACAGCGCCGGCGGCACGGCTTCGGTGTCGATGCGCGCCAGCGCGTCGACAGCCGCGGTCTGCACGGCGCCGCTCGCCTGCGGAACCAGCAGGCCCACCAGCGACGCAATGTCGCGATCCCGATGCTCGGCGCTGCGTCCCAGCAGCCGCACCGCGCGCAGGCGGCCGTCGTCGCTGGCATCGGCGCTAGCGACCGCGTGGCGGGCAAAGTCGAACATCTTGGCTAGGTCTTTCGAAGCGTCGTACTTCTCCCAACCGACGTTGCGACGGTCGAGCGAATCGAGCAAACCGGCGAAGGCGGTCAACTGCCAGGGGGCATACCGGCCCTCGCGGGCCTTGCCGATTTTTTCCAGTGCGCCACCCAGGACGCTCTCGTCGTCGAACGCGCTGGCCAGCGCCACCAACGATTCGAGCAGCGCGGCCGGCGGCTCCTTGCCAGCTTCCCGATCAAGGACCGTCGCCAAGGTCGCGTGCAAATTTTTGGGATTCACGGAGCTCAGCACGGCCGCGGTCAGGAAGCGATCGCCGGCGAATCGCAACGCCAATTTGCCCAGCTCCGTGCCACAGCGAGCGTCATCCCATTCGCCCAACGTATAAGCACGCTGCAGCTGCACCTGCATGTCGGCATCGGCCGCCAGCTTGACGACCTCGTCGCCCAGCGCGGGCGATTTGGCCAAATGCGGTTCGGCCAACCTTACGCCATGGCGACGCACGCCGGGGTGCTTGTCTTGCATGGCGGCCAGCACCAGTTCAGGCGTCAAGCCGCCCAGCAGTTGCAAAGTCCACAGCGCCTGCACGCGGCACTCGGCGCGCCCGGATTGGGTCGCCAGCTTTTTCAAGGGCTCGATCGCCGCGGCGTCGTTTCGCCAGACGAGCAACTGCTGCACCGTGTCGCGCTGCCAGCCGCTGGGGCTGTCCAGCGCGGCGACCAACTCGGCAAGGGACAACTTATCGAGCCGTGGAATCTTGCGCGGTTGGGTGCCAACGGGATAGACGCGATAGATGCGGCCCAAGTCGGCCCCGGCTCGTAGGTCCATCTTCTTTTGCACTTCCAGCGGAATCCACTCGGGATGCTCGATCGTTTGCCGATACATGTCGGCAATCCACAGCGCGCCGTCGGGTCCCGCGGCCAGCATCGTGGGACGGAACCAGTTGTCCTCCGAGGCCAGGAACTCGCTGGCCTGCTCGTCGTCAGCGCGGCGGCTGACGAAGGTCAAGCCCTCGGACCGCATGATCTCACGATGTACCAGGTTGTGTACCGGCTCGCTGACGAACGCGTTGCCCGCGAACGCGGGGCCGAACAGATCGTCGCGATAGACGATCGTGCTGTTGGCAGAGGTGAAGCGATTGGCGGCATACAGATCGTTGAAACGCGCGATCGTGCGGCTGCGCGGAAACACCTCGGCCGCGCCGGGCTGTTCGGAAACGTCGTGGCGGCCATTGGCGGCCGGCACGTGTTTGTTGCGACGCAGATAGTCGTCGTCCAAGACGAACTGATACATCGGTTCGCTGTTGGAGCAGCCGAACCAGTTGCCCCAGTCGTCGCGGTTGCGGCCAAACTGCGAAGGCCCCGACTGCGGATCGAGCAAGCCCTGGTCGGGTTGGATGCGAAAATCGCGGCCGTTGGCGCTGGCCGTGCCACCGGCCCTGCGCAACTCGATCTTGCTGCCCAGCGAGTCGCCGTGAGCGCAATACAACCAACCGTCCAGTCCCCACTTTAAGCCGTTGACGCGATGCTGCGGATTGGCCTGCACGAAGCCATGATACAAAATCTCTCGCTTGTCGGCCTTGCCATCGCCGTCGGTGTCCTCGGCATACAGAATGTCGGGCGCGCCGGTGATCAGGATGCCGTTGCGCCACGGCGCGACGCCAGTCGGAAAACCAAGCTGGTCGATGAACACGGTCGAACGGTCGTAGCGGCCGTCGCCGTCGACGTCTTCCAGACAGCGCACGACGCCCCCCTTCTTGCCCTTGCCATCCAGCCCGCGCGGATAATCGCCCATCTCGACAACCCACAACTTGCCGTCGGGTCCAAAAGCAAAGGCAATCGGATCGGTCACCAGCGGCTCGGCCGCCATCAGCTCGATCTGAAATCCGGGTCGGGCGTGGGTGACGGCCAGCGACTGTTTGGGCGTCTTGGGCCCCGGCAAATCCACATCCTTGAGCAGTTCGTCGAGCGGCTTGCGATCGACCACGTCGGGCAACTTGTCGGTGTCTTCGTTTTGCACGAACAGGGTGCGATCGTGCAGCCAGGCGCCGTTGTTCGTGCCCGCCCGGGCGATCATCGGAATGGCACCGACGTCGCCGCGTTTGCCCGAGACGAACACTTGCGACCACCCCTTGTCGCCGGGCACGAAGAGGTGTGCCGAATAACCCATCTCGTTGGAGAACAGCACGTCGTCGTAGCCGTCCTGATCGATGTCGACGAACCGCAAGCCCACGTCGCGACCCTGGGCGTCGACAATCGAGGTACCTGGGGGAAGCGAGAACGGAAGCCGGGTCCAACCGTGGCCGGGCTGATATTTGAAAATCGCCTGTTGGCGAGGGTTGCTGACGATCAGCTCGCAAACACCGTCGCGGTCGATGTCGCGCAGACGAAGGCCGTGATCCACTCCCGCGCGGCTGACAACGATCTCCTGACCATCCACTTCGAGCCCCGTGACCAGATGCGGATCGGCAACCCACTTGTCGCCATCAAAATGCCAACCGGCGCGTCGCTGGTCGTGCAGGACGATTTCGCTCGCCTGGCCCTTGGTGTTCATCACACCAAACTTCTCCCCGGCATCGAGCAATGCTGACGGGCCGGCGTTGGCCAGAGCAAGTGGCAGCTCGCTTTCGACCCACTTGCCGGTGGCGGGCGTCCATACACGAGTCTTCCGCATGTTCGCGATGCCAATCGCGACGTCGACGTAACCGTCACCGTTCAAATCCGCGATGCGCACTCCGTTGTCGCCTCCGTCGGCGGTGCGCAGCGGCTGATCGGCCAGCAGGTTGTGGTTGATTCGCTCGAGCGCCTCGCGGAAGTTCAAAAATTTGATCTTGTTGCCGTGCTTCGTCACGGCGTAATCGATCAGCTCGATGATCTGGTCGCTGGTCACCCACTTGTGCGGGTGAAAGATCATCGCGAAAACACCCTGCTTGACGACCGTGGCGTCGAGCGCCCGCTTCCAGTCGGCCACCGTCTGAGGGTTGTTCGGTTTGTGCAGCTTTTGGGCGCTCCAGTCGCTGGGAACCACGAAGGGAAACTCCCAGCACAGCCGACCGATCACGTAGGGATAGGGATAATCTTCGATCGTGGTGACGAACGACTTGGAGGGCAAGTAGCGGCGAAAAATCTCCTGTCCTTTGTCGTCGACCACCAGCTCGCGAGGCAGCGAGGGATCATTGGCCGTAATGATGTTCGCGACCGAGCTGTCGATCGAAAGAAAGTTGCCGCCGGGGGTGCGGCGATTGAAGATCTCGGCATAGAACCGCGGGCTGGGGCTATTCACCGAGTCACAACACGGCACGCGAAACGCCACGGCGCGATTGCCGGGCACCTGGTCCAACTGATCGACGCAGCGGTCGTAGGTGGCCTTCGCTTTGGCGAAATCGCTTTTGCCCAGCAGCGGACAGGGATGGTCGTAGGTATGCGCTTCGAGGCTCACTCCCTGCTTGAGCCAGGCCGCCAACTGCGGGTGCCGCGGATCGATGCGGCAGGTCATGATGCTCACCGGCGCGCGGCCGTCGATCTTTTGCAGCCGTTCGAGGATGGGCCGCAAGAAGACCTCCCACTTTTCGTGCTCTTTGGGCTTGTCCTCCTTGAGGTCGTCAATCGCCAGCACCACGACTGCTTGCACGCCGTCTTCGCCGACCCATTGCGGCGTCACAAGTTTGGGAAAGCTGCGCGAGACATAGAAAGGATCGCTCTCGTCCAGATATGTCAGGCGATTGCCATCGGCTGCCAGCAATGGCATGGCGACCCAAAGCAGCACAAGCACGCAAACCCCCGTGACACTCCGCATCCTCAATCACTCCCCTGACACGGTTTGGCGTCGAAACAGGGCCATTATAGCTGCGGCGCGGCAGCGACGGGAGATTCCCCAAAGCACGCAATCCACGGCCGTGGGTCGGCGATTCGCTAGCTGGCGAGGTTCTAGGCGACTGAAGAGAAAGGAATTGCTGGCCACCGAGGACACAGAGAACACAGAGAGGGAAAGATAATGAATAGCAATCATCGGAGTGGATGCGCTGTTCTCTCCGCTGATCCTCTGTGATCTCTGTGCCCTCTGTGGCTAATCTGTGTCCTCTGTTATTCACAACTCAATTCGCGTTGATTTAACGCATGACCAGCGAGCTAGCGAGGCATCCGCGTTGACCCTTGGGGCGCGTTGAAGTAATATCCCCTCCGCCTTCGGTTCGACCCTCCGCCCGCCCTCTCACCCAGCCAGCACTCGTGGCTCGCCCGCGCGGCACGAGAGCGCCGGAAGTAACGACCTCGAAGGCCCCGACACGGAAGTTAGGCCGTTCGTTCGCCGCTGGACAACGTTCGCCGCTGGACAAGGAAGTTCGATGCGCGTCGCGATTCTCGCTGGTGGCTTGGGCACTCGGCTGCAGGAAGAGACCACGGTGAAACCAAAACCGATGGTCGAAATCGGCAACCGTCCCATCCTCTGGCACATCATGAAGCACTACGCCCATCACGGCTTCCGTGAATTCCTGGTCGCGCTGGGGCACAAGGGCGACTGCATCAAGCGGCACTTTCTTGATGACAACGCGCTCAGCGGCAGCATCACGATCGACCTGGCCACGGGACACGTCGAGCAGCACGCCAAGAAATCTGAAGACTGGCTGGTACACCTGATCGAAACCGGCGCCGAAACGAACACCGGCGGCCGCATCAAGCGCCTGCAACGTTGGCTCGACGCCGGCACGTTCATGGTCACCTATGGCGATGGGGTGAGCGACGTCGATCTGCAAGACTTGCTGCGGTTTCACCAGGCCTCGGGCCGCGCGGCCACGGTTACTGCGGTGCGTCCCCCGGCCCGCTTCGGCGGGCTGGTGCTCGATGGCGACCGCGTGACCTGCTTCAGCGAAAAGCCGCAAGCCGGCGAAGGCTGGATCAACGGCGGCTTCATGGTCTGCGAGCCGCGCATCTTCGACTATCTCGACGGCGACGCCAGCAGCCTGGAAATCACGGCCTTGGAGCGCCTGGCAGACGAGGGACAACTGGCCGCCTATCGCCACGATCGTTTCTGGCAGTGCATGGACACGCTGCGCGACAAACGGCAGCTCGAAGCTCTGTGGGAACAAGGCACGGCACCCTGGAAGGTGTGGACATGAATCAATTCTGGCAAGATCGTCCGACACTGGTCACCGGTGGCACCGGCCTGGTTGGCGGCTGGCTCGTGGCGCGGCTGTTGGAGGCCGGCGCCGACGTCGTTTGCCTGGCCCGCGACTGGGTGCCGCAGGCCGAGCTTTGGCGCAACCCGGGCGCCGAGCGCGTGCGAATCGTCAGCGGCGACGTCTGCGACCAAACGCTCCTGGAGCGCGCGCTGGGCGAATATGAAATCGACACGGTGTTTCACCTGGCCGCCCAGGCGATCGTGGGCGTGGCCAATCGCAATCCGGTGTCGACGTTCGAGTCGAACATCCGCGGCACCTGGAGCTTGCTGGAAGCTTGCCGCCGCAGCCCGCGCGTGCGGCAGATCGTCACGGCATCGAGCGACAAGGCCTATGGCGAGCACGAGCAACTGCCCTATCGCGAGGATGCCCCGCTCGAGGGGCGTCATCCGTACGACGTCAGCAAGTCGTGCGCCGATCTGATCGCCCGTAGCTATGCCGAGACGTACAACCTGCCGGTTGCGATCACGCGTTGCGGCAATTTCTTTGGCGGGGGCGACCTGAATTGGAATCGGATCGTGCCGGGCACGATCCGCGCCGTGCTGCGCGACTTGCGGCCGATCATTCGATCGGACGGCCTGTTCGTGCGCGACTATTTTTATGTCGAGGACGGCGCGGCGGCCTACATGCTGCTGGCCGAGCAATTGGCCGAGCATCGAGAACTGGCCGGAGAGGCCTTCAACTTCTCGAATGAGGCGCAATTGACGGTCTTGGACCTGGTGAACGAAATCTTGCGATTGATGGACGCCGAGAGCGAACCACAAGTCTTGGGCGAGGCCCCGCACGAGATCCGCCATCAGTATCTGAGCGCCGCCAAGGCGCGGCGGATGCTCGACTGGCGGCCGCTCTTCAGCCTGGAACAAGGTTTGCAGCAGACAATCGATTGGTACAAGCACTTCATGGAGCAGGAATCATGTCCGATAAGCAAAATGTCTGCCGCTCTTGTGGCGAAGTCCGCCTGAAGCCGATCCTGGCCTTGGGCGAGATGCCGCTGGCCAATCGGTTGCTGACGCACGATCAACTCGACGCGACCGAGCCCAGCTATCCGCTCGACCTGGTGCACTGCCCGCGCTGCTCGTTGGTGCAGATCACCGAGACGGTGCCGCCCGAGGAACTGTTCGAAAACTACGTCTACTTTTCGTCATTTTCCGACGGCGTTCTGCGGCATGCTCGCACGCTGGCCCGGGAGATCATCACCGCGCAAAAGCTGCGGCCCTCGAGCCTGGTGATTGAAATTGCCAGCAACGACGGCTACCTGCTGCAAAATTATCAGGAAGCCGGCATTCCGGTGCTGGGCATCGAGCCGGCGATCAACGTGGCCCGCGTGGCGCAAAGCGAACGGGGCGTGCCGACGTTGTGCCGGTTCTTCAATCAACCGCTCGGCGCGCAGTTGGCCGCTTGTGGCCAGCAGGCCGACGTGGTTCATGCCCACAACGTCTTGGCGCACGTCGCCGATCTGAACGGTTTCGTGGCCGGCTTGCGGACGGTGCTCAAGGACAACGGCGTGGCCGTGATCGAAGTGCCCTATGTGAAGGATCTGATCGACAACGTCGAGTTCGACACGATCTATCACGAGCACCTGTGCTATTTCTCGCTGACTTCCTTGACCCACCTGTTTGCCCGGCACGATCTGCTGGTACATGACGTCGAGAGGATCGTGATGCACGGCGGCTCGCTGCGATTGTTTGTCGGCAAGAAGGGGCAGTCATCCGACCGCGTGAAGACGATGCTCGCCGAGGAAGCCGGCTGGGGCGTATCGCGTTCCGATTTCTATCAGAGCTTCGGCCAGCGCGTCGAACGGCTGCGGCACGAGTTGTTGGCGCTGCTCACCAAGCTCAAGTCCGAAGGACGCCGGATCGCGGTCTACGGCGCCTCGGCCAAGGGCAGCACGCTGCTGAACTACTTCAAGATCGGCGGCGACATGGTCGATTTCGTGGTCGATCGCAACACGTTCAAGCAGGGCCGCTACACGCCCGGCACGCACCTGAAAATTCACAGCCCAAAAAAGCTGTTCGAGGACAAGCCCGACTACGTGCTGCTACTGAGCTGGAACTTTGCCGACGAAATCCTGGCCCAACAGGCCGCCTATCGTCAGCGCGGCGGGCAGTTCATCATTCCGATTCCCAGTATCAAAGTTGCCTAGCGCATCGCGGGGCCGTGCGGGTTGCGGCGAAAGGATGGGGCCGTTGCTGTTTACCGAGACGCGAATTGCCGGCGTGTGGATCCTCGAGTCCGAGCGACGGGGCGATGAGCGCGGGTTCTTCGCGCGCACCTGGTGTCAGCAGGAATTCGCGAAGCATGGCCTCAACCCGCGGATCGAACAGTGCGGCACGTCGTTCAATCCACGTGCTGGCACGTTGCGAGGATTGCACTACCAGGCCGCGCCGCACCAGGAAGCCAAACTGGTGCGCTGCACGCGGGGGGCGATCTATGACGTGGTGGTCGACCTGCGCGACGATTCGCCCACGCGGCAGCATTGGCTGGCCGAGGAACTCTCGGCCGACAATCATCGCATGTTCTACGTGCCCGAGGGTTGCGCCCACGGGTTTTTGACGCTCGCCCCGAACAGCGAAGTGTTCTATCAGATGTCCATGGCCCACAATCCCGAATCGTCGCGCGGGGTGCGGTGGGACGATCCGGCGCTGGCCATCCGTTGGCCAGCCGCGGTGCAAGTAATCTCTGAGCGCGATCGGCAATTGCCATGCTGTCCGTCGCGCGCGGCCCGGGAGCCCTCTCCATGCTGACCATCGATTTCGAGTCCAAAAAAGTAAGCGTGTGCGAGGACGGCGGCACCCGCGAATTCTCGCTCTCCAGTCCCGAGGCCTTCGCCGCCGTGTCGCGAGCGTGGATCCGCTGTGGCTGGGAAACCAAATACAACTACAGCTTCACCTGGATGGGCCGACCGATCATTCAGTTGCCCGAGGACGTGCTGCGCGTGCAGGAGGTGATCCACACCTTGCAGCCCGATGTGATCATCGAGACGGGCGTGGCCCACGGGGGTTCGCTGATTTTCTATGCCAGTTTGTGCAAAGCCATGGACCGGGGCCGCGTGATCGGCATCGACATCGAAATCCGCCCGCACAACCGGGCGGCCATCGAAGCCCACCCGCTGTTCGACCGCATCGAGCTGATCGAAGGCAGTTCGACCGAGCCGGCGATTGTCGAGCAGGTGCGGTCGCTGGTCGGGCCAGACGAGACGGTGCTGGTGCTTTTGGACTCGTGCCACACGAAGGCTCACGTGCTGGCCGAATTGGAAGCGTATGCGCCGCTGGTCACGCCGGGCTCGTATGTCGTGGCCACTGATGGCATCATGCAGGACCTGGTCGGCGGGCGACAGGCGCAAGCCGATTGGAGTTGGAACAACCCGCAGCAGGCGGCTCGCGAGTTCGTGGCGCGGCACCCCGAGTTCAAGATCGAGGAGCCGGCTTTCCTGTTCAACGAGGGTTCGATCACCGATCGCGTCACGCATTGGCCGGCGGCTTACGTCAAGCGCGTGGCCTAGATCTTTCGTTCGCCGCGCGTCGCGTCCGTTCGCGGTCCGAGCAATCGGCTGAAGCATTCGTGGGCGGCGCGATTTACGTTTGTCTGGAGAACGCAATGGCCCCCCTACCCTTGGTCAGCGTCGGCTTGCCGGTCTACAACGGAATGCCGCACCTGCGCGTCGCCGTCGACGCCCTGCTCAAGCAGAACTATCCCAACCTGGAGATCGTGATCAGCGACAACGCCTCGAGCGATGGCACGCTCGAATATTGCCGGGCGTTGGCCGAGGTACACCCGCACGTGCGCTATGTGCGCAATCCGCAGAACGTGGGCCCGGCCGAGAATTTTCGGCTGGCGCTGGCCCGCTCGAGCGGCGAGTATTTCATGTGGGCGGCTCACGACGACCGCTGGTGCGACCGCTACGTGAGCGGATTGGTCGAAAGCCTGTCGGCGGCATCCGAGGCGGTGCTGGCCACACCGACCGTGCTGCACACTTGCGACGACGGCACGCTGTCGAACGAACCGCCCGATCGTCCGGCCACGGCTAAAACCGATCTGGCCAACCTGCGGCTGATGTTCGACGACCATTCGGCCACATGGATTTATGGATTGTGGCGCACGGCCTGGCTGCGCGAACACTTTGCCGAGTTCCTCCGCTATCCGATCTGGGGCAATGACGTGCTGTGGCTGACCGACGTTTGCCTGCGCTATCCGATCACGGGCAACCAGGAGTCGATCATCTATAAGCGCCGGCGGGCCAGCGTCTATGCGCCGCGGAACGCCCTTCAGGCCGTGACGTTTTGGGCCTACATGTTCTGGCACATCACCGAGATCGTGAACCGCCGCGCCACCGGACGGCGGCGCTGGCAATTGCGGCTGATGTCGTGGCGCTATGTGTATCAACTTTGCATCCGCCGTCCGCACCTGCTGCGCACGGCGTGGCGCGTGGTCCGCATGCTGAGCGTGGCGGCGATCATTCTTGTCGTGCAGGGGCTGGCGCGAGCCGGGCGATGGCTGGCGCGGACGCTGCCGCCGGCGCTCGACTATGCCGTTGAGCGCAAGATGTAAGTTCCCGGCCAGAGGAAACCGGCGATGCTCCAGGAATTCAAGAAGTTCGCCCTGCGGGGCAACGTAATCGAACTGGCGATCGGCGTCATCATCGGCGGGGCCTTCGGCAAGATCGTCAATTCGCTTGTCGAAGACATCATCATGCCGCCGATCGGCGTGCTGCTGAGCGTCAGCCACGTGCAGAACTTCTCCGATTGGTTCTTTCCGCTCGTGCCGATGACCAAGGCCCAGCGCGAGCAGATCGTTTCGGTCGCCGACGCGAAACACGCAGCCATTCCCACGATCAACTATGGTCTGTTCATCAACAACGTGCTGACGTTCACGATCGTGGCGTTCGCGATCTTTCTCCTGGTCAAGCAAATCAACCGGTTGGCGCCGCCGGTGGTCAAGACCCGCGAATGCCCGGAGTGCTGCTCCACGATATCGGTCAAGGCCAAGCGCTGCCCCAACTGCACGTCCGAGATCGTGCCGCTGGCCGCCTGACGCGTTCGAGCCCTAACCCTTCTCGAGTGCCGGCAATGCCCCGCTGCCGCGCGCCGGTCTGCCCGCTGTTCGCCGATCGCGAGAAAAACTAGAATCCGGGCACGGACCGGATTGTAGAAGACTCGCACCCTATCCATTGGAAACGATCTCATGAGCGGCCCCCAGGCTCCCCCGTTGGTTTCAATGATCACCGGCTATTGGATTTCGCAGGCGGTCTATGTCGCTGCCGAACTCGGCCTGGCCGATTTGATCAAGAAGGGTCCACAGACTCCGGAACAACTCGCCGCCGCGACCAAGACCCAGCCCGAGGCGCTCTATCGCCTGCTGCGGGCGTTGGCCAGCCTGGGCGTTTTTCGCGAGGACGAACAACAGCGCTTTGGCATGACCCCCGCCGCCGAATCGTTGGCTAGCGACTCACCCCATTCGCAGCGTGCCGTGGCGATCATGATGGGCGAGCAGCACTATGCCTGCTGGGGCGAACTGCTCTACAGCGTGCGGACCGGCAAGAACGCGTTTGACAAAATCTATGGCGAGCCAGTCTTCAATTGGCTGTCGAAACATCCGCCAGAGGCCAAGACGTTTGATGACGCCATGGTGGCCATCCACGGCCGCGAAACCGCGGCCATGCTCGACGGCTTCGACTTCGCGGGCATTGGCACCCTGGCCGACGTCGGCGGCGGCAACGGCAGCGTGTTGCGGGGCGTGTTGGAGCGCTACCCGGCGATGCGCGGCATGTTGTGCGACTTGCCCGGCGTTGTCGAGCGGGCCAATCCGCAAATCGCCGCAGCAGGATTGGCCGGGCGACTGCAAACGATTCCCACGAACTTTTTCGAAGCGATTCCGCCCGGCGCCGACGCCTATCTGATGCGACATATCATCCATGACTGGAATGACGAACAGTCGCTGCAAATTCTGCGCAACGCGCGGGCCGCGATGGGCGACTCGGGACGGCTGTTGATCGTCGAGAACGTGATCCCCGCGGGCAACGATCCGAGCTTTGCCAAGCTGCTCGACCTGAATATGCTCGTGATTCCCGGCGGCAAGGAGCGCACCGAGACGGAATATCGCGAATTGTTTGCCGCGGCCGGTTTCCAACTGACGCAAATCACGCCGACCCGAGCCGACGTGAGCGTGATCGAAGGGCGTCCGGCCTAGCGCGTGACGGCGAGCGCCCAGGCGACTACTTGGAGGCCGAGCGCGGATTGGCCATGCGGACCGAGATTTGGTCGCACGACAGATCGCCCGTCGCGCCCAGCAGGCCCAGCGCGACGATGCCTACGCGAGCGTTCGGCGGAACCTTGAGATGGGCGCTGCGGCGCTGCCAGTCGAACGTGCCGGTCCACGGGCCCATGACCTGCATGCCCACCGGAGCGCGGTCCTCGTCGAAGAAACTGACCGAGACTTTGGCGCCGAACTCATCCGAAGCCCCGGCTTCAACGTTCGTTGGCTTCAGCCACAAATCGACGACCAGCTCGCTGACTTTGCGACCGTCGACGCCAATCGGCTGCAAAGCCTGGGCGTTGCGGCCGGGCACGCGATTGCGAAAGGCGATGCACTGGGGCGAGCCCTCGCGGCCCCCTTCCTGGATCGAAGCCTGGCGCAGGTAGTACCAGGCGACCGGCTTGCCCGGCTCGAGCATTTGTTCGAAGTCGCCATTGATGATCGGCGACAGCGGCTCGCCCGACTGCACGGCCCGCAAGGTTTCGGCCTTGCCGGTCATGGGCACGAAGAACGTCGGTTCGCGCGATTCGGTGACCAGCTTGCCGTCTTCCTTGCGCATCACGAACAGCGTTTGCTGATAGCGTTCGCCCAACGGAATGATCAGCCGTCCCCCTTCGCGCAACTGATCGACCAGCGGCTTGGGAACCTTTTCGGGCGAGCAGGTGACGATGATCTTGTCGAACGGGGCGTGCTCGGCCCAGCCCTGGTAGCCGTCACCGACTTTCGACTGGATGTTCTGATACTTCAGCCGCTTGAAAGTCTTGGCGGCCCGCTCGGCCAGCACTTCAACGATTTCGATCGTGTAGACTTCTTTCACCAGGCCGGCGAGGATGGCCGCTTGATAGCCGCTGCCGGTGCCGACTTCGAGCACGCGTTCGTTCGGTTGCGGATCGAGCTGCTGAGTCATCCAGGCCACGATAAACGGCGTCGTGATCGTCTGGTGCTCGCCAATTGGCAACGCCATGTCGACGTAGGCATACGGACGCACGTCGGGAGGCATGAATTCATGTCGCGGCGTCGAGCGCATCACGGCCAGCACGGCCGGATTCTTGATGCCGGCCGATGCCACGTCCGTTTCGACCATCAATGCCCGAGCCGCGGTCCATTGCTTGGCCGTCTGAGCCGTCGAGGTCGCGGTGAACAGTCCCAAAAGGGTCGCGCAGAGGACGAGAATTCGCATTGCCGGGGCCCCGTGAGCAGATGTGTAAGGTTTGGCCGGGCATGCTTTTAGTCGATCCTCGCACGGCCGGGAAGGCGAATCTCGGCGGCGTCATTCCCAACCGATGACGGGCACAAACTCGAGACACCAGCGGCATGCTGACTCCCCCGGCTCACCGTGGCATGCTAGCACGGGCCGATTTATGGCCGACGGCCAAGACGCTATCATTCGTCCATGGTTCAATCCAACCGCATGCAGGCCGTCCAGCGGCCCATTATTCCGGTCGTCGGCGAGTTGATTCGCCGCCATCCGGGCACGATTTCACTGGGCCAGGGGGTGGTTCACTATGGCCCGCCGCCAGAAGCGGCCGCCGGCGTGGCGCAGTTCCAGGCCGATCCGCAGAACCACAAATACAAAGCCGTCGAAGGCATTGTGGAGCTGGTCGAGGCCCTGCGGCAAAAGCTGGCGGCCGAAAACGGCATTCAGGTGGGCCCCGAGAGCCAGATCGTGGTCACGGCCGGCGGCAACATGGCGTTCTTCAACGCCCTGTTGGCCATCGCCGATCCGGGCGACGAGATCATCCTGCTGACGCCCTACTACTTCAACCACGAAATGGCCGTGGCGATGCTCAATTGCCAGGCCGTGCTGGTTAACCTCGACGAGAATTACCAGATTGATCTCGATCGGCTGCGGGCCGCCATCACCAAGCGGACGCGGGCGATCGTCACGATCTCGCCAAACAATCCCAGCGGCGCGGTCTATTCGCGGGCCGCGCTGACGGCTGTCAACGAGCTGTGCCGCGACGCGGGCATCTATCACATCAGCGACGAAGCGTATGAGTATTTCGTCTACGAAGAAGCCCACCACTTTTCGCCCGGCTCGCTGCCCGGCGCGGCGCGGCACACGATCTCGCTCTACTCGCTGTCCAAGGCCTACGGCATGGCCAGTTGGCGCGTGGGCTACATGGTCCTTCCCGAGGCGCTGATCACGTCGGTGCGCAAAGCGCAGGACACGATCCTGATCTGTCCGCCAGTGATCTCGCAGCAAGCCGCCGTCGGTGCTCTGCGCGCGGGGCGAGAGTATTGCCGGCGGAAAATCGACGCCGTGGCCCGAGTGCGGCAGATGGTGCTCGACGAGCTGGCCGAAGTGCGCGGCTTCTGCACGATTCCACCGGCCTTGGGAGCCTTCTATTTGTTGATGCGGCTCGACACGCCGCACGATTCGATGACCGTCGTCGAACGGTTGATCCGCGATTTTGGCGTCGCGGTAATTCCGGGCGTCACCTTCGGCTTGGAACAGGGTTGCTACCTGCGCGTCGCCTACGGCGCGCTCGATGCGGATACAATTGCTGAAGGCACCGGCCGCCTCGTCCGCGGTTTAACCTCGATCGTCCAGGCTTGAACCCGTCACCACGCGGATTGTCGCCATGCAAATCGTCGCCTGCCAAATGGACATCGCTTGGGAGAACAAGCCTGCCAACTACGAGCGGGCGCGGGCGATGCTGGGCGGTGCGCAGGTCGAGCCGGGCGCGCTGGTCGTGCTGCCCGAGATGTTCGCCACCGGGTTTAGCATGAACGTGGCGGCGACCGCCGAACCGGAGGGCGGCCCGACGGAGCGATTCCTGGCGACGCTGGCCAAGGAATATCAATGCTTCGTCATGGGGGGCGTGACGACACAAGCCTTGCACGGTCGGGGCCGCAACGAAGCCATCATCCACGGCCCCGAGGGAATCCTGCTGGCTCGCTATGCCAAGCTGCACCCGTTTTCGTTTGCCGGCGAGGATAAATACTTCGAACCGGGCCGCGGGATCGAACTGTTCGAGTGGCACGACTTCCGTGTCTCGCCGCTGGTCTGCTACGACCTGCGTTTTCCCGAAGCCTTTCGTCAGGCCGCGCGTCAGGGAGCCGAACTGCTGACCGTGATCGCCAACTGGCCGCAGCCGCGCGAGTCGCACTGGCTGGCTTTGCTGCGCGCCCGGGCGATCGAAAACCAGGCCTACGTCGTGGGAGTGAACCGCGTGGGGGACGACCCTCACGTGCACTACGGCGGACACAGCCTGATTTTGGGTCCGCGCGGCGAAACCCTCGCCGAGGGGGGGACGGACCCGCAGGTGCTGGTGGCCGACGTCCAGTTGCAGACGCTGGTCGATTACCGGCAGAAATTCCCGGCCCTAAGCGACATCCGGCCCGACTTTTTCCCCACTTAAGCGGCCTCGGCCGCCTCTTTCAGGCCGCCGGCTGGCGCGATCCTCCTGCCCCTCGACCTCGCGAAGTTTGAGCCAGGAGAAAACTGCCAGGCACTTTTGCCGCCGGCGCCGGCGTTCATTAGACTAGGGAGGTCGACTTCGTCCCGCTCTCGTGAATTAGAGCCAACTTCGCTGCGCGCCCCCGTCGCACGCGATCCCTCCGTTTCCCCCGCACAAGGACCTCTTACGATGAAATTGCTCAATGGGCTCAGCGCGGCGTGTTTGCTGCTGACGTTGGTCGCCTCGACCAGCGCGGCCGAATACACGCGGCGCGAAGATGTGATCTATGGCCGCAAGTTCGGCACCGCGCTGACGATGGACGTCTTCACCCCGAACAAGAACGCGAACGGCGCCGCCCTCGTGTTGTGCATGAGCGGTGGTTGGGTTTCGAGTCACGATCAAATCCAGCCAGTGTTCGTCAACGAGTTCATCAAGCGCGGCTACACCGTGTTCGCGGTCGTGCACGGCAGCCAGCCCAAGTTCACCGTGCCCGAGTGCATTGCCGACATCAATCGCTCGGTGCGGTACATTCGCACGCATGCCGAGGATTTCAAGATTGATCCGAACCGAATTGGCATCAGCGGCGCGTCGGCAGGCGGCCATCTGTCGCTGATGCTGGGTTGTGCCGGCGACGCGGGCGATCCGAAGGCCAAGGACCCGGTCGATCGGGCCAGCAGCCGGGTACAGGCCGTGGCTTGCTTCTTCCCGCCCACCGACTTCTTGAACTACGGCAAGCCGGGCTTCAAGGCGCTGGGCGTCGAAGACGGCCACAAATTCAAAGCGCCGTTCGACTTCCACGAGCAGGATCCGGAAACGAAGCTGTTCAAGCCCGTCGATCAGGCCACGCGCGAACGCATCGTCAAGGAAGTCTCGCCGATTTACCACGTCTCGAAGGATGACGCGCCGACCTTGCTCATCCACGGCGATGCCGATGAGCTCGTACCCTTGCAGCAATCGGAGATCATGATCGAAAAGCTGAAGGAAGCCGGCGTGCCGGCCGAACTGGTCGTGAAGAAAGGCGTGGGACACGGCTGGCCATCGATCCTGTTTGACGACAGCCGCACGATCGCCAACTGGTTTGACAAGTATCTGAAGTCGCCGCAAACGGCGCAGGCCTCGCCGTAGTACGGCTCACATTCTCTATCGCGCAACAATCAACGCCGGATCGAGCAATCGATCCGGCGTTTTCGTTGGCCGAGCGGTGCCGTTGGCCGGTTCCGCCAGGTCCTGTTCGTTTCGAGCCAGCGGGTGTTATTTGCCCGTGCTGGCCGGCTTGACCGGCACCGTGGCGGGGGTTGTCGGGGCGGCGGCCTTGGCCGGCGTTGTGGCCGGCGTCACGACCTTGGCCGCGGTGGTGGCCTTGGCGGCGACTGTGGAGATCGCCGTCACGGCGCCACTGGCGTTGGTCGTGACGCTGACGGCCATGCCCTTCTTCAGCCCGGCGAGCGAGCCGCTCTTGCCGTCGATCGTCACCTTGCAATCTTTCGCCACGCTGTGCGAATGCTCCTTGCCGTTGCGGCCGGTCATCACCATCTTGCCGGCGGCGGCCGAGACAAAGGTCCCGCTGTGCGGATGATTGGGCCTGGCAGTTTTGGCTTCGGCCGAGGTAACGAACATCGTCACGGCCAAAAGTGCGGCGGCCACGGACAAACTCTGGGTTGCGAACTTCATGACATCCTCTCCTCTACGTAAGGTACACGGTTCGCATCGAGCTCAGCCGAGGGCACACGCGGTCCTCGTCGCTGGCGGCACGATGCGGTGCGTGCCAGTGGAATTGCTTAGCGAACAAACAACGAGAAGCCAGGGGTCGACACGCCAAATCCGGCTTGTGGATAGGCATAGCCCGCGCCATAACCGACGCCATAGCCGACTCCGCAGCCCGGGGCCGCATAGCCCGGGGCATAGCCCGCAAAAACCGGCGGAGCGTAGGCGAAACCGCCTCGAGGATACGGCCGATAGTAACCGCGGTAAGCCGCGGGATGCCGGTATCCGCCCCAATGATTCGGGCCGTGGGCCATGGCCACACTCGAACCACCAAACAACATCGCCAAACCAACCAAACTCAACAAGATGCGTCGCATGGCAAGCTCCTTTGCCTCTGAGAAACCCGAGCCGCACCGGACGGCTCATTGTGTTTTGTTTCCGACTCACACCTAACGCAGTCGCCGTGCCAAAACTCGGGGCACCGCGAGAACGCCTTGCTTTTGCGGCAGATCGGGCCGGAAGCAGTGCGGTGCGCGCAGACCGACGGCGCGGAAGCGCACTCGAACTGATGTCACCCGGATTCAAACGGATGAGCCGGCGCGCGGCAGATTGCCGCTGGGGAGAGAAAGGACGGCTGCGATGACTTTGCGGCCGCTAGCGGCTTGCTATCACTTCAGTTGCTTGACGCGAATGTTGCGATAGCGGACGTATTGCTTTGTCAGGTCGCCGCCACCCCCGTGTACTTGCAAGGCAATGCCGCCCGTGTCGCCCAGGCGCTTTTCGGTGTCTTCATATTCCATGAACCGCACGCCATTGATCCAGGTGGTGATCTTCGGCGGGTTGCTGACGATCCTCGCCCGCAGCTCGTTCCACTGTCCGTGGTGCCAGAACAGGGGCCAGTCGGCCGGCTTGATCGGCAGCTTGAACGGCGTTTCGCGCTCCTTGATCTCGGTCACCTTGTCCGTGAAATCGAAGTTGCGCAGGTTCGGCCCGCCGGGCAGCCCTTCGCCATACACGCCGGCCAGGTTGCCCGCCGCGTGATAGTCGATCATGTACTGATAGGCCTGCCCCTTTTCGGTGCTGCGCAGGAACAGCCCGCTATCGGGCACGAAGTCGTTGTTCATCTCGAGCACGATTTCGAAGTCACCGTATTGTTTGTCGGTGATCACGATGCCACCGTTGCCCGGGATGTCCTGGCTGCCGACGATCGCGCCATCCTCGGCCACCCAGCGTCCACCGCTGGCGTGCTTGCTCGCTCCGCTGTGCCCGGTCTGCGCGCTGACGTGCCAACCCTTCAGCGTGCGACCGTCGAAGATCGACTCGAAGCCCGTGTCGTCGAACTTCTCGCGCTTGAACTCATCGGCCGGGGCCACCACGGCCAGCGAGAAACAGGCAACGATCGACAGCAACGAGACGGCAATTCTCATGGCGGCAAATTCCTGGGGCAAATAGGCGGGAGGTTGGAGACCGTAGGCTGGAGGTAGGAAGGCAAGTCGCAATCGCAGCACGCTCGCGCGGACTTTTATACCACAAACGAATGCCCCGGGGCAGCAGCCACAACCAGAGCGGAATTTCTCGGCGTTTTGACCCTTCAGCCTACAGCCTTCGGTCTTCAGCCTATTCCTCCCTCAGTCGCCGCCGCCGAGGTCGTGGTGGAAGGCTTCCTGGATCAATTCGCTCTCACGAGATTCGTGGTCGTGAAAAACGGCCGCGAATTGCCGATAATCGTCGCCGATCTCGATCAGCACCGTGTCGTCGACAGGCCCATAGAGTAGGCCTTCGGCCCGTTCGGCCAGGCGGCACAGATCGGAGTAGAGTTGGAAGTGTTGCGAGCGCAGCGACTCAGCCCGTTTGCACAAATGGGGCGCGACGCTGACGGCGTCCTCGAAGTAGCCAAACGCCTCCTCGAGCGAAAAGTGCATGGCCAACTGGTCGCGCAGCTTGCCGAACAATTCGACCAGCCGATCCAGCTCGGGCCGCATCCAATCGGGTCGCTTGAGCATGGCGGCCGTGTGGTGCATCAACTGACGCAGCTCGTGATGATCGTCCTTGATCTCTTGCAAGAAGGCCGCGTTGATGGAGACGGTGTGCGTAACTAGGGCCATGGCGTGTCCTCCGAAAAAGGCGGAAGTGCCTGTGGTTCCCCCGAGCCCTCCTGACCCGGATGAGCCGTGGTTTGCCCCTAGGAGCCGCCCTCAAGCGACTCGCGCAGCGCAGCCGTTCCAGCCGCTCTGCCTCAATGAACTTGCCGTGAATGGAAACTCGTCAGCAAGAAAACATCACAAGAAACTGCGTCGAAGTGATCGCCTTGATTTTAATGTAATTGTTTGCCTTGTCAAACACCGCTGACGGGTGGGGACTGCCGGAAGGGCATTCGGAGCGATCGTCTTGCCGGCGCGTGCATCGACCCGCGCGAGGCGTTATCATGATCCTCGGTTTTGATTGGATCACTGGGAGCAAAACGGATGACCACCAAGACGGCTTTTCTCCGGCGCGATCCGGCTGACGCCAAACCGTGGCCCGAAACTTGCGGCGAGATTCGCTGCCTAGTCGAGGAGAAGGACGGCGCGGCGGCCGAAGTGCATCACGTCAAGATCGACAATGCCAAGCTGCACTATCACGCCCACACCGACGAGTTCTACTACGTCATCGACGGCCAAGGCACCATGGTGCTCGACGACGAGACGATCGAACTGCACAAGGGCGTCGTCGTCTATGTGCCGCGGGGCGTGAAACACAAGGCCATCGGCGACCTGACCGTGCTCACCGTCTGCATCCCGCGGGGGGTGCTCTCCGACGTACACGAATTGGAATAGCTCGGCAGGCCCGCTAACTCTCGCGGGCGATGCACACCAGGCAGATGTCGTCGCTCTGCATGCGGCCCCGCACAAAGCGGCGGACGTCGTCGAGCAGCGCCTGGCCGACCGGCTCGACGCCCTGCGGCGCTCGCGCGATGACCTCTCGGATGCGCTTCGAGCCATAGACGTCGCCTTGGGCGTTCATGGCCTCGCTGATGCCATCGGTGTAGAGCACGATCGCGTCGCCTGGATCGAGCGAGATTTCGAACTGTTCGTACGCGCGTTTCAGATCGCACCCCAGCGGCAGCCCACTTTGAATGCTGCCCAATTCCTCGACGGTGCGGCCCCGGCGGCGCAAGGGGGGCAAATGACCGGCGTTGACCAGCGTCAGCCGGTGTTTGATGGGGTCGAGCACGCACAGCGCGAACGTGACAAAGTGGTAGTTCAGCAATTCGGACGACAGATCCTGGTTGAGCTGCTGCACGGCCTCGGCCGGGGTGGCTGACGTGGTCAGGCAATAGCGGACTTCGGAACAGAAGTGGGCCATCAACAGAGCGGCCGAAACGCCCTTGCCAGCCACGTCGCCGATGGCCAGCGCCAATCGCCCGTCGTTCAAGGGGATGTAACCAAAATAGTCGCCCCCCACTTCGTCGGCCGGTTGGTAGTAGTCGTAAAACTCGTAGCCGGCCACTTGCGGACGCCGCTGCGGCAGAAACTGCAGCTGCACTTGCTTGGCCGTGCCCATGGCGCGCTGCGAGGTGCCGACGTCCCAGGTGGTCTGACGTCCGGAGGCCACCTCGACTTCCTGCCCAGCGATCGTGGCCACGGCCACCAGCACGTCGAGGTCGACCTGGCCGAAGCGCCGCTGGGGATCGGTCGTGTCGAGATAGACGATGCCCAGCGGACGTCGCGAGGGACCCATCAGCGGCGCGCAGATCATCGACAGGCTTTGGAACTCGAAGATCGACTGGTTCATCTCGCCGGTGTCGACCGCGCCGTCGTCCATCAGCAGCGCCTCGGCGGTCGACATCACGTGCAGCGCCGTTTTGCGGCTGATCGGCCCAAACGTCATGCTGTGGCCGGTTTCGCTTTTGCGATGCTTGATGGCCCGCGGCACCAGGTGGCCGTCGGCCCCCTCGGCCAGCAGAATGTAGCCGCGAGCCGCCTGCGGAAAGATCTCGAACAGGCTGTCGATGATCTTGGGCAGGATGACGTCGACGTCGAGGCCGCCTTCCAGTTGCAGCGAGATTTTCAGTGCCGCGCGAAAACGGGCTTGCGACCCCTCGTCGGCCGGATCGGGCAGCACCGAGCCCGCGGGCAGAACCATCCGCGAAGCCGACGGGGCCGGTTCGGCCTTCTCCTCGGGCAGCGGCTCGGCCTCGAGCGCGGCGGGCCGCTCGCGGGTCGATTCGTCCATGGCCACGGTCGGCGAGCCGGCGTGAAAGACCGTCACCACCTCATAAATGTGGATCCGATCCTTGTCCTTGATCAGCGTGCGGCCTTCGATGCGGCGGCCGTTGAGATACGTTCCGTTGAGACTAGCCAGGTCCTCGATGTAGAAACCATCGGGGGCGCGGACAAACCGCGCGTGCTGCCTGGAGACGGTGTGCGTCGGCAGCATGATATCGCAAAATCGATCACGCCCGACGACCGTCTCATCGGCAGTCAGCTCGAAATACTGTCTGCCGTTCGTTTCAGTGCAGACTTCCAACGTCGCCATCAAAGAACCCCGCACGCCGCGAGAACGTGCCATCGAAACACCTACCGCCCACTTTCCCATCCCCGCCCGGACGTGTCAATTGAAGGCACCGCGAGCCAGAATCGCGTCGCCGGCGCGATCTTTTGGCGGGGCTAATTGATCCACAGTCTCGATTCGCGCGGCTGGCAAATCGGCGGATACGACGGCGTGAACGCCAGCCTACTTCCAGGTTCGTCGGAAGCCGATGGAGATTTGGCCAGGGTCTCGGATACGGTATGTTCACTTAGCGAAAGATGAGTTCCGCGGCGAGGGCCCAGGACTACCTTGTTGTAGATACAACGAGACTTGCGGATTGATGGCGAAACAGCGGCAAGATCTTTGCCGTGTTCCGGAGCCGGTCATATGACAACCATCGAATATGCCTACTCGCGGTTTGGCGCCGAGCGATTCCCCCTGCCCAGCGAAGCACAATTATCGGAGCTTGAAAGCCGCATCCGCATCCGGTTTCCCGAAGACTACCGCCAGTTCGTGCTGAACTTCAACGGCGGCTATTTCAAATGCCCGGAGATTGCCCCGGTCGGCGAGGGCTGCCCTTTGGAAGGACTGGACTCGCTCTTCGGAATTGGAGCGTCACACCCGACGTCCGAACTGGCGACCCCTCTTGATTTGGCCCTTTTCGATGACAACGACCCGCTGAAGATCCTACCCATCGGAAGAACTGGCATGGGTGGGTTGATCATCCTCGACACGGCGCCCGGAGAAGGGCAAGGCGCGATCTTCTTGAAGCAGGCTTGGGGTGAATTCTACCACCTCGTCGACGGAATTGAAGCTTTCTTCGCCCTGCTGCGCGAACCCACTTGGAAGTAATTCCGACGTTTGGGCTCGTCATCCCAAATCGCGAATCGCGTGGCCGGCGCTCAGCTTTTGCTGCACTTGCTGGAACTCGTCCCAGTAGTTGCGAGCGGCGTCGATGCCCAGGTGGTGCAGGATCGTGGCCGAGAGGTCGGCGGGCGTGACGGGGCGATCCTTAACGAACGCGCCGATGGAGTTCGTCTCGCCATAGGCTTGTCCGCCGCGCACGCCCCCGCCGGCCAGCAGCACGGTGAAGGCGTGGGGCCAGTGATCGCGGCCGGTCTTCTCGGTCATGCCGTTCTGCACGATCTGCCCGATGCGCGGCGTGCGGCCGAACTCGCCGGTCACCACGATCAACGTCGTTTCCAACAGGCCCCGCTCGGCCAGGTCTTCGACCAGGGCCGCGAAGCTGGCGTCGAAGGCCGGTGCCAGGCGGTCCTTGAGTGCGGCGAAATTGTGGTTGTGCGTGTCCCAAAAGGGCGAGACCTTTTCGGCGCGGCTCTCATCGTCCCAGTTGACCGTGACCAGCGACACGCCGGCCTCGACCAGTCGCCGGGCCAACAGCAGGCTTTGGCCAAACTTGCCGCCGCCATAACGGGCCCGTGACTGGGGCGATTCGCGCTCGAGCCGAAAGGCCTCGTTGGCCCGCAGGTCGCCGAGCATGCCGAAGGCCGTGTCGACGTGATTGGAAAACGATTCCACAGACGGCACGCCGCCCAATGAGCGCGGCAGGGTGGCTTCGAGTTGCCGCAATAGTTCGCGGCGCGCGCGTACGCGATCGACCGGCATGTCCGCGGCCAGCCGAATGCCCTGCACGTCGAACTTCTCGTCGCTCGGATCGCCTTGCACGAGGAAGGGATTGTTCAGCTCGCCCATCCGCCCACCCGTCTGGCCGGCGATGCGCTTGTCTTGTCCGGTGAATTGGATGTACCAGGGCAGCACGACCGCCGGCGGCAAGGCGGCGCGGCGCTCGGCGAAGCGCATCGTGAGCGAGGCGAGCGACGGCCAATCCTCGGACCGCGCTTGATCGGTGACCGGCGGGCCAAAGTAAGGCCGGCCCGAAAACATTTCGCTACACGCCGGACCGTGTACCGGCATGCGATGCTCCATCGATCGCAGCAAACAGAGTTTGTCCATCTGCGCTGCCATCCGCGGCAGGTGTTCGCAGATCTGAATGCCTGGCACGCGCGTGGCGATCGGCTTGAACTCGCCGCGAATCTCCACGGGAGCTTGCGGCTTCATGTCCCAGAGGTCGATGTGGCTGGGCCCGCCAAACAGAAAGATGAAGATGCACGAGTTGCGACGTCGTGCCGTGCTCGCGGCATCGACCGACTCGGCCGCGCGCAGCCGCGCCAGATCAAAACTGCTCAAGCCAAGCAGGCTCAATCCGCCCACGCGCAACAACTCGCGCCGCGAGAAACTGCCCGCGCTCATCCGCGCACCTTCCGGCGAGTCGTAGATCGAAAACATAGGTTAGCCGGAGCGTATGAGCCGCGAGTTCAACCGGGATTCAATTCGCGTGAGCGCACGGCGAAATCGTGCCGTAGTCTCGGATGGCGTGGATTGCATTGTCAATCATTTTCCCCAGCGGCGATCCGGTCCCCATGCTAGCACGGAAAGCCGGTTGTTCCTCGCGCTTTCGAGGGCTTTTCGAGACTCAAGGTCCTTTTCCTAAGACCCTAGAGGATAAGCGCTTATCGATCCACTGCCGGCCGTCCTTATCTGTCTTGCCGTGACCGGCTACGTCGCCTCGGCAACTAACCTTGTGGAAATCCCGGCCCCTGCTATTCTTAACCGCCGCCGAGGGGCACTTGGCGTAACACGAAACTCATATTATGAACCTTCTATTAGCCGTTTTTCTGTGCGCGACCGGACTGTTGGCGCTCGACTTGTTGACCGCGCCCAAGCCCCTGGACCACGCGCCTCATGGGCGGCTGAAGTAAAGCCCGCGACCTGCCTGGTCCGGCACCACGCCCGCGGCACTTCTTGCAGCCAGACCGATCGGTTTGACTCGCCCCCGAGC
Source organism: Planctomycetaceae bacterium (assembly GCA_003153375.1). Taxonomy (GTDB): domain Bacteria; phylum Planctomycetota; class Planctomycetia; order Pirellulales; family PALSA-1355; genus PALSA-1355. The sequence continues at coordinate 33,641 of PLYM01000146.1, forward strand.
GACGGACGACAATTGGGCTGATTCAACCCCTGCCCTGTTGCCGGAGCGTCCCTGATGATTCGCCCCCTCGCCGCATGCGCCGCCGCGCTCACCCTGCTGCTGTTCATTCCCGCGGCGCTTGCCCAACCGCTTTCGATCTGCACGTTTCAATGTGACGTCACCCCGCCTCTTGGCAGCCCCCTGTGCGATGGGGCCGTGCCGCCGGCCAAGGAGATTGTCGATCGCCTGTCGGCCCGCGGCATCGTGTTGTTGGGCAGCGACGCACCGATCGTGCTGTGCGCGGTCGATTGGGTCGGCATCGGCAACGGCGGATACGACACCTGGCGCGACGCGCTGGCGCGGGCGGCCGGCACCTCGGTCGATCGCGTGGCGCTCCACACGCTGCACCAACATGACGCGCCGGGTTGCGACTTCGAAGCTGAAGAGCTGCTCGCTTCACGCGGCCTGAGTGGCACGATGTTCGACGTGGCCGATGCGCGAAAGTGCATCGAACGCTCGGCCGCGGCGCTCAAAGAGTCGCTGGCCAAACCGCGTGCGGTGACGCACCTGGGCGTGGGCGTAGCCAAGGTCGACAAGGTGGCCTCGAATCGTCGCGTGCTGGGGCCCGATGGCAAGGTGAAATATGTTCGCTACAGCTCCTGCAAGATTCCCGAGGCGATCGCGGCCCCCGAGGGCGTGATCGATCCGCAGGTGCGGCTGCTGAGTTTCTGGAACGGCGAACAGCCCGTGGCCGTGCTAAGTTACTACGCCACGCACCCACAGAGTTTCTATGGCCAAGGAGGAGTCAGCTTCGATTTTGTCGGCATGGCGCGAGCCCAGCGCGAAGCGGCCGTGCCGGGTGTGCCGCAAATTCACTTCAATGGCGCCAGCGGCAACGTTGCCGCCGGCAAGTACAACGACGGCGAGCCGGCAACGCGCCCCATTCTCGCCGGTCGACTGGCCGACGGCATGGCCGCTGCCTGGAAAGCGACCCAGCGGACGCCGATCACGGCCCGCGACATCGGCTGGCGCACGCTCGACGTGGGGCTGCCCCCGAGCGCGCTGGTGTCCGACGAGGGTCCACTCGAAAAGCTGCTCGAAAACGCTTCGGCCAGGCCGTCGGATCGCGTGCGGGCGGCGGCCGATCTGGCTTGGACCCATCGGGCCCAGCGCGGAAAGGCGATCCAACTGAGCTGCTTGCGGCTCGGCGATGCCTACGTGTTGCACATGCCCGGCGAGCTGTTCATCGAGTATCAGTTGGCCGCGGCCCAGATGAAGCCGCGAGCGACGGTGTGCATGGCGGCTTACGGCGACTACGGGCCGGGATATATCGGCACGGAAATCGCCTATTCGCAGGGTGGCTATGAGACCAGCCATGTCTCGCGCGTGGCCCCCAATGTCGAAAAGGTGCTGCTCGAAGCACTCGGCCAACTGCTGAAATAGGCGGGGTGCGGCTCCGCCGATTTTTCATGGCGTAAGTGCCGCGCGACAATTACAATTCTGCCTGGGGCCGCCGGCGACCCATTGCGGGGTCTGTTGGCCGGGCCCCGTGCATTTGTTGCCGCGATTGCCTCCCCCCAGAAAGAATCGCGCTAGCCCCAGGGCGCGTTGCTCGTCCCCGAAGGATTGATATGGCTCTGCGATCGTTGATTGCTTGTGCGTTGGCGACCTGTGCCGTGATCCTGCCTTTGGCACGCTGGGCGCGCGCACAGAGCAGCGAAGAGATCACGATCTTGCGCGATGACTTCGGCACGCCGCACGTCTTTGCCCGCACGGCCGAAGACGCCTGCTTTGGCAATGGCTACGCTCAGGCGGCCGATCGCCTGGAAGAGTTGCTGATGCAGTATCGCCGTGCCAGCGGCACGATGAGCGAGGCGTTTGGCAAAGAGTCTTTTCACGACGACTATCGCCAGCGCATCTGGCGGCATGCCGCGATTGCCAAGGCCCGCTACGGCGACCTCAGCTCCAAATCGCGCGGCCTGATCGAGGCCTATCAGGCCGGCGTCAAGCGCTACATGGACGAACATCCCTCCGAGGTGCCCGCCTGGGCGCCCGAGATTCAGCCTTGGATGTGCGTGGCCCTGTCGCGCTACATCATCTGGGGCTGGCCGGAGGGCGAAGCCGGCGACGATTTGAGCCGCATCGGCATTACGCCCGACCCCGTCGATTACCATGGCTCGAACGAATGGCTCGTCGCGCCCTCGCGAACGGCTTACAACGCGCCGATCGCGCTGATCGACCCGCACCTGACGTGGTACGGAGCGTTTCGCTTCTATGAGGTGCGGCTTTACGGCGGCGAGATCGAGTTCTCCGGCATGTGCATTCTGGGCATGCCGCTGCCGGCCATGGGGCACAACCGCCATTGTTCGATCGCCATGACGACCGGCGGACCTGATACGTCGGACGTTTTCGAGGAAGAAATCAATCCAGCCAATCCGCGGCAGTATCGACAAGACGGCAAGTGGCTCGACATGAAGGTCGAAACCGAGACGATCCAGGTCAAGGACGGCGACGGCCTCAAGGCGCAAAAGGTCGAGATCGAGTACACGAAACACGGCCCCGTCATGGCGCGCAAGAACGGCAAGGCCTATGTGTTTGCCATCCCCTATTTCAACGAGGTGCTGCTGGCCGACCAGACGTACAAGATGGCGACGGCCCGCAACCTGGAAGAGATGAAGCAGGCGCTGTCGATGCTGCAATTGATGATGCAGAACGTGATGATCGGCACCGTCGACGGCGACATTTATTACGTGCGCAACGGCCGCGTGCCGATCCGGCCCGAGGGTTTGGATTGCAAACGCCCGCTGCCGGGCAACACCTCGAAGTCGGAATGGAAGGGAATTCACAAATTCGACGAGCTGGTGCAGTTGCACAACCCGCCGCAAGGTTACATGCAAAACTGCAACGTCAGTCCGCAGTTCCTCACCAAGAATTGCCAGTTGCAGCCCGCGAATCTGAAGGGGTACTTGTTCAACGGGTTTGTCGATTTCGACCAGGCCTATGACAATCCCCTGCACCAGCGAGCGGCCTCGTGCCTCAATCTGCTGGAAGGCATCGAGAAGATGACGGTCGAGCAGGCAATCGAAGTGGCGAATAGCCCCCTCGTGCATGGCGCCGACGCCTGGCAGCAGCGGCTGCGGCAGGCCTGGAATCCCGCGAGTACCGATGTGAAGCAGAATAAGGATCTCGCCACGCTGGTGACGCTGATCACGAATTGGAACCGTCGCTGCGACGCCGAGGCCACCGGCGCCATCGCTTATCTGTATTGGAAGCGCGCGATGGGCGACGAAATCAAACAGGCCGACCGGGCCGGCTTGCCGCCGCCGAAGGAAATGACCGACGCCATGCTGATCGCCAAACTCGAGGAAGCCGCCTCGAAGCTGAAGGCGGATTTTGGCCGCTATGACGTGCGCTATGGCGACGTCTATCGCGTCGGCCGCAAGGGAAGCGAGAAGAACTGGCCGGTCAGTGGCGGTTCGGTCGACCACATCGCCACGCCGCGGGCGATCAGTTTCGATCCGATTCCCGGCACCAAGAAATTCCTGGGTCGCGGTGGGCAAACATCGACGCAGGTCGTGCTGCTGACCAAGCCGCCCCGCTCCTGGACCGTGCTACCGCTGGGCGAAAGCGATCACGCCGACAGCTCCAATTATCAAGACCAGGCCGAAAAACTGTTCAGCAAAAGCCACATGAAGCCTACGTATTTCCTCGATCGCGAGGAACTGCTCAAACACGTCGAATCGAAAACGGTCCTGTCGCGCGGAAATTAAATTCGTCGCGCGCCAGCGAACCCAGGCATCGAACGAAACCAAACCGCCCATTCCTCCCGCCAAATTCCAGGAGTCGATCGTGATGAACCGCCGAACTCTGTTGCTGCTGCCGCTGTTGCTCATGGGTGCCACGCTGGCCCATGCCGACGATGCCGAGCCCCCCTACACGCAAACCAAGGACATCATCTTCGGCGAAACTGACGGCGTCGGCCTGCTGATGGACGTCTTTGCGCCCAAAGGCATGAGCAACGGCCTGGCCATCGTCGACGTTGCCAGCGGCGCGTTCTATTCGGACCGCGGCAAGATCAACGATCACAAGAAGGCCCAGGTTTACGACATCATGTGCGGCAAGGGCTACACGGTGTTCGCCGTCCGCCCGGGCTCGATCACCAAGTTCAGCCTGGCCGACATGGCGGCCAACGTGAAGACCGGCGTTGCGTATGTCAAAGAGCACGCCGCCGAGTACAAGATCGATCCGAATCGCATCGGGCTCACCGGCGGTTCGGCGGGCGGTCATCTGGCGTCGTTGGTGGCGCTGACGGCCGACGACAAGTCGTCGGTCAAGGCGGCCGGCGTGTTTTTTCCGCCCACTGACTTTCTGAACTATCGCGGCATCAAGATCGACGAAAACTCGTCGCCGGGGCAACTGCAATTCGTCACTAGGTTCGTGTTTCCCAATGGCGTCAAGACTTCGAGCACTTCGGAGTTGATCGAGAAGCTCAAAAAGATCAGTCCGGCCCACAACGTGCACGATAAGGCGCCGCCGTTTCTGATCATTCACGGCGACAAAGACCCGCTGGTGCCCTTGAGCCAGTCGGAGCTGCTGCTGGCCAATCTGAAGAGCGCTGGCGTGCCGGCCGAGTTGATCGTCAAGAAAGGCGGCGGCCATCCATGGCTGACGATCCACGAGGAAGTGCAGGTCATGGCCGATTGGTTCGACAAGCAGTTGGTCAATAAGTAAGCGACGTTGGCGCACGCGTAGCACGACTCGCGAGCCACGCCAACGTCGATCAGCACGCGCCGCTGCCCCTCACGCGGGGCGGTGGCGCAACGACTCGGGATGTGGCGCCCGCCCGCCCGTCCAATTACCGGAGT
>PLYM01000121.1 GCA_003153375.1 Planctomycetaceae bacterium
GTAAACATGCTGGATGAGGTACTAGGTTAATGAAATCGCCTGATTTTCAGGGCAACGCGCCGATCAGCATCGCGCATCCGACGCCAATTACGAGGGTCGCCCACCAGCGGCGTTTCATTTGCCACAAACCCGAGCCACCGAGGGCCATTCCGCATGTGATTGCGCCTAAGGCAAATGACCGCAGGGGCTCAGCTTCAAAGCGATCACCTTCTATGCCCGCATTCATCGCTATACAAAACAGCCAGTAAAGGAGAACGCTTAGCGCGCCTCCGCCAATCGTCCCAAAGGCAGTCCAAGCCGCAATTCTTTGGCCTTCGCTCATATCCCCATTATAGCTGCGCATGAAAAAGCCGCCAAAAGGCGGCTTAGGCGTCGCTGGCGAAGCTATTCATCAACCCGACTCGTGATCCAAGCGACGCCCCAAGAACCATGCCCGAATGACGCTCCCCGGGGTTATTACCACCGCCAATTTGCCAGCGACGGAAAAAATCCCTTAAGCTAGTGCCATTTACCACCAACCACTAACCACTTTCCCTCATGATCGCCAAAGACATCAAAAACGGCGTGGTGCTCAACTACAACGGGGCGCCGTGCATCATCGAAAACATCAGCGTGCAAAGCCCGTCGGCGCGGGGGGCGGCGACGATTTACAAATATCGGGCCCGCAACCTGGTGACGAAGCAGAAAATCGATATCGTGCTGCGCGGCGGAGAGGGGTTGGACGAAGCCAACTTCGAGCGCCGGGCCGTGAAGTTCATGTATGCCGACGCCACGCACCTGCACTTTCTCGATCAGCAAGATTACAACCAGTACTCGCTGACGCGCGAGGAAGTCGAAAACGAGGCCCCCTACCTGACCGAGAATCTGGAGGGGGTGCAGGCGATGATCTACAACGACGAGTGCGTCGGCCTGCAATTGCCGACCGTGGTCGAATTGAAAGTGACTCAGTGCGACCCCGGCGTTAAAGGCAACTCAGCCACCGGCCGCACCAAGCCCGCCACCCTGGAAACCGGCCTCGTCGTCCACGTGCCCGAGTATCTGACGCAGGGCGAGACCGTGAAAGTTGACACCCGCAGCGGCGAGTTCTTGTCGCGGGTTTAGGTAATCGGCGCGCCGTTACGAGCGCGGAATCGCGCCGAGGTGGGATGACTGTCGGACATCGTCCGACACATCGCGGTCCTTCAGAGCGCGCAAGGCTCCCCGAGGACGAACTCGGGTAGCCGCTTGCGACTGGCGGCAAATTGGACGGCGGCCCGCTACTTCTTCTTTTTCTTCTTCGCCGGCTGCGGGGCGCTCTTGCTCTTGGCGGAGACTTTGGCGGCGGCCTTTTTGGCGGCCGGTTTCTTGGCTACGGGCGTGGGCTCGGCCGTATTCTTGCCCTTGCCAAACGCGCCGCTCCAACCTTCGGAATACTTCTTCGTGGTACCGACTCGAACGATCGTCACTGCAAGTCACCTCAATTGAATTCGTGTCACGCCGAGCACCACGACCCTCGTGGCCGCCGACCATGTCGATGCCCTCAAACTAAAGTGTTCGGGGCGTGCGCGTCAACGGGTGGTCGCGAAAGGCGAGTCGCCCAGTCGCGCGCGTCGAGGAGTCGAGAAGACGCCCGATGACGTTCGAGCGGGCCCTGGTCGTGCCCGCTTGATGCCGGCTCGCCGCCCCTCGCCCGAGCGAGCAGTTCGTCTTGCTCCAAATGCCCAAACGATGTACACCTCCAAGCGGTGAAAAGTCCGGGCAACGCGGTTGTCCCGGCCGCCCGGTGCAAGGAATGCCGACCGATGAGCGATCAAGCTGCAAGTTCGCGCGATGCGACGCAGGCGACGGCCTGGCTGCTGGTCGGCGCGCTGGGCTTCGTGTGGCTGTTTCCGATGCTGCTGTTACGCGGCATGTCGCTCGACGGCGTGGTGTATGCCACGATCTCGCGCAACCTGGCCGTGGGCCTCGGCGATGCCTGGCACCTGATCTATACCGCCACGGAACGTGAGTTTCGCGATTCGCCCCCGCTGGCCTTCGTGTTGCAGTCGGGCTTTTTTCGCGTGCTGGGCGACCACTGGTGGGTGGAGCGACTTTATTCGGTGGCCACGCTGCTGCCGACCGGTGGCCTGCTCGTGCTCATCTGGCGCCAACTGCTGGCCGCCTGGCCTCGTCTGTTGGCCTATGCCTGGTTGCCGATGTTGCTGTGGGTCTCGATGCCTGCCTGGCCGTGGATCTATCGGAATAATCTGCTGGAAAACACGCTGGGAATTTTCACGGCTTTGGCGGTTTACGCCTCGTTGCGAGCCACGTCCGACACGCGTTGGTGGGCCGCCTGGACGACGTTGGCCGCCGCGTCGATCGCGGCCGCGGTGTTGACCAAAGGGCCCGTCGGGCTGTTTCCGGCCGTCACGCCCACGGTGGCCTGGCTCACGCTGCGTCAACAAACCGCTGGCCGGTCGCTGGTCGTGCAGTTGACGCTGCTCGGTTGCCTGGCGGCGCTGACAACGTTGGTGCTGGCCGATCCGGTGCGGCAAGAGTTCTTGTCGGAGTATTTTCAGAAGCAGATCGTCAACAGCTTGCAAGGCCGGCGCGAGACCGTCAGCTCGCCTTTTGGTCAGGGGGCACTGCTGTGGACGTTGGTCGTGCAGGACCTGCTGCCCAGCGCCGCGATGGCCGCGGCCTGTGTCGTCTGGGCACGACGCCGGCGGATGGACGTCGCCGCAGAGGGACTGGGATCAGCCGGCTACTTCTGCCTGCTGACCGCCGCCAGCGCTTCGATTCCGATCATGATCAGCCCCAAACAAAGCGCCTACTATGCGGCGCCGTCGTGGCCCTTTTATGCCCTGTCCCTGGCGCTGTGGTGCTTGCCGGCGGTCGATGCCATCCTGACGCGTGCCGCCCAGCGCGCCAGCTGGACCCGTGCGACCTGGTGGACGCGATTCGCCGCCTTGGTCACGATTGGGCTCGTCGTCGGTCTGTCGCCACTCTGGGCCGGTCGCTACCACCGCGATCGATCACTGGGGCAGGACGTGGAAGAAATCGCCCGCGTGGTCGAACCCCATGCCACGATCGCCATACCCGAATCGATGGAAAATGAGTGGAGCCTGCAAGCCTATCTCTTTCGCTGGCACTACATCTCGCTGGAAGTGACCGAAGAACCCGCGCCCGGTGCGTTTCAACTCGACTTCGCGGCAGCCAGCGAAGTGCCGGAGAATCTGGAGCTGGCCTCCGACAATCTGTCGCTCTATCGGTTGTACCGGCCGTCGGGCGCGACGGCAGCGCTGGGCGGGGCCGCGGCCTCGCGCTGAGCCTCGACGCTGGGCAGCTCGAAGCAGGCCATTTCCTGGTCGTTGCGGATATAGAGCCGACCGTGCGCGATCACGGGGTGGTTCCAGGTCTTGCCGGTTACGGCCTGAAAGCGGGCCAGCTCGCGATGCTTCTTCGGATCGGCGGCCAGCAGCACGACTTCGCCGCTTTCGGAGATCACGAGCAGGATCCGCTGGTCTCCGACGAGCAACACTTGGCCATGGCCATAGCGTCCCTGCTTCCAGCGCCGCTTGCCGGTTTTGGTGTCGACCGCCGCGAAGATGCCCTCGTCGAAACCATACACCACGTCGTCGAGCACGACAAAGTCGTTATAAGCAGGCCGCAAATCGCGCGACCGCCAGGCTTCGACGGGCGTCCACTGGGAGTTTTCGTGGCTGAGGTCGATCCTTAGCAGGCCGAGATCCTCGCAGCCGATCAAGATGCCGCCGTCCTTGAGCAGCCGCGGCTGATCGACGCGCCAAATGCCCAGCTTCGCCGCCTCGTAGTCCCAAATCAGCGTGCCGGTCTCGGGATCGACCGAGATCAGGCCCTGGTTGCTGAAGAACAGGACCTGCGGCACGCCGTCGATCGTGGCCAGTTGGGCCGAACTGTAGCTGACGTCGCCGGTCTTGGCCGTCCAGATCAGTTCGCCGTTGTCGCGATCGTAGCCCAGCAGCCCCTTGTCGGGCTGTCCGCCGGAATAGACGATCACGCGATTGGACGTGACCAAGGGCGAGCTGGAGAATCCCCAGACCGGCAAGGCGGCTTTCGTGTCGGCCACGATGTCGCGCGTCCAACGCCGTTGGCCCGTGGCCGCGTCGAGACAATTGAGCACGCCGGTAGCACCGAGCGAATAAATCTGTCCCTGGTAGAACGTGGGCGTGGCCCGCGGACCGGCGCCGGCCTGACCGTCGGAAAAGCGGACGGCGTCTTGATGGGCCCACAGCTCCTTGCCCGTGGCGGCATCGAGTGCAATCACTGCTTCCTGCTCGCCCCGCTGCTCCGCCGTGAACAAGCGACCGTCGACAATCAGCACCGAGGACCAGGCGGGACCGATCGAACGCCGCCACAGCTCCTTGGGCGGAGCGACGTCCCAATTGGTGGCAAGCTCGACGCCCCAAAGTTCGCCCTGGCGGTCCGGTCCACGAAACTCGGCCCAGTCGCCGTCACGGAGCACGACTGGCTGTGCCTCGCCCGCCACGGTTTCGACGGCAGCCGTCGAACGTTGCTGCACATAACGGTCCTCGGCCGAAACGGCCCAACGCCCGCTGATCGCCACGTTATTGTCGCCGTCGACGCCGTCGGTCCGCAGCAGCAACACACCGCCCCAGACCACGGCCATCACGACCATCAGACCGCGCAGGCGCGCCTGGCTCGTCCCATTGCGCAACGCAAACAACCATGCGCCCCAGAACGTCAGCGCCAACGGCATGCCGATGAAGATGATGCCCTGCAAGCCAATCGACGGGTCGGAGAGCATTCCGGCGGCGATTCCTCCCAGCATCAATCCGGCCCAACTCAACCACCGCTCGCGGCGACTGATCGCCCGATTCGTGAGCCACCAAATCGAGAACAAAATCGTCAGCACGGCGGAGGCGGCCACGCTCGACATGAAAACCGTCGAGATTTCCGAGTCAGCAACGCGCAGGCTGATGATTGCCGCCCAATACAAACCCAACAGGGCCACGGCCATCCACAGGCGTCGCGGACGACCCGGCGTCGAGGGTGGGGTTGTAACAGAAGCGGGGTTTTCGCCACGTTTGATCGGTTCCATGGGCGTCTCGCTTGCTGAGAGGCTGAGCCGGGAACCAATCCAGAGAAAACAGAATCGCCCCGAGTGGTCCCGGCCATGCTCATCGGGGCGTTTAGTGTTGCAGCTTCTTGTACTTGATCCGGTGGGGCTGATCGGCCTCCATACCCAGGCGTTCCTTGCGCTGAGCCTCGTACGTGGCGAAGTTGCCCTCGCACCAATGGACGTAGCTGTTGCCCTCGAACGCCAGGATGTGCGTCGCCACGCGATCGAGGAACCAGCGATCATGGCTGATGACCACGACGCAGCCCGCGAAATTCAGAATCGCTTCTTCCAGCGCTCGTAGCGTGTCGACGTCCAAGTCGTTGGTCGGCTCGTCCAGCAGCAGCACGTTCGAGCCGCAGCGCAACAGCTTGGCCAGGTGAACCCGATTGCGCTCTCCGCCCGAAAGGTTGCCGACCTTCTTCTGCTGATCGGTTCCCTGGAAGTTGAAGCGGGCCACGTAGGTGCGGGCGTTCATCTTGCGACTGCCCATTTCCAGCATGTCGACCCCGCCGGAGATTTCCTCGTAGACCGTTTTTTGGGGGTCGAGGGAGTCGCGACTCTGGTCGACGTAGCCGAGCTCGACCGTTTCGCCGACGCGAATCTCGCCCTCGTCGGGTTGCTCCTGGCCGATCATCATGCGAAAGAGGGTGGTCTTGCCCGCGCCGTTGGGGCCAATGATGCCCACGATGCCGCCGGGCGGCAAGCGGAAGGTAAGATTCTCGATCAGTAGCCGATCGCCATATCCTTTGCTCAGGTTCTTGGTCTCGATGACCAGCTCGCCCAGGTGTTTGCCCGGTGGAATTTGGATCTCCAATTCCGCCTCGCGATCTTGGAACTGCTCGCGCGACATCTCTTCGTAGGCCTTGATACGGGCCTTGCTCTTGGCCTGCCGGGCGCGGGGCGCCAGCCGGATCCATTCCAATTCGCGATCGAGGGTCTTTTGCCGGGCGCTGGCGGCCTTCTCTTCCAGCACCAGGCGATCCTTCTTTTGCTCCAACCAGGACGAATAATTGCCCTCCCAGGGAATGCCCTGGCCGCGGTCGAGCTCCAGAATCCAGCCAGCGACGTTGTCGAGGAAGTAGCGATCGTGGGTCACCGCGACCACGGTGCCGGTGTATTCGGCCAGGTGGCGTTCGAGCCAGGCCACGCTCTCGGCGTCCAGATGGTTGGTGGGCTCGTCGAGCAGCAGCAGGTCAGGCCGCTCCAGCAGAATCTTGCACAGCGCGACCCGCCGTCGCTCGCCACCCGAGAGCATCGTGACGTCGGCGTCGCCCGGGGGCAAGTTCATGGCGTCCATGGCGATCTCAACCTGGCGATCGAGCTCCCAGGCGTTGTGCGCTTCGATCAGATCCTGCACCTTGGCCTGCTCGGCCAACAACTTCTCCATCTCCTCGGGGCTCATGTCCTCGCCCAGCCGGGCGTTGATTTCGTCGAAGCGGCGCAGAATCTTGCGGGTGGGTTCGACGGCCTCTTCGACATTGCCCCACACATCCTTTTCGGGGTTGAGCTGCGGTTCTTGAGATAAATATCCGGCCGTGAAGCCGGAAGCCAAGGTGGCTTCGCCGTCAAACTCGCGGTCGATTCCGGCCATGATTCGCAGCAAAGTGCTCTTGCCCGAGCCGTTGCGGCCCAGGACGCCAATCTTGGCACCGGGATAAAACGAGAGCCAGATGTTCTTGAGAACTTCGCGCTGTCCGTGTTTCTTGGTCAGCTCGGCGATTTGATAGATGTATTGCTTGCCCATGCTGTGGCTATGGCCCCAAGGTTGGTCGCGGTGGAAGCCGGCCGCGCGTCGCCCCTGGCTCCGCACGAATTGGCCGGTTATATGGATGAGGCGAGTCATTCTAGCACTTAACGGCGGGGCGGACAGGGCAACCCGACAGGCACATTCAGGGCCACGCCTACAGGCCGGAGAACCCCTACAGCTTCCGCTGCCGGGCGAACTCTGGCAGGCAAAACCGGCCATCTCAACCCAGCTTGAACCGCATGGGGCAGCCTGGAACCGCGACCGTGGCGGGTCGGCAAAGTTTGCCGCCTGCGAGGAGCCTACGGCAATTAACGGCTAGTCCTGAGGAATCGAAAATTGTGGTCGGGTCCTGACGGTTGTCCGATCGTTAGCGGTGTTAGGGCCTGCATGGGTCGTAACCAGACTTCCAGAGATTCCACGCGTGCTGGCAAGGAGTACTCGCTCCGGGCACCGAGAATCGCGAAGCTGCGACGACTTGAGCGATCGCCAGGAAATCGCTTCCCGGCCCACAGCCACATCGGCGGTCAGGATGACCGCGAGTTCAATTCACACTTGTCAGGGAGGAGTCACAATGCTTGTCAAATTTGCCCGAGCGCTCGCAGTAGTGATCGGGGTCCTTTTGGCGGGCCAGGCATTGGCCCAGGATGATTCAATGTCCAGTCGGCGCGACCGCGATCCGGTCCCCAATCGCCGCGACCGCGATTCTTTTGCCAGCTTGCGGGACCAGATCATTCGACCGGATCCTCCTTCGTCGTACTACGCCCAGTCGGGCTCGGACGACCGTTACTTCAACATCGCCGACGAAGTGCAACCGCCGGCGCCGGTCGAGGCACCCAACTCGATGCCGGTCCGCAATGGCGGCACCCCCGCCTGTGCGTCGTGCGCGGCGGCGGCCGCATCGAATGGAAACCTGTTCGCCAACTCGTGCGGCGTGTGCGACGAGTGCGACGCCCTCGATGGAGCGTGCGCGTCGTGCGACAACTGTCCCTGCTCGAGCCTGATCTTCTTTAGCGGAATCGACTCGTGGCGCGGCATCGGAGACCGTGGTGCCTCGCAGAACAACCTGACCAATAACAATGGCGGTTCGACCGGCGTCAACTATGGTCAACGCCTGGGCGCGTTCAGCGATGCGACAGGCATCGCCCTGCAAGTCGGCGGTAGCTACGGCATTTATGACTGGAGCGGCCGGCCGGCCAACGCCGGCACCTTGAACACGGTCGACGTCCAACAGCAGGGTTTCTTCACCCTTGGTGCCTTCAAGCGGGCCAACGATCACTCGAACTTCAGCTATGGCGTCGTCCACGACTGGATGTTCAACCAGAATTGGGGCGCGACGGCTATCAATCCGACACTGGGCCAATGGCGCGGTCAACTTGCCTACGCCACCAGCGCCTGGAACGAATTCGGTGCCTGGGGCACGTATCGCGACAAGGGTGACTCGAACGTGACCGGCAACGGCACCACGGTTTTCACTCGCAGCATCAACCAGGTGAACGCCTTCTGGCACCATAAGTACGACTTCGGCGGCGATAGCTGGATTTGGGTTGGCGTGCCGCAAGACAGCCGGCTCGACCACAACCTGGGCGGCAACCTCGGCGACTTTCTGGTCGGCGGCAGCGTGATCGCCCCGCTGAGCGACTACGTCTCGCTGTACGGCAACATGCAGTACATGCACCCCAGCTCGCGTCCGGGCTCGCAGTCGGACGGCGAATCGGCCTGGTACGTGGCCTTTGGTTTGCAATGGTATGTCGGCGGCCATGCCCGCAGCACGACCGTGGCCGGACAATGCTGGCAGCCGCTGTTGCCGGTGGCCAACAACGGCAGCTTCCTGGTCGACTCGGCCAACCGCGGACCGACTTGATCTGAGCTGAATGACCTACCACGAGCCTCACGCGGGGTTGCATCGCACGAGCGATGCAGCCCCGCTTTCTTTTTTCCCACGCTCTGGGGCCAGAAGGCTGGGCAAACCTTGCCGCATTTTCTGCCGCGGCCTAGTGGTTCTCGCCGTCCTGCTAGTACCCGTTGTACCAGCTATGACGGTTGGTCACTGCAATCCGAAAATAGTGCGCGACGTTACGCGTAATTCCGATCGTTAGCGATGTGATGGCAAGGATGCCGTCAAGGGGTGTCGGTCGCGGCCGCGCGGCTGTTCGACGGACTCTCCATAACTCGCAGGGAGGCGGAACATGCACGTTAATGTTGCGCGAGCGCTATGCGCGCTCGTCGGAGTATTGCTTGCCGGCCCAGCGCTGGCAGACGAGGTGGTGATCAGCGACGTGCTGGTCAGCCGCCGTGAAGTCACCGGGCAGGAGACAAGAGCAGACTCGAATCGGGGCCCGACACCGGTCTCGATGACGTCGTCGCCCACTTCGGCGGCACCCACGTCGTCTTACTATGCCCCGCCGAGCGACACGACATTCTTCACGATGGGCAATGCGGTGAAGTCGCCCGCGCCCGATGCGACGGGTGACGGCACGGCCGAGCCCCAAGCAGCAACGGGCTCGAGTTTTTGCGACGCCTGCAATTCGTGCGACACCTACGACAACAGTTTCTGTGCGGCCTGCCAGGGTTGCCCCAGCGCGGGTCTGCAGCTGTTCACGGGCATCGACTCGTGGCGCGGCATCGGCGATCGCGGCGCGTCGAGCAACAACCTGACGAACAACAATGGTGGTTCGTCGGGCTTTAACTACGCCACGCGGCTGGGCACGTTCAGCGACGTGACCGGCATTGGCCTGCAAGTCGGCGGCAGCTACGGACTCTACGACTGGTCGGGCCGTCCGGCGAACAACGGCACCCTGACGACGACCGCCGTACAGCAGCAAGCGTTCTTCACCGTCGGCTTGTTCAAGAAGGCGAACGAAAACTCCAATTGGAGCTACGGCGTCGTACACGACTGGATGTTCAACCAGGCGTGGGGCGCCACGGCCATCGATCCGACGCTGGGCCAATGGCGCGGGCAGATCGCTTATGCCACCAGCGCCTGGAACGAGTTCGGCTTCTGGGGCACGCTGCGCGACAAGGGCGATACGAACCTCGACAGCAATCGTCAGCCGGTGTCCACCCGCTCGATCAACCAGGCCAACCTCTTCTGGCACCACAAGTGGGAACTGGGCGCCGATAGCTGGCTTTGGGTGGGCGTGCCGCAAGACAGTCGGCTAAACCCGTTCTTGCGCGGAAACCTGGGCGACTTTCTGGTCGGCGGCAGTGTGATCGCTCCGCTGGACGATTATGTGTCGCTCTACGGCAACTTTCAGTACATGCACCCCAGTGCTCAGCCGGGATCGGTCGCCGACGGAGAATCGGCCTGGTATGTGTCGTTCGGCTTGCAATACACGATCGGCGGGCACGCCCGCACCTCGACCGTGGCTGGCAACTGCTGGTTGCCTTTGATGCCGGTGGCCAACAACGGCAACTTCCTGGTCGACACGTTCCAGCGAATTCTGCCGTAATCGCCTGATCGTATTGCGTCGGCTTGTCGTGCAACGGCGGCAAGCTTGCGCCCGAACCTGGATCGTCTGGCGGGGTTGCATCCGACACGATGCAACCCCGCTTCTTCTTTCAGTGCGCGAAACCTTCCAAATCGCGCGCGATGCTGGCGGCCCCCCCAGTGCCGGGTTTCCCCGGTCGCTCTGGCACGCCACGCCAGAAAACAGTAATACCTGCGCCCGCGATGGGCCGAAAGGAGAGGCTTTCTCTCCGCGAGCCCTCCGATGGAGGAGCGGATGAGGCGCGGCTGGTTGATGCGCACCCTGCTGGTGCTCTCGACAATTTTCGTAGTCCAGTCGGCGCGCGCGCAAACTCCCGCATCGCAACCGACGCCCGCCGTGTGGCCGCCCGTGCTGAGCGGACCTGCTCAACCCGGCGGGCCGAATCTTACTCCGCCCGGTCAGGCTCAGCCCAGCCTGACACCGGCAAACTTCTCCCCGCCGAATGCACAGCAGCCTAGCTATTTCCCAGCCGCCGATCCCCAGTACTACACGCCACCCCCCATCGTGCAACCGCCGAGCCCCTACTCCGACGGCGTCGGTGCCGTCCCGCGACGATCGCCCTTCGGATTCCTGCACGCCGACGACCCGCACCAGGGGCTGGTCCTGTTCAACGACGTGCAGTCGTGGCGCGGCATCGGCGACCAGGGAAGTTTTCGCGCGCGACCGAGTAACAACGAAGGCGGCTCGACGGGCTTCAACTTCGCCACTCGACTGGGCGCGATCACCGACGTGACAGGGCTGCGCTGGCAAGTCGGCGGCAGCTATGGCGTGTTCGATTGGAACGGCCGGCCCTTCAACGCGGCGGCGCTGAACTGGACCGAGGCGCAGCAGCAGATTTTCTTCACCACGGGTTTCTTCCGCCGGGCCGACGACGACTCGAGTTGGAGCGGCGGCCTGGTACACGACTGGATGTTCAATCAGTCTTGGGGCGCCTATGCGGTCAATCCGACGCTGGGCCAGTGGCGCGGCCAGATCGCCTATGCGGTCGACAGCTCGAACGAGTTCGGGCTATGGGCCACGCTGCGCGACAAGGGAGACACGAACCTCGACTGGTTCGGCAATGCGGTTCATACGCGGCCGATCGATCAGGCCAACTTGTTCTGGCACCATCAGTGGGAGTTCGGCGCCAATAGCTGGCTGTGGATCGGCTTGCCCGAGAATAGCCGCTTGAATTCTTTCCAGGGCGGCAGCTTGGGCGACTACATCCTAGGCGGCAGCTTCATCGCACCCTTGAACGACGCGCTGTCGCTCTATGCCAACGCCCAATACATGCACCCCAGCTCCTCGCCCGGTCCGGCCGCCTATGGCGAATCGACCTGGTATCTAGCCGTTGGCCTGCAATTCACGTTCGGCGGCTACGCCCGCTCGAAGAACGTCAACGGCAACTCCTGGCTGCCGCTATTGCCCGTGGCCAACAACGGCAACTTCCTGGTCGACTCGGTGCGGACGTTTTGACGCGAGTTGCCCCGAGAGCGGCGAATCGGTCTGCTCACTCCCACTCGATCGTGGCGGGGGGCTTCGAACTGATGTCGTAGACGACGCGGTTGACAAGCCGCACTTCGTTGATGATGCGGGTCGAGATTTTGGCCAACACGTCGTGGGGCAGATGGCTCCAATCGGCCGTCATGAAGTCCTGCGTGGTCACGCAGCGCACGCAGATCGTGTCCTGATAGGTGCGGGCGTCGCCCATCACGCCCACGCTCTGGACCGGCAACAGCACGGCGAAAGCTTGTGACGTCTCGCGATAGAGGCCCGCGGCTTTGATCTCCTCGACCACGATCGAGTCGGCGTCGCGCAGCGTATCGAGCCGTTCCTTGGTCACTTCGCCCAGGCACCGCACGGCCAGGCCGGGACCGGGGAACGGATGCCGCCAGACGATTTCCTCGGGCAGGCCCAGTTGCAACCCTAACGCGCGAACTTCGTCCTTGAACAGATCGCGCAGGGGCTCGATCAACTCGAAGCTCAAATCGGCCGGCAGTCCGCCCACGTTGTGGTGCAGCTTGATCGTGGCCGCCGGGCCGTCGACTGCCGCGCCGCTCTCGATGACGTCGGGATAGAGCGTGCCCTGGGCCAGAAAGCGGGCTCCCTGGATCTTGGCCGCCTCGTCGCTAAAGCAGTCGATGAAGGCATGGCCGATGCGGCGGCGCTTCTCTTGCGGGTCGGTGACGCCGGCCAGGGCCTTGAGAAACTTGTCTTCGGCTTTGACGACGTGCAAGTCGGCGCGAAAGTGATTGGAGAATTCGGCGATCACCGAGACTTCCTCGGCTTTGCGCAGCAGGCCGTTGTCGATCAGGATGCACGACAACTGCGGGCCGATCGCCCGATAGATGAGGGCCGCCACGACCGACGAATCAACGCCGCCCGAAAGGCCGCAGATCACGCGGTCTTGACCGACGCGCTGGCGAATTTGTTCGATGGCTTGCTCGGCGAAGTCGCCGAGTTGCCAGGTGCCAGTGCAGCCGCAAATGCGCGTGAGGAAATTGCCGAGCACGCGGGCGCCCAGCGGCGTGTGGGTGACCTCGGGATGAAATTGCAGTCCATAGACCGGCAGCGTCGCATGCTTGACGGCCGCGATCGGGCAGGTCTTGGTCTCGGCCAGCGGCACGAAGCCGGCCGACATCGCCGACACCTGGTCGCCATGGCTCATCCAGACTTCAATCTCGTCGGGCAGCCCCTCGAACAGATCGACATGCGAGGCCACGCGGACACTGGCTCGGCCAAACTCGCGAGCCGGGGCACTGTCGACCTTCCCACCCAACGACTCGCACGCCAGGTGCAGGCCATAGCAAATGCCGAGCACGGGAATGCCGAGCTGGAAAATGACCGGATCGCACTTGGGCGCGCCGGCTTCGTAAACGCTCGACGGTCCGCCGGAAAGGATAATGCCGCGCGGGGCGATTTCGGCGATGCGGGCCGCGGTGATGTTGTGGCGCACGATCTCGCAATAGACGTGCTGCTCACGAACCCGACGGGCAATCAATTGAGCGTACTGCGAACCGAAGTCCAGGATCAGGACTTTCTCGTCGGCAACTCGGGCCGCTGGTTTCGCGGTCGCTACGGAATTGGTGCGCTTCACGATCCGTCGCCTTCGGCGGCAAACAAAAAGACCCGTCCCCAAGGCGGAACGGGCACTGAAACCGCGATTATAGAACCTTGGCCAGCGGCGGACTAGGGGTGGGCTGAATGTCCGGCGATTAGCGGCCAATTGTCGCTGCCGGAATGGCCGGGTATAGTGACCGTTTCCGCGGCGCGGCGCGCCAACGGGGAATGAGGTGAGAACCGCGGTGTTGATTCTGTTGACCAATGACGATGGCATCTACGCGCCCGGACTGGCGGCCATGGAGCGCGAGCTGGAGCGGCTGGGAGATGTCTATGTCGTCGCGCCGGCCACCGAACAGAGCGGCGTCGGCCATTCGATCACCTACCTGAGTCCCCTGGTGGTCAAGGAGTTGTTCCAAGGGCACCAGCGCCGCGGCTGGGCCGTTGAAGGCAGCCCGGCCGACTGCGTGAAGATCGGCATTTTTGAGTTCTGCCCCCGCATGCCCGACCTGGTCGTCAGCGGCATCAACGGTGGGCTGAACGCTGGCATCAACGTGCTCTACTCCGGCACCGTGGCGGCGGCTGTCGAGGGGGCTTTTTTCGGCCTGACTAGCGTGGCCGTTTCGCTGGAGTTCAACGAACACGCTCAGTTCGACCGCGCGGCGGCCATGGCCCGCGAAGTGATCGAGCAGATCCTGGCCCAGCCCGACGCGCAACAACAGTTGTATAACCTCAACATTCCCACGGCGGCCCTCGACGCGCCGGCGGCCGACGTGCGCGTGGTGCCCATGGGACTCACGCGCAGCGGCGAACAATATGAGAAAAGAATCGACCCCCGCGGGCGAAGTTACTTCTGGGCGTTGGGCGACCCAACCCCGCACCCCAGTGAACACGAAACGGACGTCTCGGCGCTAAGAAAAGGCTACGTGACGCTGACACCCTTGCACTTTGACTTGACCAAGCGGGAGCGGTTGGCGGAAATGGAACGGTGGAAGTTCGAACTTTCGCGCTCGGGCTAAGCGACCTCGCAGGCCCGAGAGCGTTTGCTGGAAGAGGAGAAACAGGCATGCGAATCCTGCTAACGACGACTTGGTTGTGCATCGCGACCGTGCTGATGGGCTGCGAGGGGAATGCCCCCAGCGGCCCGCCGCCGGCTGAACCCGCCGCCGCGGCGCCGCCCGCGCCCGAGCCAGCCGCCGCGGCACCCGCGCCGACTGCGGCCGCACCCGCCGCCAGCGCCCCGGCCACGGCCGAGCCGAGCCCGGCGGACGATGGCACGGTGGAAAAGGCCGCCGCCGGCGTCGGCGCCAAGGGGCGCGACTATGGCGGGCCCGGGTTCGTGACCACACCGATCGAAACGCTGTTTCGGATCGAGGACCGGATTGTGTTCGAGGCCCAGATCCCGAACACCATGAAGATCTATAAGGCCGAGCACAACAACAAAGCGCCCAAGAATCAAGAAGAGTTCATGCAGGTGATCATCAAGGACGGCGGGATTACGCTGCCCGAATTGCCGGGCGGCGATGTTTATTGGTACGACCCCAAGACCGAAGAGCTCATGGTCCGCCATCCCAAGCAGTAGCTCGGCGGCCATCGACAAGCGACGCGCGATGCGTGCTCGCTGGTCGCGCTAATGGCGCTTTTCGGCTTCGGAGTAGTCGTCGATCAGCCAACGATCAGCCTGCTTGTGCATCACGACCCGGAAGCGGCGCATCATGTGCTCGTAGGGGATCTGGCCAGTACGGTCCTTGGCGTCGACGACGCCGGTAAAGTACGCGGTGGCCGAGGGCGGATTGGTCAGGTCGTTGAAGCGAATTTCCAAATCACCGGCAACGCGGGCCGAGTTGATCGTGACCTTGGACAACGCCGACTGCACTTCCGCCCGGCGGGGCGACAGCGGCGAGAAAGCCGCCAGCACGGCCTCCTTGTCGTTGGCCGCCAGAGACGACGCCACGGCGTCGAGCGAATTCTCGACGGACTCGGTTTCGGTCACTACCATGCGCTCGATCACGAGCATGCCGGCGACCAGCGCGAGCACCAGCACCATCGCTGCCAGAATCACACCCCGGCCGGTGCGCACCAGGGCGATGGCCAAAATGATCTCCAAGCCGATGCCCAACATCAGGCTCGGCCAAGGGCTCTCGAGCAACCAGGTCATGGTTCGGCTCCCTTCTCTCGTTCCACCGCCGCGGCAAGGGGCCGACGCGTTGCCCGCCAGGCCATTGCAGCCGCAATGGCGCCGCCGGCCGTAAACAGGCTCACGAGTGGCCAGATGGGAATGATCAGCTCGCCCGGCAAAGGAGGCTTGGCCTCGCCTTCGGCGCCTGCTGGCTGGGCCGTGCCTTCGACCTGACGGCGCGTGATCTCTTGCCGCGCGTAGTACTGCATTTCGAGTCGTCGTTGTCGGGCCGCATACTTGGCCGAAAAAGCCAAAAGCAACAGCACCCCGGCCGCCGAAAAGATCATCACCCAAAACCAGGGCGATTCGGCCCACGCCCGCCGTTGAACGCGCGGCTTGTGTTGTGGCTCGGACATGATTGCCAGGATTGCGCCAGATTGCCTGGCGATGAACACCACTTCCGCCCTGAGCGTATCATATCATGATCGCGGGGAGCGATGTTACGCAACGAAATCCCGATTGCCGCGCGTCAGCCAATCCAATCACTTGCGCCGCACGGTGGGGCCGCCGTATTGGGCGGTGTCGCCCAGGGCTTCTTCGATCCGCAGCAGCTGGTTGTACTTGGCGATGCGGTCGGTGCGNNGTCTTGATCTGGCCGGCCCCGGTGGCGACGGCGAAGTCGGCGATGAAGGGGTCTTCGGTCTCGCCGCTGCGATGGCTCGAGATCGTGGTATAGCCGTTGCGCTGGGCCAGTTGAATGGCTTCGATCGTCTCGGTGAGCGTGCCGATCTGGTTGACCTTGATCAGGATGCTGTTGGCCACGTGCTCGTCGATGCCGCGCTGCAAGCGGGTGGTATTGGTGACGAACAAGTCGTCGCCCACCAGTTGCACCTTGTCGGCCAGTCGCTGGCTCAGCAGTTTCCAGCCGTCCCAGTCGTCCTCGCTGCAGCCGTCCTCGATCGAACAGATGGGATACTTGTCGACCCAACTGGCCCAAACGTCGACCATGGCGGCCGAATCGAGTTGCTTGCCGTCGATCGTATACAGCTTCTTGTTGGCGTCATAGAACTCGGTGGCGGCGGCATCGAGCGCGATGAAGATTTGCTCGCCGGCCCGATATCCGGCCCGGTCAATGGCCTCCAGAATCAATTCGATCGCCGCCGAGTTGCCCGGCAGGTCGGGCGCGAAACCGCCTTCGTCACCCACGGCCGTGTTGAGCTTTTTGGATTTCAACACCTGCTTGAGGTGATGAAAGATCTCGACGCCCGAACGCAGGGCGTCGCCAAAAGTCTCGAAGCCCAGCGGCATGACCATGAACTCTTGCACGTCGACCGAATTGTCGGCGTGCTGCCCGCCGTTGATGATGTTCATCATCGGCGCCGGCAACATCCGGGCGCCGGGCCCGCCGAGATAGCGATACAGCGGCAGCCCGCAGTGGTCGGCGGCGGCGTGGGCCACGGCCAGCGAGACGCCGAGGATGGCGTTGGCACCCAGGTTCTTCTTATTGTCCGAGCCGTCGATCTCGATCATCCGATAGTCGATCTCGGCCTGATCGAGCGCGTCCATGCCTTCGAGCGCGTCGGCCAGGGCCTCGTTGACGTTGTCGACCGCGTGGGTCACACCCTTGCCGAGAAAGATCTTCTTCTCGGCCGTGTCGCGCAACTCCCAGGCTTCGTGAACGCCGGTGCTCGCTCCACTGGGCACGCTGGCCCGGCCGAACGAACCATCGACCAACGTCACATCGACCTCGACCGTCGGATTGCCGCGGCTGTCGAGAATTTGGCGTCCCTGGATGTCAACGATCGCACTCATCGGTTATCTCTTAATTGGAGGCTGAAGACTGAAAGACGAATGCAAACACAGTTACTTGACCGGTTCGAAGACTTCGACTTTGGTGTGGATGACGAGGACTTTGGATTTCACCCGGAAGTCGTTCATGTGGGGAGCGACGGCGTGGGCTTTGAGATGCGCCAGGGTCTCCCATTTCTCTTGCATGATGATCGTATCGGCGCGAAGCGGAGTCTTGGGCGGATCGCTGAGCGCCACGTCGACGGTCGGAACATATTCGATGCAACCGGCTTCGGCTCGCACCAGCGGCAGCAGGCTGCGCTGCAACGCCAGGAACTCCTCGCGCTTGCCCGCCACCAGTTCGATCGTGGCTACGACGTAGATCATGGGGCCTCTCCCGCCAGATGCGCGGCATTTGTTTGGATTTCGTCAGACCGTGCGGCGGCGACTGGCCGCCAGCGTCCGGCATTGTGAAATACGAGGCCGATTAACGCAATGGGTGGGAAATCGCAGCGCTAATCGGGGTTTTTTTCTCGAATCGTGACGCGTTCAACCGCGTGGCCACCGAGCAGGTGGATGTCCAACATAAATCCAAACCCTGGTGCGTCGTCCGGCAATTGGATCTCCGCGCGGCCATCAGAGCCCCTTTGGCGCAGCAACGTGTCGTCCGACATTAGCCAGGGTTTCTTAATCCAAGAGTAGGCTTCGACCGGCAACGGCAACTCACAGCAGGTTGCCAGCGCCGCATTGGCCGATGCGGCCACGCCGCTGCAAGGTCCGCCGCCAACGCTCCAGGCGATCTTGGCTTGCTGGCAGGCGCCGCGAATCGCGAGCGCCGGAGTGAGCCCCCCTACCCTGCCGATGTCGATGCGCACCATCTGGCAACTGCCCAGATCGATCGCCTGCTCGACACGATCGAGCGAGGTAACGCTTTGATCGAGCGCTAGCGGCGTGTGCAGCGACGACTGCAACATGGCGCTGCCAACCAGGTCGTCCGCGGCCAGCGGCTGCTCGATGGCGCGCAGAAAGAAATCTTCCAGCCGATAGAACGTCTCTTGCTGGTCGAGCGTGCAGAGGCCGTCGCAATCGATGGCCAGCGGCTCGGCGGGAAAAGCCTGCCGTACCGCGCGCAGCATATTGATGTCCCAGCCCGGCCGAAACTTGAGGATCACCCATTCGTAGCCGTGCTGGTAGGCTTCGCCGATTTTGGCCAACAGACGATCGGGCGAGTCCATCGCGCCGAACGTACAGCTCAAGGGAATCGCCGATCGCATGCCGCCAAGGAGTTGGTGCAACGATACTTCTCGCACGGCTGCATCCAATACCCACCAAGCGACATCGAGCGCGCTTTTCGCGCGCTGGTTCCCTTGAAACGGCGCGAGTCTGCCCTGCAGAGTCTGGCCACTGTCGATCGACCGCCCGACAATCGCTGGCGCCAACCAATCGCGCAGGCAGGCAAAGGCTCCGGCTGACCATTCGTCGCAATCGGTGGGGCTGACGTTAAGACAAACTTCGCCGCAACCGACCGCTTGCCCGCTGCGCAGCTCGACGAAGATCGATTCCAAGCGAGCGCCGGTGGCCGAGGTGGATTCGGCCAGGGGAACGCGATAGAGGCTGACGGAATCAATGTGCATAGCGATTGGGCGCAGTCGACGAAACGAAACTCGCATGCCCACGCGAGCGTGGGCATGGCACCACATACGGAACACCTGGCCTAGCCCAGTCCGCCGGTTACACGCGCGCTTCGCTCAACCGGCGTTCGGTGATCTCGATGGCTTTGAGCAGTCCGCGGGCTTTGTTGAGGGTTTCCTGATACTCGCTGGCCGGAACACTGTCGGCGACGATGCCGGCTCCGACCTGGATATAGGCCTGGTTGCCTTGCACCACGAGCGTCCGCAGCGCGATGCAGGTGTCCATGTTGCCGTTGAAGTCGACGTAGCCGACGGCGCCGGCATAGGGCCCGCGGCGGTGACGCTCGACTTCGTCGATGATTTCCATGGCCCGCACCTTGGGAGCGCCGGAAACGGTTCCCGCCGGCACGCAGGCTCGCAAGGCGTCAAAGGCGTCGCGTCCCTCGGCCAGTTGGCCGCTGACGTTGGACGTAATGTGCATCACGTGGCTGTAGCGTTCGATCGTCATGACGTCGGTCAACTCGACCGACCGGTAGCGCGCCACGCGGCCGACGTCGTTGCGGCCCAAATCGACCAACATCACGTGCTCGGCCCGTTCCTTGGGATCAGCCAGCAGCTCTTCGGCCAGCCGGCGATCCTCTTCCTCGGTCGCTCCGCGCGGCCGGGTGCCGGCCAACGGACGCACGGTAACGCGTCCTTCGACCACGCGGACCATGATCTCCGGCGAGCTGCCGACCAGCGTCACGCTGGGGGTGCGCAGGTAGAACATGAAGGGGCTGGGGTTCACCACGCGCAACGTGCGATAGATTTCGAACGGATGGCTGTGAACTTCCAATTGCAGCCGCTGGCTGATGACGACCTGAAAGATGTCGCCGGCGCGGATGTATTCGACGCACTTTTCGACGGCCTGCTCGAAATCGGCCTGGGCAAAGTTCGACCGGTAGTTGATCGTGGGCTGGCCGGTCATGCGAATGTCAGCCGGCGGCAGCGACGGCTCGGCCGCTTCGAGCCGCTCGACGAGCACGTCGATCCGCCGCTGAGCGTCGGCATAGGCCCCGGCCAGATCGTCGCCAAACAGGTCCAGCCGGGCCATGGCCACGACCACGTTGGTCTTGTTGACGTGATCGAACACCACCATGTGGTCATAGAAGGCAAACGACAGGTCCGGTAGCTGCCGGTCGTTCTCGGGCGCGTTGGGCAGGTGCTCGCTGTAGCGGATCACGTCGTAGCCGGCATAGCCCACGGCGCCGCTGGTGAAGGGGGGCAGCTCGGCCAGCGTGGCCGAGCGAAATGCGTCGACGCGCAATTTCAGTTCGGCCAACGGATCGTCGGAGGTGAACTCCTGCCGGCCGGCGGCCGAGGTGACCGACACCTCGTTGCCGCGCGCTTCGACCTCGAGGAACGCATCGGCGGCCAGGAAGCTATAGCGGCCCACCTTCTCGCCGCCGATCACGCTTTCGAACAAGCAAGCATTCGCCGAGCTATCGATCTTGTGAAAGGCCGACACGGGGGTCAGCGTGTCACCCAGCAACCGACGATAGACCGGCACCAACTCGACGTCAGAGGCCAAGCGAGAGAACGTGGCGAAATCGGGGGAATACTTCATCGCTTGGGCAGCGAATCATTCGCGGGTAGAGGGCAAGGCAGACAGCAAGCGCCCCCAAAGACACAGCCGACGGGCGCCGGTTCGCTTGACTGTAGCTTAGCAGGCGCTCGATGGCGCGACAACGCAGCAGGTAAGCGCGGCTGGCTAGCGCGATGCGACGCGTGACCCGACAGGCGTTTTCTTCGTGGAATCACCGCGCGCCGGGGGCCGGCGGTTGATCCGCCTTGACACCCCTAGGGCGGCTGTTAGAATCCCACTGGCTTGTCGCTTCCGCGCGATATAATTGATTCATACGGCACCGCTTGCGAAGAATTTGCCGCGACGAGTTTGCGAGCATGCCAGCGGACGGCTCGGACAGTTCTTAAGGACTTCCACGAAGTGGCAATGATCCTGAAGTGCCAGCCATGAAGTGCCACCAGCCATGAAGTGCCAACAGTGCAATAAGACGGCGACGTTTCATATCACGGAACTCACCAAAGGCAAGCCGCAAGAACTTCACCTCTGTGAGGACCACGCGCGGCAGTATCTGACTCAAAGCGAAGAAGAGCCCGCCGTAGCTCCCAGCCTGGCGGGCGTGTTGGCCCACCAGTTGGCCGTTGGCCAAACCGCTGAGGAACTGGCCAAGCTCGACCAGCGTTCCTGCCCGGTTTGCGGCATCACGTTCTACGAGTTTCGGAACCAGGGCCGCCTGGGCTGCCCCTACGACTACGTGTGTTTCAACTCGGAATTGGAGCCGCTGATCGTCAACATCCATGGTGAGACAGAACACGTCGGCAAGAAGCCAGCCCGCTACGCCGAGGGCACCGAACACCGAACTCAGTTGATTCGCCTGCGTCGCGAAATGAAAAGCGCGGTCGGCGACGAGAATTACGAGCGCGCCTCGCAACTGCGCGACGAGATTCGCGCCATCGAAGAGGCATCGATCAAACCCCAGTGATCAAACCCCAGTAAGCTGGCGCGAATTACGGAACGCTTGGGCGCCGGCCCTCGGTAAAAATATAAGTCGGCGCACCGAGCTCACGAAACAGCACCCTCGGCGGGACGGGAACCTTCGCGGTGGACCTGAACGAACTAGTACTCACCAGCGGTGAATGGCTGCGAGGATCGGGCCCCGAGTCCGATATCGTGATCAGCAGCCGCATCCGCCTGGCCCGCAACCTGGCCGAATTTCCCTTCATCAGCCGGGCCACCCAGAGCGATCGCACCGAGATCGAGGCCGTGCTGCGCGATCGCATCCTGCAGATTCAAGAGTCGGGCGAGCTGGAGTATGTGAACGTCAACGAGTTGAAGGGCATCGACCGGCAATTCCTGGTCGAGCGCCAGCTGATCAGCCGCGAGCACGCCGAAAGCGAGGGGGCCCGCGGCGTGGCGATCGACCGCCGCGAACAAGTCAGCCTGATGATCAACGAGGAAGACCACTTGCGCATCCAGGTGATGCACAGCGGGCTCGACCTGCAGACCGCCTGGGAGCAAATCGATCGGATCGACACGCTGATCGGCCAGCAAGTGACCTTTGCCTATCACGCCAAGCTCGGCTTTCTGACGGCCTGTCCCACGAA
The DNA here is from genome assembly GCA_003153375.1 of Planctomycetaceae bacterium. Taxonomy (GTDB): domain Bacteria; phylum Planctomycetota; class Planctomycetia; order Pirellulales; family PALSA-1355; genus PALSA-1355. The sequence goes on from PLYM01000121.1 coordinate 22,058, forward strand.
CGTCGGCACGGGCGTGCGGGTGAGCGTGATGCTGCACCTGCCGGCCCTGGTGATCACGCGGCAAATCGACAAGGTCTTTCGCAGCCTGCAAAAGATCAGCCTCGCCGTGCGCGGCCTGTATGGCGAGGGCTCGCAGGCCATGGGCGACTTTTACCAGATCAGCAACCAGATCACGCTAGGCAAGAGCGAGATCGACCTGGTCAAGCAAGTCAGCGACATCGTGCCGGTGCTGATCGACTATGAACGGCGGGCCCGCGACTTCCTGGTCCGCGAGAGCCACGAAAACCTGCACGACAAAGTCAGCCGGGCTTATGGCATCCTGCGCACCGCGCAGACGATCAGCTCGGAAGAAACGATGCACCTGTTGTCGAGCGTGCGGATGGGGGTCAACCTGGGATTGATCCACGACTTGCAGATTCCCACGCTCAACGAGCTCTTCATCCACACCCAACCCGCTCACTTGCAAAAGCTCCGCGGCGTCGAGCTGGACACCGCCGACCGCAACATCGAGCGCGCCCGCTACCTGCGCCGCCACCTGAACAAGGACGGCGACGACTCGGGGAAAAACTGAAGTCGGGCCTTCATCCTTCCGCGTTCGTTTTCGCGCGAATTGCAGTGACGACGGCGCGGGGCACAAAGCGGGAGAGCTCCTCGTCGCCGGCCATGGCGGCGATTTGTTTGATCAGCGAGCTCGAAACATGGGAGTATTGCTCGTCGGCCATCAGGAAGACGGTTTCAATCTGCGCGTCGAGCTTGCGATTGGCGGCGGTCATGGTGAATTCGGTCTCGATGTCGCCCAGCGAGCGCACGCCGCGCAGCATGACGCGGGCGCCGCATTGACGGACGAAGGTGACGGCCAGACCCGAGAAGGCTTTCACCTCGACGTTGGGCCAGCGGGCCACGCAGCTTTGCACCAGTTCCACCCTCTCTTCGGGTGAGAACAGCGACTGCTTTTCGATGTTGACGCCGATGCCGACGATCAACTTGTCGACCAGCCGGCTCGATCGTTCGATGACGTTGAGATGCCCCAGCGTGATGGGGTCGAACGAGCCGGTGTAGACAGCGATCCGCGAGTCCGAATTGGTCATGGGGTTACCGCCCGATTGACAGGAATCAATTTTCAGCCAGCCAGATAATTCTAGCTCGCCAAATCGCGGCCCGCGAGCGGATGCCGCGCGGCTAGCGGGCGGGCGGAATGCCCGGCGTTTCGGTGGATTCTTGTGCAGCCGGCGCATTCACTATAAGCACTGGCGGGAAGTTGCCGAGAATGCTCGATCGCATCCAGGAGTTTTTGCGCCCGATCCGCCAGTTTCGCGTCCTTCGACGCAATGGCCTCTTTCAAGGATCCTTCAGCCGCAGAGCCAACTCGATGCAAGCCCTCGGCGGCCGATCGGCGCACCTTCTCGTCCGCGTGACCGAGTAGATTGACCAGGTCGGGAATCAAGACAGTGACCACTTGCTGCCGTCGCGACCCAGTAACCCTCGCCGAGGTCGGCAGAACGATCGGTTGCCCGGAGATGATGTGCGCCGCCGCGATCACGTCACGGCTCTCGTGACTGGCCAATGACGCTCGCAGAATGGGCATCAAGGTCGTCAAATCATGATCGAGAAGGGCCACTCCGCGTCGCGCGACAAAACGGACAAAGAGATCCTCGTCGTTGGTCGCCTTGGCCAGCAAGGGCAAAGCGTCTTTCGAGTTGACCGCATCGCTGGCCAACACACTGGCGGAAAAAACTCGCTGATTCGCATTGCCGTTCTCCAAAGTTTTGGCCAATGGCTTGAACGCTTCGCCGCGCGGTAGCTTGGTCACAGCGGCAAACGCCGCTTGCTTGAACGTTCCCTCCAGCGAGCCGTCTATCTCCATGATTGAATAGCCTCGCATCACCGCGAGCACGGCCCTGGCGGCTTCCGGGCCATATCCATTCGCGCCAAAAGCGCCCATCGCCCGAACGGCTTCGATGCGTTTTTCCAAGCTCAGGTCGGTCTTCAGGATCGCCTGCCAGTGATCGAAGTGCTGGCCATCGTAGAGCAGTTCCGGCTTCTTGTTGGCGCCGCCAAGGTGCGAGGACGCTTGCGGCGAAAGCAAGTTCCACCTGGCACCGTCCGCACCATCGATCGAGGGGCTCTACCCGTGCAAGTGGTCTGATCGTGGCGGTGCCGGCCTTGCGCGCGGCCCGCAGGCGTTGCGCCGCGGCCTCCGCCGCATCGAATTCCGCATGCAGCCGCTCCACGTCGGCGATGAAGAAGTCACAGGCGGCAAGTTTCTCGGTTTCGCCGCCTCGCGAGCCGGCATCGTGGAGCGCTTTGACGCGCGTTCGCAGTTGGCTACCGCAGCGGGTGATTCATGCCGGCGGGTTGAAGGTGTATCTCGAACGATTTTTGGTCGCCACGGGGAATCCGAGCGACCCGCTCTGGTCGTGCTCTGGTTCGCCGCAGAAGGTCATCGCCGATACCGCGCGTTCAAACGTCCCTGGTACACCAAAGTCCACGCCTCCTTCGCCGACATGCTGGCCAGGCTCCCCCGCGAGACCATTCGCGAACGGGTTTTATCACCCCCGCTCACCGGCCCAGGAAGTCGAAAAATCACCCAAGCCCTGGAAAACATCGCGGCACTGGCCGCCTAAAACTGCGAAACTCGAACTTAGCACTCGGCGAACTCCGTTCTCGACGGCACGCCAGGCCTTCACCGAGCACTAAGGCTTACCCGGGCGGCGCCCAAAACCCGGCGATCGGCGACGGTGCGAGCAAACGGGGCGTCCGTCGAGAAAAACACCCCGCACAGCGAAGTAGGAGGTAAGCTAATGCTGCAGGCTTCAATTGCAATGTCACAGCTAACGTCACGTCAGCGCCGGCCGCCTGAACCAACTCACAGCTAGTGGAAGGGCCTTTACCGAGGCCGGCCGGGAGCGGTTACGACAGACCGCGCTGCGCAACCGACCATCAAAATTCTCGACCGGTCCGAAAACCGCAGCGGGGAAGGCCCGGTCGGCTGCCAATGGAAAAAAGAGGCAGCTTCGAGCGCTGTCGAACCGCCAGGCAAAAGCGGAGCTGAGCGGCCTTAATGCACTAATTCAGTCCCTGCGCGCGCTGCGTCGCGACGTATCGAGGCCGTAGTGATCAGCCAGGTCCAAGTCAGAGCCACCGTTCACGTGTTCGTCACTGATGGAGGCTCCAGATGCTGGAATTTTCACTGATCAATAATTTGCGGCCGGCCGACGCCTGGTGGCATCGCGCGATTGCCATTGTCGAAGGCAGCCAACCCGTTGCGACAGCTCGAACAGACGGCCGTCTGGGCAGGGACTGGATCAAGCGAGCGATTGTCTTTCCGAAGGCATTCGCCGCAGCCAAGACACATCGCGAGCGGATTGATGTTGCCGATCGCAATCCAGGGATTTGGATGGCCAAATTGATTTACGAGCAACCGACGCCCAACGGTCAAGCCCTACGATCGGCGCTCGAAGCTCGAATTTTGGCCGGTCAAACGAACGAACAGATAGCGCAGTGTATGGGCTGCCCACCAATTGTGATTGCGGCGTTTGAAGCGCTGTTTTCAAAGTGCGGGACCGTTTGTTGAACCGTGACTTTATCACGAATCGGATCATCGGCGCATCTGCCGCTCACGCGAAGGACGAACCAATCGGTCGGGTCTGGAAGTTGTTCGGCTACCGCGCCGGACCTCACGTGCTCGAGGCGGTTCTGGCGGCCTGTCGGCAGGAGAGGGTGTTAAAATCCTTGAGGATGTCTCCGAGGATTTTGACGTAATGACTGCTGAAACCGTGAAACAAAAGGCGGCCGTGACGATTCAAGTCCACGACAAAACATGTTTCCGGCTAATCGGTGCGTTGACCAAGTCCGTAAAAGCGGGGCGGAATACAAGCAGCGCAGGTCAGCAGCTCGAGAGCTTGCAGATCGGTCTTCAGCAATTGCTGGAGTCCAGGCCATACGCGACAATTGGCAATGTCGAAGAGAAACATTTATCGGAATTCCACCGGAACGCCGCTGAATTAAGAACCGACGAGCTCCCACCTCGTCGCTGTGGGTAATCAAATTCCAGGCATTGAGTTGCTACAGAATTTGAAGTTTTCAGAAGGGCCAAGCGCACCGTAGTCGCACGGTCCGGGGACAAACAGTCTCCTATGGCGACTCGGGTGTGGTTGTCTTTTCGCGCCCATTGCCCCCTCTTGAGTGGGACCTAACGGCCGTTTTTGAAAACGGACGCCTCCGAAATGCCGTCGGCGAAGGGAGCGAACTCACCTTAACAAGCGACTGCGAAAGCTTCGGCAGCACGGCTACCCTCGCTTGGCTCTGTTTTCAAGATCTCTTTTTCGGGACGATATCACCGGTCAGGGGATTCCATGTCTTTTTCAGTCGCGGCGCTCCACTGTAATAAAGGCTTCCAACGACCGCCCCGGTCATCTCAATACGGAGGATGAAGGGGGCAACGCCCCAGTCGGTCTACGAAGCGGCGCTTTGATCGATTCGTCAATCCGCCGTCAGTCAGCGGTCCGTTATCAAAAACGAGGATTGCCGTCGCCGACCGAGGCCCTCCATGGGTCAATTCGCTGCCCTTGGCTCAGCGAAAGCGGCCGCCCCAACTTCATTGCGAGTGGATTCCTGGCATATCTGTAGGACGGCTCCGCCTAGCACTTAGGCGACGTCAGCCCACGGTTCATAGCTTCTCGCTAGCGTTGCACCGGGCCCTTTTGTAGCGCTTCGACGTCCTGAGAGGACGTCCTGGTTCGCCTCGGCTCGTTGTCCGGGGCGGTTGTGTTTCCACACGACCGCCCCGCCGGGGCGGTCTGTCTTTCGAAGGAGATCGCTCCCATGATCGCAACTACCGATGTTCCCCGTCCAGATACCAAGTGCCTGGAGAACGACCTGTTTGAGCGGTTCATTCCGGCCATCAAACGCCATGCTCGTATGGCCTTCCGCAATTTCCGGCCGCAAGATCGCGTCGAGGCCGTCGCGGAAGTCGTGGCCAATGCGTTTGCTGCCTTTCGACGGTTGGCCGAACGCGGCAAGTTAGACGTTGCCTACCCGAGCCCCCTGGCGCGCTTCGCCGTAGCGCAGGTTCGCGCGGGCCGTCGGGTCGGCAACAAGCTCGCGTCGCACGACGTGTTTTCCTTTGTGGTTCAGCGTGAGCAAGAATTTACGATCGAGAGTTTGGAGCCTATGGTTCCACACGACTGGTGTGAAGCATTGGTGGACAACACGGTGACTCCGGTGGCGGATGCCGCAGCCTTTCGATTAGATTTCCCGGCCTGGTTGGGCAGCTTGCGCCCACGCGACAGGGAAGTGATCAAGTTCCTGTCGCTCGGCAACTCGCCCCGTGAGACCGCTCGGCAGTTCCATCTTAGCCAGGCCAGGATCAGTCAATTGCGCGGTGTCTTGCGGAGCGATTGGCACAAGTTCCAAGGGGAAGTGGCGTAGCCCGAGCGCAAACCCAGTCCCCCGATACGCGCTCGGCATCATTGCGAAAGCCGGGACGTTGTAACTGGGATAGTCCCGCGGTCCGCGATGCCAATTTCGGTGTCGCGGACCGCATCTTTCTTGCCACCATAAAGTGAGCGCCGACGTGCGCGGGTCTTGCCCAGCAATCCGACGACCGAGCCGGCCGGTATCTCGAGATTCAATCGGTCGAGCACGCTGTGGCCCGCGTAGATTTTGGAAACGGCGCGCATTTCGAGCACGGTGTCGTTGTTCATTTGCGGTTGAGCTCCTTGATGACGCGGTCGAGCAGCGATTTGACCTGCGTTTCGGAAAGCGAGAGGTGATAGGCTTCGGCCGCCACTTGCCGCAGCAGGGGCAAGAGCCGCTGTTGCCGCTCGTGCAGGCTGTCGCCGCTCTCTTGACGACGCGCGGCGATGCGCATGCCTTGTCCGCGCACCAGCTCGACCACGCCGTCGCGCTCCAAGAGCGAATAGGCCTTGGAAACGGTCATGGGGTTGACTTCGAGCTCCAGCGCCACTTGGCGTACCGAGGGCAGGAAATCTCCGCCGCTCAATCGGCCGCTGGCCACGTGGTGGCGCACTTGGTCGATCAATTGTCGGTAGATCGGCAGTCCAGAGTTGGGAAAGGCGTGGAACAGTAAGGGCGTGGCCATAGGTAGACCTCAGCCGCGGTGGCACGCCGGCTCCGTTTCCTGAGGTCCCCCTTTCAAACCGGACGTGCGGATTTCCCGCATCCGCCTTACCGATGGTCTTCTCGTGCAGCATGCACGCCCTCGGGGTCACGTCAGAATTCCACGCCTCTGGGGGCACGTCACGCCGCCAGATGCTTGAGGCCCATGCGTGGAAATGACGCTTCCGCTTGCGCTTGGCCGCAATGTACAGCTGGCGCTGGAGTTTTCGCACTTTTTAAATGGGGTTGTTGGGTCGTGCGACCATGCCCTCGCGCTTAGCTCCCTACACCAGCATGACCAAAGCAGGGTCCCTTCCCTCGTCCGGCCTTCTCGACCGGCGTCAACGGTACTATGAACCCCTCGGACTCCCGCCCAGCACGATCCCATTTCGCCTTCGGCTTATAGAGATCGCCTTCGCCCGACGTGGGCCGCCANNGTGGAATGAGCGGCTCGGCCACCCGCCCTTTCGGGTCCTTATTTCACGAGGCTGCAAGGTTCACTTTATGTTGGGCCCGCGAACTCGCTCCGCTCCCAGAGACCTTACGGCCCCCTAAGGGCTTTTGACATCCCGCTCGGACGACCAATTCTCACTCGTCGCCCGGGGATCTGCTACACGGCGCTCCGGCGCTTACCGCGACGGGACTTTCACCCGCAAGTCTGATACAGCACGATTCGCCCCGCTGTCGTGTGGCAAATCTTTCAGGACGCACAATGTGTATCAGTGATCTAATGCACTAGAATGGCCGCAAGCGAAATCCGAAATGTTGTTGTGGGTCGCCGCGGGGGCCGTGCCGCCGTGGGCGAGTGATGAACCGGCGACGCGGGCTCTCAGGCGACGAGAACCGAGATCAGCCGTTCGACGTCGGCGGAGCTGGTGTAGACGTGCGGCGCAATCCGCAACTTGCCACTGCGTGCGCTCAGCACGACGCCGGCCGCGAGCGCCCGCTGGCGAACTTGCGCGGCGTCGTGGCCGGGCAGTTCGAAGGCTACAATGCCGGAGCGGTGCGGCCCGTCGTGAGGACTGACGACCACGCCACCCACCTCGCGCAGCCGCTCGCATGCCAGGTCGGCGATCTCCAACACCCGACGACCGACGTTGGCCGTGCCGAAATCCAGCAGGAGTTGCAAGCTTCGGGCCAGGCCGATAAAGCCGACCATGTTCTGCGTGCCCCCTTCGTAGCGCTGGGCCGAGGGCTTGAGCGCCAGCTCGATGTGGCTGTAGTCTGTCGCATGCACGACGCTGTGCCAGCCCACGCCCACCGGCCGCAACAGGTCGAGATGTTCGCGGCGCAGATAGAACAAGCCGGCTCCCTCGGGTCCCAGCAACCACTTATGGCCGTCGGCGGCCAGGAAGTCGATCGGCGTGGCGCGGACGTCGAGCGGAAACACGCCGAGCCCTTGAATGGCGTCGACGAAGACCAGTGCCTCCCTGCCCCGCGCCAGTTCGACGACGCGGTCGAGATCCAAACGCCAGCCGCTGAGGAACCCGACCCAACTTACGGAGATAATTCGGGTGCGGCTGTCGCAGGCCGCGGCCAGCCGATCGAGTTCGACGCGTCCGTCGTCGACCGGCACGCGTCGCGTTTCCACGCCCCGCGCGGCCAGGTTCATCCAGGGATAGAGATTCGAAGGAAACTCGTTGGCCAGGGTGACGACGTTATCGCCCGCGCGCCAAGGAAAGCCCTCGGCGACGAGCGAAATGCCTTCGGTCGTGCTGCGCACCAGGGCGACTTCCTCGGGTTCGGCACCGATCAGCTGAGCACCGAGCGCGCGAGCCTTTTCAACCTGCCGGCTCCAAATGGGCCAGACGGTATCTCCCTCCTGAGCCGCCTGTTCGACCCAATGGGCGATGGCCTGCTGGCTGGGGGCCGGCAACGGCGCCACGGCGGCATGGTCGAAGTAGGCCCATTTCTGGGCGACCGGCATCTGCTCGCGAAAGCGCTGCCAGGGCTCGGCGGAGAGATCGGACGCAGGAGAAGATTCAGCGAACATCGCGCAGGTCCGAAACAGGTCGCAAAGCGGTCAACTGACACGATCCCCACCGACGGGTCAAGCCACGCGGCAGCGCCGATCATTCGGTCAAAAAAGTTGCACGACCGCGACCAGATTGGCCACGATCAGGCAGGCCGTAACCAAAACGAACCCCACCAACGCGCCCACCGCCGATCGCTTGAACAAAGTTCCGCTCAGGATGCAAAAGGCCACGACGCCGAAGACGAGATAGACGAATTCATCGGAAGTCTGCCACCAGGCACGCAGCATCGCGGCGCACACTCCAAACCACAACACCGCGAACAGGCCGCGACGGATCGTGATCTGAAACGGTGAGCGGTCCATGGCCGTTCATTCTAGCCGCTGGCCGAAAGTCGTGCGGATTGCAAGTCGTGGTCGAGAGCCGCCCGATTCATTTCCGAATCGCCCGGAATTTGCCGGTATTTCCGGCGTTTCGGGCGCCCCTGGCGTAAACTATACTAGTGCGACCGACCGTTGCCTGTGCCGTTCCGAGGGATCAGCGAGAATGCCGAAAGCGTTGTCCATTTCAGGAATGGTCGTCGCCGCGCTGTTGGTGCTCATGTTCGGACTGGATCTGGCGATCGGCATCCCCTTCGACCATGCCAGCACGGCCATGGACATCTCGCTGCTCATTTGCGCGGCCCTGCTGGGCTACATGGGATGGAACACGTTTCGCGAGCAGGCCTGACGCGCGCCGGCCACTGGGCCTAGGCTGCCGGCCGCAGGATCGAATGCCTGGGCTGGCTCTGCTGCTGATTCGATAGCCGCTCGGCCAGCATCCGCAGGTTCGCTACTTCGAGTTCGCCCTGACGCGACCGGCGCTGGGCATATTGCAGCACGCGCTCAACGACTCGCTGCGCCGAAGGACCGCGCAACACCAAATGCGGAGCATCGATCGTCAGATGAAACAAGCCGCGGGCTTCGATCGCCCGGTCGATGCTGGCGCGAACGGCACGCAGGCCGCCGCCGCCCGGCAGCCAACGACTGGATCCCGGCAGCGTGTGCGAGGTTGGGAAACTCCACAGGCCGTAACGCAGCGTTTGCGGTTGCCAACGTGCTGGCCGGCTCGCGGTTGACGAGGCCGCGGGGCGCACGGCCGTGATGCCGTGTTTGATCGCCAGGTCCGACAGTTCACCGAGCTCGCCGGAGCGCAGCACGAGCGTCGAAATCGGCGCTGCGTTATGGTTTTGCACGATTCGCCGGGCCATTTCACGGCCAAATCGTCCGCGGCCCGCTTCGCGACCCACCCAGGCTGCCTCGCCCAGGATCGCGAGCTCGTTCCGCGAACCCAAGGAGAGAATCCGCTCGCCGGTGGCCGAATTCGTCGGATCGGCCACGGCCCACGTCGCGGGCAGCTCACACTGATTGAGCACGTCAAGCAACCAAAACGCCACCTCTTCGACCGCACGGGGGGTGACTCGCTCTTGCTGGGTGCCTGCGACTTCCAAGTCGATTGAAACCGCCACAACGGCCCGGGATAAGCGAGTATTCATCAGCAGAGGTTCTCCGCGTTCAGTTTGTCAAACCTGGTCTTTTATGGAAGTTCGGCAAACCAACGCCGCTGCCTGGACCAAAACCGCTGGCAGGTCGCTGCTGGCAGGCGCAAAAGGGACGCAAAGCCCTCCTGCCATGAGCCTTGAGAAGACGCCCCGAGAACCGAAGCTTTCGGGCGAGGGCCGTTAAACTCAACCGGTTTTAGCGGCTCGGCCGGCCGGCGTCGGCCGAGCAGATGGCCTCGACCAATCCGGCCATGGTGTACTGGCGGGCTTCGGCGGCGACCTGAAAGCCCAGCTCTTTGAGAACGCCCGCGGTCAACGGGCTAATGGCCGCCAGGCGGGCTTTGTGCAGGTCGGCACCAAACAGGCCGGCGAGCGAACGGGCTATCGCGGAACTCGTCACCGTGATCCAATCGATCTCGCCGGCGGATAATTGGGCCGCGATCTCCTGATTCGCGTGGGCCACGTCGCGGCTGGTATAGACGACCACTTGCTTCACGCTGCCACCGGCGGCGGTCAACTCGTCGGCCAATACCTCGCGTCCGCGACTGGCGCGGGCCAGCAGAAATCGCTTGCCCAGTTGGGCCTCTTCGTGCAAGGCCGCGGCCAAGGCTTCGGCCTGATAGTGCTCGGGCATCAGGTCAGCGCGGAGATGGTAACGGGCCAATTCCGCGGTGCTGCCCGGACCAATGGCTGCCAGCCGCAGTCCGCCGAGTGCGCGCAGATCGCGCGATTCAAGCAAGCGGTCGAGCAAGGCTCGAACGCCGTTGGCACTGGAGAAAACCAGCCAGTCCAACTCATCCAAGTGGGCGAGCGCTTGATCGACGGGCCGCCAATCTTCGGGGGCCGCGATTTCAATGGCCGGTTGGACCAGGACTTGCGCCCCCAACTCGCTCAGCATCGAGATCAGTGCTGGGCCCTGTTGCTCGGCCCTGGTGACCAGCACCCGCTTGCCGAACAACGGCCGGTCGATAAACCAGCCGTGCTCGGGCGCCAGCGCAGCGACTTCACCGACTACGACCAGCGCCGGCGGGCGCAGCCGGCGAGCGTCAATCACTTCGCACAGCGTGCCCAAGGTGCAGAGAATCGTTTCCTGATCGGGCCACGAACAGCGGCGCACAATTGCGGCGGGCGTCGTGGCTGGCTTGCCGGCGGCGACGAGCGCGGCAGTCCAGTGGCGCGCGGTGGTGATGCCCATGTAAAACACCAGCGTGCCAGGAAAGGCGGCCAGGGCCGAATAATCGAGGGCCGAGGTTTGCTTGTCTTCGCGCTCTTGCGCCGTGACCAGGGCCACGGCCGAGGCGGCCTTGCCGTGGGTCAGCGGAATGCCCGCATAGCTGCCGACGGCCAACGCGGCGGTGATGCCTGGCACGACTTCATAAGACACACCTGCCGCTTCGAGCGCGGCGACTTCTTCGGCCGCGTGCGCAAAGACGGCCGGGTCGCCCCCTTTGAGACGCACGACGCTGCGCCCCTCGCGAGCGAACCGCACGACGCGGGCGTTCACTTCCTCGGGCGACATGATGCGCTCGCGGCCGTGCCGGCCAAGGCAGATCAGTTCGGCTCCGGGGCGCGCGTGGGCGAGAATTTGCGGATTGACCAGATAGTCGTAGAGGATGACGTCGGCCCGCGCCAGGCATTGGCAACCGCGCAGCGTGATCAACCCGGGATCGCCCGGGCCACCGCCGACCAGAAACACTTTGCCGATACCTGACGCCATTTCGAACTCGTGGCCTCGTTCACAGACTAACCAGCGATCGTCTTAATCAGCGCCCATCCGCACCGTCGGTTTCGACGGATTGCCGTGCGCAGGCCGAAAAAAGGGCGCACGGACACTCACCCGCGGGACGGGCGTCGGCAGTCGACTCGTTGTTTTAGCGAGCTGCGGCCATTAAAATAGAACGCGAACTTGCGCACCGTCGCAAGCAGCTATTATCACCAGACTTGCGTTCCTGAAAAAGGCGGAAAAACCGACGTGTCGCCCGAACCTGCCCAGCCCAACCCGACCGATGGACCCAACCGACAGCCGATTCCGCCGGCCATGCGTCGGCGTCTGCAGCAATGCTTCGAACACGGCACCAAAAGCGCGGCCAAAAGCGACTTCGATTATGCCACGAATATGTTCGAGCAGTGCGTGAAGGGTGATCCGGGCAACCCGATCTATGTCGGCAACTTCATCACGAATCTGGTCCGGAAATACAACGACAACAAAAAAGGCGCCGGCTTCACCAGCGTCCCCAAGGTCAAACTGCTCCGCGGAAGCTTGCAGAAATCGTCGTACTCCAAGGACTGGGATGCGATTCTCAAGACGGGCCTGGAGGTACTCAAGCTCAACCCTTGGGAAGTCCCGACGTTGACCATGATGGCCGACGCTTGCGACCAGCTAAAGCTCGATGAGGTCGAGTTGGTTTACCTCAAGCAAGCGCTGAACTTCGACTCGAAAGACGCCGAAGTGAATCGCAAATGCGGCCGCGCGCTGGCCCGCCGAGGCGAGTTCGACCAGGCGATCGCCTGTTGGCATCGCGTCGAGCAGGCCAAACCCGGCGACGAGGAGGCGCAGCGGGCAATTGCCGATTTGGCGATCGAAAAAACCATCAGCCGTGGCGGCTATGAAGGGGCCGAAAACAGCACCGACGTGATGGCCGACAAGGCGGCCAAGGCCGATCGCCGCTCAGAGGCCAACAGCAAGCTCACGCCCGAGCAGCAACTGGAAAAGGCGATTACGAAAAAGCCCGAGGACGTCGCGCTGTACGTCGAATTGTCGGAATTGCACGCCCGCGAGGAGCGCTTTCGCGAGGCCGAGGAAGTGCTGACGCGTGCTCTGCAAGTCTCGGGCGGCGAAATTTCGGTGCGCGAACGACTGGAAGACGCCCAGTTGCGCCGCGGCCGCCACCAATTGAAGATCGCCGAGAAGAAGGCCCTCACCGACAAGACCCCGGAAGCGGAAAAGCTGGCCAAGAACATGAAGGTGGAGTTCAACTCGGTCGAACTCGAGGTCTATGGCAAACGCAGCGAGCGTTATCCGAATAACCCGGGCTTGCGATTCGAGCTGGGGCTGCGGATGAAGCGCGCCGGGCAATATGCCGAGGCGATCAAGTGCTTTCAGGACGCCCTGGGCGACGCCAAACGTAAGGCCCAGACTCACATGGAGTTGGGCGAGTGCTTTCAGCACATCAAGCAGTACAAGCTAGCGCTGTCCAATTACATCGCCTCGGTCGAGGCCGTTTCGCCGCGCGAAGTTGACGCGCGCAAACTGGCCCTCTATCGGGCCGGCAACCTGGCCCTGGCACTGGCCGCGAAATACCTGGCTTCCGACAACGGGCAACAGGGCAAGGACGAGCTGGGCCAGGCCGAAAAATACCTCAATGAGCTGGCCGGGCTCGAATTTGGCTACAAAGACGTGCCCGCTCTACTGGACAAAGTGAACAAATTGCGCCATAAAGGGTGATTCGTCGGCCGCCGCGAGTCCTGTTGGGGCTCGAGCGACGCCCTGAATTCAATGAGTCACCGACTGCAAACCAGCGACTATGCCGAATACTGAAAGCGCTAAGAAACGTCATCGCCAGAGCCTTGTCCGCCGTGCCCGCAACCGGGCCGCCAAGAGCACGATCAAAACCCACGTCCGCAAGGTGCGCGAACTGGTCACCGCTGGCGATGTTGCCGGTGCCGAGACCGAGTTTCGCCTGGCCGCCAAGAAGCTCGACAAGGCAGCCTCGGCCGGCGTCGTGCACGGCAATTTGTCGGCCCGCGTGAAGTCGCGCCTGTCGGCCGCGATCAAGGGCATCAAGCAGAAGAAAAAGTAGCCGCCCGCGCGAGCGCTCTTCTTCCCGGCGCAAGCTCTCTTTTCGCTTGCGCAAGCTCTCCTCCACGCAGTACGCTGGCTACCACTCGATGCTTGCCGCGTCGAATATCGGCCCTTCGACACACGTGCGCCGGTAATCCCAGCCGCCCGCGTCGTCGCGGACTTTGGCCACGCAACTGAAGCAAATGCCAATTCCACAGGCCATTGGCGTCTCCAACGACACCTGGCACGGCACGCGCAAGCGAGCCGCCAGGTGCGCCACGGCTTCCATCATCCGCTCAGGTCCGCAACAAACGACGCGGGCCGCGGGCGAAGCCGCCAACACCTGCTCGGCCACTTCGGTCACCAGCCCGTGATGGCCGGCCGAGCCGTCATCGGTGCTCACCAGCACTTCGATCCCGGCCCGCTCGAACTCGGGAATGCCGGCCAGATAATCCTTGTTGCGTGCGCCGTAGCAGAGCGTGACGCGGGCCACGGGGCGAACCTTGCGGGCAGGGTGGCCATAGTGACGCCGACCCAGGTGCTCGCGAGCCAGGGCCAAAAACGGCGTCTGCCCAATGCCGCCGGCGACCATTACCAGGTGTTCGCAGGCTTGCGGGGCGAAGCCATTGCCCAAAGGGCCCCAGACTTCAAGCTTTTGGCCGCTCGGGACCCGCGACAACAGGCCGGTCATTTTTCCGACGACCAGATAAACGACGTCGACTTCACTCGCCACGCCGTCGGGGCCATCGTGCGTGTCGTACAGCGCCATCGGCCGACCCAGCAACGGATCGTCGCAGCCGGCCAGACGCAACATGAGGAACTGGCCCGGAACAACGTGCCGGGCTAGCTTCGGACATTCGAAGCGGAGACGAAACGTGTCCCGCGCGATCCGAGTATTCTCCAGGATCGTGACCTGCTCGTGGCAGGCGCGGTGAGCGAAGTGCACGGCGTGCGCGAGTTCGGTCATCGAAGCGGTTATCCCTACCGAGTCTTCTGGCGAACCGACGTCGACTTGCGGCGAGCCGGGAGGGGCTGTGGACGGGCCGTCGGCCCCCCCTTGGGCCGCTGCCCTCCGGTGGGTCGCTGACCGCCAGGTTTGCGGGGCCGCGGCGCGGGGGGCTGATCGCCGCCGATGACCGCGCGAACTTTGGCGGCCGGCTGGGCGGCCTTGGGCGCTTGTGGCTTGCGAGCTCGGCGGGGCGACTGAGCCTTGGTGTCGATACCTTGCGCCGCTTGCTTCAGACGGCGCAGTTCGTCTTTTTCCAGCGGTCGCACGTGACCATCGGGCAGATCGGCCAGACGCACTGGTCCGAAGGCCACGCGGCGCAAACGTTCGACCTTGTGACCCACGCGGGCCAGGATGCGGCGAATCTCGCGATTGCGCCCCTCGTTGAGCACGATTTCCAACAAGGTGCTTTGCTTGTATTGCCGAATCACTTTGGCCGACACGACGCGGGCCACGCCCTCGGCCAGGTGTACGCCGCGGCGCAAGACGTCGAGCTCCTTGCGCTCGAGTACCCCGGCGACTTCGACCTGGTAGGTCTTCTCGACGCCATAGCGGGGATGTGTCAGCCGGTTGGCCAGCTCGCCATCGTTGGTCACCAGGATCAAGCCTTCGCTCGACATGTCGAGACGCCCGACCGTGAATAGCCGTCCGGTGTAGGCAATCATGTCAATCACGCGCGGCCGGCCCGAAGGGTCGGCGTTGGTCGAGAGCACGCCCGGCGGTTTGTTGACCATGAAGTAGACGAGCCGCGGCTGGGCCAACGGCACGCCGTCGACGCGAATCTCCTGGCTTTCGCGATCGGCCTTGGTGCCCAATTCGCGCACGGTTTTGCGATCGACCTCGACGCGACCGGCCAGGATCAGCTCCTCGCAATGCCGACGGCTACCGAGACCGGCAGCGGCCAGGATTTTTTGCACGCGCTGCGGCCCGGCAAGTTCGGCCTTGTGGGGCGCGCGAGACGGGGACGGGCGATCGGTCGTTAGGGGCATGGCACGGTCAGCGGGAGTGAGAAGGCGAAGCTCGCCGGCAGCGGGCCAGCGGCAACCCATCATACTCGCCCAGTCCGGGGCGCGTCAGAGGCGAGGGCAAAAATTACCCATCCACTGGATCGCGATTCTCAGACGTGCCGGCAAGTCCGCGTGATCTTACTGCGGAGCCATCTGCACGGGCGCTGGATTGAAGGGAGGCACGCCCGGCGCGTTGAACGGAGACACCGCCGGAGGCGGCGGCAACACGCCGGGGGGCGGCAATGCGCCCTGAGGCGGCACGTAGGGAATCTGCTGGAGCTGGCGGCCGCCCGGCTCCTTATAAAGCCCTGGCGGTGGCAGCTGGCCGAAGCGCTCCTGGAACGTCAACGAGTCCTGGGAGCGTTGCGCTTGCGTCTGGGTCTGAATGTAGGCCAGTGGGCGGGCGGCCATGTCGGGCCCCGTATCGGACAGCGGAAAAGGATCGAACTTCTGCGCTTGAGCTTGTTGGTACGAGGCCGGTCCAGGGTGCAAGATCGGCGAGACGCCCGTGCCCGCGCAGCCCCAGCAACTCGCCAGCGCGGCCAACAACAGTATCTGGCGCCAAACCATGCCGATGTGCAACCGAGGGGAAGGGAGAGAGTCAGAGCGATTCGAGAACCGAAACGAGTCGTTCAGAGGGGCGGCGAATTGTAGGCGGGCGCCGCCGGAGAAAGAAGGCCATCGACTCATGGAACCTGACTCAGTGGACTGCTAGCAGACCGCCGGCGTCCCGTGGGCGCCAATTCAGGGCAGATAGGCATCGAGGACAACCGCGTCGGCGGCGGCAGTGACAGCAACCTGCCCCACTTCGGCGGGCAGCAAGGCCACCGAACCTTTGGCGAGCGGCTGCCCGCTGGGGTCGCCGGCAATCGACACCTCGCCCGAGAGCACGGCCAGGATATGAAAGCCGTCGTCGCCGCCGGCCATCAGCTGGCCGGAGAACTTCCAGCGGTCGAGGACAAACTGGTCGCAGGCCACGAGGCGTTCGAGACCGCTGCGCCCCGTGTCGTGCGGCAGCTGCGCCGAGACCGGGCCATAATCGTAGTTGATCGCCTCCAGCGCTTGCTCGATGTGCAGCGCGCGCGGCTGGCCGTCGGGGCCGCGTCGATTCCAATCGTAGAGTCGGTACGTCGTGTCGCTGGACTGTTGAATCTCGGCGACCAGCAAGCCGGGGCCCAGCGCGTGTACCACGCCGGCCGGCAGAAAGAAGCAATCGCCGGCCGCCGGCTCGATGCGCTCGACGCACAGCTCGCAGGTTTGACGCTGCAATTCATGCACCAACGTCTCGCGGGTGATGCCCTGGCGCAGGCCGGCATACAAGAAGCTGCGCGGCGCCGCTTCGACGATCACCCAGGCTTCGGTCTTACCCAAATCGGGCGGATCGAGCAGCTTGGCGCGGGCGTCGTCGGGATGGACCTGCATCGAGAGACGCGTCTGGGCATCGAGAAACTTGAACAAGAGCGGAAAGCGCGATGCGCCCTGGTGGCGCCCCATCAGCTCGCGCGGATATTGGCGCATCAAATCGCCGAGCTTGCGGCCGGCTAAAGGCCCAGCAGAGACCACGCTTTGCTCCTCGGCGCGATCGACAATCTCCCAGCTCTCGGCGTAGTCGTTGCCCTCGCCGAGGGTTTTTCCGAGCGTTTCCAAACGCCGCCCGCCCCACAGGTAGCGGCGCAGGATGGAGTGGAATCGCAAGGGATACAGCATGGGTTAGGACATCCTCAAGACCAGACTCCAAGGCAACGGTTTTCAACTATACGTCAGGAAACAGGTAGCCTATTGCATCGGCGTACACGCGAGAACCACCCGGCCGTGCTGATCCGGTTGATTAGGCGCTGATAGCCCGCGGGAAAACGGCGTTTCAAGCTGAGGGATCGAGGCGCCAAGCTTTGGTTGCCGAGGGAGCCAAACAGTGCTATTATCCTGATGAACCCTCCCGACGGCACGTCTTGCCCTCGCTCAGGCATCTGGTTCCCTGACCTACCGCCCCCGGTTTTATTAGGGAGGTTGTTTCCATGGCAGACAGCCGCGAAGACGATTTGTTCAAAGACACTTCGATGACCTTCGGGGAGCACCTGGAGGAGCTGCGCTCGAGCCTGTTCAAGGCCGTGCTGTGCCTGGTGGTCGGATTCTGCATCGGGCTCTGGTTCGCGCCGGCGATCGTGCAAGGCATCCAGTCGCCGTTGGAAAACGCGCTGGAGAAATACTACTCGCAAGAAGCCATCGAGTATGTCAATGCCCGGGTTCCCGACGACTTGAAGAACAACAAGTCGGCCCAGCAGCTGGTGCTCGACGACAAGCTGGTGCCGCAAGAGGTGTTCATCGCCCCGGGGCCGGTGCTCTCCGAATTGAAGAACAAATATCCCGAACAGTTCGGCAAGATCGAATTACCCCAGCCCCCGGCGCCCCTCGATCCAGAGGCTTCGACCGGCAATGAACAGACGGCTGGTGCCGCTGGGCCCACGCTGACCAAAAACGACTTGATGCGCGTCTTTTTGTGGCGGCCGATGTCGGACGACGAGCGGTTGAAGGTCAAAGCCCTCAACGTGCAAGAGTCGTTCATGATCTATATCAAGGCGGCGTTTCTGTTTGGCGCGCTGGTTTCCAGCCCATTCGTGTTCTACTTCCTGTGGAGCTTCGTGGCGGCGGGGCTCTATCCGCACGAGAAGAAGTACGTACACCTGTTCCTGCCGGTGAGCGTCGGGTTGTTCCTGTCCGGAGCGGCGCTGGCGTTTTTCTTCGTGTTCCCTCCGGTGCTGAACTTTTTCTTCAGCATCACGAAGTCGATGGGCCAGGGCCTCGAGCCGCGGATCAGCGAATGGTTGAGCTTCGTGCTGCTGCTGCCACTGGGCTTTGGCGTCAGCTTTCAATTGCCGCTGCTGATGTTGTTCCTGGAGCGAATCCACATTTTCTCGGTGCAGATGTACCTGAGCAAATGGCGGATCGCGGTGCTGCTGATGGCGGTCGCCTCGATGGTGCTCTCGCCGGGCGGCGACCCCTACAGCATGCTGATGATGCTCGTGCCGCTGATCTGTCTCTATTTCGGGGGCATCGCGCTGTGCAAATGGCTGCCGTCCAACGGCAATCCAGGGAATGGCGAGCGCGAGCGAGGCCACTTCGGGCAGGATTGAGAGGCGGGCGTGTCATGCGACAGGAGGCTCAAATGGCCTCGCCGCCGCGTTCGCCGGTGCGAATGCGCACGCAGTCGTCCATGGGCAGCACGAAGATCTTGCCGTCGCCAATTTCGCCGCTTTTGCCGGTGCGGCCGCCCTTGATGATGGCGTTGATCGTGGGTTCGACGAACTCATCATTCACCGCGATCTGCAACTGCACCTTGCGCAGCAGGTTGACCGCGATCTCGTGCCCCCGATAAACCTCGGTGTGCCCCTTCTGACGGCCGAAGCCTTGCACGTCCATAACCGTGAGACGAAAGACTTCGACCTCGGTGAGCGCGGTTTTGACGGCCTCGAGCCGCGTGGGCTGAATGATGGCGATAATCAACTTCATCGAGACAATGCTCCGAAACGCCAGTAAACCAAGGATCAGGGAGGGGCCGAGCAAACCGAGGAACCGCCCGCGAGCCCGGGTCGGAGGTCGGCATACGTCCGAGGGGTCGAAACACCACTCGCCACGCATGGGGCACGGCCCTGGTACTAGTTCTAACTCGGGGGAGGCGTTCGAGCAAACACGTGGGAATCCACGTTCGACAAGGTAAAAAAAAGACCCCAGGCTTCGGCAGGTTAGGCGGAAACCTACCGAAGCCAGTGGGGCATCCTTCAGGCCCAGGCAAGAGCCGAAGTTTCTTCCGAGTTCGCAGTCAGCCGTTCACACCGGCAAGGGTTGGCGGGGTGAAGGCTTTCGTTTCGTCACTATTGCAAGGTGCGTGCCAATCCCATCGGTGGCACTTGCGAGAGCATTCATTGGCGCTGCATCTCGCACTGCCGAAGCGGCTTAGGAAAATCGTGGCTAACGCGATCGGCACTGCCAGGATGCGTCTTCGGCCCTCAGCTTTGCTCAAAAACCCGTCAGGCTCCGCAGCGCTTTTATGCACCAGGCAGTCGCCCGCCACCTCTTGCCCGATGGCCATTGCCGTCGTTTCCGGCTCCGTCAAAAAAAGGAAGCGGGGCGCGGCCCTTTTTGGAAGCCACGCCCCGCTCAGGCGGTCTCGTGTTGATCCAGGCTTCCAGCGGAGGCCTGGCGATCGTTGACTAGTACAAGGTAATCAAGTCGAAGCCCAGCAGCGTTTGGCTGTTGCCGAAGCCGCCGTCATACGGCCGTTCCGGGTTGCCGGCGACGCCGTTCGGATTCGCCGAGGTGCCGCTAAACCAGTCGAACCGCACATAGGGGCGGATCGTGGTGTTCGCGCTGAACTTGTAGTTGGCACCCGCCGTGATTTCATAGAAGCTACCCGCATAGCCGGCGCGGTCGCCCGACAAGCCACGTGTGCTCTGGGGTTGGCCGGGAACGCTTCCCAAGAAACCGCCGACTCGGAAGCCGTCCTGGTCGCGGAACCACTCAGCACGGATACCGTAAGTCAAGCAATCGCTGACCTTGTAGAACAGGTATTGGTTCAAGCCGTACCACTTGGCATTCTTGTTCTGCAAAGTGGCGTTGTCTTGCGTACCAAAGTCGCTCTGAGCAACGTAGGTCAACTTGTCGCTGATCTGCTTCAACGGACGGCTATAGACGTTCGTTTGCAGGTAGCGGAACGAGGTGCTGCCGGTGGCGTTGGGTTCGTTGCCGACCGTGTTGGCCAAGGCAATCGAGCTGCCATCCGAGAACTTCTCGTTGTAACCGCCAATGAAGCCCGCGTGCGGGTTGGCCTGGTTGTCGAAGTTGTCCCAACCGTGATTGATACCGGCGACGATCGTCGTATCAGCGTTGTACTGATACGTGCCCACGACGCCAGTCATGGTGAACGGTTCGCCGTATTGGAAGGTCATAGGCAGGCTGGGGAAGAAGTTGGCGTTTGTCATCACCACTTCGTAGCCCACCGGGGCATACCAGTGACCGACCTTGATCTTCCAGTCATCGATGGCGACTTCGCCATAGAACTGGGTGAACGCAGTGCCGTAAAAGCGCTGCGTGCTAACCCGCGGATTCTGGAACTCGACGGGACCGCGCGTTTCCAAACCACCTTCGGTGTTGAACCGGTAGTCGGTACCGAACATGATATCGCCACGATAACCGAAGTCGACGCCGCAACCGCCGGTGTTCGTGGTCTTCTCGGCGTACAAGTACAGCTGGTTGAGCTGGTACTCATTCGCACGATCGGTCCAGGTCACCGGACCGTTGAAGCGGTCCACCGGGTTTGACGGGTTCCAGGTATAGCTCTGGGCCATGTAACCCGCGATGTTGATGTTGTTGCACTTCAGGCACGGGCAATCGAAGATCTTCCATTGCTCGCCGAGATTGCAGCAAGGGTTGAAAATCGATCCTGGGGAGAGCAGGCCGCAACCATCGTCGCAGCAGGCGTTCGCGCAGGTATTGCACGTTCCACCGGCGGCATTGCACGTGGTGCAGGTCCCGGCGGCGGCAGGCGCGGCTTCAGCCGGCTTTTCGGCTGGCGCCTTGGCGTCGTCCGCCGCGTAGTAACTGTTGTACTCAAATGCTGTCTCTTGCACGGTCGCGGGCGTAGGTTGCCCGGGTCCGGTCTGGGCAGAGGCGGTCGCCGCCGACAGCAAGCCGGCTATGGCACCGGCCAGCGCCAACTTCGAAAGGTTCATATCCGTTCTCCAATCCTTTGCAACGGGGAGAGTGTTCCAAGTAAAACACTCGATCGGGCTGGATCAACAACGAGCAAAGGAAACAGCTAAACCGCCTGTTCGCTGTTTCGGCTCTGCAATGGTGCTATCGACGAGCCACCTAAAACGAATCCACCCGAAAGACTGCATAATCCGGCCGCGAACGGCAAAGTGACAAGCGCCTGGGAAAAGCTTGCGGGCTATAGCGATAACGCGCTGCGTCGGACGACCGGTTGTAGCGTGTCGCCGGCAAAGTCGCGCGCGAAACGACCGCCGGAAGCACCCGGCAGCCTGGCCGCAAAGTTTACCTGACCGGCACGCGCGGCTGATTAGCGGCCCGCGGCCGGAGGCACCAGGTCCTCGAAGAGCGCCTCGACGAAGTCGTCGGGCACGAACAGCGTCAGGTCCTCGGGCCGCTCGCCGACGCCGACGTACTTGACCGGCAGCCCGACCTGCTGCCGAATGGCCACCACGACGCCGCCTTTTGCCGTACCGTCAAGCTTTGCCAAGACGATGCCGCTACAGCTTACCGCATCGGTAAAGTGCCGGGCCTGGCTGATGCCGTTCTGGCCCGTGGTAGCGTCGAGAACCAGCAACACCTCGTGCGGCGCGTCGGGTATCTGTTTGCCGATCACGCGATGAATCTTGGTGAGCTGCTGCATCAGGTTTTGCTGCGTTTGCAGCCGGCCCGCCGTGTCGATGATGCACACGTCGGCCTTGGACTCCAGGGCCACGGCCACGGCCCGATGGGCCACGCTGGCAGGGTCGCTCCCCTGCTCTCCCTTGACGATCTGCGCGCCGAGGCGCCCGGCCCAGATCGAAAGTTGCTCAACAGCGGCGGCCCGAAACGTGTCGCCCGCCCCCAGCACGACCGTCTTGCCCTGGCTCAGAAAGAGTTGGGCGAGTTTAGCGATGGACGTGGTTTTTCCGGCGCCGTTAACCCCTGCGACCATGATCACGGTGGGCCCCGACGCGGCAAAGCGAATCGGGGCCTCGTCTTGGGCCATCAATTGCTTGAGTTGCACCTTGATGTCGGCCAGCACCTCTTCCATCTGCATCACGCGGGCGCGAAACTTGACGCCGATCTGCTCGACGATTGCCGTGGCCGCCTGCACGCCCATGTCGGTTTTGATCAACACGCCCCGCAGTTCGTCGAGAAAGGCGTCGTCGATCAGCCGCCCCTGGCTCTTGAACAGGTCGCGGACGTCCGTGTTGAGCAGTTGCTTGGTCTTGGCCAGGCCCTGCTTGATCTTGTCGAAAAAACCCATGGATAACTCGGGCTCGTGGGAGGTTGAAGGTGCGGGCTCGGCTTACGACTTCTCGTGGCCCACGAGCAAGCGGTCGAGAATGCCGTTGACGAACTGGGCCGATTGCTTCGAGCCGAAGCGCTTGGCCAGTTCCACCGCCTCGTTGATGGCCACGCGAAACGGGGTTTCGGAGTGCAGGATTTCGAAGGCGCCCAGCCGCAGCACATTGCGATCGGTGGCCGCCATCCGTTCCAGGCTCCAATGGTCGGCCGTCTGGGCCAGCACCTCGTCTAATTTGGCGCGGTTGGCGCGCACCCCCTTGATCAACGAGCCGGCAAACTCAATCAGCTCGCCGGCCTGCAACCGGTTGCGCACGAACAGTTCGTCGTCAGCCGGGTCGTGTTGCGGATTCAAATCGTCCTGATAAAGGACTTGGAGCGCGACTTCACGAGCTCGACTTCGGCGGGCCATCCATCAACTCCTGATCCTGAAAA
The DNA here is from genome assembly GCA_003153375.1 of Planctomycetaceae bacterium. GTDB lineage: Bacteria > Planctomycetota > Planctomycetia > Pirellulales > PALSA-1355 > PALSA-1355. The sequence continues at coordinate 44,970 of PLYM01000121.1, forward strand.
ACGCTGGTAGCAAGTCTTGGCCGTCCTGGAGGTCGTCGATCACGAATGGGCAGGTTCGGTGCGATACGGCGTGGCGCTTTGTCTGCGTGGCACTGGCACCGGCACTAGGCGAGCTTGGCGAGCAGATCGATCATCTCCAGTGCCGCCAAGGCGCATTCACTCCCTTTATTGCCTACGTTGCCACCCGAGCGGTGGATCGCTTGTTCGAGGTTATCGCAGGTGAGCACGCCGAACAAGACCGGCACGCCCGAGTGCAGTCCGGCCTCGCCCAGGCCAACACTCACCGCGCGGTTGATGTGCTGGTCGTGTGTCGTCTCGCCACGAATGACCGCGCCCAGACAGATCACCGCGGCATAGCGGCCGCTGTGTGCCATCGTATGCGCTACCAACGGAATCTCGAAGGCCCCCGGCACCCAGGCCACGTCGATTTGCGCGTCGCGGACGCCGTTTTCCAGCAACGTCTCGACCGCGCCGGCCAACAGCTTGCGCGTAATCGACTCATTGTAGCGCGACACCACGATCGCCACCGCCCCCTGGGGGGCCACCAAGGCGCCTTCAATCATGCGGGGCACAACCAACCACCTTTCGCCCGGTGCCGGGCACGGCACCGCCATAAACGCCGTGACTTTTTGGCAAAATAGTTCCCGATCCGCGACGGAACATGGCGGCGCTCGTGCTCGCACGAGGCGATGCTGGCCGCCGCGACTCGGGGGGTCACGACTTCATGCTCATCAGGAATTCGGCGTTCGTTTTGGTCTTTTGCAAACGATTGACCAGCAACTCCATCGCGTCGGGCACGTTCATGTCGTTGAGCACGCGCCGCAGAATGCACACGCGGCGATACTCTTCGGGATCCATCAGCATCTCCTCGCGACGCGTGCCGCTGCCGGCGATGTCGATGGCCGGCCAGATCCGTTTGTCGACCAGCCGGCGATCCAGCACGATTTCCAAATTGCCGGTGCCCTTGAATTCCTCGAAAATCACCTCGTCCATCTTGCTGCCGGTGTCGATCAGGGCCGTGGCGATGATCGTTAGCGAGCCGCCTTCCTCGACCTTGCGCGCCGAGCCGAAAAACCGCTTGGGCCGCTGCAGCGCGTTGGCGTCGACGCCGCCGGAGAGAATCTTGCCCGAGTGAGGGCATTCCGAGTTCCAGGCCCGTGCTAGCCGCGTGATCGAGTCGAGAAAGATGATCACGTCTTGGCCATATTCGACCATGCGCTTGGCCTTTTCGATCACCATCTCCGAAACCTGGATGTGGCGCGCCGACGGCTCGTCGAACGTCGAACTGATGACCTCGCAGTTCGGTCCCTTGACCTGCCGCTCCATGTCGGTCACTTCTTCCGGACGCTCGTCGATCAACAGCATGATCACGTAGACTTCCGGATGATTGATCAGCACGCTTTTGGCCATCTTCTGCAGCAAGATCGTCTTGCCGGCTCGCGGCGGACTGACGATCAACCCGCGCTGGCCGAAGCCGATCGGCACGATCAGGTCGACGACGCGCATGGCCGTTTCCTCGGCGCTCGATTCGAGTACCACGCGTTTGTCGGGGTGCAGCGGGGTCAGGTCGTCGAAGAAGACTTTCTCCGACAACTGATTCGGATCCTGATAGTTGATCGCCTCGACGCGCAGCAGCGCGAAGTAGCGCTCGTTTTCCTTGGGCGGGCGGATCTGGCCCGACACTGTGGCGCCGGTCCGCAAGCCAAAGCGGCGAATCTGGCTGGGCGAGACGTAGATGTCGTCGGGGCACGACAGGTAATGGTAGTCAGGGCTGCGGAGGAATCCGAACCCGTCGGGCAGAATCTCCAACGTGCCCTCGCCGAACATCAACCCGTTGAGCTTGACCCGTTCCTTGAGGATCTTGAAGATCAGGTCCTGCTTCTTGATGCCGGTGATTTCGGCCAGATTTTCCTTGCGGGCTTGTTCGATCAATTGCGGCATGGTCATGCGCTGCAGTTCGGCAATGTGGATGTCGCCCTGCTTGATCTGCTCGTAACGGTCGTGCGTCTCATCACCCAGATGGGCGGCCTCGTCGGCCAGCTCCTCGGCCAGGCTCAGCGGTTCGCCCTCGGGCGGTTGGGTGTAGGGTTCGGTATGAACGTGCGGCTTGGCGGCCTTGCGAACGCCAGTGCTTCTGATTTCGGACATGATTACCGGGCTCCTGAAAGGTCGTAAGCTGACACGCAGAAGGCGTCAGCGGCGGGCATAAGGGTCCTGTGCGACGGGAAGCTTGTGAGATGGAACGAAATGGTGTTGCTTTCTAACGGGCGCGACGGCCGCGCAACGGGCGGAAACGAAGACAAAAACCGCAAGACAATCAGGGGGCGGGGCGGGGGCCGCGGGAGGCGGGCGAGCCAACAAGCGAATGCCAAAACAGCTCGATCTGAGCCGCGGTCGATTCCGGAGACCCGGAATTATCTATTACCACATCGGCATGCGCTCGTTTGCTTTCCAGCGATTCCTGGGCAGCCTCACGACGGGCAAAATCCTCCTGGGTCCAACCTCGCGCTCGTGCCCGCGCCAAGCGGACCTCGGGCGAAGCGTCGACAAAAACGATTCGATCGCAAACTTTGTTCCAACCCGACTCCAGCATCAGCGGCACGTCCAGCACGATGGCCGCGGTCGCCGAGTGCGTAACCAACTCGGCCACCTGCTCGCGCATTCGCTGGCCGATGATGGGATGGGTCAGTTGTTCCAGGTATTTCAATTCTCGCGGACCATCGGGGGGCGGAGCAAACACGATTTTTGCCATCGCCGCGCGATCCACCTGGTCGTCGGGGCCAAATACCTTCTCGCCCCACCGCTGGCGGATCGCCTGCTTCACGTCCTCCGACTTCAATACCTCGTGGGCCCAACGGTCGGCCGAAACCACCACCGCGCCCAGTCGCTCCAATTGCTCGGCCACGAAACTCTTGCCGCTGGCGATGCCACCGATAATGCCCAGCAGCGGTACTTTCGTCCCGTCCATCGATCTGCATCGCGCTATCTCTCGCCGGAGGGGACCACGCTGCCCGCTTTGTCAGGCGACAACGGTCCTGTGTCTCGGCCAAAACGAATTAACTCCACGCCTGGCAATCGGCCCAGTTGTCTCCCGATTTCAAATCGACTTTCAACGGCACCGTCAATTCGAGCACGCCCGACATCTCGTCAGACACCAGTTGCGCCACGTGGGCGAGTTCGTTGGGGGGAACTTCGAAGACCAGTTCGTCGTGAATTTGCAGCAACATGCGCGCGGAGAGTTGTTCTTCGCGCAACCGACGATGGATCTTGATCATGGCGAGCTTGATCAGGTCCGCCGCCGAGCCTTGGATGACCGTGTTGATCGCTGTGCGTTCGGGTAGGTTCCGCTGGCGAGACACGCCGCTTCGAATGCCGCGAATCGCGCGTCGCCGGCCGAGGATGGTACTAACATAGCCAGTCCGGGGGCACTCTTCCAGTATGCCCGCCAGGAATTCCTCGACCCCGCGATAGCGGTCAAAATACGCATCGATGAACGCCGCCGCCTGAGCCTGGTCGATATTCAATTGTTTGGCCAGGCCAAAAGGGCTTTGCCCATAAATCACGCCAAAATTCACCGCTTTGGCGCTCCGCCGCATCTCGGGTGTGACGCCCTCCAGCGGCACGTGGTAGACCTCGCTGGCGACGCGAGCATGGATATCCTCATCGCGAGCGAAAGCCTCGCACAGCGTGGCGTCTTGGGAAAAATGCGCCAGCACGCGCAGCTCGATCTGCGAGTAATCGGCAGCCAGCAATTTCCAGCCCTCGTGGCCCGGCAGGAAGGCGGCGCGAATCTCCCGCCCGCTGCCGCTGCGGACCGGAATATTTTGCAAATTGGGGTCGCTCGAGCTCAAGCGCCCGGTGGCCGCCACCACCTGGTTGAACGAAGCATGGACACGGCCCGTCTGGGGATGCACCAACAGCGGCAAGGCATCGACGTAGGTGTTCTTCAATTTGGCATATTGCCGATACTCGATGATCTTGGCCGGCAACGGATGCAGCCGGGCCAGCTCTTCGAGCACTTCCACGTCGGTGCTGCCGCCGCTCTTGGTCTTCTTCAAAACCGGCAGCTTGTGTTCTTCGAACAGAATCTGCTGCAATTGCTTGGGCGAGCCGATGTTGAATTCACGTCCCGCCAACTCATAGATCTCGCGCTCCAGCTTCTCCAGCAGCACGCCGTACTTGCGGCTCAACTCGCCCAATAGCGCCACGTCGATCTTGATGCCGTTGAACTCCAACTCGACCAGCACTTCGACCAACGGCATTTCGACAGTCTCGAACAGCTTGTCGAGCTTCGCCGCTTCGAGCCGCGGGCGCAACATCGGCCGCAGCCGCCAGGCGATGTCGGCGTCCTCGGCCGCGTAGTGCGTGATCTGGGCCAGCGGCACTTCGTCCATCCGCTTCTGAGTTTTGCCGCTGCCGATCAGCTCGGAGATCTTCGTGGTCTGATGGTGCAGATAGCGCTGTGCGAGTTCGTCGAGATTATGATTGCGCTCGCCCGCGTCGAGCAGGTAGCTGGCCACCATCGTGTCAAACGCCGCGCCGGCCAATTCGGCTCCGGCCGATCGCAGCACGACCATGTCGTATTTCAGATTCTGTCCGACTTTGGCAATCGCCGGGTTCTCCAGCACCGCGCGTAGCGCCTCGAGCGTTTCGGTCGGGTCTAACTGGGGATCGCCCGCCGGCGCCCGCACCGGCACGTAAAACGCCCGGCAATCTTCCCACGAGAATGAGTAGCCGACGATTTCGGCAAAACGGGGCGACACGCTGGTGGTCTCGGTGTCGAACGAAAAGCTCTTCTGTCGGCCCAGTTCGCCCACCAGCCAGGCCAACCGCTCGGGCGTATCGATCGACTGATAGTCGACCGCGGCCGCCGGCTCGACCTTTCGCTCGGGCAGATCGGCGAATTGCCGAGCCAGTGTGTGAAAGCCCAGCTCATTGAACAGCTCGAACAGCGCCGGGCGATTCACGCCCTCCACGCGGGCCGCGTCCCAATCGACGTCGATCGGCACATGACGTTCCAGCCGCACCAGGTTGCGGCTGAGCAAGGCCTGCTCGCGCATCGCGATCAGATTGTCCTTGCGTTTGCCCTTGGGCAACTCCTCGACGCGAGCCAACAGTGCGTCGAGCGTGTCGAACTTTTGCAGGTATTCGCCGGCGATCTTGGGCCCAATCAGCGGCACGCCGGGCACGTTGTCGACCGAATCGCCGACCAGGGCCTGAAAATCGACGACCTGGTCGGGCCGGATGCCCCAGTCGGCCTTCAAGGCACAGGCGTCGTACATCTGATCCTTGCGGACGTTATAAACGCGAATCGAGTCGGTGATCAGTTGCCGCGCGTCCTTGTCGTTGGTAACGATGGTACACTCGCCCTCGAGCTCGCCGACGCGGTGCGCGATCGTGGCCAGCAAATCGTCGGCCTCGTACGTCTCGTAGGCCAGCACCGGCACGTTAAGCGCCGCGAGCATGCGGCTGATCGGCTCGTACTGCGGCGACAAGTCCGTCGGCATCTCACTTCGGTGCGCTTTGTAGTCCTCGTACATCTCGTGACGGAAGGTCCGCTCCGGACCGTCGAAAGCCACGAACAGATAGTCGGGCCGCTTTTGCTCCAGCAAGTAGAGCATGTCGCGCGTGAAGCCGAACACGGCCGAAACCGGCTCGCCCCGCGGGCTGGTCATCTCCGGCAGCGCATGAAAGACCTGAAAGATCAGCGAGTTGGCGTCGACCACCCAAACCGACTGCCCCTTCAGGCTCGCGGGCGGGGTTGGCGGACTGACCGAAACCGGTCGCGCCACCGGCGCGGTTGATTTCGACTCCGCGGCACGCGATTGGACGGGCGTTGCACGAACGACCGGCGCCGAAACCACGTCGGATGGGTGCGGCTGCAAGTCATTCGCCATGCCGGGAAGCACGCCTTGGCGCATTGTTTTGGCCATCGATCCAGCGGCCGGGGGGACGGTGAGATGAGAAGAGCGGAGGAAGGGAACAACCGCAATGGTATTCCTGTCCGGCGCCGGCTGTCAAGCACGCGAAAAGCCGCGGCAAACCGCCGTCTCATGGGCGTCCGAGTCGCAATCGACAGCGGCAGGCACTAAGTCAGCTCGGCGAAATTCTTCAGGATGCGCAGGCCGTCGCGCTGACTCTTCTCAGGGTGAAACTGGGTCGCAAACAGGTTGTCGCGCCAGATCATCGAGCAAAACGGGGTAGGATAGCTGGTTTCGGTGGCGATGATCGTGGGATCTTTGGGCACCACGTAATAGGAATGGACAAAGTAACAATGCACCCCGTCGTCGAGTCCCGCCAAGATCGGGGGCCGGTGACGAATCGTCAGTTGGTTCCAACCCATGTGGGGCACTTTGTAGTCGCTGGGCAGATCGAACCGCACGACTTCACCGTGGAGGATTCCCAGGCCCTCGTGCCGGCCGCCTTCGTAGCCGACGTCGAACAGCAATTGCAGTCCCAGGCAGATGCCCAGGAAGGGCTTGCCCGAGGCGATGGCCTGGCGAATGGGTTCGACCAGCTCCCGTCGCCGCAGCTCGGCAATCGCGTCGCCAAAAGCGCCGACGCCGGGCAGCACGATCTTCTCGGCGCGGGCCAGTTCGGCCGGATCGCTGGTGATGGTCGCCTGATGGCCGACTTTTTCGAATCCCTTTTGGACGCTCCGCAAGTTGCCCATCTGGTAATCGATAATCGCGATCATCAGCCCATCCGCACATCAAGGAGGAAACGGTCGTATGCACACCGACGGAGAGTCGGCGACGGCGCGCCCATGCGCCGTGCAACCATGCAAAGGGACCGCCCCTGCCCCGGGAAGGTTCGCAGCCGTGCCATTATAGTCGCGAGGCGGCCGACGTAACTACCGGCCGGCGGCGGCCTTGTCGGGATACACGACCAGTTCCACCCGATTGTTGCGGGCCTTTCCGGCGGCCGTGGCATTCGAGACGACCGGCTGGTTGCTGCCGTGGCCGGCGATGTACATGCGGCCGGTAAACTGATTGCGGCTAATCAGGTATTGATAGACGGCCGTGGCCCGCGCGACCGACAGCGACTGGTTGTCGCCGCCCGAGGGGCTGCGCACGAAGTCGGAATCGGTGTGGCCTTCGACGCCAATCTTCTGGTCCGGATACGTCTTCGCGATTTCGGCGGTCACCATGTCGATCAGCGGAATCGCCGTGGGCTGCAGCGCCGTCGAGCCGCTTTGGAAGAGCCGCGCGGCGGGCAATTCGATCCGAACCACGTCGCCGTCGGTGCGCGTTTCGATGCCGGGCAGATTGAAGCCGGGCAGATTGCGCTGCAAGCTGCTGTTCGCCGTGATCTTGGCGCCCGTCTGCCGCCGCGTCGAGGCCATCAAGGCTTCGGTTTGCTTGTCGCTGAGTTGTTTTTCGTCGCGCACCTGGCCCAGTTGGGCTGTGGCCGTGGCCAACTGATCGCGCACAGCGCCCAGTTGGTCTTCGAGCACCTTGCTCTGTTGACGCGTTTGAGCCAACAGGGTCTCGAGATCCTGATTGTCGCGGTCGAGTGTCGTGGCCCGCGCTTGCAACTCCTGATTGCGCTGTTGCATCGTCAGTTGCTGTTGCTGCAGCGTCTGATTCTGAGTCTTGAGCGCATAGGAGTTGTTCGCGCAGCCGGAGAGTCCCGGCGCGGCAAGCAGCAAAAGCGAGCCCGCAATCGCGACGACTCGCATGGGCGACCTCCTCAACAACACTGCGAAATGACCGAGTGCTTCAGATGGGAACGTACTGGTGAGCCGGTCGTGTGAGACCGGCTCCAGCCACGTGGCGCGTCCCCCGCTGGTGCGCGCGGCGGGGGGCGCAAGTTTTGACAAGGGCCGGATCGTAGCGTCGCAACCGGAGGTAAACAAGGTCATTTTTCCAGCGGTCTGCTAGCAGGCGCCGACCGCGGCTCCGAGGGAGAGCACCTCGGGCCGAGGCGTGGGATAGACCCCGTAAAAGCGCTTGATGTAATGGCGGTGCCAAGCCTGGGGATGATGGGGCTGCCAGCCCCAGCGTGCCAGCAGCCGGTCCGAGATCCGACCGTTCCACACGTCGCACAGCAGCGCATCGGTTCCCTTCAGCCGGGCCACCTCGTCGAGCACTTCCAAGGCCCGGCGAAACGTGGCGTACGTGCAATCGCGGTGCGAGACCACATACTTGAGTGCCAGGAAGTTGGCGTGGCGGCGCGGCTGATTGTAATACAGCAAGCAGCGGTCGCCCGGTCGCTGGCGATGGGCCCGTTCGCCCCGCCACTGAATTTCCAGCGCCGAGATGATTTTGGGCCATCGCCGCAAGCGGATTGCCGCCAGGCGGCCGGCGCGGACGTCGATGACCCCATAGCGGCCGCGGCGCAGGACCTCGGCGTCCGTCAGGGGATCGGCCAGCGTTTGCGTCAACCAGGGCACGGCGGTTTCAACTCGTGGGGCGTTTTTTCAGGGAACAGCCATCGGCTAAGCCGGCAAGCAGGTGTTTAAGTCTAGCTTTTGGTTCGGCGCCGCTAGTGGGGGGCGGCACGCTCGCGGATCGCGCGAAAACCCAGCAGCATGGCTCCCATCAGCACGACGCAGACGGCCAACGCCGCCACCAGCAGCGAGCCGAGGGCAAAAATGTCGCTGGTGCGGTCCCACAAGTCGTTCCAGAACACGATCACGACCAGAGTCGCCAGGCACAGGAACGGCCCGTAAGGGATTTCGTTATCGCGGTGTACAATCCATTGCAGCAGGCCGATCACGAGGCCGGCAAACGGAGCCAGGAAAAACACAATTAGTGCCCCTTGCCAGCCGATGAAGCTGCCGATCATGGCCATCAGCGTGACGTCGCCAAAGCCCATCGCCTCTTGCCGCAGCGCCAACCCGCCGACGATGCGGACGGCCCAAATAATGCCGCCCCCGGCCGCCATACCCACCAGCGCCGTGAGCAACGCGGCCCAATTCGCCGGCGGGGCCAACCAGGCGGCCAACGCCAGCGCCAGGCAACCGGCCAGCCAGAGGACCGCGATCCCGTAGGTGATGCGCTCGGCTCGCAGGCGGTGAAAGAAGACGCGCACCGCGGTCGCCAGTCCGCGCCGCGTGTTCCATCGCCGCGGCGTCAGGCCACCGCACCACAAGGTCCAGCATCCCAAGGCAATCGCCAACGGTTCGCGGCGCGGCCAGCCCCCCAACGCGTCGGGCCACGGACCGGGCGAGACGAACGTCAGCAGTTCGACTTGCGGCACGCCGGCCACGATCCAGTGCATGGCCGGCAGCAGCGTCCAGGGATCGACGGCCGCCAGGCCCAGGCCGATGATCGTGCCGGCCACGGTGATCGCGTCGGGAATGGTTTTTTCGTCGATGTCGATCAGCGAGGCCGCCAGCATCAGCGCCACCAAAATCAGATGGCTGGCAAAACGAACGTGCGCGACGAGCGGCAAATCGGCACTCAAAAACATCGGTAGTGGCTCGCCCGCTGGAAGGAGCAAAAAAGGCACCGCCCGTTCGGTTTCCCAAACATAGAGTCCGGCAAACAGCAGCCCCGTCACGATTTCAACCGCCAGCGGACGTATCCAGAAGTGTGGGCCATGAAGAGCCGTCTCGCGCCACAGCCGGAACCAGCCAACCAAGGGCAGCCGATCGGGCCAACGACGCGATTGTCCTGGGGGCGCGGCGGACCAGGGGCTGATCAGTCGACGGTTCCAGGCCAGGCGATAGACCGCCAGATTGATGAATCCACCCACGAGCGTGCCCAGCGCAAACAGCGCGAACAGGCGCAGCCCCAGCTGGATGGAAAGAATCGCATTCACGCGCGTCGTGCCCTATCGCCCCGGCCATTCCCGCCACCCGAGCCGTCGCGACGACCCGAGGACTTATTTCAGCACAGTTTTGCCTGTGCAAGGATAGCCTCCGCCACTTCGTCGGGCGTTTTTCCTTGGGTATCGACTTCGAGCTGCGCGCACTGGCGGTAAATTTCGGCTCGGGCGTCGAGCGTAGCGATGATCTCGGTTATGCCGCCCTGCGGGGTCAGATTCGGCCGCCGCGGAGCCGTGGCCTGGTCGGCTTGAATGCGCTGCCACAGGGTCTCGGGCGAAGCCTGCAACCAGACGACGTGCCCCTGCCGCGCGATTGCCGCGCGATTTTCGGGGCGGACCACGGCGCCGCCGCCCATGGCCAGAACGCACTGGTCGATCGCCGCCAGCTCGGCCACGATCTTGCTCTCCCAATCGCGAAAGGCCGGCTCGCCGTCATCAGCAAAGATCTGCGCGATCGATTTGCCGGCGCGCGATTCGATGACCACGTCGGCGTCGAACGTGGGCCAACCAAGCCGGGCGGCCAGCAGCCTGGCAACCGTGCTCTTGCCGGTGCCTCGCGATCCGATCAGGACGAGATTCATGTCACCCCGATCAATATTTGGCCGGCCCGGTGGCCCGCTTCAACACGTCGCGCATCAACTCGCTGGGGGCTTCCTGGCCGGTGAACAGTTTGAATTGCAGGCAGGCCTGGCGGACGAACATCTCGACGCCGGTGACCACGGTGCAGCTTTGGCTGCGGGCGTCCTTGATCAGCAGCGTGTTCTCGGGATTGTAGACCGTATCGAACACGACCATCGAGGGGCGCAGATGATGCTTGTCATAGGGCGTGGCATCGACGTTGGGGTGCATGCCCACCGGGGTGCAGTTGACCAGCAGGTCAGGCTGGAAGGCATAGCGATTGTTCCAATCGAGCGTTTTGCACTTCAGCCCATCGGCCAGTTGCTGGGCCCGTTGGCCGGTGCGGCCGGCGATCGTAACCACGGCGCCCAATTGCTTGAGGCCGAAGGCGATCGCCTTGGCCGCGCCGCCGGCGCCCAGCACCAGGGCTGCCTGGCCTTCCAGCGAGCCCTTGCGGCCGTAGTGCGCTTCGAGGGCTTGTTCCAGGCTGTCGAGGGCCGCTTGATAATCGGTGTTGAAGCCGGCGATCTTGCCGTTATCGAATAGCAACGTGTTGGCCGCACCCACGCCGGTCATCGTGGCGTCGCTCGACGAGAGCTTCTTGAGCACGGCTTCCTTGTGCGGAATCGTGACGCTCAGTCCCTTGATGCCCAGCGCCGGAGCGTCTTCGAGAAACTGCGACAGGTGCTCGCGCGGCACGCGAAACGGAATGTAGACGGCGTTGATGCCCTGACGGCGAAACGCCGCGTTGTGCACCATCGGGCTCAGGCTGTGGCCGATCGGGTCGCCGATCACGCCATAGACGGTTGTCTGGGCGTCGATCTGGTCATAGTGATAGATATCCGTCATCTGCTGGTAGCTCAACTGGCCGGGGGCCAGCGTGCGCTCGTGATGAAACGTGGCGAACGTGAAGGGCGCGCCGAAGCGGCCGGCCAGCAGGCGCGACGGCGTGCCGATGTCGCCCATGCAGATGCCGACGGTGGGCACCTTCGAACGGGCCACGAGCTCGAGCATCCGCAGGTTGTCGTGCGACTGGTTGGCCGTGGTGGCCAGCTTGATGATGTCCGGATCGTGCGACGCCAGCCGGGCATGGATCTCGTTGAGATCGTCGGGCGTCTTGCGATAATCGTGCAGGCTGATGATCCGCTTGGTTTTGCCATAACGGGGAATCTGCGAGGCGATGTCATCCTCCAGATCGACGTACTCCACCCCCTCGGCGATGGCGCTGCGCAACAGCATCAACCGCTGCTCGTCGGTGCCCGCCCACTTGCCGCCGTCGCGCTCGCGGCGACAGGTGATCACGACCGGCGAGGGGCGATCGGCCAGCAGCCGTTTCAGGTTCACCTCGCCGCCGATGTAGTCGAGCCGCAACTCGACGAGTTGCGCCCCCTGTTGCACCAGGTGACGATGCTCGGCCATCACGTGCCGATGCCGGCCGCGAGCAATGCTGACACAAATCATGAAACGACCGCCGGCGACTGATGAAGTACGGGATGAGACGGCCCGCCACGCCAGAGCCTCGACCCCCAAGAACTCCGTTCCGCAGCGTGCGAACCACTGGGATAGATTATAACGGCAGTTGGCCCGCTGTCAGGCAAGTCGGCCGGACCGGGTCCGGTCTGCTAAAATCGGCCGCTGTGCTCAAAAATCCCTGTTTTTCTAGATCGCGCGGGCGCAATCCGCGCACTTGCTCGAGCCATCATGAAATCCACCACCGATGAGATCCGTCAGCGCTTCGACGCCGACGTCGAACGCTTCTCGAACCTGGAGACCGGCCAATCGGCCACGGTCGATGCCCCGCTGGCGATGCAACTCGTGGCCGATGCGGCCGCGGCCGCCACGCCCGGGGCCCACAGCCTGCTCGACGTCGGCTGCGGCGCGGGCAACTACACGCTCAAGGTGCTCAGCGGCTTGCCGAACCTGGACGTCACGCTCGTCGATCTCAGCCGGCCGATGCTCGATCGGGCGGTCGAGCGCGCGAAGGCAGCCACCCAAGGCAAGGTGACCGCCTGGCAAGGCGACATCCGCGAGATCGAACTGGGCGTCGAGCAGTTCGACGTCATCGTGGCCGCGGCCGTGCTGCACCATCTGCGCACTGACGACGATTGGGAGCAGGTCTTCTCGGCCTTCCACCGGGGGCTGCGGCCCGGCGGCTCGGTGTGGATTTTTGACCTCGTCGATAGCTCCGTGCCGGCCGTGCGGCAACTGATGCAACGCCGCTATGGCGAGTACCTGACGCAGTTGAAGGACGCCAGTTATCGCGACCACGTCTTCGCCTATGTCGAGAAAGAAGACACGCCGCGGCCGCTGACGTATCAATTGGATCTGCTCCGCGCCGTTGGCTTTGCACAAACCGAGGTGCTGCACATGAACGTCTGCTTCGCGGCCTTTGGCGCCGTCAAGGCTTGATTCTTCCGCGCCGTACTGGGGCAGACTGCGGCAGCTAGCGCGGGTTCAGGTGCGCTTGAATTGCTTGTCGAGTTCGTCGCGGCTGAAGTAGAGCGCCGTGGGACGTCCATGCGGGCAATGATGCGTGTCGCGGGCCAGGTGCCGCTGTTCCAGCAGCGCCGCGATCTCTTCGCCGCTCAGCCGGTCGCCGGCTTTAATCGCCGCCTTGCAGGAAATCATGTGCAGCAGCGAATCAAGAATGTCGCGACGATCGGGACGCTTGCCCCCGGCGAGCAGCTGATCGACCAGGTCGCGGAGAATTTCGCTGGGCCGGAAATTGGCGAGCATGGCCGGGTAACTGGAAATCAGCAGCGTGTCGCCGCCGAACGCCTCGACCGTCAGCCCCAGTTGGGTCAACAGATCGCGTGCTTCCAGGGCCGCGGCGGCTTCGGCCGGCGCCAGGTCGACCGGCTCCGGCACGAGCAAGGCCTGCGACTCGAGCGCGCCGGAGAGCACCTTTTCGCGCAGATGCTCATAGAGAATCCGCTCGTGCAGGGCATGCTGGTCGATCACGACCATGCCGTCGTCGCACTCGGTGATCAGGTAGCGGTTGTGGAGTTGCAGCGCGGCCGGAGCCCGCGGGGTGGCCGCAACTGGGGAATCGATGCGGTGGCTAAGCTCGGTATGCTTCGGCTCAGCATTTCCGGGTTCGGCGCGGCGCGGCTCGTCGTCATCCTCACGACTCGCGCCCACCGCTTGCCAGCGGCGGTCGAGCGTGGCCAGCTCAAGCGGCGCTCGCGGCGCGTCGGGCGTGTTGAGGCTGGACTGGCGAAACAGGGTCGCCTGCGATTCCGCGGGGCCGTTGTCACCATCGAAGGCGGCCAGGCGGCCCTTGGCCCAATCGACCAGTTCGCGACGCATCTGGTCAGCCCGCACGGGATCGACCGCGTCGGCCGCTTCGGTGTCGGCCGCCGGTTGCAGACGGGCGGTCAAGTCGGTGCTGAGGAACTTGGTGCGCAAGGTGCCGAGCAGCTGGCTGTAGAGCCGGCCCGAATCCTGGAAGCGAACTTCCAATTTCGTGGGATGCACGTTGACGTCGACCATCTCGGCCGGCATGTCGATCCGCAAGAAGGCGATCGGAAACCGGCCGGTCAGCAGCAGCCCCCGAAAGGCCTCGCCCAGGGCGTGTTGCAGCGAGCGATCGCGAATGGCCCGATTGTTGAGAAACAGGTACTGCAAACGGGCGTTAGCCCGGCTGTGGCTGGGGCTGGCCACGAAGCCGCTCAGTCGGACGTCGCCTTCGACGCTCGAGACCGCGATCAGGTCGGCGGCCAGATCGTGGCCAAAGAAGGCCGCGATCCGCTCGCGCAGGTCGGCCGAGGCGGGCAGATCGTAGATCGAACGGTCGTTGTGCTTGAGCGTGCAATGGACGTGCGGGTTGGCCAGCGCAACGCGCGTGAACGCTTCGCCCAGATGGCCCATCTCGGTCTGCGTGGTGCGCAGAAACTTGCGCCGCACCGGCGTGTTGTAAAACAACTGCCGGATTTCGACGGTCGTGCCCACCGCGCAGCCGCAGGGCGCGACGCCCGACGACTGGCCGCCGGCCACTTCGAGCTGCGCGCCCGAGGCGGCGTCGCGCGGACGGCTGCGGAGCGTGAAGCGGCTGATTTCGGCGATCGAGGCCAGGGCCTCGCCGCGGAACCCCAGCGTGCCGACGCAGAACAGGTCGTCGGCGTTGCGAATCTTGCTCGTGGCGTGGCTGGCCACGGCCAACGTCAGTTGCTCAGCGGGAATGCCGCAGCCATCGTCGCTGACGCGCACCAGTTCCAACCCGCCCTGCTCCACCGCCACGTCGATCCGCCGCGCGCCGGCGTCGATCGCGTTCTCCATCAATTCCTTGACGGCGCTGGCGGGCCGTTCGATCACCTCGCCGGCGGCAATCTTGTTGATCACGCTGGGTGGCAATTGCAGAATGTCGTTCATGGCACCCACGCGCCGTCATGGCGATTGACGCAACGGGCCGGGCGCGCGGGCCGCGACACGTTGCTAGAGATTGAATTCCTTGATCTTCCGATACAGCGTGCGCTGGCCGATGCCCAGCATCTCGGCGGCCGCCTCGCGATTGCCGCCGGTTTGCTGCAGGGTCTCGGTAATGAACAGCCGCTCGACCTCGGCCAACGGCTTGCCCACCAGGCCGGCCAGGCTGCCGGTGCGCACCTCCTCGGTCGTCTCGCCGCTGGGGCTTAGTTCGCTGGGCAAGTCGTCGAGATCGAGCACGCCGTCGTAGTCGACCACGATCATGCTCTCGACGACGTTGCGCAGTTGCCGCACGTTGCCCGGCCACTCGAAGGCCATGAGCCGCCGACGCGCCGCGGCCGACATGCTCTGCACGTTCTTGTGATGCCGCTTGGCAAACTGCTTCATGAAGTGCTCGATCAACAGCGGGATGTCCTGACTGCGATCGGCCAACCGCGGCAGGTCGATGGTCACGACCTTGAGCCGGTGGTAGAGATCGCTGCGGAAGCTCCCCGACTCGATCGAATCTTCCAGCTTGCGGTTCGTGGCCGACAGGATGCGAACGTTGACGTAGACCGCCTCGTTCGAGCCGACCCGCGTGATCTCGCTGCTTTCCAGCACGCGCAGCAGCTTAATCTGGGTGGCCATGGGCATGTCGCCCACCTCGTCCAGAAAGAGCGTGCCGCCGTCGGCGTACTCGAACTTTCCGACCCGGTCGGTCGAGGCATCGGTGAATGCCCCGCGCACGTGGCCGAACAATTCGCTTTCCAGAATGTTCTCGCTCAGCGCGGCGCAATTGAGTGCGACGAACGGCTTGTTCTTGCGGGGACTGTTCTGATGGATGGCCTGGGCAACCAGCTCCTTACCCGTGCCCGTGGCGCCCTGGATCAGGACGCTGGCGTCGGTGGGAGCGATGCGTTTGAGCCGGTCGATCACGTCGTGCATCTGGGTGCTATTGCCGACGACCCCTTCGAAGCCGAACTTTTCGTCCAGCCGCCGGTGCAGCTCGACATTCGTGCGCCGCAACCGCAGGCTCTCGGAGGCCCGATCGGCCACGGCCCGCAACTGGCCCAGATCCAAGGGCTTGAGCAGATAGTTGAAAGCCCCCTGCTGCATGGCGCTGACGGCCGAGGGAATCGTGCCATGGCCGGTGACCAGGATCACCTCGGCGTCAGGCAGCTTTTCCTTGGCCTGGGCCAGGATCTGCAAGCCATCGACCTCGTTCATCTTGAGGTCCGTGATTACGATGTCGAAGGCATCCTGCTCGATGCGTTTGACCCCCTGGGGCCCGCTGGTGGCCACCGCGCAGTCGTACCCGACGCGCTCAAGGCTCTCGGCGACGGCCTGGGCGTGCGCGGCCTCGTTGTCGACGATCAGCACGCGAATGGGCGTGTTTTCGTGGGCCCCTCGCTTGGTCGCTTCAGCGCTCACCATGGTGGCCGATGATACCGCAAAAGTGCCCCGGGGGGCAGTAGTCAAAAGGCGGAAGGAGGATGGCGGAAGGAGGAAAAAGAAAGCCAGACGGCCCCTCGTCACGATGGCCTGGCGGCCGTCAGACGCGGCGGCAGCGGCAGGTCGATCGTGAACTTCGTGCCGCGGCCGACTTCGCTCTCGACCGAGATGCGGCCGCCGTGGGCTTCAACCACTTTGCGGGTGGTGGGCAAGCCGAGCCCCGAGCCGCCGGGCTTGGTGGAGAAGAAGGCATCGAAAATCTGGCCGGCCGTTTTCTTGTCCAACCCGACGCCGGTGTCGATCAGTTCCAGGGCGACGCCCGTGGCCGCGGTGCGCGTGCGCACGACCAACTGGCCGCCACGGGGCATGGCCTGCTGGGCGTTGAGCACCAGGTTGATCAGCGCGCCGTGAAATGACTCGCGGTCGAGCACCACGCTGGGCAGGTCGGGGTCGAGATACGCAACCAACTCGATGCCCGACTCCTGGGCCTTAGGCGCAAAGAACTCCAGCACGCGGCGAACTTCGGCGTTCAGATCCGAAGCTTCGAACCGCACCGTGCGCACCTTGGCGAATTGCAGGAAGTTGTCGAGCAAGCTTTGCAGCCGTTGGCATTCCTGCTGCACGACGGCGATCTTGGACAGGGCTCGGCGGTCGCGCGGCGTGGCGGCATCAGCAAAGTCCTCGGCCAACAGCTCCATGTTCAGGCAGATCGTCGAAAGCGGGTTCTTGATCTCATGAGCCAACCCGCCCGCCAGGGTGGCAATCTCGGTGTACTGGGCGATCAGCCGCTGGTTGACTTCTTCGGCGGTGGGAGGATGCGGTTGGTTCATCGTCAGACGCTGTTCCATGGGCACGCTCTACAGCTCATTCGTCGGACTGGCAAATTGGCCGCGGTGCTCACCTGCGAGCCTGCTGGTCGATCAAACTCATGATAACGGGAAAGGCAGAGGAAAAAAAACGCCCGCTGGCCAAGAGCGGCCAGCGGGCGTTGCAAATCGTTTGACTTCGGGAGAGATCACTCTGCGTCGCCGGTGGTCGCCTTTTCCAGCTCGCGCATCGCCTGCTTGCGGCTCAGCTTGACGCGGTCTTGCTCGTCGATGGCGATGACCTTGACGGTCATCTCATCGCCCACGCTGCAAACATCGGCGACGCTGTTGACGTAGTCGTCGGCCAGTTCGCTGATGTGGCACAAGCCGTCCTTGCCGGGAATGATTTCGACAAAAGCACCGAAATCCTTGACGCTGGTGACGCGACCATAGTAGATGCGCCCCACCTGCACCGAGGCCGTGAGGGCCTCGACTCGGGCCAAAGCGGCCTGAGCGCTGGCGCCGTCGGCGCTGGCGATGGTCACCGTGCCGTCGTCCTCGACTTCCAGCGACGCGCCGGTCGATTCCTGGATCGCGCGGATGTTCTTGCCACCCGGGCCGATCAGTGCGCCGATCTTGTCCGGCGGAATGTGCGTCCGCAGCAACCGCGGCGCCCAGGGAGAAATCTCCGCCCGGGGACGAGCGATCGCGGTCAGCATCTTGCGGAGGATCTCGATGCGGGCCTCGCGGCTTTGCGCCATCGTGGCCGTGATGATCTCGTCGCTGATGCCGTTGATCTTCAGGTCGAGCTGAATGCCCGTGATGCCGTTTTGCGTGCCGGCGATCTTGAAATCCATGTCGCCGAAGTGGTCCTCGTCGCCGATGATGTCGGTCAACAAGGTCCAGCCCGACTCTTCCTTGACCAACCCGACCGAAATGCCGGCCACGGGATTCGTGATCGGCACGCCGGCGGCCATCAGGCCCAGCGTGGCACCGCAAACCGAAGCCATCGAGCTCGATCCGTTCGACTCGAGGATATCGGAGATGACGCGAACGGTGTAGGGAAACGTTTCGGCGTCGGGTAGCACCGGCTTGACGCTGCGCTCGGCCAGGGCCCCGTGGCCAATCTCGCGACGGCCAGGACCGCGAATAGGACGCACTTCGCCGACCGAGAACGGCGGGAAGTTGTAGTCGAGCATGAACTTCTTCGAGTACTCGTCGATCAAGCCGTCGACCCGCTGCTCGTCGCGGCCGGTGCCCAGCGTGATCGTGATCAGGGCTTGCGTCTCGCCCCGCTGAAACACGGCCGAGCCGTGCACGCGCGGCAGAACGTCGATCTCACACTCGATCGCCCGTAAGGTCTTGTTGTCGCGACCGTCGGAACGGGTGCCGGCCAGGATCAGATCGCGAATGACCTTTTCCTCGAGCGTGTGCCACTCTCGCGCGAATGCATTGGGGCAGATGGCGCCGGGCGCCGCGGCGTCGGGAATCAACTCGGCCAGGGCGCGGGACTTGACCTCGGCAGCCGCCTCGGCGCGGGCTTGCTTGCCCGTCACCTGCTTGGCCTTGCGAAGGGTGTCGAAGTAGCGGCTCTTGATCTTGTCGTACAAGCCGTCGGGGGCGGGAACCTCATACTGGCGCTTTTCGACGCCGACCTTGGAGAACAACTCCAATTGCAGATCGCAGAGCGACTTGATGATACGGTGCGCCTCGCGCAGGGCCTCGAGCATGCGAGCTTCCGGAAGTTCGCGAGCAAAGCCTTCGATCATCAAGATCGCATCCTTGCTGCCCGAGACGATCAAGTCGAGATCGCTGTCTTCCAACTCATCTTGCGTGGGGAACGGCACGAACTGGCCATCGATTTGACCCAACCGCACCGAACCCAAGGGGCCCTCGAACGGCAGATGCGACAGGCCCAACACGGCCGAGGCGCCGTTCATGGCCAACACGTCGCCATCGTTTTGCCGGTCGCTGGCCATCACGAAGCTTTGAATCTGCACCTCGTCGTGGAACCACGAGGGGAACAAGGGACGGATCGGACGATCCATCAATCGCGCGGTCAGGGTTTCCTTCATCGTGGGGCGGCCTTCTCGCTTGAGAAATCCACCCGGAAACTTGCCGGCGGCGGCCGTGCGCTCGCGATAGTCGCACGTCAGCGGAAAGAAATCGGAAACACCGGGTCGCGGCGGGCCATCGGCCACGGCCACGAGCACCACGGTTTCACCAAATTGCACCAGGCAACTGCCGGCCGCTTGCTTGGCCAGAAACCCGGTTTCGATCGAGAGCGTGCCAGATCCAACTTGTCGTTCGACGCGTACTTTTTCTTTCAATGTTTTGTCCTTACCTGCGTTGCAAGTTCTTCTCGGGCTGCGCGCTTGGAATGGTCGAGCGGGACACCGGGCGCCGCGTGGCGAACCGACTGCACGCGCTTCAACAAACGAGAGAAGGCGAGTCGCTGCTGTCCTGGGAGATTCCGCCTGAAACCAGGCTGGAATCAATTCACCCCGGAGCACATCCTAGACACGCTCACGCCGCCGGATGAACCGCCTGCTCCGCTCACCTGGCTCTGGGCACCGGCTTCTCGGAAAACCGTGACGTCTGGTCGGCGGAACGACCGCGATGGTCGCCCCCCCCACGTCAAGAAAGCCGCACTCTTTACGCTCAGGCAAAAGGCGCCCGCGCCGTCGCGCTCAGACCCACTTGCGCCCACCAGGTTATTTACGGATGTCGAGACGGCGAATGACGTCCAGGTAGCGCTGCGGATCCACCATTTTCAGGTAGTCCAACAGCCGACGCCGGCGACTCACCATCATCAACAGGCCACGCCGACTAGCGTAATCCTTCTTGTGCGTGCGCAGATGCTCAGTCAGCTCGCCAACACGAGTTGTCAAAATGGCGATCTGAATTTCGGGCGAGCCGGTATCATTTTCCGCTCGCTTGAAATCGCCAATCAAAACCTGTTTACGCTCTTTCGTGATGGACATCTGCGACCGCGACTTCTCTTCGTCCGACCGTGCAGGCTGCTCGGGGCCCACTGCCCCTGGAACATCCACACTGCCAAACTGGCCAAGAACTTTTCCTACATTTATACGGGTTACCAAACTAAGGAAGACAGTTTACCACCGCAAGCCGAGGTTGCAACTGCAAATCAAACGCGATTCGCAGCCCAGGATGCCGGGCGTGGCGGCGAGACTCGGCGGCGTTGACCGCACAGCGGTCGCGTGGACCGCGAAAGATTGCGACCGCCGCCGCGCTGCCGGCTTGCGCCAGGCAGCGGGCGGCGTCGATGAGCCGGTGCTTTTTCAGGCGGGTTTGGTGTGCTTGGGAACTTCCTTGACGACGTTCCAAGCCAGGCCCACTTTCTCCAAGGCCAGAATGGCCCAGTAGGTTGTGTCGATCTCCCACCACTTGTGACCTTGACGGGCCATCCGCTGGTAGGCGTGGTGGTTGTTGTGCCAGCCCTCGCCGAAGGCCAGCAGGGCGACCCACCACAGATTGCGGCTGTTGTCGCTGGTCTCGTAATTGCGGTAACCCCACAGGTGGGTTGCCGAATTGACGAACCAAGTGACGTGCAGCACATAGACCAGCCGCACGAACATGCCCCAGACGACGAAGGACCAGCCGGTGTACGCATCCCAGCCATAGTAGCCGATCGCGAACAGGATCGAGCCCATGATCACGTGGGCCGGCAGGAACATCGCGTGCAGGAAGTGCATCATCGGGTCTTTATCGAGATCGGGCGCGAAGCGGGCGAGCAAGGTGCGATAGTGCTTGCGGCCAAAGTTGGGCATGAACCAGAACATGTGGCTCCACCAGCTGCCGTCGTTCGGCGTGTGCGGATCGCCATCGTGATCGCTATACAAGTGGTGCTTGCGGTGGTTGGCCACCCAGGTCAGCGCCGAGCCTTCGCCCGACAGCCCGCCGATGAACGCCAACAGCCAACGAATCGGCCGATAGGTGGCAAAGCTGCCGTGCGTGAGTTGGCGGTGATAGCCCATGCAGACGCCGATGCTGCCGGTGAGCCAGGCCAGAAACGCACACAGGCCGACGGCCTTCCAAGTGAACACGAACGGCGCGGCCAGAGCTCCCAAATGGACGACCGCGATCCAAATCACGATCGGCCAGTCGTAGCCCAGGGCCCAAGGGTCCTTGATCGTCAATTCGTCGTCCGGATGAACCTTGCGGTTGCCGGCGGCGACCGCCTGGGCCGGAGTTTGCTCGAGCGCGACGTCTGCGGCCATGACCTGCGAGTCGTCAAGCTGCGAACTGTCAAGCTGCAAACCGGCGACCGTCAACGTGTCGGTTTCGAATTCGGTTGCTTCCGCTGCTTCCAATTGGGGTGCCATATCTGGGTGCTCCTCGCTGTACCGGTCCTGGGAAATTGACGCGCCGACTGCCTGCGGGTAGGTGGCTGGCCAGCGCGGGCTTTCTCTTAACATTCACTTCGACCAATTCTAGAAAAGCTTGCCAATCGCCGTGTCACGGCACAGTCGGAGAAATGTAAAAAGCTGGTAAAAAGCCGCCCAGGCCTGTCCACGACACCGGGAGCAAGCCTCGAAATGGCCTGCGTGGGGCCAGAAAGTCGCACGGAAGGGATTGTGACGCCAGCCTTTAGGTTGGCGTGCCTCAGGCTTGCAGGCTGGCGGTCTGGGGCAGGATGAATCCCAGGTGCATCTCGGCATGACGCAGCATCAACTCGTCCCATTCCTCGCGCGTGAGCCGGCCAAAGACCCCGTGTGGTTCGCGTTTCGCCTCGCTGCGCAGGCGTTGGACGGCTTGCTCGAGTTGGGCGATGCCCGTCGACGAGTCGGTTTGCGAGGGCAGTAGCGCCGCGCCCCCTTTAGCAGCGATTTTTCGAGCCCTATTTCTTGGACCTTTTGGCAGGGTGCGGCGGCCGGATGGCGCTTCATCGGAAGCGGAAGTCTAGTTTGAAGTCGTAGAGCCACGGAATCGAAGGGCTGATGCCTTCGGCTTCGAGCTTTTCGGGCAGGTTCTCGAAGCTTTGACGAAGCAAGTCCGCATCGGGCGCGTTGTAATAGGTGACGA
>PLYM01000048.1 GCA_003153375.1 Planctomycetaceae bacterium
GGACAATCGACGCGCCGCAGGGCATACACGAACACCACGGCAATCTGCCACAGCGGTACGAACTCAAAACGCCGCAGCGCCAGACGATCGTAGCCCGGCCGTGGCTTTCGGCAGCCCGAGCAGATCGGCCGGCCGTTGGCCCGCGCGTGGATCGGCACTTCGATCGTCGATCGAGCGTCGTTGGCCCAACGCGGATCTCCATAAACGAATGACTTGTAACGCTCGACGCGATTGAGGATAGTCTTCAGTTGCATCCTGAGTCTGCCTTGACGACGAAGCAGTGTGACAACTCCATCGTTGCCGATCGCCGCTCAGGATGCACTTGTTTGAGGACACGATGCATCTCTCAAGCACGATGTTCCGCAAGAGCCGCTCGCTGCGGAACACAGAGAAAGGATAGCCGGGGTCCAGGGGCGGCAATGAGCCCCCTGGTCTGCGTGAACGCAANNCTAGCGAAACTCACCCACAGATTCCCCTAAGGACCCAAAAGAAGGAAGTGCGATGGAGTTTCCTCTGAGTGCCAAGTACGGACTGCTCTCTGACGAAATAGAGCGCCGCTTGATGATGTTTGGGATCGGATTGGAAGATGCCCGGCACCTATCCACCGCACGGGAAATCGTCGCCGCTCGTGTCGACTACCTGGTTGACGTGTTCTACCGCCATCTTTTCGCATTCCCAGAGCTAATGAGGTTTATCTCCGCGGCAGAGATCTCGCTTCGCTTGCGGTCGCAGCTTCGAGAGTATCTCTTGACGTTAGCCGGGAGCGGGAAACGTGCAATCAGTTGGTTGAAACGGTCCCATTTCATCTGCCGCTTGCGATGGCGTCGGTCGAGCCAACGCCGCCACTCGCGATGCACAAGGAACAAGAACGTTCGCAACGATTTTCCGTTTCCTGTAATCCCATAATACGCGTAATGTCCATGGAGCTTTCGGCATAGCTGGGCGTGCTGCTCCGGGAGCGGTTCGTGGCGGTTGACCACGTGTTCGAACCATTGGTCCAGCACGTAGTGGAGATACACGTTGGCAGCCAAGGGGATATGACACCACCTTGGGGGCTGCCGGATTCGGGAAAGTTCAATAAGTTCCCGCAGTTGAGGATGCCTGAAGTGTTGGCTCCGGTGCGGCAGGGTGCAGGCGGTTGCGGCCTTGACGCTTTGCTTCGTAGAGAGCGGCGTCGGCCCGCGCGGTCAGTGAGTCGATGTCGGTCCCGTCTGTATCGGCAACTCCAAAGCTGCACATGACTTTAACCGCTTCACCCTGGCAGACGAAGTCGAGGTTGGCGATGGTGGAGCGCAGCCGCTCGGCGAGCACCGCGGCAGCAGTCGCGTCGACTCCTGGCAGGAGGATGGCGAACTCGTCACCGCCGTAGCGACAAGCCGAATCTTCGTTGCGGCATCCGGCCACGAGTACGGCGCCGACGCCGCGCAGCACCAGATCGCCGAACGGGTGTCCGAAACGGTCGTTGATCGACTTGAAATGGTCGATGTCCAGCATGATGCAGGAGTTCACGAGAGGCTGTCGCGAGGTCCGCGTTTCCTCCTGGTGGAGGCGGTGATCGAAATACGTCCGGTTCCAGAGTTCCGTCAATCCGTCGACGAGCGCTTTGTGCTCCAACAGATCGACAAGGCGCTTGGTGCGGAGCGACGCGCCGATGCGCGCCATCAGTTCGGCAGGGTCGAAAGGCTTGGTGATGTAATCGACGGCGCCCAGATTTAGTCCGCTGATTCTCCGCTCGGACGAGCAATAACCGGTGAGGAACAAGACGGGGATTCGGTTCGTAGCGGGATTGGATTTCAGCCCACGGCAAACTTCAAAACCGTCGATGCCCGGAAGATCGATATCCAAGAGGATCAGATCCGGGGAGTCGGCGATCGCCGTCTTGAGACCATCGTCACCTGTATACACGGAGCGCAACTCGACCTGCTGGTCCATGAGCTGCACGGCCAACAACCGGTGAATCGACTTGTCGTCGTCAACGACCAATATCGTTTGCATGGCTCAAATCCTCGGCTGCCCTGTCATAACCTTCGACGCGCCGCACCAGTTGGACCAATTCCTGGACCTGCGCGATGACGGAATCGAGGAGTTCATCGCGCATGAGCTGTTGTTCGAGTTCCTGCGCCAGCGCGGTAATCGAGGGAAAACCATAGCCTCCGGCCGAGCCCTTCAGATTGTGCACGACATGTCGCGCGGCGGCCGTGTTCCGCTTCTCCAGGTGCACGAGCAGTTCGGCAACCGCCGACGGCAGATCGTTCACGTACAAGCCGAGCGCGGACTGCATGCGTGCGCTCTCCCGTAGCGTGCTGCGCAATGGTCCGACAGCGACGGTCGCCGCAGCAGGCGAATCTTGCGGTTCAAGCGGCAATGGATGCGGCTGGTCATTGGCCGGCTCGCCGTTGGGCGAGTAACGGCGCAGGGTGGACAGCAAACACTGCTCGTCTACCGGCTTGCTGAGAAAATCGCTGCATCCGCACTGCAAGCACTTGTCGCGGTCGCCTACCAGCGCGTGGGCGGTAAGCGCGATAATGGGCAGCTTGCATCCGCGCCGCCGGAGTTCGGAGGTCGCCGAATAGCCGTCCATTACCGGCATCTGCATGTCCATCAGCACCACGTCAAAAGACTGGGTTTCGATGGCCTGGAGCGCCTCGCGACCATTCTCGGCAAAGACGACTTCCGCGCCGGCATCCTTGAGCTGCAAGCCAATCAGCCGGCGGTTGTCGCGGCCATCTTCCACGAGCAGGATGCGACAGCCTAGCGACACCGCGAGTCGGGGCGTGACGCCTCGCGACGGCACAAACCGCGCATCGCAATCGCATCGCACGAGCGGAACGGCGTGGAGGTCGCCCGGATTGATCCGCAAGGTGAACGTACTGCCCTGGCCGGGTGTACTTTCCAGGGAGATACTGCCGTCCAGCATCTCGGCCAGGCGTTTGGAAACGGCCAGTCCCAACCCGCTGCCTCCGTACAGTCGCGTCGTGGAACAGTCCGCCTGCACAAAAGGTTGAAAGACCGCGGCTTGTTCGGCGGAGGACATACCGATCCCGGTGTCCGTTACGTCAAACCGCAGCAACTGCTGTTCCGCACAAGGACCGTGTTCAAGCCTCATCGAGACGCGAACCTCGCCTGCGGAGGTGAACTTGATCGCGTTTCCGACCAGGTTCATGAGAATCTGCCGCAATCGCGTTGGGTCACTCTGAATGGATGCCGGCACCTGCTCGGGGCATTCCGCGCGGAAGGAAATCGTTTTCCCCAGCGCGCGGATGCGCATCGAAGAGGCGACGTCGCTCAGGATCTGACAGGGGGAACAGGGCACGCGCTCGATCAGCAACCGGCCGGCCTCGATCTTCGAGATATCGAGAATATCGTTGATGACGGCCAGTAGGTGGTTCCCGTTTCGGTTGATTGCGGCGACGGCTTCGATCTCATCTTCCCGAGTGCGGTTGAGGTGCATCAAACGCTCCGCGTAGCCCAGGATCGCCGTCATGGGCGTGCGGATTTCGTGACTCATGTTGGCCAAAAACTCGCTTTTGGCGCGGCTGCTTTGCTCGGCGGCTTCCTTGGCCAGTTGCAATGCGGCCTCCATCTCTTTGCGTTCCGTGATGTCATGTCCCGTGATGCAGAACACGAGGCCGTCATCCGAAGGTGTTCCGTTCCAGAGGAACCAACGGTAGGAACCGTCTGCCGTGCGAATGCGATTGGCAATGGAGATCGATGTCATCCCGCTCGCTAGCTTCTCGACTTCCGCCAAGGTCGCCGCCAGGTCGTCCGGGTGAAGGATTTCCGTGAACGGTCTGGAGATCAGCTTCTTGCATGAGAAACCAAGTGTGCGCTCCCAGGCCGGATTGAGCCGCTTGAAATATCCGTCGAACCCGCACACTGCGAGCAGGTTCAAGGACTGCGAAAAGATAATCGCGAGATCCTCATCGTCCTCTCTACGCCGCTCAATGAGCGAGTTCATCCACAGCGAAACCAGGGCAAACGCGCCGAGCTGCACGAACTGCGGCAGGCCCATCGAAAACGAATAAAACGGCTGAATGAAGAAAAAGTCGAGCAGCAGGCTCGAAAGCACAATGCTCAGGAGCGCCGGCCTTCGACCGACGCGCGAGGCGGTGAACACGATGGCCGCAAAGAACAGAAGAAACGGAGAGTCGTGTAGCGGCGGCAGCAACCAGGTGAGCACCAGAGCCAATGCCACGGCCGAAAATGCGACGCCATACCGCAGCGGCGTCGAAGCCCGTGTATTGCGATAGAATCGCTGGAAGACATTATTATTATTCTGGTGCATGAACAATTCGCTTCAAGGACTCGGGATGGATGCCAGCAGTCACGGTGCGGCGCCGCGGCTGTGCTCACCGCCGTCGAGGAGGCAAGTGAAGCATAGAACACAATTGAGCGCAAAGAAGCATTTCCGGACGACCCCAGGTTCCACCGCAAACGACTTTGCAGCCGGAACTTAGATCCGATAAGATGGGTCACCGCTAGCATTGCGGCCAGGACAGTCGTCATGTCACTCGCCCGACGTCGCCCGAAGCTGCGTTGCCAGCCGGACACGCATATTCCTCCTGCGTCGCTGGCAGGTTCCCGGTGTTCTGGGAGACCCGCTCGGTGGCCTCTTCGACCTGGACTGTCCGGGTTCTAGCTAACTCTTTCGAGCTCCTTCCGCTGCTGCTGAGCCTCCCGTTCCAGCCTGCGGCGATCGAGCACGCCGGCGAGGTTGATCAGCAATTGGTTAGCCTCGAACGGCTTGACAAGGTAACCATAAGCGCCGGCCTTTAGAGCCGCGTCGGCAACTCGTAAATCGTCGATTGCCGTCGCCATAAGCACCGCGGTGTTCGGATAATCCGTACGTATGCTTTTGGCCAACGCCAGCCCGGACTCCCCCGGCATCGTGACGTCGACGACGGCCACGTCGAACGTCTGCTCGGCTAGGCACCGGCGGGCCTCGGCTGAGTTGGCAGCGGTCGTACAGCGATAATCGCTTCTTTCCAAAACCATCTTCACGAAGTTGCGCATCGCCTCATAGTCGTCGACGAACAGCACCGCCGCCTTGGCTGTCATTGGAGCTGCAGTCGCGGCTTTCGGAGATTCAGTCAGGTTGGCATTCATGCTCGACACTGATTAAAAGCCTTTTGCTGAACAACCCGCGTGCGGCTATCACACCGGGACCCTACCTGCGCCCTTACGTCTCTAGGTTGCGGACTGAAGACGGTCAAACCTGTCTTCACTTTCGGCCCTCGTTATTATCTTTTTCGCGACGAGCGTTGTTCTCACTCTAGCCGCTACGATCATCATTTTGCGCTGACACGATTGCAGGCAGTACTTCGCCATCGACGAAAGGTCCCTCGCAAATCCCCCAAACATCACCGGCCCACACCCCCTACCTTTCATGTTTTCCAAGCTAACTCTCGGAGATCGGAGATCGGAGAAGAGGCGACGGAACGCTACAAACACGACGTATGTTTTTGTAGGAGGACGGCTTGGGAATTCCGATCGCCTATCGGGACGAGGTTTTCCAAATCTTTCAGTGGCTGATCGCTTGGCGGTGCCGAGAAAGAGCCTGGGACTGGCCATCGCACGCCGCGTAGTCGTGCGACATCGGGGCCGTGAGTGGGTCGAGTCGCTCCCCTGTAAAGGGATCGCGTTTTTCGTGACATTAGCCTTTGTATGTCTTTGTTGCAATTCATGGAATCGGTAGAATCCTGGGAATTTAGTTTAGAGGCTGACAAACAACTGCTGTTGGCAAGGCTTTTCGAGGTTACGGGTTTGCTTCCGTCAGGATGTGTAAACAGATGACGGCTGCCGCGATGGTTGTCCAAGCATCGATTGAGACGCCGGACCGATCGTAGCGGACGCGCATGCGGCGTAGACCTTTGATCCAACTGATGGTGCGCTCGACGACCCAACGTACTCGACCCAGGTGACTGCCGTGTCCGCCATCGCGATGCCGAATATGCGGCTCGATTCCCAGCCAGCGAAGTACGCTACGGGTCGCTTCGCAGTCGTAGCCTGCATCCCCGTACAGTTTCTGTGGGTGCGTTCGCGGGCGTCCCGGCTTACCGCCGACGAGCGGGCAATCGACCACGGTCGGCAGAATCTCTTGATGGTCGCTACGATTCGCAGCAGCTACGCGAATCACCAGGGGTACACCGTCGCGATCGACCAGCAGCGTATATTTCGTCCCTTTTTTCCGGCGATCCACGGGGCTGGGACCGGTCGCTTCACCTCCGCCAAACGCGCGCACCTGCGTCGAGTCGATGATGGCCGTCTCCAGATGCAGGTGCTTCTCGTGATTCAGCATGGTCAACAACAAGTGATGGATCTTGCTCCAGATGCCCAGCCGCTCCCATGCCTGCAGCCGGGTCCTTCCTGTTTCGCCCGAGCAGCCGATCTCCTGGGGAACGTCCTTCCAGCGGCAACCCGTCACGAGAACGAACCAGATCACTTTCAGCACAGTGTGATGCCGAACCGCGCGCCGACCACCTTGCGGTCCAGGCTGCTTTTCCGGGGGCAACAACGATACCACAACCTCGTAAAACCCTTCCGGCATACGTGCGTCCGCCATGACAGTCCTCCTTGAAATAGGGATCTGTCCATGGCGTGGCGCAAATGTCGTGCCAAGTCCAACGCGTGGTCGAAAACCGGTTGTTTGTCAGCTTCTTAACCGTCACCCAAGTTTAGGGGGGAACCAGGACATGGCCGGCGAACTGTTGACGATTCTCTTGGCGGAAGATGACGAGGGGCACGCCGCACTAGTGCAACGGAACTTGCGGCGCGCGGGAATTGCCAATGAGTTAGTCCACGTCAAGGACGGGCAGGAGGCCCTCGATTACGTGCTTCAAGGAGGCGCCTTTGCGGGACGAACCACAAACGGTCCCTTGCTGGTGTTATTGGATATCAACATGCCGCGCATCGACGGCGTGGAGGCGTTGCGCCGGATCAAAGAAAACGAGCTGACCAATCAGATTCCGGTCATGATGCTGACCACGACGGATGACCCGCGCGAGGTCGAGCGCTGCTATGAGCTAGGCTGCAGCATTTACGTCACCAAGCCGGTGGCCTACGAAGCGTTTGTCGAGGCGATCAAGCAGTTGGGACTGTTCCTGGCGATCATCAAAGTGCCGCGGGAAGACCACAAAACCTGAGGAACTCCCGATGGGGCAAACTGTACTGCATAAGACGGTTGGAGAACGACCGACGATCCTGATCGTCGAAGACGATCTCGGCGTCGCGAGATTGGAGGAACTCCGGCTCCAACGGGCCGGATACTCCGCGATCATCGCGGCGACGTCCGAAGAGGCGATGCGTCAGGTCGGCGAGCGCCGATTCGATTTGATCCTGCTGGACTACCGGTTGTCCGCCACCGTGGATGGCCTCAGTCTCTATGAGCAACTTCGGTCCGAAGGATGCGACGCGCCAGTAATCATGGTGACCGGGTTCAGCAATGAACAGACGGTGATTCAGGCACTGCGGGCGGGTGTGCGGGACTTCGTGGCGAAGTCGACCGAATACCTGGACTATCTTCCGGAAGCGGTCGAGCGCGTTTTGCGGCAGACGTGCATCGAACAGCAACTGGTGCAGTCGGAATCGCGGCTGGCGACGATTGTGGCCAAGGCAAAAGATGGCATCATCCTCTTGGACGGCGAGCGACGGATCACTTCGTTCAATCCCGCCGCGGAAGAGATGTTTCAGTGCGCCGCCGCTAGCGCCATCGGTCAAGGGATTGATCGTTTGATCCCGTCCCTATCATCCTCGGCGCCGGCCGGCCACCGCCGACTGGAACACGACTTTCCAGTGGACGGTCTGGTGACCAGAACCAACGGCGTGCGGCAGAATGGCGAAGAACTCTCGATCGAACTATCGATTTCGCGGAGTTCGGAAGAGAAAGATCGTGAATCGTACGTGATCGTCGCGCGCGATGTTACTGAGTCGGAGCGGGCGAACGAGCTATTCCTGCGAGTTCTGGAATCCGCCCCCGATGCAATGGTGGTAGCGGATGCAGACGGCAGAATTGCGGTCGTCAATTCGCAGATCGAGTCTCTGTTTGGTCATCAACGCGAGCAACTGATCGGCCAGAGTGTCGAAATGCTCTTGCCCGACCGCTTTCGCGGTACCCACAACCTGCATCGTGCCGCCTATTTCGCCAACCCTGCACGGCGACCGATGAACCGAAACGCCGATCTCTACGGTGTGCGCCGGGACGGGACCGAGTTTCCCGTCGAGATCAGTTTGAGCCCGCTCCGAACGAATCAAGGACTGCTCGTTACCGCCGCGATTCGAGACGTCACCGAGCGCAAGAGAATCGAGGAAACCCTGCACGCGACCGAGGAACGGCTGCAGCACAAGCAAAAGCTGGAAGCGGTCGGCTCGTTGGCCGCGGGCGTGGCTCATGAATACAACAATCTGTTGCAGATTATCCTCGGTTATACGACGAACGCGATGACCGATCTTTCGTCATCCGAGCCGCGATATCAGTACCTGGAGCAGGTCGTCGCGGCGGCAAAACGCGCGGCGGCGCTCACCACGCAACTGCTCGGTTTCGGCCGCCGCCAGACGCGGCAGCCAATGCACGTCGAGCCGGCCCGGGCCATCGAGGACTTCGTCAAGATGGTACGGCCCTTGATCGGGGAAACCATCGAATTGAAGACCGTCCTTTGCTCCGACGAAGGAATGATCCACGTCGACCTGGGGCAGTTCCAGCAAATACTGCTCAATCTTTGCGTCAACGCGCGCGATGCGATGCCAGGGGGCGGACGATTAACGATCAAGACCGAATGGGCGAATCTGGCGGAGGACTACTGCGCAAGTCATCCGGGTAGCGTGCCGGGATGCAACTTGCTGCTAACCGTGGCGGACACCGGCTGTGGAATGCCACCCCAGGTCATCGCCCGAATCTTCGAGCCATTCTTCACCACCAAAGAAGTCGGCGCGGGGACCGGCCTGGGACTGGCCACGGTGTACGCACTCGTCAGTGAGAGCAATGGGAGCATCGACTTTTCGAGCGAACTGGGCGTCGGCACGAGCTTTCGAGTTTATTTCCCGGCAGTCGACCGCGGTGCCGCGAAAACGCCGGACGAATCGCCCGCCCACCTTGTTTTTGGGGGCACGGAGACCATTCTGGTTGCAGAAGACGATCGGACGATTCGCGATCTGACCGTCCAGGTTCTACAACGGACCGGGTACAAAACGGTAGTTGCTCAGGACGGCGAAGAGGCCCTTCGCGTATTCATGGAACAGGCCGGCGCCATCTCGCTGGCGCTGGTCGACATGGTGATGCCCAACCTCAGCGGTCGCGCATTGGTTCAACGGCTTCGAGAGGTGCAGCCCGGGCTCCCCGTCGTGTTCTGTAGCGGTTACGACCCTGAGACCGATCCGTCCGAATTGGCCGCTTTCCAGAATCTGCCGTTCATCCAGAAGCCGTACGACGCGAACCAGTTGTTGCGAACGGTCCGGCAAGCGTTGGACTTGCATGCGGGCGTTTTGGAGCCCGTCTCTTCATTCTAGTGCTTTGTCAAACCTTGATTTTTGGGTAGACGGATTTGAGTTTGCACGGGCGTCTTCGGTTTTCATTTGCCAGTCGACGCCGCGTTGGGTGGAGTTGACGTCGGTGGACCAGGCTGACGTTTCGTTTTGCAGGGTTTCGATGTCGGCAAAGCGGCGTCCGGAAACGCATTGCCGTGTTACAGAGCTGAGTTCGTTTTCGGCGATGTTGAGCCAACTACCATGTTTCGGAGTGTGGCGAAACTCGATCCGGCGGACCAGTTGCCGGGCGCGACCCGGTTCGAACGCCTCGTAGAATGCCCCCTTGGTGTGCGTGTTGAGGTTGTCGCAGCCGAGGATCACTTTTTCACACTTGGCGTAGTGTCAGCGGGCGCTTCAAAAGGGGCCACGTTGGGGCGCTTCAAAAGGAGCCGGGGAATGCTGGTTGATAATCGCTAAAATCGTTACGTTTTGCAAGTCGGGTCGGTTTCAGGACCGGCGGTGCCGGTCTCTGGGGGAGTCGTTTTGCTCCGCTTCTTCGGCACCGAGCCGGTGGGCGCATTGGCCCCTTTTGACTCGTCCTCACTCGTTGGTGTTGGAGCCGATTGATTTCGCAGGCGATAGCGGGCGGATCAAGGGATGCTCGTCGAGAAACGGCAGTGGTTGTTGGGGAACGCCGCGCCGCTTGAGCAATTCGCGCAGCGTCTGGAGTCGGAACGCACTGTAGGAGAGCGGCTTCGTTGAGGGCCTCGCACGAATTCGTCTTGGCCAGCGTGAGGAGACCCTGCAACACCCGAACTCCCTCGATTCCTCGGGCTTGCAGCATGGCTTCGGCCCAGGCCAGGGCCTGTTCGCCGATCCCGTGAATCTTGCCCAAGAGCCAGGCCGCACCACGCTCCACGCCGCTGATTTTCTCTTTGGCGAGGTGTTCGGTGTGGGTGCTGAAGCGGCCTTGTTCGTGCCGCACGTGCATGGCGATTTGCTGCCAGCGCTGATTGAAGATGCGGACGATCCGCGCACCCGGCCCTTCTGAAACTCCGACCTTGCTTCTCGCGCCTTCTTGCCTCATCGTCTAACTCACCTCCCCAAAAACCTCCAAGACCGATTCGCTAGAATGGACGAGCACTTGCAGAGGCACCATGATGAACGAAGGACTGAAACTCCAAAAGGTCGGCCCGCATGAAGAACCGCTTTACACGATGGTTGTCGTCGATCTCAGCGCCGCCAAGCTCCTAGCCCTGCAAGCGAGCGTGCACAATGGGGCCAAGACCGCGTTGCAGCGTGAGGTTGCAGACAAGATCATCAAGATTTGTGGCAGCAAGGCCATACCGGACTAACCGGGTCGAATCGCTCGACCCCGGCCCCCGTGTCGGGACGTTAGTTCACGACGAGCTGGCGCGCTAAGGACAAGCCACTTCGCCGCCTCCTCCCACGCCAAGCGTGACCTGGGCCCGCTTATAGGTTTCCTTCTGAAACCGCGCCTAATCCGAACGCGACGCACGGGACTGTTTTTGAAAAGCGACAGCCGCAAAACCGCTTCATTCGGCACCACACGTAGTTGGCTGTCCGTGATGGCCAGGAGGCCTTGGACTCAGGGCGATTGCGCCATGCTGGGCAATCTGGCATGATGAGGCAGAGCGCATTTCACCGCTGGCTGCGTAGGAGCCTGGGTTGAGGAAAGCACATTGGCAAGGAGGCGTGCCATGTCGAGTATCATGTCTGCTCGGATCGAGGAGCACTTTGTCGATCTGACGGATTCGCGACGTCGCGAGGTTACCTATCCGCTGATCAACGTGGTGACGATTGCCCTGTGCGCGGTGATCTGTGGGGCCGATGATTTCGTGTCGATTGCCGCCTGGGGCCACATGAAGCGCGGCTGGCTGGCGAAGCTTTTGGACTTGTCGAGTGGCATTCCATCACACGACCGGTTCAATGCCATCTTGGCCGCGATCAAGCCGGCTGAGTTCGAGAAGTGCCTGCTGAGTTGGATCACCGCGTTGCACGAGATCACCGCGGGCCAACTGGTGGATTCCCCACGAACTCCTTCCAAGCCAGCAATTACTGGATCGATGTCGTGCTCAGCAGCAATGGCAATGCCATCGTGGCGTCGGCGGCTCAAGCGACAAACGCCCAAGTAAGCCCAACTGTTTGAACCACCGAGGGTTCCCAGATCGGTCATCGTCCCGTTGGTGTACAGCAAACCGTGCCAAACCGTGTCGGAGAGATAGTGACCACCCACCTCTTGCCCGCTGGCATTGATCATCTGGAATCCACCGGACACACCCACGACCAGCGTCGTTCCATTGCTGACGAGGAATGGCTGCTCGCCAGTGACCCCCGGCTGATATGTATATCCGACCACGTGCCCGTTGCCGTTGATGCTGAGAGGGTATGTGTTGCTGCCGGCAGGGAAGGTGCCCAAGTTGCTCTCCGCTCCGTTGCTGTAGAGAAAAGGTTGAGTTCCAGTGCTGCCGTTGGAATACCACCCGACGACTTGCCCACTGGCGTTGATGCCCTGTGCTCCACCGGTAAGAGAGCTTGGACTCAGGTTCGCCATCGCCCCATTGCTGTAGAGAAAGCCGTGCGTCGTGTTTCCGACGCTATCAGCCCAGCCTCTACCTGCCCGCTGTCATTGATCCCGAGGGCAAAACTGGAACTGCCGCCAAGGGTACCAAGGTCGGTCATCGTTGCGGCCCCGCCGTGAAACTTGCTACTTGGCAGCCTCTAACGACACGCAAGTCCATCCAACGGGGGTACCTTGCGCAGCTGGCGTCGCACCATCGTCGAATGCGCCGTCGGGATGAGCGTCCGAGAGCGTGCGGATCTCGGGCAGTACAGAGAGAAAACATTCCAGCAAGTGCGGGTCGAACTGAGTGCCCTTGCCCTCAAGCATCATGCTGAGAACTTCCGGCTCCGAGAATGCGGAGCGATAAACACGGTCATGCGACAGGGCGTCGTAAACGTCGACAATGGCCAGAATCCGCGCGGACTCAGGTATTGCGGAACCCGCTAGGCCATGAGGATATCCCCGGCCGTCCCACCTCTCATGGTGGGACAAGGCGATTTCCTGCGCCAGTTGCATCACGTCGGACTCGGAGCCTGCGAGCATTTCAGCGCCCAATAGCGCGTGAGTTTTCATGATCTCGAATTCTTCGTCGGTTAGCTTGCCAGGCTTGCGAAGAATGGCGTCGGGGATCCCGATCTTGCCGACATCGTGCATCGGCGCGGCCATTCGCAGTTGCTCCGCTCGCAGCGTATCCCAACCTGCGACTCTCGCCAACACTTCGCTAAACAGTCCGGTCCGTCGGATATGAGACCCCGTCTCGTGGTCCCGGAATGTTGATGCCGCCAGCAACCGATGGATCGTCTCCTCATGTGCGCGCCGGATCATTCGCAGGTGTTCGCGCCGCTCGGTGATGTCTCGCACCATGACGGTAAACAGGTTGCGTCCTGCGGCCTCGACGCGCGACACCAAGGCCTCGATGGGGAATTGACTACCGTCCAGACGCGCTCCCATTTCGCAGGCTTCCACCGGCTGTGCGGAAGGCGTCTCGATGTCCGGAGCCGCGTGAGGCACCTCGATCGCGGCAGCCGACCTTTGCGGCATGAAGTTGCTGAGAAGCTGTCCCATTGCAAGCTCACTTGGACATTGGAACATTTCCTCGGCCGCGGCATTGAACAAGCTGATGCGCTCATCCGATTCGACAATGATGATCGCATCCTTGGCGGATGCGATGATGCCAGCCAATCTCGCCTCCGATAGGGCAAGCTCTTTCTCCGTGCGCACCTGTTTGAGTACGCGCGTGACCGCTTCCGGCAGATAATCGAGGTACTCCATCGACTTGGTGACGAAGTCCCGTACCCCGGCCCGCAAGGCTTGGATGATCGTCGACTCCCGACTAAACCCCGTCACAATGATGACCGGGACATCCCGTCCGGCCGCCTTGAGCTGCTCGTAGAACTCCAGGCCGTTGATACCGGGCAGGTTGTAGTCGAGGACGATTAGAGCCACTTTTTCCTGCTGAAGCACGTCAAACGCCGCCGTAGCGGTTGCAGCGCTTTCGACCCTGAAGCCGGCACGCTCAAGCCGACGCCGCTGCAAGAGAGCAACGCCCGGCTCATCCTCCAAAATCAAGACCGTCTCAGATCCAGCGCCTATGATACTTCAGCCTCACTTACCGATACTTCTTGCGGAAGCTTCACGATCTGGAGCAGGAGGCCCAGGCGATGAACCGCTTCGACAAAAGCATCGTATTCAACTGGCTTGGTGACATAGACGCTGCATCCAAACTTGTAGCAGCGTTCGACTTCGCGCGGATCATCGGTCGTCGTAAGGATGATGACGGGAATCTGTGCGGTCGTCTCGTTCTCTTTGATCTGACGCAGGACCTCGACTCCATCCATGCGTGGCATGTTGATATCAAGCAGCAACAACAACGGACCATTCGGTGTTCTGGAAGAATAGGCGCCTTCACAGCGCACGTAATCCAAGGCCTCCTGGCCATCGCTGACACGCACCAAATCGTTAGCGATCCCAGCACGCTTCAAATTACGCATCACCAGGGTGGCGTGACCATCGTCATCTTCCGCCAGCAAGACAATTAACGGCTGTCCTCTCATCTTCAGAGCCCCTTTCTCTTTCGGATGTTTTCTTGAATGCAGTCGTTCGTTGTCCGGCCGCCCGCGCCAGGAGTGTTACGAAAAACGTGGTTCCTTCACCCGCGACTGATTCAAACCAGATTCTCCCTCCATGTCGCTCAACGATGCGGCGAATCAAGCTCAGCCCGATTCCTTCGCCTTTTGCTGCGGTGGGGTGCAGTCGCTGAAAAGCCTGAAAAATCTTCGCGCGGTACGCTTCGGGAATACCTAGACCATTGTCTCGAACATAGTAGGTTTGATAGACTTGCTCGCCATCTGACCCCCCAGCGCCGTCACCACTCGACCCAATTTCGATTGTGCCCGGGCGCGTCGGATCGAGATAGTTCAGCGCATTGCCGATCAGGTTGGCGAAGACTTGCTCGACAGCGGTTGGATCGCCCCAAGCCGTCGGCAACTGAGCCACGGTAATTTCGGCGCCCTTTTCGTCGATCGTGCTCGCCATCGACGTGGAGACTGTGGCGATCAAGGCCTGCACGTCCACCTGTTGCCACTGATACTCAATCCGTCCTACCCGGGAAA
>PLYM01000265.1 GCA_003153375.1 Planctomycetaceae bacterium
TTCTGGGTGTGACGCTGCACTAGTCTGTCGGCGGTTCTTGCCAGGCTTTTCCCAGCACGCGTCCAGCGTTCGCGCTGCGCGCTGTTGACGTTGGCACGTTGTGTTCCCGTGGAACGTTTTGTGCCAGCCACGGCGCAAGTTATTGCGAGTGAAAACATGCGCGCATGTTCGTCGCGCGCCGCTGGGATGTTTTCTGCCAGGCGCGCGTTTTTGTCGCGCATCAGGCTCGCGACAATTTCCTAGATCGCAACTTCGCTACCCGTCGGCGCTTAACGATCGCCGCCGAATTCTCGCGGCGCGTTGGCATCGCATTCGCTTTACGGCCTCACCGTTCGCAACGCTTCTCAAACCGAATTGAGACCCACGCCATGGTTACTGAATCCTGCCGAACGGGACTGATTATCTCGACCGATCAGACATCGACGGCCGCGCTCGACGAGTTGATTGTCGCTTGCGGTTGGCCGGTGCTGCTCGAGGCCACTCCGCTTCGCCTGCGGCGCGAATTGCTGTTCGGCTTGCCCAAGCTCTCGCTGTTCTGGATGGACGACGAGCGTCACGTCGAATCGACGGTGCGGCTGCTGGCCTGGCTGCGAGACATTCAACCAGGCGTGCGCCGCGTGGCCGTGGGCTATCGGATCGGCGCGGAAGCCGAGATCGAGGTCCGCAGCGCCGGCGCTCACCTCTACCTGGCGGCGTCAAACAACATTCACGCGATCGTCGAGGGCTCTCTGGCACCTTGGGTGCGCGGTCGCAGGCACGCGGTCAGCGAGTCGACCGAACGCACTTTCGCCAGATCTCCGCAGAGGAGCTCGCAGAAGCCGCCGGGTGTACCGTTGCACCCCAGCGGGCCGCCCTGAAACCGCGCTTATCCACGCCCAAAATCGCATGCACGACATCGAACCATTCAGCCAACATCGAACAATTCCGATCAACGCTAATACAAAGGGTACTCTCATGAACACGAACACGATTCGCAACTTGACACTCGGGAGCGCGTTATTGGCCTTCCTGCTAGGGGGATCGGCGAACACCGCATTTGCACAACCCGGCATGCCCAACGCGGCGACTCCGCCCTTCGCTCTCAGCTTCGACGAGATGGGGAGCAGTCTTTTGAATGGCGTACCCAATCCGAACCAGGTCAATCCGATCGCGGGCGGCGGTATCGAGTTCTATCTGCCGGGCCAGGTCACGCCGGGTTTCGTGCTGGTGCAAAATCCGATCGACGTGACCACGGCAAACCCGAATGGCATTACGGACCTGCTCACGTTCTCGAACAAACCCGACATCAACGGGGTTTTGACGGGGGTGATGCTCTTCGATTCGCTGATTGACGACGGGGACGACACGGCATTGGCCGACGTGCCCGTGCTGAATTACCTTCAGCCGGTGATTACGATTCAGGAGATCGGTCCCGAAGGCAACAACACCTTCTTGTGGACCGTCCCTGGCGCGTCGTATTTCGGCGTGAGCGATGGCACGTTGGTCCCCTCGCCGGAACCCTCGACCTTCGTGATGGGCGGATTGGGACTGGCGAGCCTTGCGTTGCTGGCCTATCGCCGCCGGTGGGCGAAGGTTGCCGCGACCGGGGTCGCCGTTCCAGCCGCGATCGCACTGGCCGTGGGCATGGTGCTGTTCGCGGTACCGGCCATGGCCGATCCGCTGTCGGGCGAGGTCCTGAAGTTCGAGCAATTGCCGCTCAATAGCGGACAGGGTATCAGCGCGGGTGGCGCCCCCTTCGCGGGCCACGACGAGCGCAGCACCGCCTATTTGAACTCGAACGGCACGCCCGGCTACACCGGCAGCTTCGTGGCCGATGACTTCTCCGACAAGCAGTCGACGCCGGTCGTCCACGTGCAATGGTGGGGATCGTATGCCCAGAACTATGTCGGCCTGAACCAATTGAGCCAGTTCATGATCAATTTCTCCAGCGACGTGCCCGCCAGCACGGCGGGGCCGAGCCATCCCGGCACGTTGCTGTCGAGCCAGGTCGTCAACCTCGGCTCCCTGTCGCCTGCCTCGGGCACGTTCACCGAGAAACTGATCACCGCCAATCCCACTCCTGGAGAGAACCTCTATCAGTACAACGGCGAGCTGGCCACGCCCTTTCCCGAACAGGCCAACGTCATCTACTGGATGAGCATCGTGGCCTTGACCAACGACCCGGTGTTGGGCTGGGGCTGGCACAACCGCGACTATCAGTTGACCAACACGTTGTTCGCCCCGGTCAGCCCTGGCGAGACGAACATCGGCAGCGCGGCGTTCCCCGTGTTTCACTTTCAGGACGACGCGGTCGTGGGCGGCATTCTGAACAACCTGCCGCAACCCGGCATCGCTCCGCTGCTCTACCAGAGTCCGTCCGACGGCCCGGCGGGCTTTGGCCCCTTCTCCGAAGACCTGGCTTTCCGGCTGTACACGCAGACTCCGGAACCTGGCAGCATCGTGCTGTGCGGCTTGGGATTGGTGAGCCTGGGTGCGGTGGCCCATCGCCGCCGCCGCCGTGCCCGAACCCGCTAAAGGGGTCGAGGCCAACTTGCCGTCATGGATTCGAAGACACGCTTTCACACCCAGCCTGGAGACTCGCCGATGTTCCTTGCAACGACTTTCGCCACGATGGTTGACTCCTATAGCACGCGATTCGCGAAGAACGTTGGTCGCAGGGCTCTGCGAATGACGATGTCCGTCCTCGCGTTCACCCTGCTCTGGAGCCCGACACTGCAAGCCGTCCAACCGATTCAGTACCTGCAAATCCCGTCTTCCGGAACGTTGATCTCCGGGTCGATTTTCAATTTACCCAACTATGGAAACGTTCAGGTGACGATCGCCGGCGAGACCGCCACGTTCTTTGACCAGGTCAACGCCTACAATCAATCGGCGGGGCCCTACACTTGGGGCACCGACACCCAGCGATTGAATGTTCTCAACACCACCGGCGGCGTGGTTAACTATTCGTTGAACTTCAATTTTCTGAGCGGAGCGCCCATTCCATCGGACCTGATTCTGAATGTCACGGGCCTGGCCAACGGAACGACCACGACCCCCTCGCAGCTCGTCGGTCTGGCGGCGGAATATACATTTCCCGCATCCGGGTTTTATCCGTCGGGCCCCTCGTCCACGACGGTGCTGACCGGCTCGACATTCAGCAGCCTGGGCAACGGCGACCCGGTGAACACGGGCTGGGCACTCGCGGTGCCCAGTAGTAGCTTCACGAACCTGGGGCTGAGCGTCAGCCAGGTCAACGGCGACGGCATCGGATTCACGTTGGCCTACGCGACTCCGGAGCCCTCGAGCATCTGCATGCTGGGCATCGGCGCCGTCGGCTTCGGGCTGTTCGTTCTGCGTAAACGGCGGCGGCGGGTGGCCTAGCCGTCTCGACCCCCGGCGTCCCCAGTCAGCCAACCCGCTGCCGCGGCGGCACTGGATTTGACTTGCCGGAAATCTGGGCTGAAAACAATACCCTGATTGACACTCATTTTGCCCCTCCGTATGCTAAGCTTTCACTAGGATTCGTTGCATTCGACCACGAGTTTTTCCGATGTTCGTCCGGGCTGCCATCCTCGATCTCCGCTCTGCCGCACCGGTTGCGGTCGGCGTGGTCATGATTATTGAGGAGGCGCGGGCCTAAGGGCGAGCCGGTCATCGACCGATTCACATCAGCCCTGGGCCGCGAGGCCGCAGGGCTGTTTTTTTGTTTCCCTGCTCTCTACAAGTTTTTTGGCCACCAGGTCTTTGGATCACCCCATGCGTCGCATTCAGATTTATGACACGACGTTGCGAGACGGCAGCCAGGGCGAAGGCGTCAACTTTTCGCTGCAAGACAAGCTGCTGATCACCGAGCGACTCGACGGCCTCGGTTTCGATTACATCGAAGGCGGCTTTCCGGCCTCGAACGAAAAAGACACGCAATACTTCCAGCGCGTGGCCGGGCTGAAACTCAAGCACGTGCAGGTGTGCGCCTTTGGCATGACGCGTCGCCGGGGCCTGCGGGCCGCGGACGATCCGGGCATCAAGGCCCTGCTGGGCGCCAACACCGGCGTGATCACGCTGGTGGGCAAGACCTCGGCCTTCCACGTCACCGAGGTGCTGCGCGTGACCCTCGAAGAGAACCTGGCCATGATCAGCGAGAGCGTGGGCCATCTGTGCGAAGCCGGTCGCAAGGTGATCTACGACGCCGAACATTTTTTCGACGGCTGGAAACTGAACCCCGAGTACGCGCTCTCCACGGTGCGCGCTGCGGCCGAGGCCGGCGCCGAACTGATCGTGATGTGCGACACAAACGGCGGCAGCATGCCCGAGGAAATCGCCGCCATCACTCGCGAAGCCATCGCCAGGCTAAGCGTGCCGGTGGGCATCCATTGCCACAACGACTGCGAGTTGGCCGTGGCCAATTCGCTCTCCTCGCTCGACGCGGGCGCGGTGCAGGTGCAGGGCACGATCAACGGGCTGGGCGAGCGCTGCGGCAATGCCGACCTGGTTTCAGTGATCGCGAACCTGGCGGTGAAAAAAGCCGGCTACCAGGCGCTGCACGACGGCGCCGTCGAGCACCTGACCGAGTTGTCGCGATTCGTCTATGAAACGGCCAATCTGCGGATGCCCCCGAATCAGCCCTTCGTGGGGCTGAGCGCGTTTGCGCACAAGGGCGGCATGCACGTACACGCCATCGCGCGGGCGACGGCCAGCTATGAGCACATCGCGCCCGAACGGGTGGGCAACGCGCGGCGGATTCTGGTTAGCGAGCTCTCGGGCCGCTCGAACATCAAAGCCGTGGTGAATGAGCGCGAAGTGGGGGACGATCCGAAATTGATGGACGCGATCCTGGCCCGAGTCGTGGAGTTGGAGAATCAAGGTTATCAGTTCGAGGCGGCGCAAGGCTCGTTCGACCTGTTGGCCAAAAAAGTCGCCGGCACGTTTCGTTCGCACTTCGAACGCAAGAATTTTCGCGTCAACGTCGAGACCGATCACACCGGCAATCCGATCACTGAAGCCACGGTCAAGCTGCACGTCGGCGAGCAGGTGCGGCACGAAGTGGCCGAGGGGGACGGTC
Source organism: Planctomycetaceae bacterium (assembly GCA_003153375.1). Taxonomy (GTDB): domain Bacteria; phylum Planctomycetota; class Planctomycetia; order Pirellulales; family PALSA-1355; genus PALSA-1355. Next base: position 5,042 of record PLYM01000265.1, read on the forward strand.
CGGTCAACGCGCTTGACGCGGCCTTGCGCAAGGCGCTGGACGGCCATTTTCCGAACCTGGCCCAGATGCACCTTGTCGATTACAAGGTGCGGGTGATCAACTCCGAGGCCGGCACCGCGGCCGGTGTGCGGGTGGTGATCGAAAGCCGCGACGCCGATGAAGTCTGGGGCACCGTCGGCGTCAGCGAGAACATCATCGAAGCCAGTTGGATCGCCCTGGTCGATAGTTTTGAGTACAAGTTGTGCAAGGATGAGAGCAAGCACGCGGCGAATCGATAAGGCCGCAAACGATCTACAAGTTCCACGAGTTCGCCGCTAAAATCTGAAATCAGCCGCCGAACCATGGATCGCGGCCAGGCTTCCCCGAGGCGCGAAAGGTTCTCATGTCCAGCGAAATGGCCGTCCACGAACTGCCCAAACAATACGATCACGAACAGGCGCAACGCCGTTGGTATCCATTCTGGAAAGAAGCGGGCTACTTTCACAGCGAGCCCGATCCGACGCGCAAGCCCTATACGATCGTCATCCCGCCGCCGAACGTGACGGGCGCGCTGCACCTGGGGCACGCGCTCAACAATACGCTGCAGGACATTCTGATCCGCTGGAAGCGGATGCAGGGCTTCAACACCTTGTGGGTGCCCGGCACCGACCATGCCGGCATTGCCACGCAGGCCGTGGTCGAGCGGCGACTGTTCGAGGAAGAGAAAAAGTCGCGTCACGACCTGGGGCGCGACGCGCTGGTGGAGCGCATCTGGGCCTGGAAGGACCAGTACGAGACGCGCATCCTCGGCCAGCTCGAACAATTGGGCGCCAGTTGCGACTGGCAGCGCACACGGTTCACGCTCGACGAGGGCTGCACCCGAGCGGTGCGACACACGTTCTTCAGCCTGTTCAATGAAGGGCTGATCTATCGCGGCACGCGGCTGGTGAATTGGGACACGCACCTGCAAACGGCCGTCAGCGACGACGAGGTGTCGCACGAGACCGTGGCCGGCCATTTTTGGCACCTGAAATATCCGATCATCGATCCTCAGCCGGGTGAGCCGGCCTTCGTGAGCATCGCGACCACGCGGCCCGAGACCATGCTGGGCGATACGGCTGTGGCCGTGCATCCCGATCCGGCGCGAGCACTCGACAACGCCGAAGCGGATCTGCGCGAAAAATTGGCGACCGCGGGCGAGAAAGAAAAGCCGGGCGTGCAAGCGCAGCTCGACGAGTTGATCGAGCGCCGCACGTCGCTGCTGCCGCTGTTGGTGCAATTGCGTGACATGGCGCTGTCGGGCCGCAAGGTACGGCTGCCGCTAGTGGATCGCGAGATTGCGCTGGTGGCCGACGAGTGGGCCAAGCCGGAATTGGGCAGCGGCTCGGTGAAGATCACGCCGGCCCACGATCCGAATGACTACGACGTCGCCCGGCGGCAGAACCTGCCGATGATCAACATTCTCAACGCCAACGGCACGCTCAACGCCAACGCGGGCGCGTATCAGGGCTTGAAGATCTTGCCGGCGCGCGTGCGGGTGGTGGCCGATCTCGACGCGCTGGGACTGCTGGAAAAGGTCGAGGATCGCGAGATCGAGCTGGCCCATTCCGATCGTTCGAAGACGCCGATCGAGCCCTACCTGGCCGATCAGTGGTTCGTGAAGATGGATCAGTTGGCCCAGTCGGCGATGGATGCGGTGAGCGACGGCCGCGTGAAGATCGTGCCGGCTCGCTATGCACGGGGATATTTGGATTGGCTGAGCGAAAAGCGCGACTGGCCGGTGAGCCGGCAATTGTGGTGGGGCCACCGCATTCCGATCTGGTATGCACCGACCGCGACCGAGGACGATCTGCGGCGAGCGTTCGCGGGCCGTGACGACGTGGTCTGGCATCGCGACGCTGAGCACGATCAGTGGCTGATCAGCGCGCAGGAAGCCGATCTGAGCGAGGACGCGATTGCTGGTCACAAGATCCAGCAAGACGGGGACGTGCTGGACACGTGGTTCAGTTCGGCCCTCTGGCCGCACTCGACGCTGGGCTGGCCCGACAAGACGCCCGAGCTGGATTATTACTATCCGACCAGCACGCTGGTGACCAATCGCGACATCATCACGCTGTGGGTGGCGCGAATGGTGCTCACCGGGCTGCACAACATCGGCCAGGTGCCGTTCCACGAGGTCTACATTCACCCCAAAATTCTCGACGGTTTTGGCGAGGGCATGTCGAAGTCGAAGGGCAACGGCGTCGATCCCCTGGACGTGATCGAAAAGGTGGGGGCCGACTCGCTGCGGTTCAGCCTGGCTTACCTGACCACCGAGACGCAGGATGTGCGGATGCCGGTGGAGTTCGAGTGTCCCCACTGTAAGGCGTCGATCGAGCAGACCAAGAAGAACCGCGTGCTGCCGCGCGTCGATTGCAAGAAGTGCGGCCAGCCATTTTCGACCCAATGGGCCTCAAAGCCCGAGGACGTGGCGCTGCCCCGCGCGGCGGTCGTGAGCGAGCGCTTCGAGTTAGGCCGCAATTTTTGCAACAAGCTGTGGAACGCGTCGCGGTTCGCGCTGTTGAACCTCGAAGGCTACACCAGTGGCCCCGTGGCCGAGAGCGAGTTGGTGCTCGAAGATCGCTGGGTGTTGAGTCGGTTGGCCACGGTGACCGGGGCGGTGACGACGGCGCTTGATGAATATCGCTACAGTGATGCCGCCAAAGCCCTCTACGATTTTGCCTGGAACGAGTTCTGCAGCTTCTATGTCGAGATGGTCAAAGGGCGGTTGCAGGCCGAGGGCACGCGCGCGGCGGCGCAACGGGTGTTGACGCACACGCTCGATTCGCTGCTGCGCCTGCTGCACCCATTCGTACCCTTCATCACCGAGGAAGTGTGGCAACTGCTGAACCAGGCCGCGCCCCAGCGCGGGCTCGGCAAGCCGCTGGCGGCGGCCGAGAGCATCATGATCGCGCCCTGGCCCGAGGCCGATACGGCTCGGCAGGATGCTCGGATCGAGGCTCGCTTCGCGCGGTTTCAAGAAGTGCTGGGCGGGCTGCGCGAAGTGCGCAGCCGGCAGAACATTCCGCCCAAGACGCCGCTGGCGTTCCGCATGCGCACCGACGCCGCGACGGCCGACTTGCTGCGGCCGATGGAGCCTTATTTCGAGGCCATGGCCGGCGCCCAGGCGACGGCCTGGGGCGCGGACGTCGAGCCGCCCGCCGCGAGCGCCAATTTCGTGGTGACAGCGGGCGAGGTGTTCGTGGACCTGGCCGGGCACATCGACGTGGCCGCCGAAATGGCGCGGCACACCAAGGAATTGACCCGCATTGAGTCGGCCATCGCTGGCAAGGAACGGCAACTTTCCAACGCCAGTTTTGTCGCGCGGGCCCCGGCCGAGGTGATCCAAAAAGAGCGCGACACCCTGGCCAAACTCAAGGAATTGCAATCGGCGACAATGGTGGCGCTCTTCGCGTTGCGAATGGCAAAAAAATAGTGCCCGGTGGCGGCGAAACCAATCCGCGGTTCACCCCGCGCCGCCCAACGCAAGGGCATTTTTCGGTTCGGCACCGTACGGTTCGTGCGGTGCGAGTCGCCGCGAAATCCCGCGAGCGCGCGGGCATCCTGGCATTCTTTTTGCCTGCTCTAGCCGCGGCCCGTCGGGGGTCTTTATAATCGGGATTGAAAATTCCCATCGCAGCGCACGATCTCAATCGCAGGGGGCCCGTCATGCCGGTCCATATGGAGTTGTCGCGGATCATCATCAGTGAGATCAACGACCAGCAGGTGATCTATCTCAAGGAAGTGGAAGGCGAACGGACCTTTCCGATTCTGATTGGCATATTCGAAGCCACGAGCATCGACCGCCGCGTGAAGCAATATCGCTCGCCCCGGCCGCTGACCCACGACCTGCTGGTCAACATCGTCGAAAGCCTGGGGGCCGAGTTGCAAGACGTCGTGATCAGCGAATTGAAGGACCACACCTACTACGCCAAGCTCCGCGTGCGCAACGGCGGCGAACTGATCGAGATCGACGCCCGCCCATCCGACGCCATCGCCGTGGCCGTGACCTGCGACCCCAACCTGCCGATTTATGTGTCGGAGGATGTGCTGAACGACGTGCTGGGCGAGCAGTAGAAGTCCGAAGCGCGCTTCGGCTAAGCCGACAAGCGGAAAGTGAGCCCGCGGAGCAATTGCAGCCGTTTTCTATTGGCGCGCATCGGCAAACGCCTTTTGTAATGCCGCCAGGGCTTTTTGCCCGTGGGAGCCTTCGACGACGACGTTGACGCGGACTTCGCTGGTGTTAATCATCGCGACGTTGATGCCGGCTTCGGTCAGGCAGCGGAAAGCTCGGATGGCGACTTCGGTGTGGCTGCGAAGGCCGATGCCGGAGACGGAAAGCTTGGCGACCTGGGCGTTGCCAGAAACGGGGCCGCACTTCATGCCGCCGACCAGCTTGTCGAGCAGTTCGTGGCACTGCTTGTACTGGGCCTGCGGCACGGTGAAGCTGAGCTTGGCTTTGCCTTCGCGGCCAAAGCTCTGCACGATCATGTCGACGAAGATGCCGCCATCGGCCACGGCTTCGAAGATTGCGGCGGCGATGCCCGGCTGATCGGCCACGCCGCTGACGGTTAGCCGCGCTTGCGATTCGTCGAGCGCGATGACGTCGATCGTCAGTTCTTCCATCTTCTGCAATCGCGACACGATGGCCACGACGTCGCTGGTGCGCGCGGCCCGCGGCGTCTTGGTGTAGTCGACCGCGGCGGCGCCGGCGGGCGGTTTCTCCAGGGCAAAGGCCTGGTGTACGGCACGCAGGGCGGCGGCGGCCTGGGGCCGGGCGACCAGCACCGAAATCTTGATCTCGCTGGTGCTGATCATCAGGATGTTCACGCCCGCGTCGGCCAGGGCCCGAAACATTCGCCGTGCGACGCCGGTTTGCCGGGCCATGCCCAGGCCGACCACCGAAACCTTGGCCACGTCGTCGTCGTGCCCCACGCCCTCGGCCTTTAGCTCGCGGGCGGCTTCCTCGGCCGCCTTGAGCGTGGCCCGAAGATCGTCCTTGAGCACGGTAAACGAGACGTCGGCAATGCCGTCGGCGCCGACGTTCTGCACGATCATGTCGACCGAGATGGCCTTCTCGGCGATCTTGGAAAAAATCGTCAGGCTGGTTCCTGGCTTGTCGGGCACGCCCAAAATGGTCACGCGGGCTTCGTTCTTGGCCAGCGCCGCGCCGCCCACCGGCTGGTCCTCGGCCTCGGGCAGGGCCGTGATCATCGTGCCCAGTGCGTCGCTGAAGCTGGTGCGAACGTGGATCGGCACGGTGAACTTCTTGGCAAACTCGATCGAGCGGTTGTGCATCACGCCCGCGCCCAGGCTGGCTAGCTCGAGCATCTCGTCATAGCTGACGCGCTTGATGTGCCGCGCCTCGGGCAGTACGCGGGGGTCGGTCGTGTAGACGCCGTCGACGTCGGTGTAGATTTCGCAGGCGTCGGCTTGCAACACCGCCGCCAGAGCCACGGCCGTCGTGTCGCTGCCGCCGCGGCCCAGCGTGGTGATATTGAAATCCTCGTCGATGCCCTGGAAACCGGCGGCGATGACGATCTTGCCCTCGTCGAGCGCGCGGCGCACGCGGTCGGTCGAGATCGACTGGATGCGGGCCTTGGTGTGGGTGCTGTCGGTTTTGATGCCGATCTGCGCGCCGGTCAGGCTGATGGCCTCGTGGCCGAGCGAGTGGATCGCCATGGCCATCAGGGCCACGCTCACTTGCTCGCCGGTCGAGAGCAGCATGTCCATCTCGCGGGCCGGGGCCTGGTCGGTGATCTGGTTGGCCAGGTCGATCAGCAAGTCGGTGTTGTGGCCCATGGCACTGACGACCATCACCACCTGGTTGCCCTCTTGCTGGGTGCGCACCGCACGGCGGGCCGCGGCCAGAATCTTCTGGCTGTCGGCGACGCTGGTGCCGCCAAATTTTTGCACGATCAATGGCATGACAACAAAATCCTACAGGCTGTTCGGGTCCGCCCCCCTGCCCCGCTGACTCGGCAAGAGGGCCGGGAATCAGGAACCCAAGAAGTATTTCATCAGTTTCCAGCCGTCGTCGAAAGCCAAGGAGCTTTGGGCGGCGGCCACTTCGTCATAGGTGTGGAAGCCATCGGCCGCGATGCCGCTGCCCGCGATCGCAAACGGAACGGCGCCGTGGCTGTGCGTTTTGGTGCGCAGCGGCGTGGGATGGTCGGGGCTGACCAACAGCCGATATTCACCACCCGCGGCCAGCGCCTTGTGCAGCGGACCGACGATGTGGCGATCGATCTCTTCGAGCGCTTTGATCTTGGCCGGTGCATTGCCTTCGTGCGAGGCCTCATCGGGCGCCTCGACGTGAACGCACACCAGGTCGACGTCGGGGAGGGCCTCGATCGCCGCACGACCCTTGGCGGCATAGTCGGTGTCCAGGTAGCCGGTTGCCCCGGCAACTTCAATGCGCCGCCAACCGAGCAGCACGGCCAGCCCGCGCAGCAGGTCGACCGCCGTGATCATCGCGCCGCGCTTGCCATAGACATCGGCGAACGGCGGCACGGCCGGCGCGCCGCCTTGGCCCCACAGCCAGATGTTCGTGGCCGGCAGTCTCCCCTGGCGGCGGCGCTCGACATTCACCGGATGGTCGGCAAAGATCGCCACGCTGTCGCTCATCAACTGGTTGAGATAATCGCTGCCGGGGCCGCGCGGATAATCGTCGAGCACCGACTTGTCGGTCAGGTCGTGCGGCGGGGTGGCTCGCGTGTCGATCGTGAACGGGGGCTGCCGGTCGCCGCCGCGATAGATCAGCAGGTTGCGATAGCTGACGCCGGGCACGAACTCAAGATTGCCGCCGCCCAGTTCGGTCTGCAAGGTCGCCAGCAGGGCCTTGGCTTCGTCGGTGGAAATGTGATCGGCCGTGAAGTCGCGCATCGACTGGCCTTCGATCGTCACCAGGTTGCAGCGAATGGCGCAGTCGTTCGTGGCCAGGTGGATGCCTTGCGCGGCGGCCTCGAGCGGGGCGCGGCCGGTGAAATATCTCTTGGGGTCGTAGCCCAGCAGGCTCAAGTTCGCCACGTCCGACCCGGGCGGCAGATCGGCCGGCACGTGATTGGCGCGGCCCACGACGCCACGAGCGGCCACGGCGTCCATCTCGGGCAGGTGGGCGGCTTGCAGGGGCGTCTGGCCGCCGAGCGACTCTTGGGGCTCGTCGGCACAGCCGTCGGGAATGATCAAAGCATACTTCATCGGAAACTCGGTTCAGTGGCGGGCCGTGGACGCGCGGGGATAGGGTTCAATCGCGAACCCGCATGCGAATGCTCGGCCCGCGCATGAACGCGAGCCGGTCGATCGCCTCGATGGCCCGGCCCATCGCTCCTTCGGTGGTATTGTGCGTCATGATCATCAAGGGGACAACGCCCTGGCTGCCCTCCTCGGCCTCGTGCTGGATGACCGAAGCGATCGAAATGTTCTGCTTGCCCAGCACGCCAGCGATTTCGGCTAGCACGCTGGGCTGATCAGCCACGCTGAACCGCAGGTAATAGCGGCCCGCCACGCGGCCGTAATCGCGAGCGGTCACCCGCGCGATGTGCTTGGACCACAGTTCGAGCGTGCGAAAGGTGATCGCCGAACGGCCCACGACCGTGTCGATGATGTCGGCCACCACGGCCGAAGCGGTCGGCATCTGGCCGGCGCCCAAGCCGGAGAAAAACACGCGGCCCACGGCGTCGCCCACAACGCTGATGGCGTTATAGGCCCCGCGCACTTCGGCCAGCGGGCTGCCCAGCTTGACCAGGGTGGGCGAAACGTGCAGCTCCAGCTCGCCATCGGCCAGTTGGGCCACGGCCAGCAGCTTGATGCGATAGCCCAGTTCCTTGGCATAGCGCAGGTCGGCCAAATCGAGGGTGTCGATGCCTTGACGGGGAATGTCGTTCCAATCGACGCGAGCGCCGAACGCCAGATGGGCCAGGATGGCCAGCTTCTGAGCCGCATCGCTGCCGTCGACGTCCATCGTCGGATCGGCCTCGGCATAACCCAGCCCCTGAGCGGCCCGCACGGCGTCGGCGTACGACGTGCCGTGGGCTTCTATCTGCGTGAGGATGTAATTGCTGGTGCCGTTGAGGATGGCGTGAATCGATTGGATCTCGTTGGCCGAAAGGCACTGGCTGATGTTGGCGATGATCGGAATGCCGCCGGCCACCGAAGCCTCGAAGGCGATCGAGCGTCCCAGCTCGCGGGCCCGATCGAACAGTTCCGGACCATGTGCGGCCAGCAGCGCCTTGTTGGCCGTGACGACGTCCTTGCCGCCGTCGAGCAGGGCCAGCATGATCGAGCGGGCCGGTTCGAGCCCGCCCACGAGCAGCGCCACGACCGAGATCTCCGGATCGCTGGTGATCCGCTTGATGTCGGCCGAGAGCATGCCCGAGGGCAGCTTGATATCGCGCGGTTTCTTAAGATCGTTGACCGCGACGTGCTCGAGCACCAGCTTGCGTCCGGCATGCCGTGCGATGCGGTCGCCATGTTCGACGAGCAACCGCGCCACGCCCGTGCCGACCGTGCCCAACCCGACAATGGCAACTTTGGTGTTTTGCATAAGGAAACGCGATCCGAGATAGTGCGAACCAATTATCGTAGGATGGGGCCGGACAGGACGTCAAGCGTGGGGTGCTTTTTCGGGTGCCATGCCCACGCTTGCGTGGGCATGCGGTCGAAGCAGGTCTTTCGCCCGAGAATCAGAGCCAAGTCCGAATGAGCCCAACGACGGTCAGCCAGAGGGCACAGATCAATGGCCACGCGAAGATTCCTATCACGGCGTGCCGATACGTGCTTCCGCGAATCACGCCGATGGCCGCTCCGATTTCGGCGCCGATGCCGAGGAATGCCATTACAGCCAGAGATACCCTCAGCATCTCGAACGGATCGGGGGTGCGAATATGAGACTTGCCGCTTGTCGGAACCTGCGACCTGAGCCAGGCGAAAATGATGATTGTCGTCGCGGCAACGGCTAAGCAGAGAAAACTGGCGAGCACTTGACGACTAGTCAGGCGTGACGAATTCGAGATTTGATCCATCCTTCGAGTTTACCAAAATGCCGTTTGCTACGCCCACGCCGCACGTGTGTTGAATTCGTCGTCGAGCAATACACAAGCATGCTCACGCGAGCGTGAGCATGGCACCCGCATTATGAGAGGGGCCGAGAAAAGACGGCTTACCGGATTACAGTTCGCATGCACGCCGTAGGCGTGGACGAAGACAATGACCTTACCGCGAAGGGCTGTGGCTGCATTCCTGTTTACCTCAGGCGGCGCCTCTCCTTTTCAGCCGGGCGTTCAGGCCGCTAGCGGTGGGTGCTGCTGGCATGGAGCGCGATGCCATTTGCTGATTTTTTTTAATGGCGGGACCGGTTGTGGATTAAAGGAGCTGGGCAAGGTTTGCCGATTAAAGAGCCGTTAGCGGCAACCGGCTCGGAGCGGGCTGCCGTCGAACCTCTTTCGAATCACGCGAAATCATGTCGCAGCGCGGCGGAACCGTCATGCCCGAGAGCCAGAAGCCTCGATCGCCGAAGTCGCAAGCAGCCGCACGGGGCAAGAACGCCGCCGCGCGGTTGGATGCCGCCCATATTATTGAGGCCGCGCCCGAGGTCGTCGCTCCGATCGAAGCCGTGGCAGTGAACCCACCCGTTGTTGAAGAAGCCGCGCCGATTGCCAGCACGCCCGATACGGCGAGCAGCATCAGCGTGCAGCAAGTTCGCTCGCAAGCGGCCCAACTCGCCTCGCACCTGCAACGCCAGCAAGCCGCGGTCGATCACCGCGAAGCCGAGCTGAACTCGCGGCTGGCCGCGATGGAAAACCAGATTCGCAATGCCCGGCTGTGGCTCAACGAGCGGCAGGCCGAGCTCTCGCAGCAGAAAGCCGACATGGACCGCCGCGAGGCGGAGATCTCGAAGCGCGAAGCCGAGGTGGGCAGCGACAACGGATCGAAAAAGTCGCGGGCCATCGAACCCTTGGACCGCGCGGCGGCACACGCCGAGCGGGCCGACGAGCTCGACCGCCGCGAAGCGGAATTGAACGCCTTGGCCGAACGCTGGGCACAGCGCGTGGCCAATGCCGAGCAAGTGCAGGACGTGCAGCAACTGCTCCGCGGCATCGAAACGCGCGCCGAAAACCTCGACCGCGCCGAAAAGCTGATGGCCGCCGAGCAGGCCGAACTGGAACGCCAGCGCCGCCAGCTCGATGAAGAGCGGGCCGCGCAGGCCGAAAGCGCCGAGGCCGACCGCCAGCGCCGCATCGAAGAGCATCAGCGGATGTTGGCCGAACACGACCGCATGCGGCAGGAGCTCAAGCGGCAGACCGACGAGCTGAGCTCGCGGCAGAATTCACTCGAGCGAATGCGGGCCGAAGTCGCCCGATCGCAGCAAGAAGCCCTGGAGATTCGCCTGGCCACCGAGGAACTGTGGTCGCGGCTGTGCGGCACCATGGCTCCGGCCGCGCTGACGCAGTCGCTGGCCCAAATCCGCCTGAAGCTGGCCGAGGAACAGCGGCTGGCGCGGGCCGACATCCTGCAACAGCGGAACGAAGTGCAGTCGTTGGCCAATTGCCTGACCGAGCAGCATGCCAAGCTGGCTCGCGAACGCGAGAATATCCAGGTCTGGGCCACGCAGCGGCAGAAGGAACTGGAAAAGCAGGCCTCCCAACTGGTCAGGCAGCAGCAGCAAATGGAAGAGCGCGTGGCGACGTTCGGCCAGCAACGCCAAGAGTGGCAGAGCGAACGATTCAAGCTGCAACAAGAGATTCGCCGGCTGATGCGGCAATCAGACCGCATCGAGATTCGCGCCGCCTAGATTCCGGCAGCCCGGCCCGACTACTCCTTGTCGCCGGCGCTCGAAACTCGATCACTGGCGCTGGAAGTTTTATCGCTACCGCTCGATTCCTTCTCGCCGGCACTCGATTGCGAGAGCGTCGAGCTTTTCTGAGCTTTGGCGATGGCGTTCTGCTGCGCCTGGACCACGGAGTACTGGGCAATCTCCATGGCCGCCTGAATCTCGCGCGGATCGAACCACGGCTCGCTCGTGCCGTTGAGGTGCTCGATCTGCTTGTTGAGCAATTCTTCCCAGCTCATGCCGTTGGCCAGGTGCCAGGCCGCGGCTTGCGTGGCCCGTTGATTGAGCCGGCGTTTGCCAAACGCGGTCAGCAGTTCCTTGACTTCCGGCTTGGTCGTGAATTCCTCGATCGGCTTGACTTCGTAGCGGGTGCTCGAGCGGGGCTCTTTCATGCCATGCTGCAGACAGACCATGGCAATCTTGAATTGCGCGACTTTCTCGGCCGGAATGTTCATCATGCCCATGCCCATGCCGCCGCCACCCATGCCCATACCACCGCCGCCCATGCCCATGCCGCCCATGCCGCCGCCCATCGGTTGTTGTTGACCGCCGGCACCGTTACGGCCAGCGGCTCCCGCGGCCGGAGCCCGCTGAGCCAGCACCGGCATGCCGGCAAAGGCGTCGGGCAACTTGACGTTGAGCGGCTTGTCGGTGTTGTTCTTGATCACGATGCGGGCTTCGCTGGAGTCTTTGGGAATCATCGAGACTTCCAGATCACCCGCTTTCATGGCCGCGAACATCTCGACGGTTTCCCCGACCGGCTGCGCGGATTTCGAATTGCCGCGTTCGGCGGCAGGCGCGAGCGAGGGAGCCACGGCCACGAGCGCGACGAGCGCGACGCGAATCCAGGTTTGCATCGATGAGATCACGGCAAGCACCTCCGACAGAATCTGTTCCGACTGGGCCCCGTAGGAGCACCTTCCAGAATAGTCCGTCGCCGAGCAAAAACCAACAGATCGTCACCAGCGCGACGGCGACGGCCTGGGCGGGTTTCGACATCAAGGCGCGAATTTCTTGCGGTTTTCCCGTTGCCAGCCCCCGTTAGTGCGAACCGGCGGTGCCCGAGGGCACCCGGCTGACCCAAAAAACAAGCCCGCCGAACGTGAGTTCGACGGGCTTGCGTGCGATTCGAAGCTCAGCGGTCCGACCCAAGGGGTCGGCAGCCGCCAGGCCCCCAGTGATCAATACATGTCGTAATCGCCGCCATGGCCTGCCCCAGCCTTCTTGGGCTCTTTCTTGGGCTTATCGGCAATCAAGGCGTCGCTGGTCAGCAGCAGGATCGCCACGCTTGAGGCGTTCTGCAGCGCCGTGCGGGTGACCTTGGTCGGGTCGATGACGCCGGCCTTGACCAGATCCTCATAAACGTCGGTCGCCGCGTTGTAGCCGATGTTGCCCTTGGCTTCGAGCACGCGCTCGCAGACGATGCCGCCGTCTTGGCCGGCATTCGAAGCGATCGTGGTCAGCGGAGCCCGGCAGGCACGCACGACGATCTGAAAGCCGACTTCCTGGTCGTGGGTCAGCCCCTCGGCCTTGACCGAAGACGTGGCCCGCAACAGGGCGACTCCGCCGCCCGGCAGGATGCCTTCTTCGACGGCCGCACGCGTGGCGTGCAGAGCGTCTTCGACGCGGGCTTTCTTTTCCTTCATTTCGCTTTCGGTCGCGGCGCCCACGTTGACCTTGGCAACGCCGCCCGACAACTTGGCCAGACGCTCTTCGAGCTTCTCGCGGTCGTAGTCGCTCGTGGCCACCGAGATCTCGCGGCGAATCTGGTCGATGCGAGCCTTGATGTCGCTGGTCTTGCCGGCGCCCTCGATGATCGTCGTGTTGTCCTTGCCGACGATGATCTTCTTGGCGCGACCCAGATCGGTCAGCGGCAGATTCTCGAGCTTGATGCCGAGGCTTTCGAAGATCGGGGTGCCACCGGTCAGAATCGCGATGTCTTCCATCATCGCCTTGCGACGATCGCCATAACCGGGGGCCTTGACGGCACAGCACTGGAACGTGCCCCGCAGGCGGTTGATGACCAGCGTGGCCAGGGCCTCGCCGTCGACTTCCTCGGCAATGATCAACAGCGGCTTGCCCGCGTTGACGACCTGCTCGAGCACCGGAACGAGCTCCTTGATGTTCGAGATTTTCTTCTCGTAGACCAGCACGTAGGCGTCTTCGAGCACGCACTCCATGGTGGTCGGATTGTTGACGAAATAGGGCGAAACGTAGCCGCGGTCGAACTGCATGCCCTCGACCCACTCGACTTCGGTCTTGAGGCTCTTGCCCTCGTCGACCGTGATCACGCCGTCCTTGCCCACTTTTTCCATCGCTTCGGCCAACAGCTCGCCGATTTCCGAGTCGTTGTTGCTGGCAACGGTGCCCACCTGGGCCATCTCTTTCTTGCTCTTGATGGCGATCGACATCTTCTTGAGCTTGTCGGTGATGTCGGACACGGCCCGCTCGATACCCTGCTTCAACTGCACGGGATTGACGCCAGCCACGACGGCCTTCAGGCCTTCAATGAAGATCGACTCGGCCAGCACCGTGGCGGTCGTGGTGCCGTCGCCGGCGACGTCGCTGGTCTTCGAGGCGACTTCGCGAACCATGCGAGCGCCCATGTTTTCATAAACGTCTTCCAGGTCGACTTCCTTGGCGACGGTAACGCCGTCCTTGGTCACGGTGGGCGAGCCGAAGCTCTTCTGCAAAATCACGTTGCGGCCCTTGGGACCCAACGTCACCTTTACAGCCCGCGCCAGTTTCGAAACGCCGCGTCGCATTGCGTCGCGCGCTTCCTGGTCGAAAGCAATCATCTTGGCCATGTATCGGTTTCTCCTTCGTCTGAGCTCTTTAGCGAGCAACTTGTATGTGTGTGACTGGTTTGCAGGGGATGAATCGAAGCCGGGGCATTCGCCGCGTCGAACCACGAGTCACGGGGCACCGCAAGGCGACGTCGCGGCAACTCGATTATGTCGTAATTACTCGATAATAATTTCGCGATTACTCGGCAATAACTTCGCGATTACTCGATGATCGCCAAAATGTCTTCTTCGCGCATCAACAACAGCTCTTCGTCCTGGAAGTTGATGGTCTCGGGCGCGTAGGAAGTGAACAGGACCTTGTCGCCGACTTTCACTTGCGGCTTGCTGCGGCTGCCGTCGTCCAACAGACGACCATCGCCCACGGCGATGATGGTGCCACGCGCGGGTTTGTCCTTGGCCGTATCGGGCAATACGATGCCGCCGGCGGTGCGCTCTTCCGAGGCCTCGCGCTCGACAACCACGCGGTCGCCCAGCGGGTGAATCTTGGTCCGGGTCGAGCCGGCCTTCTTGTTGGACTTGGTCGCAGTCGACATAGGTTCTAAACCTCCGAGAGTCAGGTTGGTAATTCGTGTGCGGCCAGTCGGGGAGCGACTAGCCGGCGTGGGCCAGGCCTCCGCGCCTAGCTCTGCCCCGTTTCCGCCTGCCAATATGGGCACCCGGGGCGCAATTGCCGGGGGCAGAAATGCAACTCACGCGCCAGAACGCCGAAATATCGCGCAAGTCGCAAATTAGCTTGGGCTTAAAGCTGATTGACCGAATCGACCCAGGCAGCGAGAGGGGAGAATCTTGCCAGAAGCGGCAAAACGGCGCTAGCCGGGGCAATCCTCGACTGCCAGATTGACAGCCGCTCTGAGTAGCTCCGCGGCGCGGGTATAATTCATCGCTCGGTCAGGACCGTGAAAGCTGGCCGATCAACTACTTTTCCCTTTCCTTTGCTCGGCCGGAGGCCCCCAGGCGTGGACGACCCCAATGAACTGATTTCGGTCTACGAGGCGGAAAACGTCACCGACGCGCACTTTGTCCGCGACCTGCTGGCCGATGAAGGAATTCAGGCCGTGGTGACCGAAGAGCACGATCCGATTGCGCTACCGATCACGCCGCCACACGTGTTGGTGCGCAAAGCCGACCTGGAGCGCGCCCAGCCGCTGATCGACCGGTTTGACGAAGACCAGGTGCGACGCGCCGAACGCCCGGATTGGATCTGCCCGGCCTGCGGCGCCACGGTGGTTGGCGCGTTCGACGAGTGCGACGTGTGTGGCGCCAATCGTCCGGGCAGCGAAGTGGAATGAAGCGAGTTGGAATGAAGGACGTGGAATGATCCGGCGCGCGTCCTTTCGCGCCGGACATCATCCATGATCTCGCTATCCACGTTCTGGTCTATTTGCCAGCGCGCGTTGGCCTGCTTCGAGCACGCGCACGATGCGATCGACATCATACACGCAGCCGCCCCACGTGCCGCCACTGGCTGATTGTAACGCAGCCCACAGCCGCGTGTCGTCAGGCAATCTGTCGTCGGGGTGCAAGTCAGCGCGCGGTGGGCGAGCAGCCAACACGCGCGAACCTTCTTCGGCGCCGAATTCACGCTGGGCGTCGCCCACCAGGTCGACCGAGCCTTCCAGGCGGTTGCGATCGACGAGGATCCGAATGCGATCACCCTCGGCGACTTTGCCCAAGGGACCGCCGGCCAGCGCCTCGGGTCCCACGTGACCGATGCACGCGCCGGTGCTGACACCAGAGAAGCGGGCGTCGGTGATCACGGCCACCTCGCGCCCCCACTCCAGATGCTTGAGCGCCGAGGTGACCTGATAAATTTCCTCCATGCCCGAGCCCAACGGGCCGCGAGCCAAGAGCACGATGATGTCGCCGGGCCGAATCGGCGGCGAGGTGCGGCCTTTGATGGCGGCCACGGCATCGCGCTCGCGCGTGAAGACGCGGGCGGGGCCCGTCTTGCGATACACGCCGTCGGCGCCGACCACGCGGGCGTCGATGGCCGTGCTCTTGATGACCGAACCTTCCGGGGCCAAATTGCCGCGAGGAAAGCAGACCGTGCGCGTGATGCCTCGCTCGGCAGCCCGGGCGGGCGACATGATGACGTCGTCGGGATCGATTCCGTCGCGTTCGACCAGCACGCGGCGCAGCGCCGCGCGGCGCGGTGAATTCTGCCACCAGTCGAGCACATCGCCGAGCCGCAAGCCGCTGACGGTGAGCACGTCGAGGTTCAACAGGCCCAGGTCGCACAGGTGCAGCATGATCTCGGGCACGCCGCCGGCCAGGAAGACGCGCACCGTGGGGTGGCCAACCGGGCCGTTGGGCAGCGCGTCGACAAAGCGCGGCGTGAGGCAATTGATTTCGTGCCAATCGTCAACCGTGGGGCGGCGCAGGCCGGCGGCATGCGCGATCGCGGGAATGTGCAGCAGCAAGTTGGTCGAACCGCCGCACGCGGCGTGTACGATCATGGCATTGCGAAGTGACGCGTCGGTGAGAATGTCGCGGACCTTGATCTTCTTTTTGTCGAGCGCCATCAGAGCCAAGGCGCTGCGGCGGGCGGCCTCGAGCCAGATCGGCTGACCACTGGGCGCCAGGGCCGTGTGCGGCAGCGACAGGCCGAGGGCTTCGCCAACAACCTGCGACGTGGCGGCCGTGCCCAGGAACTGGCAGCCGCCGCCGGGCGAAGCGCAGGCGCTGCAACCATAGGCCGCGGCTTCGTCCAGGGAAATTTCGCCGTGGGCAAAGCGCGCTCCGACCGATTGGATCTTGCCGGCGTCCTCGCCCGCGCTGGGAGGCAACGAAACGCCGCCGGGCACGAGCACGCAGGGCAAGTCGTGGCTGCCGGCCAGGGCCAGCATCATCGCCGGCAAGCCTTTGTCGCAGGTGGCCACGCCCAGCACGCCGCGCCGCGTGGGCAGCGAGCGAATCAGCCGCCGGAAAATGGTCGCCGCGTCGTTGCGGTAGGGCAGACTATCGAACATGCCGACGGTGCCCTGCGAGCGACCGTCGCAAGGATCGGAACAATAGGCCGCGAACGGCACCGCGCCGGCCTGCTTGAGCACGCGAGCCGCCTCTTGCACGAGCAGGCCGACTTCCCAATGGCCGGTGTGATAACCCAAGGCGATCGGCGTGCCGTCGTCGGCGCGAATGCCGCCCTGAGTGCTGAGCAAAACGTACTGCGGGCCGAGCATGGCCGCGGGCTCCCAGCCCATGCCGGCGTTCTGGCTGAGCCCGAACAAGTCGCCGCTGGGCCAATCGAGCAGCATCTCGGGCGTCAGCGGCAGCGAACCCTGCGGCCCCGGCGCGTGCGTGTACACGTCGAACAGGCGCGGATCCGAGGGCTCTATGATTTCCAACACATCGCGATCGATTCGCACGGACATCAACGCTACACTCACTTTGCCCCAGCAAGGAGGCCACGAGGGGACATCACGGCGAAGCCGACGGGCTCGCCCACGCTATTGTCGCTGAGCCGGCGCGAAGTGCAATCAGCTAGCAAGCCGCCATTGGCTTCAGCCCGCTGTGCGCAAGCGCGTGGCCCCCGG
Organism: Planctomycetaceae bacterium; assembly: GCA_003153375.1. Classification (GTDB taxonomy): domain Bacteria; phylum Planctomycetota; class Planctomycetia; order Pirellulales; family PALSA-1355; genus PALSA-1355. The sequence goes on from PLYM01000265.1 coordinate 22,231, forward strand.
CGATTTGCGATCGTGACGCAGCTTATCGGCGAGTCGAATGGTTGGCGACGTGGTTGCCGACGGCGAAATGATCTTCTCGGCCGCGTGGACTTTTGCTACTTAATCCGCCGGCCAGCGCCTTAGCGCGCAGGCTTTGGGGTGGCCCGAGCGCCCCGTCCCATCTGCATCCTATCTAGACATTCGTTCGGAACAGTTTTTTTTGAAATGGGCCACGGTTCGTGCCCGACTGCGCTGTGGCGCGTCGCGCGACCGCGGGGAATCCCTCGGGGCATTGATCCTTCTCGTTTCCAGGCGAAACCATAATGAAACGTATCTTGCTGGGCTTGGTGGCGTTGACCTCCGTGGTGGGAGTCGGCTCGGCGGGCGTGTTCTACGCCCGCGATGTGTGGAGCAAGCGCGCGGCCGCCGACGGCGATACCGCGCAAGCCCCGAACACGCTGCCGCGCGACCTGACCCCGCAACCGATTCCCCTGCCGACCGAACCGGCGCCCGAAGCGATCGCCGCGTCCGATCCGTTTGGCCGTGGTGGCGGTGCCTCGGCGGCGCGCGTCGAGATGGGCGAAGATCGCTATGCCAACACCAGTCGCACGGCTGCCGTGGAGAGTGAAGCCGGCGAAATTCCCGACGCCAGCGAAATCGAGGCCCGGCGCGACGAGATGCCCGCCACGCGCAGCAGCGAGCCGCTGGCCTATCGCGACCGCGCGCGACGCGGTGGCCGTTACGCCGAACGCCCAGCCGCGGCGGCGGAGGCGGCTGAAGAAGCGCCAATTGAACTCTCGGCGACGGAGAATCGCGAGGCCGGGCAGGAAGGCGAACCCCGCGCCGTGGCGTCGCCCTCGCTGGGTCGGCAAGTCGATCGCTACGGTCGCCCCATGGCGTCCAAGAATCAAGCACCGGTCAGAGAGGACGAACCCGAAGAACCGCAAGACACTCCACCCGCGGTCGAACGGCCGTTGCGGCCCGAAGTCACGGACCCGCCGGCCGACGATGCGCCGCTCGAACAGGCCGCGGCCGGCGAGGAAGGAACGGGCCGGCCGGGCGATCCGCAGCTCAGTGGTTCGCAGGCCCCCACGTTGACGATCGAAAAAATGGCCCCGCCGGAAATTCAGATCGGCAAACCGGCCAAGTTCATCATCAAGGTGCGCAACGCCGGCTCGGTGGTCGCCCAAGGCGTCGAGATTCACGACTCGATTCCGCAGGGAACGCAACTCATCGACACCTCGCCAGTGGCCAAGCGCGAACCGCGCGGCGTGCTGGTTTGGGACCTGGGCACGCTCAAGCCGGGCGACGAACAAAAGGTCGAATTGCAACTGATGCCGACCGCCGAAGGCGAAATCGGCAGCGTCGCCACGCTCCATTTCCGCACCGAGGCCTCGGTGCGCACCGTGGCCACCAAGCCGCAGTTGGTCGTCGAGATGAGCGGGCCGGAAAAAGTGATGAAAGGCGCCGAGGTGACCTTTCGCATCAAGCTGTCGAATCCCGGCAGCGGCGCCGCCACGGGCGTCGTGTTGACCGAACAGGTGCCCGACGGATTGGCCCACTCGACCGGCAAGGAATTGGAACTGGAAGTCGGCACGCTGAAACCGGGCGAAACGCGCGAGCTGGCCCTGGCGCTCACGGCCGCGGCGGCCGGCGCGGTGACCAACGTGGTCACGGCCGTGGGCGAGGGCAATCTCAAGGCCGAGGCCCGAGCCGAGTTGGAGATCGTCGCGCCGCAATTGCAAGTCAGCCTGGCGGGCCCCAAGCGGCGCTATCTGGAGCGCAATGCCACGCACACGATTTCGGTCTCGAATCCGGGCACGGCCCCGGCCAAGGACATCGAACTGGTGGCGGTGCTGCCCAAGGAACTCAAATTCATCGAAGCCAACAATGGCGGCCAGTTCGACGCGGCAACGCATAGCGTGATGTGGAGCCTCGAAGAACTGCCGCCTCAGGAAACCGGCACGGTCACGTTGACGACGCTGCCCGTCGCGGCCGGCGAGGCGCGGGTACAGATCCGCTCGCAGGCGCAAGGCGGCCTGAAGGATCAGCGCGAAGAGGTGGTCATGGTCGAAGGACTGGCGGCCATCAACTTCCAACTGTCCGACGTCAACGGACCGATCGAGGTCAATGGCCAAACCACCTACGAGGTGAAAGTCACGAACCAGGGCTCGAAGGCGGCCAGCAATCTGCGGCTGGTGGCGCTACTGCCGCGCGAGATGAAGCCGATCTCGGCCGACGGGCCGGTGCGCTATCGCGTGGAAGGCCAGCGGGTGGTGTTCGAACCCTTGAAGCAGTTAGCGCCCAAGGCCGACACGTCGTTCACGATCAAGGCCCAGGCGCTCAAGCCGGGCGACTTGCGCGTGCAGGTGCAATTGGCCACGGACGAGATTCGCGAGCCGATTACCAAGGAAGAGAGCACGCGGGTGTTTGGCGACGAGTAGACCGCGGCTATTTCTTGTCGTTCGTCGCGTCCGGGCCGAAACGAATGTGTCGGCCGGCATGGCCGGCAAACGTATCGCCCCACATGGCGCGCATGAGGCCAAACTCGCCGGCCACCACCAACACTGCCGCCAGTGCGCCGGCGACAAGTGTTTGCTTGAGCATGCCGTGCCACGCGCAGGGCTCGACGACGTCGATCATCCGCTCGCGGCTGGGCAGGTACAGGGCGAAGATCGTACACAGGCAGGCGTTGATGTGGATCACGCCTTCGGTGATCAATCGCTGCTCGGCAAACGGAACCGTGCGGGCCAGGTTGCCCAGCACGATCCACCACAAGAACGCGACGAAGAAGAGTTGACCCTTGCCCAATCGCGATTCCGGCAAGACCGCGATCTGGCGCCCGCGATAGTAGGACACGAGCGGAGCGGCAATCACGATCGCCAGCGCGACATAGGCGATGTTGAACCAGACCGTGGTCGGCAGACCCCACAATTCCTCTGCCAAGATATTGCCCTTCTGGAGCCAAACGGCCTCCAGATTCTTGACGATGTTGACGTAGGTGATGACCAGCATGACGAACAGCACGCAAGCGACTTCGGCCCAGCGGCGCACCGGGGCTTCGTCGGTCTGACGAGGCGAGCGCGTGGACCAATAGCCCATCGCCAGGGCCACGCCGAGGCCGGAAATGAAACCGAACGTCTGTTCGAGGATGCTGTGCCAGTTGCTGTCGATTGGCCTGCCAAAGACGCGCTGCTGAAACTCGGGATGCACGAAGATCAGCTTGATCAACGTCGCGCCCGAGAAGCCGAGCCCGCCAAACCAACCGACCACCAGCGCGGTCCACGAGATGCCCCACTCGCGTTGCCGCTGGAGGAACAGGAACATGCCGATGGTCATGCCCAGCGCGCCCGACCAGTTGTCTCCGCGCGGCGGCGTCATGTGCAGACCGAGGCCGAGCGTCAGGAGCGTAAACCCGAGCCACCATCCGCCACATATGTGCAGGGCCAGCGAACTGCCCCAACAAACGCGGCGGCGGATGATCACTAATAGCAAGATCGCGGCCGTTGCCACCACCACGGCCAGCCAATCGGTGTCGTTCCAGTTGAGCCACTTCATCTGTTCGGCGAATTGCTCCTTGGTGATCGCGCCGCGTTCCAACTGCGTGCGGACACCTTCGTAAAGCTCCTCGCCAAACAGCCGGAAGCCGCGGAAGTAGATGCCCAGCGCAAAATCCTGGAGCACCCAAGCGGTGAAGACGGTAAAGGTGGGCACGAGTAGTTCGGTCAGCCGCGCGCGATCGAGAAAGGCGCTTAGCGCCGTGCCCGCGCCGCCCATGGCGGCCCACAGGAAGCCGATCAGAAACAGGCAAGCGAAACCGTAACCCATGCTCTGCCAGTGGCCCGAGTGCGTGTAGGCAATCACCTTCATATAGGAGATCGACCCGCCAAACGACCAGCCGACTGCGCCGAAGAACGCGAAGAAGGCGATGCGGCGATACCAGTCGTTGCGTCCGCTGACCAGCACGGCGGCCATGGCGGCCAGTGCTCCGGGGATCATGGCGCCGTACTCGTGGCCCCAATTACCGCGCACGCCCCAACCGATCGACAGAGCCAAGGAGACGAACAAGATCGCCAGCCACGACAGGCCGGGCGAAGCCGATTTCGAATTCATGAAGGACGTTCCTGGCGAAAGAGAGCGGAGCAATGTGCGCGGCGGCAATTGCAACCAAGGTGGGGCCGGAGGGCTGGAAAATGCCCGCTTCGAGGCTAATTCAAGCCGTAGAGCGGGGCAAGTTTATTCCGCAGATGGGCGATCAGCGGGGCGTGAGACAGCGTTTTTCCCGTGATTCGCTGCACCAGTTCGGCCGCCGAGTAGCGCTGGCCGTGGGTGTGAATGTTCTTCCGCAGCCAGTCGCCCAGCGGCTGAAACTCGCCGCGCGCGAACTGCGACGACAGCGAGCCGAGATCGCGCTCGGCCTGGGCAAAGAATTGGCTGGCGTACAGATTGCCCAGCGAATAGGTGGGGAAATAGCCGACCAGTCCGGCGGCCCAATGAATGTCTTGCAACACGCCATCGGCATCGTTGCCCGGCCGAATGCCCAGATACTTCGAATACTTGTCATTCCACGCGGCCGGCAGATCGGCAACCTGCAGGTCATCGGTCAACAGCGCCTGCTCCAGCTCGAAGCGAATCAGGATGTGCAGGTTGTAGGTGGCTTCGTCGGCTTCGACGCGAATCAGCGACGGCCGCACGTCGTTGACGGCGAAATAAAACCGATCGAGCCGTTCGGCGCTCAACGCGTCGGGAAACGATTGCTGCGCAGTGGGATAGAAATGGTCCCAAAACGCACGGCTGCGCCCGACCAGGTTTTCCCACATCCGCGATTGCGATTCGTGAATGCCCAGCGACACGGCCTCGGCCGGCGGCAAGCCATAGAGTTCGGTCCGCAGACCCTGGTCGTAGATGCCGTGCCCGGCTTCGTGCAGGGTGCCGAAGAAAGCGGAGTTGAAGAAGTTCTCGTCAAAGCGGGTTGTGATGCGGCAATCGTGGGGACCCAAGCCGGTGCAAAACGGATGCGCAGTGACGTCCAGCCGGCCGCGACAAAAATCAAAGCCGATTTGCGCCGCCGCGTCGCGGGCGAAGCCTTGTTGCATCTCGAGCGGATAGCGGCGGGCGAGAATCGACACGTCGGGACGTCGCGAGCTGCCGGCGATCGCGCTGACGAGGGGAACCAGAGCCTCACGCAAGTCGCTCAGTACGCGGGCGACGTTGGCGGTCGACTCGCCGGGCTCGAAATCATCAAGCAGCGCGTCGTAGGGATTCTTGTCATAGCCCAATGCCTCGGCCTGGGCCCGCTTGAGCTCAAAGGTCTTGGCCAGCAGCGGCTCGAACGAAGCGAAGTCGTCGTTGGCCCGCGCTTGCTGCCAGACGTGCTGGCCGAGCGATGCGGTGCGGGTGAGCTCCTCGACGAGCGACTGCGGCAGCTTGACGCGCTTGTCAAACTCACGCTTCAACTGGCGAATCGTCGTGCCCGAGTCGCTGTGAGGATCGGCGGCCAAGGGACTCGTGGCCAGCTCGCCCAGCCAATCGCCGAGCCGCGAATCCGTGCGGCGCTGGTGAATCATGCCGGCCAGGAGCGTCATCTGCTCGGCCCGATATTCAGCCGCCTCGGGGGGGAGCATGGTCCGCTCGTCCCAGCCCAGGATTGACTCGGTGGCCGAGAGCATGGCCGTTTCGCGCGCGTGCTGACAGAGCTGGTTGTAAAGTTGCTCGTGCTTGGAAACCATGAACGTGCCGAACTCCCCCAAGAACCGACCAGAGAGCTAACCAGCAATCAGACAGCCGCAAAATCGCCTTCGCATGCGGCGCGCGAGGCGACCAATCGCGAGCCTAATGGTTGATAGCGCCGCTGGCAAGCCGGGCTGCGCGGGCGCTTGGCGTGCGTCGATCTCCTTTGCGGGAACTCGGCGGGACCGTTATACTTAACTCTCGCCTGACCCGGTGCTTTTGCGAAGCTCCGCGGCCGGCCACTCGTCCGTATGCCGCGAGCGCAAAGCCGATCATGCCCAAATACGTTGTGCGATCCGGAGTGATGCGAGCGTTGGGCGTGTTTTCGACCAGTCGCGACGAAACTTTTCCGCGTGGCGCCGAGGTGGTCATTCGCACCGACCGGGGGCTGGAGACCGGCGAGGTGTTGTGCGAAGCGACCGATGCGGCCGTCAGCCAGATCAAAGACCCAGGCCACGGCCAGATTCTGCGCACCCTGACGGTTGAGGACGCCCGCGAGCGGTCGCGGCTGCTCGATCAGGCGCGGCAGGAGTTTCAGACCTGCGTGCGGATGATCGCCCAAGAAAAACTGGACATGCGGCTGGTTGACGTCGAGCACCTGTTCGGCGGCGAACGGGTGGTGGTCTATTATNNCTGGCCGACTACGGCGACTGCGGCAAGCCGGTTTGCTGCAACACGCACCTCTCGGAAATGCCGCCGGTTTCGATGAAAATGGCCAAGATCCAGAAGGCCACGCTCGATCCCACAAAAATTTCGGGGCGCTGCGGGCGGTTGAAATGTTGCCTGCGATATGAATACGATACCTACGAAGCCTTGCAGAAGGAGCTGCCCCCGCTGGGCTCCGACGTCGTCACGGCGCGGGGCCGTGCCCGTGTGCTGGCCCAGGAGATCCTGGCCGGTCAGCTGTTGGTCGAAACCGAGGACCACCGCCGGGTGCTGATCGACTCGAGCGAAGTGCTGACCGTTCTCAAACGAGGCGCCAACCCGGAGCGCAAAGCGTCGGACAACTGATTGTCGTTGCAAAGCGGGCCAACGGCCCCCGCGGCTCAACACGCCAACCCTTTCCCGCGAGCCATCATGATTGACCCATCGCATCCGATCGCGAAACTGTTGAAAGAGGATCGGCGTTATAAGATCGACGCCTATGCGTTCGTGTTCGAGGCCCTCAACTTTGCCCACACCCAGTTGGGCATGGGCGCCGAACGGGCCGCCGAGCCGGAACCCGAGGAAGACGAGCCCGAGGAACCCGGCCCGAAGGAGGCCGAGCGGCACCTGACCGGCCAGCAGCTTTGCGAAGCGATTCGGCAGTATGCGCTCGAGCAGTACGGCTACATGGCCCAGTGCGTGTTGAACAGCTGGGGGGTTCACACGACCAGCGATTTTGGCGAGATCGTTTTCAACCTGATCGGCATCGGCCAGATGCGCAAGACCTCGGACGACAAGCGCGAAGACTTTGACAACGTGTTTGATTTCGAGGAGGGCTTGCGGCAGAGTTTCAAGATCACGCTGCCCGACGCCTGAATGCGTTTGCGGCAGTACAACGTCTCATGATCGCGGCGCGGGAGCGCGCCGTAAAGTTTTTGGACCGATCGATAAATCGAGGTAGCGACATGTCGAGCGTGCGAAAAAATCAACCGGCGGCTTTGAATCCTCATCCGCAGCCCGAGCGGACCGCGGCGCCGCAGTTCGTGCCACGGCCGAAGCACGCGATCGCGCTCGCCTGCTCGGCGGCGGTGCTGGCGGCCTGGATCGCCTTTCTGGTCGCGATGGCGATTCGCGGCTAACGGCCGGCTCCTGGGCTCAACCGGCCCTCAGGGTTCAAGTGGCCATATCAGCCTTCGCGCTGGCTGGATGCCTGGCGCGTTTGCCGCCAGCGCCACAGCGTGATCGCCCACGACACACCCATGTAGTAGGCGGGATAGAACAGCGAGATCAGCGCCAGGTTGCGAGACTGGGTCGAGATGGTCTGGGTTGAAATGGCTTGGGCAGATATCGACGGCGGCTCGCCGGCATCGTGGGCGTGCAGGGTCCACAGGATTGCCACGAGCAGCATGACCCAGACGCCGCCGAGAAAGTTGCTGAAGCGGCTGAGCACCGCCCCGCGACTGGGATAGAGATAATAGCTCGGCACGAACGTCAGCGCGGCCAGCACGAGCACCAGCGCGGCGGCCAGCCAACCGGGAAATTGCAGGACATAGAGATAGAAGGCGACGATGTTCCAGTAGGAAGGAAAACCGACGAAGTAACCGTCGGGGGTCTTGGCCTGCACCTGGCAAAAGCCGTAGGCGCTGGCGACCAGGGCCACGAGCAGCACCGCGTCGAGGGCCGGCGGCAAGAGTTCGGCACGCCACACCAACAGCAGCGGCAACGAGGTGAAGGTGAGAAAGTCGATGATGTCGTCGAGCTTCGAGCCGTCGAAGTTGGGCAGCACCTCCTTGGCGTGTAGCCGCCGGGCGAGCGAGCCATCGGTCGCGTCGACCAGGCAAGCCGCGAGCATGCAGGCGAACGCCCAGCGAAACGACTCGCTGCCACCCTGCACGATGCACACCGCCATCACGGCCGCCAACAGCAGCCCCAGCCCCGTGTAGGCATGTGCCAGCCAGGCTGCCCACTGCGGCCAGTCGCCATCCGACGGCTGCGCCGCTGGGTCCGACGCGTCCGGATCGATCGATGGCTGAGGTGGTTTCATCGGCACGTCGCGGCTGGAAAGCGGATCGATCGTCGTGTTACTCGTCCGAGGGAGAAGGAATCGGCCGCGGCGGATCCCAAGTGGCGGTCAGCCTGGAGACTAGCGGCAGCAACACCAGTCCCACGACGGCCGCACAAGTGCGTACCGGAAACAGCGTAGCATGGCCCTCGGGAGCGAGCCAAGCCTCGCTCGTGCCCGGCAGGACGCCGGCGAACAGCTCGGCGTAAGGAATGAACGCCGGCACGCCGAGAATGGGCTCGCCGGCTCCCAGCCGCAGGATGGCCGAGGCGGCGAACGCCGCGATCGAGCCCGTGCGGTTGGCGCGGGCATCGAACAGCGCGTACAGAAGTTGCGGAAACAGCAGCACGAAGACCAGGTCGCTGGTAAAGAACCACAATTGCTGCACGCTCTGCACGCGCATCGCGATCGCCACGGCGGCCACGCCCAACACCAGAATCGAAAGTCGAATGATTCGCACCATGGCGGGTGGCGACAGGTCCGGCGCCAGCAGCCCGCGAAACAGATTCCAACTGACCATCGAGCCGGCCGAAAGAATCGAGGCACTGAAGCTGGACGTGACCGCGCCGACGATGGCGGCCAGCCCCGCCACGGCCACGAAGCGGGGCGTGGCGTCGAGCAACAGCAGCGGCAACGCCATGGACGGCGAGGCGTGCAGTTGCTCGGCGGCAGAGGCCGACCAGCCTTGGTAACCGAAGGCCGCCATACCCAGCAGGATCGGCGGCACGGTGAGCGCGATGGTCAGCAGTCCGGCGACGATCGAATGCCAACGCGCCTTTTCGGGCGTCTCACACGACTGCACGCGCTGAAAGTAGCAATTCCAGGGAATGCCGCCGAAAATCAGCATGATCGACAGATCCCACCAGCCGACGATCCGCGGGGCCGACCAATAGCCGTCGGCCGTAACAGGCGGAAAAAGCCGCGCGGCCGTGCCTTGCTGGCGTGCGTAGAAGTCCCAACAGGCGTCGAGCCCGCCGACCGCGTGCAGCGCAAACGGCAACGCGAGAAACAGGCCGATCGGAATCAACGCGAACTGCACGACGTCGGTGTAGCCGACGCTCCACATGCCGCCCCACATCGTATAGGTCGTGACCACGGCCGCGGAAATCAGGATGGCGGCCGTCAGATCGAGACCCAGGATCACGCCGGTGCTGGCGCCCAGCGCCACCAGCAATTCCGCGCCCCAGAGCACTTCGCCCAACACGGCCGGCAGCGACAACACGATCGCCCAGCGCTCCCCAAACCGCGCGGCCAAGGGATCGATGAGCGTGACAAAGCGCAATTGGCGCATCCGTCGCGCGAAGAAGATGCCGCCCAGCGCCAGGCTCAGGCCGAAGCACACGCCCCCCTGCCAGCCCGAGGCCAGGCTGGCGAAGACTCCCTCGGCGGTGCCGAGCAAGTAGCCGCCGTCGATCCAGGTGGCGGCCATCGTGATCGTGGCCATCCAGAAAGGCATCGAGCGGCCCGCGACCAGCAGTTCAGCCGCCGTGCCTTGCTTGAGACGGCGCGAGGCCAGCGAACCGACAACGATAAAGACCGCGTAGAGGCCCGCCAGGGCCAGAATTCCGCCCCAGTTGGCCTGCAGCATGCATCGGCTCCGGCGCGGGGTGACGAGCGGTTACTTGTCTGCCATGGCGCGCGTCGTGTTCTCGACCGATGCGGTCTGCGGCGCCTTGGAAACCTCACTCTGAGGAACGAACAGCAGACTCGGCCGGATTCGCGACATCAACCAGGGCGAACAGGCATAGCCGACAAATTCGTGCCGACGGCCGACCTGGCAACAGGCGTCGATCTGGCTCACCTTGGTCAACTCATCACCGCTCACGCCCCAGGTGGCCAGGCCATTGAGGCCCAGGGCTTCTTGCGAGCAGCGGCGGCCGTACAGCCGGTGATAGTGCGTCAGCAGCAGGTCGCAATTGTTGTTGACCAGCAACAGCGTGGCCATTTGCGACATGGCCTGGCCGTGATAGTGGCCGGGCAGCAGCCAATCGTTGTCGAGCGCGGCCACGAGCAGCACGACCTCCATCAGCTGCCGATCGGGATGCACGCGTTTGGGCAGAGCATGTCCATCGAGCGAACCGCCGCCCAACAGGTGCAGCGCGCCGGTCACGACGCGGGCCCCGAAGCTGTGTCCCCACAGGCTCAGGGGCGCCTGGGGATTGAGTTGATCGATGAACCAGGCCAGCTCATAGCCAGCCGGCCCCGTGCGGGCGGCTTTGATCCGCGCGTCCTCGAGCAAACCTTGATAGGCTTCGCTGGGCCACGACCAGGTGATGAAGCGAATCGGTCGGTCGTCGGCGCCGCCGGCCAGGCCGGTGTAGGCGGTCCAACAGCTCTCAAACGCTTCCTCGTGCGAAATGCGGTTGCCGTGCGCGTGGATCACGGTGATCAAGTTCGAATCATCGCCGGCGAGCAATTCCTGCAAGCTGGCAGCCTGCCAGTTCTTGTCGTCGTGGCGCCAATATTTGAGTTGCTGGCCCGCGTCGTCGGCGGTCCAGCAGCAGTAAGCCCGGCAACTGACGAGCCACACCTGATCCTGCGGCCGGGGAAACGAGCACGTGGTGACCTGCGCCCAGGCCTGGGCTGAAAAGGCAATGACTTGTGCGATGACCAGCAGCGCGAGCGGCCAGCCGGCGCGCGAGGCTGCACGCAGCGGGCGTGGCGATGAACCGGGAAGTAAGCGCATGGTTGTCGCTTCGATTGTGAGGATGGCGCCAGCCGTGCGGGATGCAAGGATGCCGAGGGCTGGCATAGCCACGAGCACGACAACCGGCTGCCGGGTGGTCGCGGTGGGTACAACGTAGAATGTAGCACTTTTTCGACGTGTGCGACGCTCTTTTTCGCCATGTGGAGAAAAGTCAACGAGGCTTCCTTGCACATTGACGCGCGCGTTGTAGAGTTGTATGCCCACCACCGAACCTGCCCCCAGTGCCCTCCTACATTCCAGGAGAATTGAGCCATGAAAAGGCTTCTGATTTTCTCGTTCCTAAGCATTTTCGCGGCGAGTGCCACGGGCTGTTTCCATTGCTGCCAGCCGCGCAAACCGCAAGCCTGCCGTCCCGCCTGTGCCTCGGCGCCCGCCGCGGCCTGCTGCAGCCCCGGCACTGAGTTTGCAACGCCGGGGATCATCACCACGGCGCCGACGTTGAGCGTGCCGCAGAACTACGCTCCGGCGGTCGTGCCAGGCCCCGCGGCCTACGTGCCGGCCCAATAGGGTCCGCTAAAACACAGCGCATTCGATCACCGTCCATCGCGAGAGAGTTACTGGCCCACGCCAGACATCTCGCGGTGGACTTTCGGTTTTAATGGTAGCGATTTTGCGCGACCTGGGGCCTGACGCGGTGGGAAAACCGGCCGCGCGGAAAATTGCCTAGGATCGCGCCAATCGGTTTTGCGGCTGAAAAGCCGTGGATCACCGCGGCCGTGGCAAGTTAGAATCGAAAGATCGCTCGCGGTTCTCGCAAGCGAAACACACCTTGCACGGACGCCACTCGCAAGCGAGGTCCTCTACCGTGCGAATCGTTTGGGCCGGCCTGATGCTGGCCATGCTGCCCACCGCGGCACTGGCACAGTTCACCGTCAGCGCTCCCCAGGAAAGTCCGCCGGCCGAACGCACCGCCATGGAGCGAATTCGCGTGGGCGTGATGGTCAATGCCGCGGGCGGGCCCGTCTTCAACGTCGTGGCCACGGCGCCGGTGCCGACCGATTGGCCCGAGCAGACCGTCAAGCTGGTGAACGAAGACATCTCGTCAACCGTCAGCAGCCTGACCTATCGCACGATCACCGGCGGCGGCGGGCTGAAGCAGATGGTCATCGAAATCCCCCAGCTCCCCGCGGGGCAAGATGCCAAGGCGCTGCTCACGTTCGAGGTCACGCGGGGCGTGCTCAAGCCGCCCGCGGAGACGGAAAACTTCACCATTCCCAAGAAGCTCGATCGCGTGCTGCAGATCGACGTCGGCCCGAGCCAATACATCGAGAGCAAAAACCCCAAGATTGTCGCGGCGGCCAAGGAAGCGGTGGCCGACAAGGAAACGGATTGGCAGAAAGTCGAGGGGATCTGCAACTGGGTTCGCGAGCACGTAGCCTACAAGCACAGTCCTTTGAAAGGCGCGGCCCGCGCGCTGCACGACAAAGACGGCGACGTCGACGAGTTGGCGTCGCTCTTCATTGCCATGTGCCGTGCTCAGAAGATTCCGGCCCGGACCGTGTTCATGTACGGGCAGGTCTATGCCGAGTTCTACCTGGAAGACGAAGACGGCAAGGGCCACTGGTTCCCTTGTCAGGCGGCCCCGGGACACGCGCTGGGTGCGCTGACCGATCTGCACCCCATCTTGCAGAAGGGGGACAACTTCAAGAACCCGGAGAACCCGCGAGAGAAGCAGCGGTTTGTCACCGAATACTTCACCGCCTCGGGACGTGGCAAACCGCAAGTGAAGTTCGTCTCGGAAATCATCGCCGAATGAAGCGGGGCGATGATCTGAAGATCGCGTCGCCAGAGAGACCCGCAAGCCGCGCTAGTTCTTGGCCGATTGCGGCTGTGCCGTGGTGGCCAGGCTGTCGAGAGCGCCTTCGAGCTCGGCACTGCCGGCCGTGACAACCCATTCGCCGGCGGCCAGCGACTCGCAGCCGTTGGCTTTTTCTTCGGTCGTGGGCTGCGAGCGGACGTAGACCACATCCTGGCAGCGGCTGACCACGGCCACGTTGCGGCGAATCACTTTGCTCCCTTCTTGATCGGTCGAGACGAAGACCACGGTCTGGTCGCCATCCTCGACCAGCGCCGTGTCGGGCACGACGACTTCCTCGGCAATGGCCGGTAGCTCGATCGTGGCCGTAATCTGCAGCCCGGCCAACAGCCGGCCGTCACGGTTATCGATCCAGCCGCGAACCATGGCCGTGTGCAGGCTGGGATCGACGGTGTAGGAAATGCGATCGATCTGGCCTTCGATCGGCGGAGCATTGGGCTGCGAATTGAGCGTGATCGTCCAGCGGCGCTGGGCCGGCTTGAGCGACTCCAAGCAGCGCAGGTCCTCTTCGTAGACGTTAGCCATCACGGTCAGGGTCGTAAGGTCGGCAATCTTGAACAAATCGAGGGCCGTGTCGACCATCACGCCTTCGACGGCGTTCATTTCCAGAATCGTGCCATCGAAGGGCGCCCGGACTTCGACCTTGGCCCAACCTTTGTCGGCGATGCGGTCGGCGCTCGCTTCGCCGCGATGAATTTTTTCGGCCTCGGTGCGCACGGCCGCGATCTCCGCTTCGGGCACGCGCCACGATCGCAGGGTGCGCTCGCTACGGTCGATTTCGATGACGTCGGCCTCACGCAGCCGCTCGGCCTCGCGCACCTGCTTGCCCGAGATCACTGAGTCTTCCAGGGGAGCCAGCTTCTTCAGCTGCGCGTCGTGTACATAGAAGCTTGACAGCGCGTCAACCAGATCGCTCTTCTTCTCGCCAATGTCCTTGCTCGAGACGACGGCCAGCAGTTGGCCCTTGGTCACGCGATCGCCGACCCGCAGGGGCCGCGCGGCGGAATTCTTGGCGGCGCCCTCCTCGGTGCTGCCCAGCGCGACCACTTCGCCGTTAAATCGCGAGTGAATGCGGACGAAGCGATCGGGATCGAACGTCAACTTGCCGGTGAGGCTCAGCTTTTCGTGCATCGCGGCGCTTTGGACCTGCACCGTGCGCATGCCGAGGGCATTGACCATTTGCGAGGACAACTCAATCGTGTTGACCGAGCCCGAAATCAGCCGGACGGGGGCCGGCGCCTTGGCCGCGTGTGCTGGCGTCGCCTGATGCGAATTGAAATAGGTCCAGCCGGCGACCGCGACAGCAACACCGCCGACGGCCATCAAGCCATATTGGGTCCAGCTCGCCTTGCGCGCTTCGTGAGTCATAAACCGCCCTGTCAGAACAAGCTGGGAAAGACCGTAAGGCTGGACCAAAAAACCCTTTACCGAACTTTATTACGCTCGCTCAGCCGCGAGGGATCGGCGGGGACAGCTAATATGCCGAAAGTGCTGGTGGGAAATTCCTCGCTTTGCCGGGCATTCCCGCGACCAAGGCATCGATCCTTGGGCCCAGGAACCTCAAGATTGCCGCCACAATCCAAGCGCTCTAGCCGCCAGAGAAGGCACCCCCTGACGGCGGTATGCCGTCTGGATGGCCAAAACGCACTAGGCGCTTGCCACAATCTTACAATGCTGACCACTGATCGCAATTGCCTCGCTGGTCATTATCCGGAAATCGCCGTGCTGGCGCAAGGCGAATTTTGCATCATTACGCATTTGTAATTCTAGGAAAAACAGCCAAATGGCCTCGGTTGGCAGACAGCAGGGAGCCGGTCCTAAGGCAAGACGCGGCTTCCTAAAACGGTGTTGAGCCGGAGCATGCTGCGGCGATGGCGAATCAGGGTGTCTCGGTACTGCCGAACGACATCGTTGTAGTCCTTTTGGGCACTCAGATAATCGACGGCACTGGCCTGCCCTTGTTTCATCAAATTGGCCGTTGAGTCGCGCAGCCGCCTGGCCCGGGGCAGGATGGTGTGTTCGAGCCTCTCGGCCGCGGCGCGACTGGCGGCATATTCGGCAAAGCTGCGCTCAACCTCGGTCACGACCTGTCGCTCCAAGGCAACCAGCTCGGTTTCGGTTTGCGTGACGTTGACCTGGGCGCGGCGAATGTTGCCTTGATTCTGATTGAAGAGCGGGATGCTGCCGAAGACGGCAAACGACCACGACGTTGCGTTCTGCCCGCCCGTCGGAGCGTTGTTGCGCAACTCGTAAGGCGAATAGAGCACGAAGACGTCGGTGTACTTCTCTGCTTGGGTCAGCCGCACGTCGGCTTGCGCGCGCTGCACTCCCAGTCTGTAAGCGATCAGATCGGGACGATTTCGCAGTGCAATATCCGACAGCTGGTCGCGCGATGCCACCGCGGCCTGATCCCGCAACGTCGCTCGGGGTTCGAGCAGCTGAGCTTCTCCCTGCGGCCAATTCAGCAGAACGGCCAGATTCTGTTGGGCTTCTCGCACGGCCAGCCGGGCCTGTTCGATCCCCAACTCGGCCAGATCACGCTGCATCAGCACGCGTTCCAAATCAACCGGCGCGGCCAACTGATTTTGCAACTGGCCCTCGGCAATCTTCGCCATGGCATCTAGTCCCGCGTGGCTGGCCTCCGCATAGCGCAACGTCTCGCGGGCAGCGACCAGATTCACATAGACCGTGTACAGTTGGTCGATTTCCATCCGCACCGCGTCTTGATACTGGGCCTCGAGCACGTGCTGTGCATGGCCGAAAACGTCGGTCCGTGCCAAGCGCTTGTGGCTCACGTCCAAGGGATAGATCACGGTCGCGGCGTAGCCGTTCTCTCCGGGCCGTTGGGGAGAATAGCTGCCATAGGGAATCGACGATGCCGTGGCAAAAACGAGCGGATTGGCCCGCAGGCTGGCCGTCAGCACATCGGCGCGAGCCTTGGGGATCTCGAAGGCTTTGGTTCGCAGATCCATGTTCCACTGCACCAGGCGGTCGATCGCCGAATCCAAGGTCAGACCGTTGGCTGGACCTTCGTCCTCGGTCTGGGGAATCTCGAGTTGGCCGTAGACCGGAGCCGGCGCGGGAAGCGGCTGCTGAGGTGACGACATCGGCAGTCGCTCGAAGGGGCGAGCCGGTTGGCCTTCGTTCGAAATGGCAGACACCAGATCAGGCCCTGCCGCCGGCAAAGGTGCGATCACCGCAGGCCCCCGCGGTTGTGAGGCCAGAAGGCGCGATTTTGCATCGCCAGGGCTCGGGCCCAGGGCGCTGCCAGAACGACCGCCGAGGCGACTGTCGTCCTGAGCAACTTTTTGAGACTCTACTCCTTTCGACAACAGAATGATGTCGTCGGCCAGTGAAGTGATCTGGGCCTGGGCCAGCCCCCCTGGGCCGAGAGCAAGGGCCACCAACGTTGCCGCCAACAACCCGCGTGGCCGGCGACTGACTCGCCACACCGGGAGCCGGCCTGGTGGAGGTAACGTTCGACTGGCGGGAAGGACGTGCAAGGGGGAATCCCCACGAAGTGGCGGTGTCGCGACAAGGCGGCGTTTGGCGGCGATCTTCAAATAGGGTATACGAGCTGGGACTCGCCCCGCGCGATCGCTACCAGCGGCGAATGTGGAACCATCCTTAAGATCGGTAAATCGCGCAGAACTCGTAAATCCGATCCATCGCCCCCACAGAGAGGAGCCATCCGTCACGGATTCCGTATCTCGCCCATACCCCGGAGGTCCGAGCCGCCGAATTCCGGCGAATTTCGCAAGTCGCTAGCGGGGAAATTTGCGCTTCGGGGCATGTTCTTGGCCTGCCACCGGCCCACTATCAAATCGAGGACAGGCGACGTATGGTGAAGGGAGATTCGGAGTGGACTGGGCGGCCGCTGCCGCGCCCCGCAAGGGGACGGGAGAGGAAAGTCCGGGCTCCACAGGACATGGTGGTGGGTAATGCCCACCGGCCGCGAGGCCCGGGAAAGTGCAACAGAAAGCAAACCGCCCTCGGAGGGTTCGCCCCTCGGGGGGTAAGGGTGAAACGGTGAGGTAAGAGCTCACCAGCAGACTGGGCAACCAGCCTGGCTAGGCAAACCCCACCTGGAGCAAGGCCAAACAGAGAGGACAAGGGGCAACCCTTGGCGGACCGGTCCGGGCCGCTAGTCACTTTCGGGTAGGCCGCACGATGGGCCGAGTGATCGGTCCACTAGAGAAATGGCCGCTCCCCCGCGACAGTCTGACTGCCGCGGGGGAACAGAACCCGGCTTATAGGTCCACTCCGAATCTCTATTCTTTTCGTGCTGCGCTAGCCACGCAAGCTACCTATACCGCCTGCTCGTCGGTAACCACCATCTCGCTGGGCACCAGGTCGCCATCGACGACTTGCAGGAGCTTCGAGATACAGAGCTTATTCATGCTCGTGTGACGGTCGTGGGCTTCGGCGCGCAATGACTCATGGAGGCTCTTGGGTAACCGCACGGTGATCACCCGAGTCGGCTCGCGAGGACCGCCGGGCAGGTCGGCGTCGTTCTCGCGGAGCTTCGCCAGCATTTGCTGGATCTTCTGGTATTCTGGGGTCTGCTCAAAGGACGCAAGTGACTCGGGCGTTTGGTGAACTTGGCGAACGATTCCATCCACGCCTAGCACTTCGCGAAAAAAGGTGACCCAACTGGGCCGCTGACGAAAAATCTCGTCGGCTACGCGAAAGACATCTTGTCGCTGCTCGTTCATCATCGCAATCTCCTGAAACGGGTGCTTGGAAGGTCACGGGCCTCGTTGGCCTTCGACTCAGCAATCGTACAGGGCGGGCAAGACCAGCACGGATGTCATTTCTTTGATAGCACTTGCGTCGATCGACCAAGTGTGCACATCTTTTGTGCGGCCATGCAACAAAACCGCGCACAGCCGATGTGCCCAAAAAACAGGCAGTGGCCATTTTCCCATTTACCAAATGTCCTGCTTGGACCGTCTGGAAAAACTTTAGAAATTCCTCCCGAGTACCACTCGTGCGAAGAGAATTCAGAAATTATGGGATAAACAAGATGAGTGCGATGCCTGCACAGAATTGTGAGACTACGACATTTCGGCGCGGACCGTTTCAAGCAGTCTTTTGGTAGCGCGAATCCCGTCTGGCTCGGG
This sequence comes from Planctomycetaceae bacterium, assembly GCA_003153375.1. Taxonomy (GTDB): domain Bacteria; phylum Planctomycetota; class Planctomycetia; order Pirellulales; family PALSA-1355; genus PALSA-1355. The sequence goes on from PLYM01000265.1 coordinate 40,293, forward strand.
AGTTCGCGAGCCTTCGTACTCAATTCCCACGTAACCGTGGTAGCCGGCATCGAGGACGATCTTCAACATCTTGCGATAGTCGGTGTGGGTTTCATTGCCCTGCTTGTCGAAGTCGTGGCTCTTGGCGCTAACGCCCTTGGCATAGGGCATCATCTCCTTAACCCCCTTGTAGCGGTCGTAGCTGCTGAAATTACCGAAATCAGGCAGAGTGCCGCAATTGGGTAAATTCACTGCCTTGATAACCGAGGTCAGCCACTCGCCATTCGACGACAGGCCACCGTGGTTCTCGACGATCACGCCAATGCCGGCCGTGGCGCCGACCTCCGCCAGCCGGCGGAGCCCATCGGTCACCAACTTGGCTTGCTCCTCCGGAGTTCCTTTGGAGTGGGCATTCACCCGAATCGAATGGCAGCCGAGGAACTTCGCGGCCTCGACCCAGGGGTAATGCTGCTCAACCGCCTTCGTTCTCCGGGCCGCATCTGGATCGCCTAGATTACCTTCATCGTCAATCATGATCAGCACATTGCGAACTCCCTGGTCGGCGGCCCGAGTCTTCATTTCCGACAAATACTCTTGATCCTTGGCTTTGTCTTTGAAGAACTGGTTCACATATTCGACGGCGTCGATGCCGTATTCCGTGGTGGCTTGCTGGGCGAAGTCGAGGTTCTTCAACTTGCCGCCGAACAGCGCCTTGTGCAGTGACCACTGGGCCAAGGAGATCTTGAACAGCAGCGGCTTTTCATCGGCGGCCGGAGCCTGATGAGCGAGCGAGGAAACTCCCCAAGCGGTGGCGGCCGCAGCCGAGTGGCGGAGGAACTGGCGACGATCGAGTGGCATGGGAGTGGTCTCTGCGGGTGACGCGAGGGCTGATGACACGTGGGAGCGGCCGAAAACCGCCGGAAAGTCGCCAGCAATTTAACCCAATCGGGGACGAAAGCAATCTCGGACGATCGAAACGCGGACCATGAGGGGGGCGAGCTTCGCGAAGCACGCTGGCGGCGGGCGGGAGAGTTCGGCTGGGCAAACTGCGAAAGCGCACCTAACTCCAATGGCGAGCGTCAGTTACTTGTTTGACGCCGTCACAGACAGAGATTAGAATCGACGCGTACGTGCTGGCACATCCCAGGTGCCAGGCAGTCTCCAAGGGCGTTCGTCCGAAAACCTGCGACTACTCTCGGTACGGTCGGTAGCGACAAGTCTCATCTCGCGATTCGCAATCGACTGAAACCGGTTCGGCAAACTTGCCTGGCACGATGCCGGCAGAGCCGAGGAAAAAATGAGCGAACAATCGAGCCATAAGCCGGTTCCTTCCGCGCCGACGGAGTCGAGCGTGGCGCGGCGCCACGCCCCCGCCGGCAGTTCGCGCTCGCAAGCTCTGCCCGGTCACGACGGCCAGATGACGATCATTTCCTCGCGCGTGCCGCAGCCCGGCCTTTCGCTGGGCCGGGGTCTGCCGCCACCGCTCGAGTCGGGCGGGTTGGTCGAGGGGGACCACCTGGGCCAGTTCCTGCTGCAGAAGTTCGTCGGCGGCGGCGGGATGGGCATCGTCTTCCGCGCGCTGGATACGACGCTGAATCGCGAAGTCGCGGTCAAGGTGCTATCACGCGATCAGTCGGCCGACGACGAAACGCTACGCCGCTTTCGCAACGAGGCCCAATCGGCCGCGAGGCTCGATCACGACAACATCGCGCGCGTGCACTACGTCGGCGAAGACCGCGGCGTCCATTACATCGTCTTCGAGTTCATCGAAGGCGTGAACATTCGCGACCTGGTCGAGCAGCAAGGGCCGCTCGGGCTCGATCAGGCCATCAGCTATACCTATCAGATCGCCGAAGCGCTCGAGCACGCCAGCCAGCGCAACGTGATCCACCGCGACATCAAACCCTCGAACGTGCTGATCACGCCCGACGGCAAAGCCAAGCTGGTCGACATGGGCCTGGCCCGGCTGCACCAGCTAGCGGCCTCGGACGACCTGACCGCCAGCGGCGTGACCTTGGGCACGTTCGATTACATTTCGCCCGAGCAAGCCCGCGACCCGCGCAGCGCCGACGTGCGCAGCGACATGTATTCGCTGGGCTGTTCGTTGTTTTACATGCTCACCGGCCGGCCGCCGTTTCCCGAGGGAACGGTGCTGCAGAAGTTGCTGCAACACCAAGGCGACGACGCGCCCGATCCGCGCGTGCTGCGTCCCGAGTTGCCCAGCGAAGTGGCGCGCATCATGGCGAAGCTGCTGGCCAAGAATCCCACGCAACGCTATCAGCAGCCGGCCGAACTGATCAACGAGCTGGTAGCCTTCGGCGACAAGCTGGGTATGAATCTGCGCGGCCCCCGCCGTGGCTGGGTCCGCCCTCCGTCGACGAGTCCCGTGGCGCGTTGGCAGCACCACGTGCCGTGGGCCCTGCCCTTGGCGGCCCTGTTCGCGATTGTGATGGTGCTCGACGTCTATTGGTCGGGCGGGACGAGTGAAGTGGCCGGTCCCTTGGCCGCTCCGGCAGCCAAGGTGCGCAGCCCCGAGCCTCAGCCCTCGCGCGGCAAGCCGATCGAGGCACCGCTGCGGACAGCCCCGGCGGATCCTCGCGAGATTTCACAGCCGCCGATCGTGACTCCGAATGTTGAGCCTTCCGCTGTCGAGACTCCCGACTCCGATCCGTCGCCGCCCGCGCCGGAATCGTTCGTCGAGCCCGTGGAACCGGCGGCGAAAGCGAAGCCCGTCACGCCACCGCCCTGGATTCAACAGATGGCCAAGTCGTTGGGTGTTGACTTGAATTTCCAGCGTTGGGCCGCGCGGGCCTCGGCCACGGCCAGCCGGCTGCAATCTCCGTCGGACACGAAGACCACGACAGACACCGCGGCCGCCGATGGCGAGAGCACGGGCGGCGCGGCGTCGAGCGCTCCAACTTCCACGCTGCGTGGCAACCTGCTGGCGGTCGGCGATGAGGTGGGTCCTCACAACTTCGCCACCTTGCAGGCGGCTTGCAGCAGCGCCAAAAGCGGCGACACCATTGAACTGCGATTCAACGGCCGCCGCGTGGAAAAGCCGATCACGATCGCGAACACCAAGCTGACCATCCGCGCCGGCGCGGGCTTTCAGCCGGTGGTTGTTTTCAAGCCGGCGCTGATCGATTCAGTCAAATTCCTGCCCAGCATGTTGAGCGTGGCCGGCAGTCAGCTCAACGTCAGTGGCGTGCACTGGGAGCTCGACCTGCCACGCAACGTGCCGGCCGAATGGTCGCTGTTCGAAACGCGACGTGCCGAATCGCTCGAATTCCAGCGCTGCACGTTCACGATTCGCAACGCCTCGCTGGGGCAGACGGCCTATCACGCCGGCGTGGCGTTCTTCGACATCAAGGCGCCCCCCGGCACGGGCACGATCGCCATGGACCCCACCGCGATGGAAGAGCAGATCGTGACGATCAGCCTGCACCATTGCCTGGCGCGGGGAGAGGCGGCGTTGCTGCGAAACAACGAGCTGCAGGCCGTGCGCCTGAATTGGGACAATGGCCTGTTGGCCACGAGCGAGCCGCTGTTGGTGGCGGCCGGCGGGCCCTCGCAGCCTCGACAACTGGGACACATTCAGCTCAACCTGCGGCACCTGACGGCCATGATCCGCGGCGGCCTGGCGCTGCTGACCAATCGCGAGGACGCGCCCTATCAATTGCTCACCGAAATCGGCGCCGACGACAGCATCTTTGTCTCGACGGCGCGCCCGGCACTGGTCGAGCAGCGCGGCAGTGACCGCGCTGACGAATATGCGGCGCGGCTGCAATGGAGCGGCGATCACGACTTCTTCGACGGCTTCGACGTCTTTTGGCAAATCAACAACGCCGCTGCCGGGACGAACCTACGACGACTTCGCTTCGAAGACTGGCAGGACCTGTGGCGCAAGCAAAGCCGTTGGCAGTTAGCGGGCAAGGACTCCGTTCGCTGGCTCGGGTTGCCGGCCGCCGAGCGGGCTTATCACACGCACACGCCCAGCGACTATGCACTGGCGGCTGAAGCCGGCGACAACCCGGCCCTGGCCGGCGCCAGCGACGGACTCGACGCGGGTTGCCTGGCCAAACAACTTCCGGCATTGCCGCCGGAAGAATCGATCGAGCCACGGCCCACGCCGCGCGCACCTGCGCTGCCGCGCAATCTCGACGGGTCGGTGCCGCCGATTGGCGCACCGTGACGCGGCGGCCAAACTCCGCTTGCTCTTCTCTGCCGGCGCCGGCCGCGGAGTCACACCTTCCTGGCATCCGACTTTCCGACATCCAGCGCGCGAGAATTTCTCGGTTTTCGTGGTTCGCGCAGCGCCTCGGCCGATCGCTTGACAGAGCGCCGGCGGGGGATTCTATTAGTTGGCGATAGCGGTTGCCCACCTTTGAAATCCTGCCTCGAATCCTCCTCGCGACCCACCAGTTGATTCGGAACACCCGCTATTTATTGGGCAGGCAAGCACGCAACGGGAGATCCAAGACGATGAAGAGTGTTCTTTTGCTAGCTGTGTGCGGAACGATCGCGCTGGGAAGCGTGCTAACGCAAACCGCCTTTGGTATCGAAGCGTTCAAAAAAGAGTTCGAAGCCAAGTACGTCAAGAAAGACGCCGCCACCGAGGCCGAAAAGTCTCTGGCCGCGGCGGTCATGAAGGTCAAGTGCAACGTTTGCCACGTCGGCAAGACCAAGAAGGAGCGCAACGAATACGGCAAGGCGCTCGACGAGTTGCTCGACAAGAAGGCCGACGCCAAGAACACCGCCAAAATCCAAGAGGCGTTGGACAAGGTCGCCGGCCAGAAATCGAATCCCAAGGATCCCAACTCGCCGACTTTCGGCCAACTGATCGAGCAAGGCAAACTGCCCGGCGGCGATGAGCCAGCCGCGGCCAACTAGCCAGGTGCTTCCAAGAAAGCGTCCCTCGCAGGCCAGACTCTTTTTGGGGTCTGGCCTGTTTTTGCGCGCCGAGATCGACAGGACCAGGAGCGAACTGTCCGACTACGGAGCGATTGACTGCGGCGCGCTTGGCTACTGGGCGTTTGGCTCTGGAGCCCGCCACAGCACGTCCACGTAGTGGACGCCGCTCGCCTGGCCGCCGCGTTCGATCGAGCCCTCGAGCTGCTGTGTGCCGGCTGGCAACGTGAGCGCGGCGAACGTGGCGCGATCGGCAGCGGCACTGACGGTTTGAGCCAGATCGAGTTTTCCCAGCCGCAGGCGCACGGTGCTCTCGGCCGGCACGGCCGGGAAGCGAACCGTGACGTCATACCTGCCCGCCGCGCCGGCTTCGATGTCCCAGTGGCCGACGCTGTTGTTGGCCCAGCCGGCCCGCGGGCCGCGCCAGTCCTGACGCGTGAGCGTGACGGGATTCTCGTGCGGGGTGCCGACGACGATGCGCGGCACGGGATATCCGCGGGTGCTGCTGACGTCGTCGAACCAGCGCTCGTAGGCTGCTTTCAGGGTCGCCGCCACGTCGGCGTGGGTGTCGATCAGATTCTGCTTCTCGCCGGGGTCGGCGATCATGTCGTACAGTGCCCAGGCTGGCTGGAGCGGCTTCAGGCCTTCGCGTCCGGCCGGCTGCACAAGCTTGTAGCGGCTCGATCGCGCGGCGCAGGCCCGACCGCGCTCGGGAACGTCGCCCCGATGCCACTGAAAGAACAGCGTCCGCTCGGCAAGCGACGTTTGTTTGCCGAGCAACAAGGGCCATAAGCTCACGCCGTCGAGGGCAACGTTCGCGGGCCGCGCTACACCGCACGCTTCGAGCAGTGTCGGCGTGAGATCGATGTGCGCGGCTACCTGATCGATCTTGGCGCCGGCGGCGACCTGGCTCGGCAGGCGCACCAGGCAGGGCACGCGGATGCCGCCGTCGTGGACCGAGCCCTTCAAGTCCTTCAGCACGCCGTTGTAGCGACGCGATTGGGGGCCGTTATCGGTCAAGAAGACGACGATCGTCGACTCGTCGAGCTTCAGCTCTTGAAGTTTCGCGAACAGCCGGCCCAGGTTGTCGTCGATGTTTGCCACCATGCCATAGAGTTTGGCCGTGTCCTCATCGAGTCCCATCCCCTGATAGCGGCGGTGATATTCCTCGGGCACTTGCAGCGGTGTGTGTGGACAATTGAAGGCCAGGTAAGCAAAGAACGGTTCGCTCGACTTGCGGCTGATGAAACGAATCGCGGCGTCGGTGAACACATCGCTGCAATAACCGTGAGACTTGACCTCCCGGCCATTCTCGAGCAACGCGGGATCGAAATAGCTATTACCCGGCGGATCGGAGGCCTGGCCGATGCCGCCGCCGCGATGCACCAAGGACTCGGCAAAGCCCTGGTCGCCAGGCCGCGAGGGATAATTGTCGCCGAGGTGCCACTTGCCAAAGATGCCGGTGCGATAGCCGGCCGCGGCCAGCATCTCGGCCAAGGTCACTTCCTCGGTGACCATCGTCGAACGGCCGAGAAACGTGTCGATGGCGCCGGTGCGATAGTTGTAGCGGCCCGTGAGCAGGCTCGCGCGCGTGGGGCTGCAAACCGGGCAGACATGAAACCGAGTGAGCTCGGTGCTCTGGGCCGCCAGACGGTCCCAGTGCGGCGTCTTCAATTGCGGGTTACCGTGAAAGCCGAAATCGCCCCACCCCTGATCGTCGGTGATGATCAGCAGCACGTTGGGCCGGCGGGCCTCCCCTGCCCGCGCGATGCTACTGAAGGAACTCAGCAGCACGCAGCAGACGAGCGCGCACGAAACGGCGATCCATGGGCGCTGGTCTGGCATCTGTCAGTCCCCCTTGCAGTTTGATCAATCGAGGCGGATATCGATGCGCGTGCGAAACGTCTGACCGGGGGCAAGGATTTGCAGGTGCGGGTCGATCCCTCGCGCGCGCAACGCAAATGCATCGGGCACGGTCGTATAAGGCTCGATGCAGACGGCTTCGCGATGCGGCGGATTGTAGACGACGCACGTGGTAAACTGATCGAGGAACGTCATTGCCAGCGTGTGTTTGCTCGAAGGATCGTATACCGTGGCGGTGCAGCGATGATTGTCGAACGTCAGACCGCCGAAGACGTGGTCGAGTTTCAAGCCACTCATCGGCGCTCCCTTTTGCAGATCGGCCACCACGGCCGACGAAGACTTGGCACCGGTGGGCAGCAGCCCCTCCAAATCCCAGTTCGTATCGACGCCAACTCGCACCACGCACTCGGCCCCGCTGGTACCGCCCAGCGGCACGCGAAAGTAAGGATGCGTGCCAAAGCCAAACGGCAGCGGCCGGCTATCGGGGTTTTCGATCGTGAACTCGCTGGTCAATGTGGCGCCAGCCAGTTGATAGTCGGCGGTGATACGAAAATCGGCCGGCCAGTGCGCGAGCACCGAGGGATCGTCGATCGATGCCTGAAACTGACCGACTACCCGCGATGCCGATTGCTGCGTGACGCGCCACGGGCGGTTGATTACGAAACCGTGAATCGCGTTGCCCAGTCCGTCGCCGGGCTCCAGTTGATACGATTTGCCCTCGAATTCGAACTTCGCCCCACGGATACGGCCGGCGAAGGGAAACATCAAGGGAATACCGCTGCCCGAGGGCTTGGCCGCGCCGGCGGAAAAATCGGCCGCGGCCCACAGGACTTCGAGCGGGCCCTTGGCGGTGGGCGCCGCGAAACTGTAGCAATTGAAGCCCAGACCCGGCGCGACTTTCGCGCTAGAGCCGCTTTGGGAGTCTGACAAGGAGATGATTTCGAGCGCCATGGGAATGCAGCGATCCGAGGGTTTGCGGAAGTTCGAGCGACGCGGCGAACGAGACATCGTGGCGCGCGGCGTGACTCTATTGGAACGCAACTTCCAGCGGATGCAAGATGTCTGCGGCCGCGCGAACCGCGGCGGGCGAGGCCATTGCCGCACGGTTCGCGGGAACTTCGTGCCAACGAAAACGGGTGCTCACCATGAGCAGCATGATTGCAAGCAGCGTGGCGACGCAGCGGCCGACCTGTCGCGGCTCGTGATCTCCCAGCGCGATGCCGGCCAAAAGGTGCATGAGCCACAGCGCCAGCAGGATCGAGGCGGCAAAAAGCCCCGTCGCGAGCAGGTCGTCACCCAATAGCGGCAAGCGTTGGGCCTCGGGAATCTGCGACGCCAGCCACCACCCGGCGGGCAGCTCGAGCAGCGCCGGCACCAGCGCAAGCCAGGCGCCGCGCTCGACGAGACGGCAGCTGTCAGCACCGCCGGCAAGTCGCCCTGCGAGCACCATCACGACGACACCGGTCGTGACGAAAGCCGCCAACCAGATATGCGTCACACGCGCCAGCACCTCGCCATCGAGGAGCATGTGTTGATAGGCAGCCCGGTCCAACACTTCACCCCACAGCTCGGGTCTTTTGCCAAGAATCGACACGATGGTAAACAGCGCCGGAAAGTGCAGCAGCAGATTCGAAGCGGCCGCGACGGCCAGCAGCCGATGAACAACGCGCCATCGGGCCCAGCGATGCCAGCGCGCGGCGTAGGCAGCCAGACAGGCCCATGAAAAAATCAATTCGGCGCCGGCGAACCACAGTCGGCTGGCGGGCACCGCCGCGAGCGCGTCAAAATAGGCTCGATCGTCCGACGTCCAGCGCAGGGCCAACAGCAAGCCACCCAACAGCATGCCTGCTACCAGTGCCCAAATCGAAAGGCGGGCAAGCGTCAGAGCCAGCCGGTCGGCCAAGAGCTCGCATCCGCGCGGCGGACGCCACTCGAACCAGACACTGGCCAGCGGAGCGGCCATCGCAATATCGACCAGCACGAGGTGCGCGCTCAAGACCAAGGCCACGACAAGTTGCAACACAACGAACCTCGGCCCTAGAACCGGGCGCTAAGCGGCATGCGAAAAACCGTGGGTAGCAAAAAAAACGTACTGCCATCCCCACGCAGGATAGCAGCACGCGTCTACGTCGAAAACCAAGACCGGCCGCGCGAGCAACCGACCCACTTTTTGTTACGGTTGGATGAGCTTCGCCAGGCTGTTGAGCGCCTGCTGGGCCGCCTCGATACCGCCGAGTCGCTCGGCCAGATTCTTGGCCGCCAGCAGATGATCGAGCGAAACCGCGTGGGATCCGGACGAAGTGAACGTCAGGCCGCGACCGCCCAGGGTCTTGCGAAGTGTACTCACTTGTGCGGACGAGACGGTCATGCCACGCTTGGCCAACGCGGCAATCACGTCGCGCGAGCGGGCTTGTTCGCCCAAGGCGCCGAACATGTCGCGAATGGCGTCCGCTTTACTGGGGTTGCCACTCTTGCGAGTGCGACCTGTCTTGGCGCCGTTACGACCGTACTTGATCTTGTTGATCAGCGCGTCCGATGCCTTGACGCCGCGCTCATCCAACATGGCCCGAATTTCCTTCAGGCCCGCGCTCTGATTGGCCTTGAGGATCTCGCGAATGACGTCGCTCTTACTCGGTTCGCTCTTCTCAGCCACTTTTCGTTTGGTTCGTTTCGTTGCCAAAGTCTTTGTCTCCAGGGGTAGTTACACGTAAGGCCGATAGGGTAGCATAAGCACGCCGGCTTTATTCTGAAAGTGGTTAGAGTAATTATTTTCGCCTTTTAACCGAATATTTGGCCGATTATGCGCTGCGGCGCAACCGCCGACCCCGTCGCGCGAATGAGGCCGCTACAACGATCATGGGGTGCTGATTCAAAGCTTCTCTTCGCAAGGCCCTACCCGCCAAGCGGGGGGCACGACAATCAAGCAAGGTGTGCGACCACGTCACACTACATGGTGTCCGTTCGTTAGTTTCTCTTCCCACGCAGCGAACGACGATCCGGGTGAAATCACATGTGCACGGGACTCGCGGGTTGGCAACTTTCTGGGCAGGCTGCAATCCCCACAACGGCGATCCCCTCAGAATTTCACCAGAAATCCCACGACTTGGAGGCCGGCAGATGATGCGATAGACTTCTGCGATCGAGATCACTCAAGGGCGATTAGCTCAGTTGGTTAGAGCGCCACGTTTACACCGTGGATGTCGGGGGTTCGAGTCCCTCATCGCCCATTTCAGCCATAGCGAAAGGCTGCAATTCACCGTGATTTTTGGACTTATGGCGAGCCGAATTTCCCCATTCCCCCTCATTCAACTCGTTTCCGTCCTGTTGTGCAGCGCTTTTTGCAGCGCTTTTGACCTCGCCGGCTTGCTGGAAGTGAGCTTCAGTGACTTGCAGGTAGTGCTTGGCAGCCACACGGAGGCTGTTTCCAATCCAGGCACAAACGACGTGCATGGGGTAGGTCTCGGCCAACTCGGTTTCCCGAGTAGATCGCAAGTTTTGGAATAGCTTGGGCCACGGTTCGAGTCCCGCCTTGCGGATAATCCGATGTAATTGCGTCCGAAGATTGCAGCCGGGTTCTCGATACCTCGTGATCACGTGCTCAGTCCCCTCCTCGGCTTGGGCATAAACTTCATCGAGATAGGGTCGAAGCGCCGGGAAAATTGGGATGATCCTGGAATCTCCGCCCTCATGGTGCTCTGTCTTGGGGCTATGGACCGTCATCCGGCCGCGTTCCCAATCTATATCGCCCCACCGTAACGCCAAGTGTTCGGACGGCGTGCGTAGCCCACCGTAGCGGCTAAGGGCGATGATCAAGCGCCATTGGGCGTCGGGGCAAACATCTATCACGCGAGCGATCGTATCCCTACTCACGAAAAATTCTCGTGTCTTATTGCCGCGTACGGCCAGTCCTTTCATTTTGGCGAAGGGATTTTGACCAATCAGTTCCTTGTCTAAGGCCGCTTGAAAAAATTGTTTGGCGATGGCGCTACGTCGCCGAACAGTATTGTCTGCAAGCCCTTCGCCTTTCTTTTCCTTTGGTCGTCCGAGGTAGCGGCGAAATTCGTCGGCGTCGCCCTTGGTTAGACTCGCCAACGGTCTGTCCGCACCGAAGAACTTTACCAAGCACCGTCGGGTGTGCCCGTAGACCGTCCTCGTCGCATCTTTCACATCAGTTCGCTCATCAATAAAGCCGTCAATGAACGTGGCTAGGGTCGCCGATTCGATGCGAGATCGCTTAGCCCGCTCGGTCACAAGTCCGACCTTTGCAAGTTTTGCGTGCATTCGATCAGTTAAGCTGCCGACCCATTCGGCGGTGGAATCATCCACAGCCGCGTCAGCTCGGCTTGCCGAATTGAGCTTTTCAATCCGCCCTTTGATCTTTTCGGCAGCCGTCTCGGAAATTTTTCCCAGGCGAACAGTTCGTCGATCTCGGTTGCGATCCGTGAACTGGACCAATCGACTGCCCTTATTGTCAACAACCAGCGTTGCCATATTTAATTGCCTTTGCGTTTTTCAGGTCCTACAACTCGGAGTTTCAAATAGGCGCAGAGCCGGTCCAAGCTCGCAATTGACAAGCCGGATTGGCCATGCACGAAACGCGACAGGTTTCCTTCCGGGATGTCCGTCGCCTTGCTGATCCGATAGCGGGATTCTTCCGCCTTCAGAACAGCCGCTCGCACTTGATCGGTGAAACTTTTTCGTGGCATGCCACGATTCTAGGGGAGCCTATCCTAATTACAAGCAATCGGGGCGGACTCCTTCTTCCCAGCAATCCACGCCCGTAAGTCGGCGGGGTCATATCGCACGGCTCGCCCTTGCCGGATGCAGGGTAGTTCACCGCTTTTCCTGAGCGTCGAAACCGTTTTTCCACAGAGATTCAATGCCCGGGCAGCCTGCTTCTCAGTCAGCAGGAGGGGTTCGATATTTGTTGCAGCAACCATTTTTAGGTCTCCTATATGTTGGCGGAACCAGCGTGGTCTGGTCCGAAATCGGGGTAAAGGAAAGAAGGGATGCCAGGACCAGAGAGCCCGGGCGCACATATCAGTAAGGCGTCGTGACCCGGGCAGCGGCCCGGCGAGACGGCCACATATCAGTTAGGATTTTCTATACTGCGAAATGTTGCGTGCGCTTAGGGCAACGGTCTGTAAACTTTGGGTCCATTAAAAATTGGCCCCCCTCCCCTGGCACCGGGGCTCGTTCCCGCGGGCCTATGTATCAGTTAGGCGGGGCCGATCCAGACCCCGCAGTGACCGTAGTGACCGTAGTGACCGTGTTTCGTAATTGGTTACCGTTCGTGCT
>PLYM01000105.1 GCA_003153375.1 Planctomycetaceae bacterium
CTTTCCCGCCCCACTTGGGCTACCCAGAATAAGCAGTCGGACTGTCCTCAAAACCCGGCGCACCTCAAGGGAAGTTAATGGCCCATGTCGGTACGACCAGTGGGGCAACCCTGCGTTGGCGTTTCATTTCCGTGCAGGTTAGATTTCATAGAGTCAGGATGCTTCGCCCACACATTGCAGCAAAGGTACAACCTGCTTACTGAAGAGGTTTCTGTTCAATGACACTTTGGGCACGACTGCTCACCAAACTGCGCAGCGACACCTTCCGTAGAACACGTTTTTCGAAATACGACGAGACCATCGCCGAATGCAGCGAGGCAATCCGCGTCGACCCCCAAGATTCCGTTGCCTATGACAAACGCGGCACCGCCTGGACTTGCAAAGGCGAATACGACAAGGCATTCGCCGACCATTCCGAAGCCATCCGCCTCGACCCGCAACACCCCGAAGCCTATTACAACCGCGGCCGGGCGTGGGCTTGGAAAGGCGAGTGCGACAAGGCTTTCGCCGACTTCAACGAAGCCATCCGCCTCGACCCGCAATATGCCCCTGCCTATGTGGGTCGCGGGTCCTGCTGGGCTAGGAAGGGCGAGTACGACAAAGCCATCGCGGACTTCAACGAAGCGATCTGTTTCGACCCACAAAATGCCGGTGTCTACATCGATCGCGGCCTCTACTGGCATCAGAGGGGCAAGTACGACAAGGCCATCGCCGACTTCAACGAGGCGATCCGACTCGATTCGCAAGATGCCAGAGCCTATTACAATCGCGGCCGCGCCTGGACTGAGACACGTGAGTACGACAAGGCGATCGCGGACCATACCGAAGTCATCCGGCTCGCCCCGCCACATGCCAAGGTCAAGCGTGGCACGGTATCGGGTCAACAAATCAACTTGATGAATCTTCAGTCTCGTGCTCGTTACACCCGCAGCCGGGCCTGGGCTGGGAAGGGCGAGTACGACAAGGCCATCGGCGACTGTACAGAAGCCATCCGCCTCGACCCGCAATTTGTCGACGCCTACATCGGCCGCGGTCACAACTGGGATAGCAAAGGCGAGTACGATAAGGCGATCACCGACTTCAACACGGCCCTCCGGATAGCCCCGGAATCTGCCGTTGCTTATCACAACCGCGGCAACACTTGGCTACACAAAGGCGAGTACGACAAGGCAATCGCGGACTATTCCGAAACGATTCGTCTCGATCCACTCGACCCCCGTGCGTTCAACAACCGCGGCATTGCATCGAAGCGAAAACGCGACTATGAGAGCGCCGTCGGGGACTACACCGAAGCCATACGCCTCGGCCCAGACACTGCCACACGCTATAGCGCGTTCGCTTGGCTCTTGGCAACCTGTTCTGACGGTCGATACCGCGACGGAGCTAGAGCCGTCCAATTAGCCGAAAAGGCGTGCGAAATCACGGATTTCTCGGATGCTGTTAGTCTCTACGTGCTTGCCGCCGCCCACGCGGAGGACGGAAACTTTTCTGATGCGATCTCGTGGCAACGGAAGGCGCTCGATTTGGTGGCCCCAGATGAAAAGACCGACCTGCTTGCACGCATGGAATTGTACGAGGCAGGTAAGCCCTACCATGAGGCGTGAATCCATCTTTATCGGGTCGTACTAATTCCGTTCGGCCTCATTGACCGAAGGCTCGAATCAAGCACTCAGGGAGGACGTGTCATGGGCGCTGAGCGTCCGGTTGCCATTCTGCTCCGTTGAACTACCGATGCAAGTTAGCCGGCGCGGCACATTGCCGAATCAAACAGTCGCAAACTACGTTGATTTGCCGGGGCTCGGGACAGGGCCAGAACGCCCACACTTGGCGGCCGAGCGTCATTCGCAGAAAAGGGCTGCCTTTCCGGCACTCCGAAACGGTCCCGTCAAAGGGATGCCTTTTTGACACGGACACGAGCGTCACTTAACGGTGGTTTGTTCGGACGTCTCACGTTCGTATGGGATTCCGGGACAGCCGTGAGGCTCGTTCAGCACCACAACACTACGGCAGTACCCGCATTTTCTGGCCCAAAACGTCCGGACTGCAATTCCTCTCCTTCTCGCCGCCGATGGTTTCAGCTCGGACGACGAGCGATCATCCGTCGCCGTGGAGCTGTCCTAGTCGTGTAGTAACTTTTCGATGAGTGCATCCGCGGGCAGTTCGTCCGCGAAGCTCACTACGAATTTCCCTTGCTTGTCGATCAAGAACATGCTCGGCCACTCTGTGACGGCGTAGCTCTTGGCTGTCTTGCCCGAATCGATCGCAATAGGAAATGTGATGCCATTCTTTTCGACGAAGTCACGACACGTGTCGGCAGCCTCTGCTGAATGCACACCGATCACGACGACGCCGCGGTCCGCAAAACGCTCGGCAAGCTTTTGGACCTCTGGAATCTTCTTGACGCAGGGACCGCACCAAGTGCCCCAGAAGTCCACGAACACCACGCGTCCCTTCAATTTGTCCAGCGACAAGTCGTCTTTGGCGTTCAGCCAGGTGGCAATGTCCAGCGATGGTGGGGGACGATTTCTGACGACCTCACGTGCTTGCTCTTCCCGCTCCGCGGCTTTGTAGTCGCTCGAAAGCATGCGATCGGCCACGAGCAAATCGCCGTCGTCAATCACCCAGGAATCCCCACGAAAGATTCGACTGTATACCGCTCTGCCATCGACGCCCTGTTCTTCAACATCAACGGCTAGCGGATTGAGCCGAATCACCGCATCGACACGCTCGTCTACGCGCCCCGAGACCACAACGAACCATTCCTTGTCCTCCCAACTTGAGAGTACGAGATCGGCAACCATCGCTTGGCTACGTGCGCGTGATTTGGCATCATTGCTGAGGAATACAGTGCGTGGCTGAGCGTGCTCAGCATCCGGGCGATCGCGAACGGCGCGTAGGGCACAATCACTGTCATGGATGAAGTAGCGGCCGTAGGAAAGCTCAAAGCCAAACCCGAGGCCAGTACTTTTTTGGACGACGGTAACAGCGGGCATCTGGCCGCCCGTGACCTTGGCTAGCATGATCCACCAATCGAGGTCCCTTTCTTCGTCGAGGCGTTTGGCTTGCAACCAACCATCTTTCACCCAAATTTCAAGGATGTCGTCCGTTTGGGGAAGCGGCACAGCCTGCTTCCATCCCTCGCCGAACTTGTCACGATCAATGGCCACCGGAACACGAGTGGGGGGCTGGAACGCGCGACGCTTCGTGGCGATCGGGGCCTTCGCGGCTGGGCTGCCCGCGGGTTCTTCACCGCAGGCCAAATTCGCCTCCGTGTGCCACAGCACCGCAGCAACCAAAACAACGCCAGAACGGATGGCTACTACACTTCCTAGGCGCATCGTTATCTCTCTAGGTGAACTGCGATTACCTCGGCCGTTCCCCGTACAGCGTGATTATCGTCTCCGTGATTTGCCACGTCGAGCGACGCGGCCCATTTCCTAACTCCGCCAGAATAGGCCATGAACCAGGTGTCGGGCAGCAAGTCCGGCTGGCCGTCAGCCGTCATGCCGCAAATCGTTCCTTTGATGCGCTGGCTTTCAGGCCATCATGGCGGCCGTCGTTCAGTCGAGGGCGATTCTCACAAAACGTTTGAGTTCTCGGCACTAAAATCGTGCGTCGAAAAACGTATGAGAATCCGAGACGAGCCAAGCGGCGGCTCGCATCAAAGGGTCGTATAACGGGAGTCTCACGCACACATGAGTTAATGACACGAAACCGCCGTTTCCGTTTCCCCGCCTGGCTGCTTGGCGCCTGCGACGCCATTAGCCGAAGGGCCCGAGGATGACGCGATTGATGGACCCGGACAGTTTGGGCCAGGCGGCGGTTAAGTTCACTTCTCGCCCACGCTCACGGCGGCGTGAGCCAGGTGGCCGATGAATCTACGTCGATTCGCGGCGTTACCCGCGAGGCGTTTCGTGCTGAAAGCCCGGCGTGCTGCAACAGCCACCAATGCAAGAATGGCGATAGCAGACATCGTTAATCCGTCTGGCTCGGGTGCGACGACGTTGAGATCGATTTCGGACCCGGCCTGAGTGAGTTTCCAGCCGTACCCACCGGGTAGCTGAGCGGCCGAAGTATCGAGCGAGAGATACTGGAATCCCGAGATCATGCCACCGGCCTTGACAATCGCGAACTTTTCGCCCGGCGTCAAACTGCTGGCCGACAGTCCTGCGAGCAGTGAAACGTCGATGGTAGTGGGTACGGTGAATGATGCGCCACCGCCAATCTTGAGCCAGTCGAATTGCGTCAAGCTGTTGTTGCCGCCGCCGTTCGACAAACCGCCTAAACCGACGTTGAGCACTCCGCCCGACTTGGTGTAGTCACCAGTGACGCTGTAGACGCCTGCCGTGTTGGCTGTCGGGTTGCCAGGCGTGAGGGTACCCATATCGATGAGCGAGCCGATGTTGGACCCCGAACCTGTCATCGTGCCGCTATTGGTCATCGAACTCATCGTGACCGTGCCGTTATTGTTGATGGTCCCCTGGTTACCATTGGTCACGGTTCCCTGGTTGTCGATCAGGACTCCAATGCTCAGCGAGCCGCTATTGTTGAGCACGCCGCCGGGCTTGAGTTCCATGATGAACGGTTGCATGGTTCCCGTATTCGTCATCGTGGCGCCGCCGTCATTCGTCACATACGAACGGGTATTCATGAATCCGAAATTTTGCCAGACGGCACCGCTCTCGTTCTCCACGAACGTATTGCTGCCAAAACTGCCACTCATCGCGTTTGTGAATTGGCCAAAGTTTTGGAAAGGCCCGGTGAACGACAAGCTGCCGCTGTTGGTAAATATGCCGCCAGAGTTGTTACCAGAGATGCCGCCCAAGGTCATGGTGCCGGAGTTGACAACCGATGCGCCAGCACCGTTGCCGATGGAGCCTCCGCCGAATCCATTGAATGTTCCGGCGTTGGTAAACGTGCCGCCAGCGTTAGACAGACCCTGGGGTGCGTTCATCGTGGCACCGGCACTATTGTTCCATGTGGCGTAATTGTACAAGAATCCGTAGCCCGCCGTAATGACGCCGCCGGGGTTGTTGTTGAGAAGCGAGAAGTTTTCGATGAAGGAGTCGTCGGTTGCGAACGACGGCGCCACGTTGAGCTGGCCGTCAGTGTTGAATGTCCCGTAATTGCGTAGCCCCGAGAATCCGCTAAGCGTCACAGTGCCGTGGTTGGTGAAGACGGTGTTATTATCCGGGTAGTTGTTGTTACCAATAGTGATCGTATTGCCGACGGGATTGGGATTGGGGGTGAGCTGGGCATGTGCTCGACGGTGAGCACCGGTCGCGCCGAGCGCCAAGGAGACGATCGACACGATCACTGTGGTTCGAGTCATTAGCCGTGCTCCTGCTATTCAGTAGTACCAGTTTGGGGTGAGCCTCGCGCCGTGCAGGTGGATTATACTTGCCGGGTCTCTCACGCGTCTACCAAGGCAAACGTGACGAACCTAGTCGTCATCGATTGGAGATTGCGAACTTTTTCGCGAGCGGCCGGCGAGAACAGCGCGCATCGGGTCACATCGACCGACGAACGGCGCAGTCAGGTCCGTCAAGAATGGTTCCTTTTGTCGGAGCAATAATCCCTCGCTGATGACAATCAACGTCGCTCGACAACTCCAGTCCGAAGTACTCATCTCGGTATTCAAAGTCCCGCATCGCCGTCAAATCGGCGGTTTTCGATTCTTTGGCACAGGGCAGCAGCGGCACGGCGATCAGCACCCCCCAGCCTCTGGGTGCGGCGATCATCAT
>PLYM01000230.1 GCA_003153375.1 Planctomycetaceae bacterium
AAGCAATTTCGGTGGTTGGTATAAGCTAGCGGGACGCCATCAAAACGAAAAGGGCCCGTCGCGAGACGGACCCTCTGGCAAACGAACTCGCTGCGCCGCGGCTGGCAAGTGCGGCGCGGTGTCGGCCTACTTGGCGTAACCGAGCGACTTGACCACGCTCAGCATCTCTTCGTAGGTGATGAAGCGACGCCGGTGGACCAGCTTGTACTCGTCGATCGCCGTGGCCAAATCACGCGCCTCGGGCGACAGCTCCTCGTAGGTGTTGGCAAACTGCCGGCGCTCTTGCACCGGTCGGCCGACGCCCGGGTCGTAGCTGCGACGATCGAGAAACGGGGCGTCGATGGCTTTCAGACTGGTCATGCAAACTCCTTGTTTACGCAGGCGTCTGCGGCGCGCATGAGCCGCGACTGCCGGATGGCTATGTTCCCGCCGTGGATGCGCATCCCGGCCGAACACTTTGGAACACCAGAACCCTAGGTCGGAAACCAACCTAGGGCAACCCATCCCAACCCCCTCCCCCGCCATCTTTCCGCAGCCCCACCGTCGCCAGTCCACTTATACCGATTGTGCCGCTGGTGCCATCCTTCTTCGTCTCTAACCCCCAACCCCTGAACCCCAATCCCTATCTCACCACCGTCGCCGAGGCCGGCGTCGCCAGTGCCATCCGCTCGGCCAGGGCTCGGCTCGGCGCGTGGTCCGGCGCCAGTGCCAGCGCTTCCTGCACCGTGCTTTGCGCCTCGCCCCAGCGGCCGTTGAGCATCTCGGCCTCGGCCAGTCGATAGAGGATCTCGGCGGTGGGTCGATCGCGGCTGGCGGCCCGAGAGAAGCTGCGCACCGCGTCGTCGTAGCGCCGCAGCGCCGTCAGCGCCAGGCCTTCGAGATACAGCACGCGCTGCGGTTCTTCGCCGGGCGAGTAACCGTCGGCCAGCAACTGCAGCGCGGCCAATGCCCGCTCGGGCTCGTTCAATTCGCGATACGTTTCGGCCACCAGGATCGTCAAATCGTGGTCACCCTGCAGATAGCCGAGCGCGCGTTGATAATCGGCCAGCGCCTGCCGCGGCTGACCCGTGGCCGTGGCCACCCGGCCGCGCAAGGCCCAGGCGGGCGCGAATCTCGGATCGACTCGCAAAGCTTCGTCGGCCATGCGCGTGGCATCGCTGATGCGCGCCAAGCTCAGGTGCACTTCTCCGGTGCGCACCAACAAGGCGGGATCTTCGCCCGTCAACTTGCGAGCTTCATCCAGTTGCAACAGGGCTTCCTGCATGGCCTCACGATGGCAGAGCGCTTCGGCATAGTGCCGCCGCGCGTCGGGATCGGTTTTTGACATCTCGACCGCGCGGGCCAGCAACGTCTCGGCCCGTTTCCAGTCGCCGCGGTCCATGGCGTGAATGCCCTGCTGGGTCAGTTGCCGGCAGGTGGCCACGGACTGCGGCACGGGCCCTTGCTTCGAGAGCGTCTTGCAACCGCACGGCAGCGCCAGCGCGGCCAGCACCACACTAGCGCGCAGCACCACGACCGCTGGCGATCTCGCTGCGCACCGGTGGCGCGGACGATCGGGGCTGTTCGTGGAACGGTTGCTGCGCATACGAAACGGGCCGAGCGGGCTTGGGGTTCTGCCAGGGGCGTCGACGGGCCACTTCGCGGTAAAACAAGGCAATGGGGCGAAAGACGGTAGCAAAATGGGCTGTTTGTCACAAGATCATGGGACAGGGCTCGCTTCGTGGGACTTGCCGTCTAAAATTCCTGCTAGCTCGAACCGAGGGACCTCTGGGAGACAGGATTGATGCCGGCCGTTTTTGAGAAGATGGGCATTCGCTTTCTCTATCCAGACAACTGGACGCTGGATGAAGACGAGGCGCTGCACGGCAACAGCTCGGTGACCGTGCAAAGTCCGGGCGGCGCGTTCTGGTCCGTCGTGTTGCATCCGCCCACGACCGATCCGGCCAAGCTCGCGGCCACGGCACTTGCGGCGCTTAAGGAAGAGTACGTCGATTCCGAAGCCGAGCCGGTCCACGAGAAGTTCGGCGACCATACTTTGAACGGCTATGACATGAACTTCTTCTATCTCGACCTTACCAGCACTGCCACGATTCGCTGCTTTCGCACGGCCGATGCAACTTACCTGATCCTGTGCCAGGCCGAAGATCGCGAGTACGTGGCGCTGTCGCAGGTGTTCCGCGCGATCACGACCAGTTTCCTGGCTGAGGGTGGCGCCTCGCCGATTTGAGCAGAATTGAAGCGCTCGCCGCCCCGTTTTGGCAATTGCATCCCGCGCGTTGCAATTCTTACAAGCGTTTCGACGCACCAGCCCCGCCGTGGTTCTCGCGGGCTGGGAACGGCAACTGCGTTCTTTCCATGGTCTTGGGTCGCGTGATGAAAAAAAGATGGCCGGTTCGGCGGCTTCGGCACGCCGACTGCATTAGGTCGTGTCGCTCATGTTCGACCCAGTTTGGCCCCGGGACGTAATGACCCGCGAAGCTCTCCCGGGGCCAAAAACATCACCCGATCATGACGCACCGTGAATCTTAGTGGTCCTGTCGCCGCGATATGGCGACCTTAGCCCAACTCGGGAAGCACCCGCTTTTTCACGGTTGAAGGGCCCGGTTGGCCGCACCCGCAGCCAGCCGGGCCCTTTTTTTGCGCCCTGGCCGCGACGGGCCGCTTGCGAATCGGCCGCCTGCACTTTCGCGCAAGCCGGCATCTTCGGCGCCACCGCCCCGCCGCGCGCGGTTTGGGTTGGCCTATATTTTCTTGTCGCTTCGAGCCGCCGTGTTCGAGGCGTCGTAGGAAGTTCGGGCGCTCCGAATCTTCCCACCAACCTCGCTCGCGCCGCCGCGGCTCTTGAGCCCCCGTGGGCTCGGCGGATATACTTCCGCAAGCATGGCGGCACGGGTTGGGCAACCAAATCGCAGTTCGTTTAGGAGCCAGCGACAATGGCAACAGCTCATCAGTCCTGCCTGGAGCAGATCGGCGACACGGCTGGTTTGGTCTGGCATCATTTGAACGAAAACGGCCCGAGCACCCTCTCGCAACTGGCCAAGGACGTCGACGCCCCCCGCGACGTGATCATGCAAGCCGTCGGCTGGCTGGCACGCGAGGACAAAGTGTCCGTCGACGAAGCTCGCGGCAAGAAGACCGTCTCGCTGCGCGACTAAGAGCGCGGGCGGACTGTCGCAAGTCGAACCTGCATTGGGTCGCTGTTGGACTGCGCACCCCCTTGGGCCGCGAATCTACATTGCGCCTCGAAAATGCCGCGCTTCCATGTGGCGTTGCCCCTGCTGGCCGCGCCCCTTATGATGCGAGCGCTCGGTCGATCTCGGCCGGCGTTTCGTTTTGCACTCGTTGGCGCGGGAAGCTTTGGCGTTGTCAGATTACCTTTCGGGACATCTCCTGGCTTCCGATCTCGTCGCGCAAGTCGCGGCCCCCGCCTTGGGCCCACAGGTTACGATCTGGCATTGGCTGGCCTTCGGCGGCCTGGTGGTCGTGCTGCTGGTGCTCGACCTGTTCGTCTTTCATCGCGAATCGGTCGAACCGACACTACGCGAATCGGCCGTCTGGACGGTCATCTGGTGCGCGATGGCGTTGGCCTTCAACGGCCTGATTTGGGTGTGGCGCGGACCCGATATCGGCATCGAGTTCCTGACCGGCTATCTGGTCGAGTGGTCGCTGTCGATGGACAACGTCTTCGTCNNGCTGTTCTGGGGCATCCTGGGCGCGATCGTGATGCGGTTGACGTTCATCCTGGCCGGCTCGGCCCTGCTCCACCAATTCGAATGGGTGCTGTGGATCTTCGGCGCGTTTCTGATCTATACGGGCATCAAACTGGCCCTGAGCAGCGACAGCGACGTCAATCCCGACAAGAACCTGCTGATGCGCGGCGCGCGGCGGTTGTTTCCGGTTTCGACCGGCGAGCACGGCAACAGTTTCTTCGTCGTCGAGAACGGTCGCCGCTGCATAACGCCGCTGTTCCTGGTGTTGCTCGTGGTCGAGAGCACCGATGTGCTGTTCGCCGTCGATAGCGTGCCGGCCATTT
>PLYM01000239.1:0-59337 GCA_003153375.1 Planctomycetaceae bacterium
GTCTTTCAAACATACAAGAGGGGAATTATTTGATCCTGACAAAGCCTCCCGGCCTGAGTCCGACGTCCCCATTCTTCCTGTTCCTTTTCTTCACTCTCTGTGTCCTCTGAGCCCTCGGTGGCAAAACTCTTCGTCGGACTAAGTTTGCGATCGGAGGCGCGCGACTCGCACGATCCAGCGAGTCGGGGTCGTCGAAGATTTACGACAGCAGAGTGCGCGACGTGGAGCTTAGGGTTTGCGTTGGCGGGCGCGGCGGGCTTGGGCGCCGGGGCGGGCTTGCTGCTGGGGCTGCCAGCGAGGGGCGGAGAGTTGGGCGTTCCATTGCTGGTAATCTTTGGTTAGCTGATCGACGACTTCGGGCTTTTTCGTGGCCAGGTCGTGCTGCTCGCCGAAGTCGGCGGCCAAGTCGAAGAGTTGAACCGGTTGTTGAGCGATCTTGACGAGTTTCATGTCGCCCTGACGAACCGCCCATTGCTTGCCGAACCGCCAATAGAGGCTCTCGTGGGGGCGAGCCGCGTTGGTGCCGTTGAGAAAGGGCAGCAAATCGACGCCGTCGAGCGGGTGCTCGCTGCCCGCCGCGACGCCGGCGGCGGCCAGAGCCGTGGGCACGATATCGAGCGACGAGACGGGGTTGTCATAGATCTTGCCGGCCGGCAGATGCCCCTTCCACTGCAGCATGTAGGGCACGCGGATGCCCCCTTCCCAAACCTGCGCCTTGAAACCGTGCAGCGGGATGTTGCTGCTCGTGGTCTGCCGCGTGGGGCCGCCGTTGTCGCTGATGAAGAAGATCAGCGTGTCGTCCAGCTTGTCTTGTTCGAGCTTATCGAGCACCAGTCCCACGTTGTCATCGAGGGCCGACAGCATGGCCGCGAACGTGCGTCGCTTTTCGTCTTCGATGTTCGTGAAGCGGCTAAGGTATTTGTCGGCCGACTGCAAGGGAGCGTGCACGGCATTGAATGCCAGATAGAGAAAGAACGGCTGCTGCTTATGACGGTCGATGAACGCCACGGCCTCGCGCCCCAGCGCATCGGTCAGATAGGCGGGCTCGTCGACGGCCTTGTTGCCGCGCAGGATCGCGTTGCGCTTGTCGGCGTGGCTGTCTAGATAGGAATGGGCCCCGCCCAGGAAACCGAAGAACTCGTCAAACCCGCGCTGCGGCGGACGGAACGCGGGGCGATAGCCTTCGTGCCACTTGCCGACCAGTCCGGTGGCATAGCCCGACTTTTTCAAACGTTCGGCAAGCGTGGCTTCCGACAGCGAGAGCCCGAAGTTGTCATCGGCCTGTTGGGCCGGCCCCGGATTGAACTCATGGCCGAAACGCTGCTGATAGCGACCCGTCAGCAGTCCGGCACGCGTGGGACTGCACACCGGGCACGTGACGTAACCATTGGTGAAGCAAACGCCGCCGCGGGCAATCGAAGCGATGCGCGGGGTGGGTATGGCTTGAGAGCCCTGGCAGTTGACTTCCGCATATCCGAGATCGTCGGCCACGATCACGACGATGTTGGGCTGGCGCTCGGCGGCGCGAGCGATGGCCGCCAGCGACCCGTGAACCAGCGTCGCCAGTGCGGCGCTCAGCGAGAGGAGGGTTCGAGCGACGGCGCGTGAATTCGAAGTCGGCATGGTTTCGTACCTCGGCAAGCGTCAAGTTCGGTCGATCTGGCAACTACTTAACACCTCGCCGCCGGGAGAGTTTCGCTGATTTGCCAACGGCGGGCGAACGGCCACGGGCCAGCGAATCGTGAAAATTGACGCGAAAAGCAACTCCACGGCCAGTTTTCGAGCTGGACCGGAGACCTCGTGTCACTCGATGAAAAAAGCCGGAACAACCAGGGGGAGTTGTTCCGGCTTTCGAGTGCGAGTTTTTCAGCGATCGCTTAGCGATGATCGCGAATCACGATGTCCGACAGCGTGCTGCCGCGATGGTCTCGAACGATCGGGTTGGCCAGCAGGCTCGTGGTGCCGCGGTGGTCGCGAACGATCGGGTTGGCCAGCAGGCTGGTGTCACGATGATCGCGAACCACGGGGTTTCCCAGCAGGCTGGTGCCGCGGTGATCACGAATGGTCGGGCCCGGGTTTTCGGGGGTGCCAACGGGGCCGGTCAAAGAGCCGCCCATGTGCCATGTGGTTTGTCCGCCCTTGGTGCCCGGATTTTCCGGTGTGCCGACCGGGCCTGTCGAAGAACCGCCCATGTGCCATGTGGTGTGTCCACCCTTGGTGCCGGGGTTTTCCGGAGTTCCAACAGGTCCGGTTGACGATCCGCCCATGTGCCACTGGGTTCCGCCATCCTTGGTGCCGGGGTTCTCGGGCGTTCCGACGGGACCCGTCGAGGAACCGCCCATATTCCACTTGGTCTGGCTATCCTTGGGGTCGAGGTGGTGCGTCTTCTTGGGCATCTGCTTCATGCCTTGTGATTTTTTCATGCTGGCCTGGTGCATCGGGGCAGATCGATGGCTGCCGCCGCTTCTTCCTTTCGCCTCGGCATTTACCGCTCCGAAGGCCGCCACGCTCAGAATCACCACCACCGCGATTGAAATCTTGCGAGCCATATCACACCAATCCTTTCCCAACTAAGGACTTAAGAGTTTCGTAAGGCGAGCATCGTTCGCCACTACTGAAGTCCAGCGTAGGAAAGCCGCGATTGTTACGGCTGGGCCCGAATCGGTGTCGTGCAGTTGCCCTTGCCGCGCCATGCTTCGATCTGGCAGGCCGCCGTCGCTGCGGCGTCTAGGGGAACTGCTTGAGTTGCAGCAGCCCGGCGATGGTGGCGGCGGCCGACAGCCGATCTTGCAAGGCCGAGATGTAATCGAGATTCGCCTCGATCACCGACCGCTGCGATTGCAGGATGCGCAGCAGATCGAATTGACCGCCTTCCAGGCCTTTTTGCACCAGCTCGTAGGTGCGCTGGGCGTCGGGCAGGATGCCCTGCTGATACACCGACACGGTGACCTGGGCGGCGTGATAGCGACCCAAGGCTTCGGCCAGCTGCCGCAGCAGGTCGTTTTGCACCGAATTGAGCTGGGCCATGGCTTGCCGCACGTTGGCTCCGGCGGCGCGGATGTTGCCCTGGTTGCGGTCCCAGATCGGGATGTTGAAATAGGTGCCGATCAGGGCCTGGGAGTGCGGCTGATTCACCGTCCACTGATAGCCACTGTTGAGAATGAGGTTCGGGGTCGGCTCGGCCTCGGCCCGGCGGAGCAGGAATTCGTTGCGAGCGATTTCGGCCCGAGCGCTTTCGATCAGCGTGCTGCGCGTGAGCAGCTCGCCGCGCACCTGCGGGTCGTTGAAGTCGGGCAGTTTGACCGACAGGTCGCCCAGGGCGCGCTCGATCTTCAGGTCGGGCAAGCCAATCAGCGCCGCGAGTTGCTGGGCGGCGGAGCTCGCGGTGAATGCGGCGCTGCGCAGCGAGGCCTCGATGCGCCGCGACTCGATTTGCAACAGCAGCATGTCGGTTTCGGTGGCTTGTTCGGCCTGCCGTAGCTTGATCGTGATGTCGAGCGACTGTTGGGCAATCTTCTGCAGGTCTTGCAGCGTGGCCAGGCGCCGCTGGATGGCCAGCAGCAAGAAGAACTGTTGGCGGACCGCCGTGACCGCGTCGAATTGCTGCCGGATCAAATCGAGATTGGCCTGCCGCACGGCTTGTTCGGCGGCGGCTACGTTGAGTGGAATCTTGCCGGCGCGGACGATTTCCTGCTGGATGCCGACGCTGTAGAGACTGTTTCCCCCGCCCAACTGGTTGGGGTTACCGCTGTTCTGCTGTGGGTTCGGATACAAGCCGGCTTGCACGGCCAGGCCTTGCTGCTGCTCGATGCGGGCGCGGGCCTGGCGCAGCAAGGGACTGTTGCCCAAGGTCAGGTTGACGGCCTGGTCGAGGGTCATGCCGCGCTGCGGTGTGTCGGTGACCGGCGGCAGCATCTCCGGATCGCGCCCCGAGGCACGCGATACCACGGCCAGCACGAGGCACAAGCCTATCATGCCGCGAAGCGCACGCATTCCTAATGCTCCCAACCCATGGATCGGGCAGAAATTGCCCTACGTGCTGACTATCGGCCCTGTGCCGTTCGTCGGTGCAAGTTGGATTGTGCGGAGGGCGCATCTTGCCTAGTTGGCATGCCGCGCAGCGAACCTGTGGCCTATTGACGCCGTCTCACGGTCGTCATAATGGGCAACCACCGGGCCAACTTGCCGGCGGCGCAGGTTTTTCAGCCGCTCGCCGCCGCGCCGCTTCTCCGTAAGTCCAATGCACGCAGCCAATCCCGACGAGTCTGCCGCCCAAGCAGTCGAGCCTCACGACCCGTTTGGGGCAATCCGCGCGGGAAATTTCCGGCGGTACTGGTTGGGCAATCTGGTGGCGACCCTAGGCCTGCAGATGCAGTCGGCCGGACTGATCTGGGAGATTTATCACCGCACCGAGAGCGCCTTCGATCTGGGGCTGGTCGGCCTGGTGCAAGTCATTCCGGTCTTGTCCCTGGCACTCTTCGCCGGCCACGTGGCCGACCGTGTCGATCGCAAGTTGGTGCTCACCGGCGCGCTGGCGCTCTCCGGGCTGTGCTCGCTGGGCCTGGCCGGAGCATCCTACTTCGAGCTGCCCGTCGGGTGCATGTATGGCTTGCTGTTCTTTATCGGCGTCGCCCGGGCGTTCTTGCAGCCGGCGAAGAATTCGTTCCTGCCCCAGATCGTGCCGCGCGAGATTTTTTCGAACGCCGTCACCTGGAGCCTGGGCGGATTTCAATTGGCCTCGGTCGCCGGCCCCGCCTTGGGTGGGTGGCTGCTGTGGCTCACCGACGGCCGGGCATACGTGGTCTATCTGAGCGAAGCGGCGGCCGTCGTGGCCTTCATCGTGCTGCTCTCGGGTGTCAAACGCCTGCAAGCCAGCCCGGCGGCCGTCGAGACGCCCACGCTCGACAGCCTGGGCGAGGGCATCGCGTTTGTCTGGAACATGAAAGTGATCCTGGGCGCAATCACGTTGGATATGTTCGCCGTGCTGTTGGGCGGTGCGATGTCGCTGGTGCCCATCTATGCCCGCGACATCCTGCACGTGGACGCGTTCTACTACGGCTGCCTGTTGTCGGCGCCGGCGGTGGGCGCCTTGTTGATGTCGACCATTCTGGTGTTTCGCCCGCCGATCGCCAAAGCGGGACCGACATTGTTGTGGGCCGTGGCCGGGTTCGGCGTGGCGACCGTGGTATTTGGCTTCTCCACGAACTTCTGGCTGTCGCTGTTGGCATTGCTGCTGACTGGCGCGTTCGACGCCATCAGCGTCGTGATTCGCCACACGCTGGTGCAACTGCTGACGCCTGACGCGATGCGCGGCCGGGTGTCGGCCATCAGCGGCATGTTCATCAGCGCTTCGAACGAACTGGGCGGATTCGAGTCGGGCCTGCTCGCGCATCTGACCTCGCCGGTTGTCTCCGTGGTCAGCGGCGGCATCGGCACGCTGGCAGTCGTGGCCACCGCGGCCATGGCCCTACCCCAATTGCGCCGCTACGGCCGCCTCGACGGCAGCGCTCAACAACCAGCGCCCGGCGAACCCGAAGAGACCATGGAAGTGCTGATCTGAGAATTAGCCGGATGGCCGGAGCGCTTGAAGAACGAAATGCTTTTTGCCACAGAGTTCACAGAGAGGACGAGGAAGAAAACGAAGGTATTTTCGAGCTTGGTTGTAGACAATGGGATTCGTTCGAAGTCCTCCGTCCTGATCGTCTGCGTCAGTTTTTTTCTCTCTCTGTGACCTCTGTGATCTCGGTGGCTAAATTCAACGCCGTTCAACAGCGGCAAAGCGTTAAAACGGAAACTTGTCGTCGAGCGTCGCCTGCGACAGCTCGACCAGGAACGGCGCCAGGCGGCCGACGACGACGTCCATCATCTTGCGGCCTTTCTCGGCGGTGGCGGCGTGGGGATAGCCCGAGCCGGAGTTCGTGGTGAGCAGGTGCCAGGGGCGCGTGATCGAGACGAGTCCCTTGTTGACAGCATCGAATCGCGTGGGAGCGGCGCGACCGTCGTCGGCGATCAACGTGCCGTCGGCATTGCGGGCGACGAGCTCGGGAAAGTAGGCCAGACCAAACGAGGTTTCCAGCTCGCCGGCGTGGTCGTCGGGGTGCTCGAACAATTTCGAATCGCCCAGGCCGGTGTACCAGTTACACATGAAGACGTGGGCCGAGGTCTTGCCATACAGCTCGCGCAATAGCGGCTTCAGATCGTTGCCGCCGTGGCTATTCAGTAGCACGATCTTGCGGATGCCGTGGTGCGCCAGCGAATGGACCAGGTCCGTAATCACCGCGAACAACGTCGAAGGATTCAAGTTCATGGCCAACGGAAAGGCCATCTGATTGGTTTCGGTGCCGTAGGGAATCGTGGGCAGCAGCACGACCTTGGCCCCTTGCTGGTGGGCCGCTTCGCAAATTTTTTCACCGACCGTCGTACCTTCGTACATGTCGGTGCCATAGGGCAAGTGCAAGTTGTGCGGCTCCGTCGCGCCACATGGCAGCACCGCCACCTCGTAGCGATTCTCCTTGAGATAGGCGTAATTCACTTCCGACAAAATCCAAGGTCGCACGGCAGCACTCCCGAAAGAACACAGTGTTTCCAACGCTTCGAGCCGTCCATGATACTCCGGTCGCCGCGAGGACGGTAGCGCAAGGATCGCGCGGAAGAATCAGGATTAGCCACAGAGGGCACAGAGCGGGAGAAGGAGAAGAAACGACACAGGAAGAAGGTTGCGGCGAGGCATTCGCTGACTGAAGGAATTAAGTTGCCTTCTTACTCTTCTCGGTGCCCTCTGTGACCTCTGTGGCTGAATCTGCTTTTTCAGCAGTCGGCGCGGTTTCGCTGGAAGTCATGAAGGCGCGGTATTGCTCGTCGAGCGTGGCGTAACTGACGCCGCAGAGTTCGGCCAGGGTGGACATGGTGTCGTGGCCGGTGTAGATGGCTTCGAGATAGCGGACCAAGGCGTCGCGATAGCGGCCCTGGGCGTCGTGCATCAGGAAGTCGGCCAGCCCGGCCGATTGGCTGTACAAGGGGGCGATGCGCGGATCGCGCTGCAGCGATTCCATGTTGAGTTTCACCAGCTCGGCCAGGGGCACATAGAACTTGTCTTCCAGTAGCCGGTGCCGCGCGGCGGGCATGCGGCCGGCGTTCAGGCCGCCCAGGGTGCAATAGCCGGGGTGCTCGTCCAGCGATTCCATGTAGCAGGCGATGCCCTCGACGATCCAGAAGTTCTGTTCGTGGGCCACGGCCGGAGCCACCTTGCGCGTCTCGTGAAACAACTGGTGCGTGGCTTCGTGATAGAGCGTGCCGGGCTCCTGATCGGCGCCGGCGAAGAAGTAGGCGGTGCGCGTGCTGTCGAAATAAACCCCCAACGACATCTCGATCTGCGGCTGGGCCGCGCGCAAGGCGTCTTGATATTCCTGCCGGGTGCGATAGTAAGTCACATTGTGCTGCTTGGGCTCGTGGCGCGGCGCGCGGCCGGCAAATCGCTTGACCAGATCGGCTTCGCCGGCTTCATAGGGCAGGAAAACTTGTTGCCAGATGGCGAACAGCATCTCGAGCCGCCGCGCCAGCCGCACGCCTTCTTCCAGGCTGTGGTTGGTCGTGACCACGTAATGTTCGCTCTCGACGCGCCAGCCGCGTGCGATGTCGGATCGCAAGCGGGTTTCCTCGTCGGTTGACACCCAGCGGCCTTGATAATAGCGCTGGCCCTTCTCATAGCGTTCGACGTATGTCTTGGGCAGCCAGCCAAACGTTTCGTGCCACACCTTGTTGGCATTCAGTTGGCGAATCTCGAACGGCGTGTGCCAGGCGTCGCGAAAGCGGGCGTAGCCCAGGATGCGACGTCCCTCGGCCTGCTCCGGATTCTCGCGCACGGCCTCGGTGATCAGCTCGAAGGCCAGCGACCAATGACGCTCGGCCCCCGCCCGTTTGGCCAAGGCCACGAGCGCGTCGGCCTGCTCGCCGCGCAGCACGAGCCATTTGGTGCGCCACTCGGGCTCGTCAGTTGAAGTCTTGGCCGGCGCGGCCGCCGTGGAGGGCAGAACAAATAACGTGAGCTGATCGGCTGCGCGCGTGGGCAGCCAGGCTTTGAGTTGTTCCGCCGCGCCGTCGACCTGTCGCTCCTGGCACCAGTCGCTCAGCTCGGCGAGTTGTGCGGCGTAGCGCGTGCAGAGCGCGGACCGTTGGTCGTGCAGGCTGTCGGCGCGCGCCGGCGCGAGGGCGATCAAAATCCCCAGGGCAAGGAGCGGCAGGACGAGGCGGGCGCGCGGCATATCTTTAGTTTAACACCGGCTCCACGACGCGCGTTGGCGCTGGGCCCGTTCAGGCCTCGGAAAATGCCGCGTCAAAGGCGGCACTGCTGGCCGCGAAATCGAGATTCTGCACGAATTGGCAGGCTTCCTTGGCGCCGGCCTCGCGGTCCATGCCCGCGTCTTCCCACTCGACCGACAGCGGCCCGGCATATTTGATCTGGTTGAGCGCGCGGATGATTTCCTCGAAGTCGACGCTTCCCCGGCCCGGCGAGCGAAACTCCCAGCCGCGGCGCGGGTCGCCAAACGGCAGGTGGCTGCCCAGGATGCCGCTGCGGCCATTCAGTCGCACAATGGCGTCCTTGATGTGTACGTGATAGATGCGATCGTGAAACGCGCGGACAAACTCGGCCGAGTCGACCCCCTGCCAGTGCAGATGACTGGGATCGAAGTTGAAGCCGAACTCCTCGCGGCGATCCACGGCCTTGAGCGCTCGCTCGGCGGTCACCAGGTCGAAGGCGATTTCCGTCGGATGCACTTCCAGGGCGAACTGCACGCCGCACTCGGCGAACACATCGAGGATCGGGTTGAAGCGCTCGGCGAACAGCTCAAAGCCGGCCGCGATCATTGCCTCGTCGACTGGCGGGAATGAATAGAGGAGGTGCCAGATGCTCGAGCCGCTGAAACCGTTGACGATGCCCACGCCCAGTTTTTGCGCGGCGCGGGCCGAGTTCTTCAGTTCCTCGGCCGCGCGGGCGTTGACCCCCGCCGGCTTGCCGTCGCCCCAGACGTGCGGCGGCAGGATGGCCTTGTGGCGCGCGTCGATCGGGTCGAGCACGGCCTGGCCCACCAGGTGCGCGCTGATGGCGTGAACTTGCAGATCGTAGCGCTCCAGCAGATCGCGGCGGCCGGCGCAGTAGCCGTCGTCGGCCAGGGCCTTGTCGACTTCGAAATGGTCGCCCCAACAGGCCAGCTCCAGCCCCTGGTAGCCGAATTCGGCGGCCTTGCGGGCCACGTCCTCCAGCGGCAAATCGGCCCATTGGCCGGTGAACAACGTGATCGGGCGTCCCATGCGGTGATCCTTCAACTTCGAGAAACCGACAATCGGCCGTGACGCGGCGCCGTGCGCTTGCGATCCATTGTGGCGAATTCACGGACGGCTGCAACGGTCGGTGATAGCGTGGGGCACTTGAGCCGCGCCGGGCAAAGCCTTACCTTGTGTGCTCCCGCGGACATCACTGGGCCCATTTCAACCCCTTTTCCCGTCGCGTTGCACCATGAGCGAGTCCGTAAATCCGATCCGTATTGGCATCATTGGGGCCGGCGGAGTGAGCGACTATCACCACGTGCCGGCCATTCGGCTCGATGCGCGGGCCCAGTTGGTGGCGGCTTGCGACGCGAATCGCGAGCTGCTCGAAAAGCGGAAGCGAGACTGGAACGTGGCGATCGCCAGCACCGATCCCGACGAGATCTGCTCGCACCCCGAGGTCGACGCGGTGGTGATCGCCACGCCCAACAACACGCACCGCTCGATCGCCCTGGCGGCCGTGCGGCATGGCAAGCACGTGATGTGCGAAAAGCCGCTAGGGTTGAATGCCGGCGAGGTGCGCGAGATGTATCACGCCGCCCGCGATGCCGACGTGGTCAACATGTCGGCATTCACCTATCGCTTTGCCCCGGCCATGCGCTATGTGCGGCACCTGGTGACCAGCGGCGAGATCGGCGAGCCACGGCACTTTCGCAGCCAGCGGTTTTTGGACTGGCCCGAAACCAGTTGGGGCTGGCGGCAGTATCGCCGCCTGGCCGGCGCAGGCGATCTGTTCGATATGACCATCCACCGCATCGACTTTGCCATCGACCTGCTGGGGCCGATCGCGCGGATCACCGGCGCGCTCGCCCGCTTTGCGCCGCGCACCGTGACCGCCTCGGGCGAGGCTTGCGCGCCTTCGGACGTTGACGATTGGTCGAGCATCATCGGCGAATTCGCCGGCGGCGCCACGGGCGTGTGGGAAGGCACGACACTGGCCAAGGGTTATCACCGCGGCGGCTTTGGCCACGAGTGGGCCGAGATCAACGGCTCCGAGGGCTCGGTCGTCTATCAACTGCACACGCCCAACAGCGTGCTGCTGGGCAAGACCGGTCAGGATTTGGCGCCGGTCGAGGTGCCGGCGAAGTTTCTCAAGCCCTCGGGCAGCCCGCGGGTGTTGGGCCAGGGCGAGCCGGCCACGGTGTTTCGCTATGACCTGATGTGGGAATTTGTCAGCGCGATCGTCGAGGAGCGGCGAGCCGTGCCGAATTTTTATGACGGGTTGCGAGCCCAGATGGTCGCCGACGCGGCGATCGATTCGTACGAACGGCGACAGTGGGTGGACATCGAGGACGAGCATCCGTAGTTTTCTTCCGTGCAGTTTTTTTGAGTCACAGCGTTTTGAGTCACAGCGAGGATCCAGCAACCAGTCATGGCGAAAATCAAACAACTGCCGCGCCGCGGCCAGGTGAAAGCGGCCGATACGTGGGACCTGACCAGCCTGTTTGCCGACGATGCGGACTGGGAAGCCGCGTTCACGAAGTGGGAACATGAGATCGCGGGCTACGACGCCTTTCGCGGCAAGCTGGATACCGACGCCAAGACGCTGGCGGCCTGCCTGCGGTTCGATACCGAGTTCGAACGCGCGGCCGAGCGGCTGGGCACGTACGCGTTTCTCAAGACGGCCGAGGACGCGGCCAACAGCACCTACCAGCGGATGATCGGTCGCTATCGGGCCGTGGCCAGCCGCGCGGCGCAAGCCTCGAGCTACATCCGGCCCGAGATCATGGCGATTCCGAACAAGGCCATGGACGCCTTCATGGCGGCCAAGCCGCTGGCGGAGTTTCGCCTGGCGCTCGAGCAGTTGCTGCGCTACAAGCCGCACACGCTCAGCAAGAAGGAAGAGAAACTGCTGGCGATGCAGAGCGAGATGTCGGAAACCTCGAACCAGGTCTTTCGCCAACTCTCCGACGCCGACTTGAAGTGGGGCACGCTCAAGAACGAGCACGGCGAGTTGGTCGAGCTGAGCAACGCCACCTTCTCGTCGTTCCTGCAATCGCCCGAGCGCAGCGTGCGCAAGAAGGCCTTCCACCAATACTATGCCCAGTTCGCCGCGCACGAAAACACGCTGGCCGCGACATTGAGCGGCTCGATCCAGCGCGACGTCTATTACGCCCGGGCGCGCAACCACGAGACCGCGCTGGCGGCCTCGCTGTTCCACGACAAGATGCCGGTCGCGGTGGTCGATAATCTGATCGCGTCGGTCCACAAGCACCTGCCCGCGCTGTATCGCTACTACGATCTGCGGCGGCGCAAGATGCAAATGCGAGACATTCATCACTACGACACCTATGTGCCGATCCTGAGTGAGCTCAAGACCCGCTATACCTGGAACCAGGCCGTCAAGCTGGTGCTCTCGGCCATCGAGCCCTTGGGCGGCGACTACTGTGCGGCACTCGAAAAGGGACTTGAGGGGCGGTGGTGCGATCGCTTTCCGAACCAGGGCAAGCAAAGCGGCGCGTTCAGCTCGGGTTCCTATGACGGCAACCCGTACATCCTGATGAACTATCAGAGCGAGGTGCTCGATCACGTCTTTACGCTGGCGCACGAGGCAGGTCACTCGATGCACAGCTATCTGTCGGCGGCCAACCAGCCGTTCCAGTATTACAACTACACGATCTTCGTGGCCGAAGTGGCCAGCACCTTCAACGAGCAGTTGCTCTCGCGGTATCTGATGAAGCGGGCCTCGAGCGCCAAGCAGCGGGCCTTTCTGATCAATCGCGAAATCGACGCCATCCGCGGCACGATCCTGCGGCAAACCATGTTCGCCGAGTTCGAGCGCATCACGCACCAGCTGGCCGAGGCGGGCGAGCCGCTGACCGTCGAGCGCTTCAAAAGCGAGTACTGCAAGCTGCTGGCCCTCTATTTCGGGCCCGGCTTCGTGCTCGACCCCGAGTTGTCGCTGGAGTGCTTTCGCATTCCGCACTTCTATCGGGCCTTCTACGTCTACAAATATGCCACGGGTCTGTCGGCCGCCATCGCGCTGGCCGAACGGGTCACCTCCGGCGGACCCCAGGAATTGGACGACTACCTGGGCTTTCTCAAAGGTGGCTGCTCGAAATATCCGCTTGACCTGCTGCGCGGCGCGGGGGTGGATATGGAACAGCCCCACGAGGTCGACACGGCGCTCACGTACTTCGAGCGACTGGTCGGCGAACTGGATGAGTTGCTCTAGGGCCACTCGCTACCATCAACTTGCTCGCAAAGGCACGCATCATGCAATTGGGACTCGTGACCTACCAATGGGGCGCCGATTGGGATCTGCCCACGCTGATCAAGAACTGCGAGAAGACCGGTTTTCGCGGCGTCGAGCTGCGCACCACGCACAAGCACGGCGTCGAGCCGGCGCTCGATGAGGCCGCGCGGCGAGAAGTGGCCAAGCGGTTTGCCGATAGCCACGTCGAACTCGTCGGCCTGGGCACCACCTGCGAATATCACTCGCCCGAGGCGGCCGTGCTGCGCAAGAACATCGAGGAGACCAAGGCCTTCATCAAACTCTGCCACGACGTCGGCGGATCGGGTGTCAAGGTGCGGCCCAACGGGCTGCCCGCGGGCGTGCCGACCGCCAAGACGCTGGAGCAGATCGGCCGCTCGCTCGACGAGGTCGCGGCCTTTGGCGAAGGCTATGGCGTCGAGATCCGGCTCGAGATCCACGGCCGGGGCACGTCCGAGATTCCGAACATCCGCAAGATCATGGACGTCTCCAAGAATCCCGGCTCCAAGCTGTGCTGGAACTGCAACAACGAAGACACCGCCGGCCCGGGCCTGGCCGCCAATTTCAATAGCGTCAAAGAGCGCCTGGGCACGGTGCACATCCACGACCTGATCAGCAGCTACCCTTGGGTCGAGCTGTTCGACCTGTTGAAGAAGGCCAAATTTCAGGGCTGGACGTTGCTGGAAGAAGGCGCGAAGACCGACGATCCGATTCGGGTGATGCAGTACTATCGGCTGCTGTGGGAGAGGATGGCGGGGGAAAAGGATGAAGGATGAAGGATGAAGAGAGGCGGGAGAGCGGGGAAGCCGCTAGGGCGCGGGTTTGATGGTGGTGATCCAGAGGAAGGAGTGATCGGCGTCGTCGAGGCGAAGATCGAATTGGAGTTTGGCTTGCAGCAAGATCTTGCCGAGAATTTGGCTGTAGGTCAGGCGCGTGCTGGAGACGGCGGCCTGGGCCTTTGAGGGATCGACGCCGTGCAGGGCCAGGGCGTTCTGGTCGTAGAGGAAGGGGACTTCGAGGCGGGTTTGGATCGAGTCGACGGCCTCGGAGACGGGCGTTTCGGTAATGTCGACCTTCAAATGCTCGAACAACAGCGGCAACAGCTTGCCGCGGTTGCCCTTGGCCTTCCAACCGATCGGCCAGGCCTCGCGGCCGCTCTGGGCTTTGTGAACGCGGTAGTGAATCTCGCTGCCGGGCGTGCGCTCGGGCTCGAACACCAAAGCGGCCGGACGCAGCACGACGGCCAGCGCCGTGCCGCGGGCGAGGGTTTGCAATTCCTCGGCCACTTTCACGCCGACGAGCTGCTTGCGGCTGGCGTCGTCCAGTTCCAGTTTGAACTTCAGGCTGCCGGCGATTTGATTGACGGCCTTGAGCGCCGCGTTGCCTTGGGTTGAAAAGCCGACGGGCTGTTTCAGGTCGTCCTTGACCGACTCGAATTGCCGCGGCGTCAGACCGAAGCTGCCGCGCGGCTGGGTGACGCCTTCGGTGCCTTGGTCGTCCAGGTTGTCGAGCCAAGCGCGCAGCCGGCCGGTGTCGGTGAGCTTGAATTTTCCGCCCGGCAGGTAGAGCACGTTGTCGGCCGCCAGGATGCCAACGACTTTATAACCCCGGCTCGCCTTGCCGCCCGACTCGCTGATCGCCATTTCGTCGCCGGCCTTGAAGTTGTGAATCTGCAAGCCGGAGATGCCCAAGTCGCTCAGGGCTTTGTACCACTGCTGCGAGGCGTTCAGCGGCACGCCCTGCTTAGTGAGCAACTCGAACGTGATTCGCGATCGCTCGGGCGCGGCGGCGGTGACAAATGCTTCCAGGCTGCTGCCCACGACACACGCGAGTAACAGCGCGGGCCAGGAAGTGTGCGCGGCTGCTCGCATACGTGTGCCTCGTGCGGTTCCGTGAGTGACGCTCAACAGAATTATAACACGGTCGGAACGACAGCCGCCGAAGGGCCTGCTTCAGGCCGCATCTGGCTTGCGACGTCGCCGAGTGGCGCGGGTCGGCAGTCGATAGACCAGCGCGTTGCCTTGCTTGCCGATCTGCTCGACGGCTTGCATCTTGCGCAGGCAATAGGCGACGCGCTGGGCCTCGTGGCGGCGAATGCCAGCCAGTTCGGCCAGGTGGCCGGTGTGGAACTCGCCGGGCAGCTTGCCGGGAATCAATTGCATCAAGTCGGCCGCCTGCCGCAGTTGCAGGCTTTCGCCGACCGTGACGAGCTTTTGATCGGCCACGACCTGGTCGTTGCGCCGCCAACGCCGCCGCCGGCCGTGGCCCGGATAGCGCCACTCCTCGACCTCGACCAGCACGATCTCGATCGTCAGCCGCGGATGCGGAAAGACGCGCGTGAAATAAATCAACTCGTCAAAAATGTCGAGCAGCTTGCCGCGCTTGGGGCTCAGCCGACGCGACAGCACGCGGCCCTCGGGCCCGGACTGCTTGATCAACAGCTTGCGAGCCACGATCGGTTTGACGACCAGCACCTGGTGGCCGGCAACCAGCGCGCGAATCTTGTCGCGAATGGCCGAGAGCGAGCCGTGTTGAATCTCGATCAGCCGGCCGCCGCTGACCGCGTCGATGCGATAGCCGCCCAACACGACTTCGGTCTGCGCGTCTTCGCCGGCGTAGAGTTTTTTCAGATCGCGGTGCAGCGAAGTTTCCATGTGGCCAATCTCTTCCGTGAGATTCTTTGGGAGCCACGGAGATACTGGAAGCCACGGGGATTTTGTAGCCACAGAGGTCACAGAGGACACCGAGAAAGAAAAGGAGGGAACAGAATTAGTGAACAAGAACAGGCCGAATGCATTCGTTCCCGTTTTCAATTCCTTAACTTTCTTCCTCTTCTCTCCGTGTCATCTGTGACCTCGGTGGCTAATTCCTTGTCTTCGTGGCCAACTCCGTGGCTTTTCCTAATTCAACTTACCGGCGGCTCGATGCCGAAATCGCGAATCGTCAGCAGGCTCGACAGCTTGTAGCCCTTGGCGGCCATCGCGGCCTCTCCGCCTTCCAATCGGTCGATGATCGCGATCACGCGATGGACTTTCAGGCCGAAGGCTTCGACGCGCTCGATGGCTTCGAGCGAGGAACCACCGGTCGTGATCACGTCCTCGACGATCACCACGTCGTCGCCGGGGCTGACGGGCCCCTCGATGAATCGTTGCGTGCCGTGTCCCTTGGCTTCCTTGCGCACGAGAATGCCCTTGAGCGCCAGGCCGCGCGTGCCGGCGATCGTGATCACGGCGGCCGTGATCGGGTCGGCGCCGATGGCCATCCCGCCCACGGCTTTGGGCAGCGTGGGGCCGAGCAGATCCAAAATGCCTTCGGCGATCAGCTTGGCTCCCAGCGAGTCGAGCGTGATTTGCTTGCCGTCGAGGTAGTATTTGGCTTTCTTGCCCGAGGCGAGCGTGAAGTCGCCGAATTTCAAAGCCTTCTCGCGCACCAGCGCCACCAAAGCTGCCTTGTCGTACACGCCTGGCCCCCTAAAGCGGAACGGTTCCGAGGATTGCGGCCACGCCGCAGCGCCGTGGCCGGCGCCTCCCTCCTATACCAGTTGCGTGGCCGCTTCGAAAGGGGAGCGCCAACTCATTAGCCCGCAGCGCGAGCAAGGGTCGTAAGCCATTTCCCTCGCTGGCGCGTCGGGCTAGTGGGTGGAGTGGATCGTTCCCCTCGCTGGCGCTTCGGGTTAGTGGGGGAAGCACGTGGCCGGTGCGTTCTAGCGGCGGATCGTGACCTTCGAGCCCACGCTCAGGATGTCGTAGACGTCTTCGACGTCGCGGGGGCTGAGGCTGATCGAGCCGGGCAGATCGACGCGGCCGATCGAGTCGGGGCGGTTCGTGCCGTGAATGCCCAGACTGCTGCCCAGGCCGATCCAGCGGTCGCCCAGCGGATTGGCCGGATCGCCGGCACCGATCGTTTGCTGGGGGCCGCGATAGACGGGGTTCACCACTTTGTCGCTCACCGCATACACGCCTTCGGCCGGTGGTTGTTCGCGTCCGATGCCCACGGCAAAGCGGCCCGCATACGAGCCGTCGGCCAACAGCAGCGTCAATTGCCGTTTCTCCAGGCTGACCATCGCGCTAAACGGTCCGCGCATGACTTTCAGGCGTTCGCCGTGGCGCAGGCTTTGGGGGTCGTCGATGCCGTTGATCTTGGCCAGCAATTGCCAAGGGACGTTGTAGCGCTGACTGATGTCTTCCAGCCGTTCGCCCTGCTGCACTTCATAGGGCGATTCGAGCAGGTGTTGCGTCGAGTAGACGACCGTGCCGGCCACCTGGTCGAGGGTTTGATTGAGTTGTTGGCGCTCGCTCAGCGTGAGCTGCGGATCGTCGTACCAGGCCGAGAGCTGCCGCAGCGCCGTCGAGAGTTGTCCGCCTTCGAGCTCGCGGCGGGCGGCCTCCATCGCGGCGCTAAAGCCGTTGGCGGCGCCACCGGCCGGCTGTGCGGCGGCAGCGGACGCGCGATAGCGATCGGCGGCCGCCGGATCGTAGGGGGTGTTGGGCAAGGGCGGAGCCCCAGACGCGGCAGGCGAGCCCAACGGCGGCGCGGTGCCCACGGCGTCGGGCGGCGGAGCATCGCGATAGCTGTCGTTGCGAGCCGGATCCGTGGCCGGTGGCTCGGGCGCATACGGCGGAGCGCCGGCGCGCGGGTCGCTATAGCCCGGTGGCGGAACTTGGCCGGGGGGCGCATAGGGCGGCGCGCCCGGGGGCAGCGAGTTGGCAGCGATGTCGGTGGTCGAGGGCGTGGGAGCAAACGGCGGCGCTTCGTTGCCGCGCGCCGCTGGCGTGGTGGGCGGCAGGCCATGACCGGCGCCAAATGCCGGTGCGACCGAGGGGAACGGCGAAGTCGTGGGAGCGCCGGTCGACGGAAAGGGAGAACTGCTGGGAGCCGGGCTATCGGTCAGTTGCACGGTTGCGTTGCCCCAACCTTCGGGAGCGCCGGGCGGAGGCGGCGCATCGCTGCCGTTGTTGATGCGGACATAGACTCCATAGCCAATGCCCGCCAGCACGGCGACGATCAACAGCGGCTTCAACGTGTTCACAAGTTCGTCCTCCCTGACGACACAAGCGAAGAGCTCGACAACGAGCAGATCGAAATGGGAAAGCGCTGCAGCGACCTCGTTCCGGCATCGTCCGAATCCATCATTCGGTGCCAGGGGGATCGTCGCTTCGACAACGTTCCGGGGGCGAATCGTATGCGAACCGGGCAAACGACGCCAGATCAAGAAGTCAGCCAATTTCGGCAGGCGTTTTGCTGGTCAGTCGCGGTGCTTTCAGTGACAGCACCTGCGCGGTGTCTCAA
Source organism: Planctomycetaceae bacterium (assembly GCA_003153375.1). Lineage (GTDB taxonomy): Bacteria > Planctomycetota > Planctomycetia > Pirellulales > PALSA-1355 > PALSA-1355. The sequence continues at coordinate 17,828 of PLYM01000239.1, forward strand.
GCATCGGTCGGTGGCGGGGGCTGGCGTCCTTCGCGGAGTTTGGCCCGGATGATCTTGAGACGTTCGGCCAACTCGCGTTCGGCGCCACGATCGACCGGGCGATAATACTCGCGCTCGACACCCAGGTAGTCTTGGGCGGAGATGGCGTCGGGGCTGTCGTGGGAATATTGATAACCCTGGCCGTGACCGAGTCGCTTGGCCGCCGCGTAGTGGCTGTCGCGCAGCATGACCGGCACCGGCACCAGCCGGCCCTCGCGGACGTCGCGCGAGGCTTCGCCGATGGCCACCGTGGCGGCGTTCGACTTGGGCGCGCAGGCCAGGTAGGTCACGGCCTGCGCGAGATTCAATTGGCACTCGGGCAATCCGATGAACTCGCAGGCTTGCATCGTGGCGATCGCCAGCGACAGCGCGTGCGGATCGGCGTTGCCGACGTCCTCGCTGGCAAAGATCACGACGCGCCGCGCCAGAAAGCGGATGTCCTCGCCCGCCTCGAGCATGCGGGCCAGCCAGTAGATCGCCGCGTCGGGATCGCTGCCGCGCATGCTCTTGATCAACGCGCTGATCGAGTCGTAATGCGCGTCGCCCGTTCGGTCGTACTCGACGGCCTTGCGCTGCACCGATTCCTCGGCCAGCGCGCGGGTGAACTCGATTGGTCGCGCGTCGCTCGACAGCACGCCGACCTCGAGCGCGCTGAGCGCGCGGCGGGCGTCGCCGTCGCTCACCTCGGCCAGAAAGTCGAGCGCGTCGTCGTACATCCGCACTTCATATTGCCCCAGGCCGCGCTCGCGATCGGCCAATGCGCGGCGGATGAGGGCCTTGATCTCGTCGGGCGCAAGCGGCTGAAACTGAAACACGCGGCTGCGGCTCACGAGCGCGCTATTGATGGCGAAGAACGGATTTTGCGTGGTGGCGCCGACCAGGATCACGACGCCCTCCTCGACGTCGGGCAGCAGCACGTCCTGCTGCGACTTGTTGAAGCGGTGAATTTCGTCGACGAACAGCAGCGTCTTGTTGCCTGAGGCCGACAGCCGGTCGCGAGCCGCTTCGAGCACTTCGCGCAGGTCTTTGACGCCGCTCGTGATCGCGCTGAGTTGCTCGAACTTGCTGCGGCTGGCCTGCGCCAACAGCCGCGCGAGCGTGGTCTTGCCGGTCCCCGGCGGACCGTAAAAGATCACCGAGCCCAATCGATCGGACGCCAGCAGACGGCGCAAGAGTTTTCCCTCGCCCAAGAAGTGTTGCTGGCCGACGAATTCGTCGAGCGTGGCGGGACGCATGCGGGCCGCCAACGGTTGTGCGCGGCGACGATTCGCGGCTTCACTGGCTTCGAAAAGTGACATGAGCGGATTCTTGCGCAAAATAAAATATGAAATTCGCTGCGGTGAATTGTACGCAATCGGCGCCAAAAGGGGAGCAATCGCTTGTGGCGCCAACGGTTTGCGACGCGCCGAGAATATTTCGAAACCATTTCGCTAACGGCGGCACGTAAAAAGTCTGCCCGTGGCGCTTGAACTGGCCGCGCGGCTGTGCAACACTCAGTTCGCTTTGCCTACCTGATTGTTGCCTGCCTGATTGAAGTTGACCGAGTTCCCTCCCTCCTTACTCTCGGCCATGGAGACCCCAGTGATGGTTTTCACCACACGATATCGTGCTACGTCTCGACCTGGTTTTACGTTGGTTGAATTGCTGGTCGTGATCGCGATCATCGGAGTGCTGGTGGCCTTGTTGCTGCCGGCGATTCAGGCGGCCCGCGAAGCCGGGCGGCGCTCGCAATGCCAGAACAACCTCCGCCAGTTGGGGTTGGCCCTGGCGAACTTCGAATCGTCCAAGCGACAGCTTCCCTCGGGCGGCCAGGGCACGCTGCCCGGCACCACCACGACCAGCTACGACCTGCAATCCACCTTCACGTTGCTGCTGCCGTTTTTGGAAGCCCGCGCGCAGTCGGACTTGATGAACCTGCAGTACGCCTATAACGACAAGCGCTGGGCGAACAACCAACTCGCGGCCAAGACGCGGATCGATACGCTGCTGTGTCCCACGAACGCCCGCGCCGAGGTCGATCCACAGGGTTACGGCCAGACCGATTACGCACCGACCGTACACACCGACATCTCGCCGGTGACCGGAATCTCCGACAATACCACGCGACTCGATGGCGCGTTGGCCCTGGGCGGCACGCGGATCTCTCGCATCACCGACGGCACCAGCCACACGCTGGCCATGGCCGAAGACAGCCCCGTCAACTACGAAACGATCTTTCCGTTCATCAGCTCCGGCGTGCCCGACCCCGTGATCACGGCGAACAATAATGCCGACCCGGCACCCCCCAGCAACAGCCGCTCGGCGAATCGCTGGGCCGAACCCGATACGGGCATCGGTATCTCGGGCCCCGGCAATTCGACCGCGGCCAATCTCAAGGGCGTGATCAACAACAACGCCGTGCCCGATGGCGGCCCGGCCGATTGTCCCTGGAAGTCGACCAATTGCGGACCCAACACCGAGATCTTCAGCTATCACCCGGGCGGTGCCAACGTGCTGTTGTGCGACGGCAGCGTGACGACACTGCAGGAACAGATCGATCCGCGCATCGTTCGCAAATTGGTCACCCGCGCCGAAGGCGTTTCGGTCGATGCGAGCGAGTATCAATAGTCGCTTAGTTCTGCAAGTAGAACAGCGCCAGCCGATCGCCGAGTTGATCGCCGGCATTGGGCTTGAGCACGAGCGACTGCGAGAAGTTGACCGGCTCCAGCAGCAGATAGCGCCAGGCCAGATCGTGGCGATGTCCGCTCAGTGCGCGGAAATAAGTGTGCGATTCGCCGGGGCGACCCCACAGTGGATCGAGCTCGCTCATGCCCCAACCGGCTTGCGGTTGGCCGTCGACAGAGAGTGACGCGATGCCGGTCTTGGCGGTATCGGGCTGGTTATAGACGAGCGACACCCAGCGCCCGCTGCCGGCCTGCTGGATCAGATCGGTTTGCTTGGAGCCGGCGGGTTGAAAGATGCCCCGCAGCCGCATGCGACTGGCATACTCGGCCCGATTGCCATCGCTGGCCCGGTCGACCGACATCGAGATCGCCACGCCTTCGATCGGCTTGGCGCCGCGATTGCGCACGGAAACGGTGAGGCCGTTGCCATAGGGCATGGCCAGCAGGCTGACGAAGCCCCCCTTGCCGCTCATTACCAGCGTGTTGAAGTCTTTTGAGTCGTCGCCGGGTCCGAAGGCCGGAAACAAAAAGCGGGCCGGAGCCGCGATCGCCGGGATCGATTCGCCGTCGACGGTCACTTCGACCCACAAGTCATTGTTCTCAAGCAGCGCTTTGGCGGCCGCGAGCCGGAGCCAATGGACCGTGCCGGCGCCCTCGAGCGAGGCCAACTGCACGGTGGTGCCCGGCTCGATCGTGCGCGGCTCGGTGTTCACGCGCGGATAAACCTCCGCCTCGCGCAGTTTGCCACGCAATCCTTCGTGCCGATAGGAGATCGCGCTCAGGATGTCGCGGGCAATGCCGGTGCGCTTGGGCGAGGCATAGCTCTCGACCGGCACGCCGGGCGGAAACGTGACGTAGTCGAGCCGATAATCGGCCGGCAAGGGATCGGTGACGACCACTTTCAGGCTCTTGGCATAGGGCAAACACATCAACACCGGCTGCTCCTGATGCGCCACGCCGGGCACGTTGTCGTACAGGTGCTCGGCGGCGCACTCGATGCGCGGCTGCGTTTCGCCGTCGAAATAAAACGCCATGCGTCCGGCGGCAAAACTGCGCCAGCAACGCACGAGCGCCCCCGGGCCGGTCAATTCGGCCAGCACGTGTTCGCCTCCCTTGGGCACGCTCGCGGCGACCACGCCCGAGCCCAGCCCGTCGACTTGCGACAGCCGCTCGGAGTTCATCAGCCGATCGAGCACGATGCTCGTGCCGGGCTCGCCGGCCGGATGATACCAGGCGTCGAGCCCCAGGCCGTCGGGCGCCTCCTGCACGTAGAGATTGCGGAAACGAATCTTGCCGCCGTGGTCTTGCACGCCGATCCAGCCCTTGAGATGACGATGCTTCAATTCACTCAGCCGTGCCGTGTTGGCCTGCTGCACTAGCTCGCCATTGACCCAGGCCGAGATCATGCGGCCTTCGGCCTTGATCACCACGCGGTTCCATTGTTCTGAACGGTCGGCCCGGTCGAGCGGCGGCAGATTGCCATAGATGGCCATCGTCGAATCCTTCACCTCGCCCGGCTGATCGAGGATTTGCATTTCCATGCCATCGCCCGACGGCCAGCCTTCCTTGGCGGTGCGGATGCCGACGCCCGAATTGCCGCCTCGCGAGATGTGATACTCCAGCGACAAAGTGAAGTTGGCATACTCCTTGTCGGTGCGCAGATAGTTCAAGCCGCGATGGGCCACGCACACCAGGTCGCCATTTTCGGCGGCCCAATCGCCCTTGGTGTCGGGCACCCACCAGCCGGTCAGATCGTGGCCGTTGAAGATGGCATTGCCGGCCGGCTCTTCGACTCGCAATTCGTCGAGCGAGGCCTCGCCCTGGGGAACCGACAGGGCCAGCCCGAAACGTCGATTGCGATCGATGGACACCTCGCTGATGACTCGTCCGTCGAGAATGATGGACAGCGTGCTGCCCGCGCGGCGAATGTCGGCGGTGTGCATCGCGCTGGCGGCCAGCGGTTCGACTTTAGAGCCGGCTGCCAGGGTCTGGTCGCCGGCTTTCACTGCGCCGGCGCCGTCCCCTTCCTTGAGCGTCAATTGCAGTCCGGGCCCGGCCGGCACGTCCGGTAGCGTGATATTCCACACGCCATCCTTTTGCACGGACCACACGAAGCGTAGTTCGAAATCGCCGAACGTCCAACCGGAGAGGAGTTGTGTTGACTGCGGATTGCCCGAGAGACGCCCCTGGCTGATGATCCAATTGCTCGGCGACGCGGCGCCATAGTCCCAACCGGCCAGCGAGTCGGGCCGCAGCAGCTTGACGCCGCTGGGTTCCAGCGCCAGCAGGGGCGCAGCCAGGGTGAACCACGCGATTGCCAGTGCCAAGCCGCGCCGCGCAAACGTCAGGACCATCGTACCAGCCTCTCGAAGGATGTTCGTCAAGGATGTCAGTTCAATCGCAGTGGGCAACGCAACGCTTTTCACGGGTGCCACTGCTGGCTTGTCCAGCAGTGCTCTTCACGCGGGTCTTTTGGCAGTTCTCACTGCTGGACAAGCCAGCAGTGGCACCCAGAAACTCGGCCACGGCACCTCGTTATGACTGTCGCATTGTCCATCGTTAGCGCGCGAGGGTGGTCCGTTGTTCGTCGCGCTCGTTTCTAAAAGCCGAGAAACTCCTCCAACGCGTCGCGCATGATTTCGGCGTTGGCATCGCGGCCAGTCCAGATCTTGAAAGCAATCACCGCCTGGTTCACGAGCATGCCCAGGCCGTCGAGCGTCTTGCAGCCGCGCTGCTTGGCATCGCGCAACAGCCGCGTTTCGGGCGGATTGAACACGACGTCGGCCACGACCATGTCGGGCTCGAGCGTTTGCACGGCCAGCGGCACGCGGGCATCGGCATCGCCCAAGCCGATCGACGTGGCGTTGATCACCACTTCGGTCTCGGGCGGTACTTCCACGTTGCCTTCCCAGGGGACGAAGCGGCTGGAAACCTTGGCTTTGTCGTTCAGCAGGTCGACCAGTTCCTGGCCGCGGGCCGCGCTGCGATTGACAATCGTCAACTGAGCCGCGCCGGCCAGGCCAACTTCGACCGCGATCGCTCGCGCCGCGCCGCCGGCGCCCAGGATGAGGATATTCTTGCCGGCCGGGTCGGTCACTTCTCGCAAGGATTGCACAAACCCCTTGCCGTCGGTGTTTTCGCCGACGAGCTCCTTGCCAACACGGTTCACCGTGTTCACCGCGCCCATCAACGTGGCCGCTTCGCTGGTGCGATCGAGATACTGGATGACGACCACTTTGTGGGGAATCGTCAAATTGCAACCGCGGAAGCCCATCGCCCGCATGCCCCGGATCGCGTCGCCGAGCGTCTCGGGCGCAACTTCCAGGGTCAAGTAGCGCCAATCGATGCCCAGGTGGGCAAAGGCCTTCTCCATCATGTACTGGGTCGGATTACCGGCGACGGGCTGTCCGAAAACAGCCACGATTTCCTGCAAAGGCGAATGCGACACGGGCGGGACACCAGCGAGGGAAACAGGCCACGTGAAAAGAGGCGGTTTAGTGCCGTCTATCTTGATCGAGGGCACGAGGGAATGCAACGGCCGCCGCCGTCCACTGGCAGGATGGGGAATACTGTTGTGCGGCCGGAGAATGGATGCATCTTTACTGCGGAATCCACATCTTCGAAGTGGCCGTGGCGCCGGCGGTACGGCGGGCTTTGATGCGGATGTAGGGCGGCACGTAGCGGCTGCGGTGTGCGAAACTGCCGGCGTCGGCTTGCTCGTCGGCCAGTAGCGGTTCGATCACGTCTTCGATCGCAAAGCCCGTGCGACATAGGCCGCCCAGCAACTCTTCCCAGCGGTGCAGGAACTCGAGCGTGCCGGGCTCGCGATGGGGGCTGCCGATGGCCGGCGGCAGCGGACCGACGCGGTAATAGGGCTCCGTGATTTCGTAACCGCGCGGCGACGGTTCGATCGCGGCCTGCAAGCTCGCGGGCTGCTTGTGCTGGCTGACATACAGCCCGCCGGGGGCCACGATACGAGCGACCTGTCGATAGACGTCGAGCACGCTGGGCACGTAGCAGGTGCTGACGGGTTGGATGACGATGTCAAAAGATGCGGGCGCGAACATCGACAGCTCATCCATCGAAGCCTCGACCGTGCGCACTTCCAGCCCCCGCTCGGCGGCGACCTGCCGGTCGAGTGCGAGCATCTCGGGGCTGATGTCGACCACGGTCACCTGCGCGCCGGCCGCCGCGTAGAGCGCGCTTTGCCGCCCTCCGCCCGAGGCGAGACACAACAGTCGTCGGCCCGCGATGCTCGCGCCCAGCCAGCCGCTGGGATCGACCGTGGCGAGCGGATTTTGAAATTCCTCGTCGCGCGCCGGTCGCGTGAAGGTCGCGTTCTGGCGAACACGCGCGTCCCAGGCACGGCGGTTGTGATCTTGTGGCGAGCTCATCGTTAGCGTCGGCTGGCGGGAAGACGGCGGGGTCCAATGCAGCGCTCAATTGAATTGGACCCCACCCCCGCCGCGATTGTCAACGACGCCGACGGCGCAGCCACAGGACGCTCGCGGCGCCGATGGCCAACAGGGCCACGCTCGACGGCTCGGGCACCATGTTCAGCACGCCGACGCCGTTGAGGTCGAAGCCGCCGGAGCCAAAAGCCGTGGGATAAGGATCGTTGATCAGATTGCCCAGCGAATCGCGCGAGCCGAGCGCGGGGCTGATCGAGCCGATAACGTCGATGATCCGCACATAGTGGATGTCATTGACGTTGACGTTCGCACTCAAGCCAGCCACGGCGCTCAAGTCGAACGGAGTGCCGAAGCCGGCCTGAAACTTGCCCGCCAGGCCGTCGATGTCGGTGGTGTCGATGGTGCCAAACGAGCCGACTTGCGACGTGGTTTGCGTCAGCGAGACCGAGGGAAAGCGGACGAAGTCGCTGCCGTTGCTGCTGACTTCGACGAAGGCCAACTCCAGGTAGGCCTGCGGCACGCTGGTGACGAAGCCGTTTTCGAACACCGCCAGATCGGGCCCGGCGCCATTGGTGATCGGCTGCGCGAGGCTGAGCGTGATCTGTCCGCCGTCGCCCAGGCTGACGACGTGTCCCGAGTTGCCGTCGGCAGGTCCGAGCGCGAACGTGGGATCGCCAACCGTGGCGAACGGTCCGCCGGGGCTGGCAATATTTTGCGGACCGCGGACCAGGTTCTGATAGCCGTTGGCCCATTCGACAAAGGCCGGGCTGGTGTTGGCGATGGCGGTCGAACCGCTCTGGCCGGCCAACGGCGAATAGGGTCCGGCGCTGGCAGCGTTGGCCAAGTACGACGCGAGGGTCAGGGCAATCGGGATGATCAAAGCCAGGGTTCGGTTTTTCACTAGTCGGTTCTCCATGTTTTTCTCTCCAGGCGCGCAGCAGGATACGAGCGCCCTCTCCCGCGTGCGCGCACGTTGAGCGGGAAGGCGTGTTCAAGGAATCGGAAATCGCTGCAACGAACGGCTAACGGCCGATCAAGTGGCCCGCTCTGCGGGCACGCCGGTAGTGACGCCAGGGAAGGAACAACGCGCCGGCCAACAGGGCCAGCACGACGGTCGAAGGTTCGGGCACCAGCGTCAGGCTGATGTTCTGGTAGGTGATGTCGCCGACCAGTGACGGCGCGTCCGATGTCGTAAAGCCGTCGTGGTAGGACATGATCGAGAGCGTGTCGAGGGAAAACGGATGCGTCGGGTCGTAGCCCGAGCCAAACGATCCCAAATCCAAAACGAGCGGTCCGGTGTTGAGCTGCGACAGGACGCCGAGGCCGCTAACTTGAAACATCGTGAGCGTGGCGATCTTGCTCGAACCGTTGTAGGCCAGGTGGGCTTCGAGCGTGGTATCTTGCGGCAGCGAGGTGATGCCTGGCGGCGAATGCGAACCGAGATTGCTGGCGTCGCCGAAAATCGAGGCGAGGTTGCTGAAGGCATCGCCTCCGGCCGAAGCGCCAAACACGGCCGGAGATAGCGTGGGTCCGCCGAATGACGGCGAGACATTGGGAAAGTAATCGAACTCGACGGTGCTGAACGTGTTGTCGCTCGTGAAGCTGGCCAGCGTGCCCGTGCGGTCGCCGCCGGTGAGCGCATGGTTCGTCAGGCCGAAACTGAACTGCGCGGCCTGGTCGGCGGGGGCGCTAGTGATGTGAAAGCTGAAGCGGGCCGAAAGCTGAAAGCTGTTCGAGTCGCTGAGCGTCACGCCCAGCGGGCGGTCGATGCGGGCCGTCGGCAGCGAAGAGTCCAAGTGTACGTTCAGCGCGCCGGGGGACCAGGTGAATTGGTTATTCACGTTGCTGCCCACGCCGAACGACCAGGCGCTCGAGGTGAGCGGATTGGCGGAAAAATTGTCGCTGACGGCCGAAGCGGCGGGCGCCCAGCACAGGTTCAGCAGGGCGAATAGCAGGGCACGGCGAGCAAGGCACGGCATAGGTGAGTCTCCGAGAGGCAAGTTGAAAATTGGATGGATGACAAAATCGCGAGGATTCGGGCCGGGCAATTTATGGCGGCGCCTCGACCACTTCGCCCCCCGCGCGGGTACACAGCGCGGCCAGCACGTTGGTGTCCAGCGAATCGGGCAGAAAGTGAACCGAGCCGTCGCAGTAGAGCACCTGCGCTCCGCCGGGATGGTCGCTCCAGATTTCGTTGTTTTGCAGGGCATTGATCGGACCGCCGGCGTCGAAGATGTTCTCGCCATCGGCCCATTCGCCGTCCATGGTCGTGCCCCGGCCCGAGTCTTCGGCCACCAGGATCGTGTGGGCCGAGCCGTCGGTGATCTGCCGCAGGCTGATCGACTGGTCGTAGATCATCGCCCCGTTGCCGAAGACGGGCGAAAGGGCCCAGCCGAACATGCCGCCATAGTCGATCGCGGCCATGAAATCGCCCGGGTCGTAGTGGCCATTGCCGTTGACGTCGCCCGTCGTGTCGCCGTCGCGCACGCGCGTGTACTGATTGGTGCTGGGGCAGAGATAGATCGGAATCACGACCGACGTGGCCAGCCGGTTGGCGGCCGAGTAGTAGAGCGACTGCTGGTCGTAGAGGGCGTAGGTTTCGCTCTGCTCGAGATGCGGCAGCAGGAACAGCGACCAGGCCACGCGGCGGCCGTTGCGATCGACGCAACCGGGCGGAAACCCGCGCTTGGCCTCGTGGAAATTCAGCAGGCCGATGCCCATCTCGCGCAGCCGGTCGCCACACTGCGTGCGCCGCGCGCTTTCGCGCGAAGACTGAATGGCCGGCAGCAGCAGCGCCACGAGGATGGCGATGATGGCGACCACGACCAGCAGCTCGACGAGCGTGAAGGCTGGACGCAAGGCGGTTGCGAGCGCGGCGGCCGTGGCCTGGCGGCGAGTCTCGCGTGGTAACAGCCGGCGTGCGATCACGACCTATCATCCGCGCAGCACTCGCGCATGCCGACAGCCATCGCGTCGGCGGTCGTGTCTCGGTGCGCAGCAGCACACGCGAAATGACCGCGCGAGGCAGGTCAGTCAGGGCAGGTGCGAGCGATTAGCGGCGTCCTGGAATGCCTACGAACACTCTCGGGCATCCGTCCCTCGCGGAGAACCATCGAAAAACGCGCTGGTAGGTCTTCTGACTTCCGAGCTGGGGAAAGCTGGCCTTCTCGTCGCACATGGGGCTGCACGTGGCAGACCAAGGCGCCAATGGCTCGAATCAGCTTCCCTCGTAGCACTCGGTTACAGCGGCGGGGCCGTCCCGGAATCGCACCGGAGTTCCCTGTTTGTCGGACATTTCAGCAGAAACGCCCGACCACCAACGCAACTGCGGGTGAATGTATCAATACGTGACGGGGATGTCAAACAGCGATCTCGATTTTCCAAGCTCGAGTCATTTCTTCCGATCCTCCGCGACGGGCCTGAACGTGTCGTCGGCACCTAGCTTTTTCCGGCTAGAGCGGAGGCGCTCGACACGCTCAGAAAGTATCTCAGGATTCATAGCGGCTGCATCTGCCATTGAGAGCTTTGCCCACCGAATGTCTTCCAGGACCTCGTGTTCTGAGTACTGCAGCCAAACCATCAAACGGTCTTTCTCATCCTGCAACGTCATTACGGATATTGCGTGGTCTCGCGCGTCGGAAAACTCCATCTGATATGAGCATGTCACGTTCACCACGACGGTCAGGCGAACGTCGCCACCGCAAGAAATTGGACGAGGCCGATTCTGGCGCTGCTGGAGGGTCTGGACTCTGGCGACCAGCTCGGCGATGCCTTGGCGGGTTTCGCCGCTCATACTGAGAAGAGACTCTGCGACCCGCACCCTCCCTGGCTTTCTTGACTGTGCAAGCAGATGGAGAGCCTGTGCCAGCCATTTTGGCATTTCCTGTTTGGGGAGTGTTGCCTGCTCGCCCTGCCAAAGATCAGAGTAGTATCGATCGAAAACATCGCGGTAGCCGATCCACTCCATGGCCGCCGCCCCGTTGAACTTGTCTGCTCGCATGACATAGCGGTTGTGCTCAAGGTAGAGGCCTAAGTGGTCTAATTCATCCGAAACGTGGCAGGTTGGCGAGGCGAATGCTCGCAAGCGCTCGGCAACGTAGTCCATAAAAATCAGTGGGTTCGTAAAGACGTCCGCGCAGACAAGCAGGTCATTAAGCGAGAGGGTCCATACCGGGTGGGGCCCTATGTCGATGCCGAGCTTCTCGAGATCTTCAGCACGCGGTGCGATGTCGTCGATCTGTTCGAGCGAGACGCAGCAGCGAATCGTGCGATCGAAGTCATTGGGGTGGAGCTTTACGAGCTCTTCCCTTCTGGCGTTGTAAAGAACTAGCTCACTTTGATTCTCAAGTTCGTCTAGGAAGCGGCTTGCCTGCGCGGCGGCGCTCTCGATCAATTCTTTTAGCGACTTGAGGTGGTCGCGTATGTTCCTGCCGGGCGGCTTGTGAGTGTAGCGGCCTGCTTTCACCTCGATGACAAAGAGCTGGCGCTCATATACCACGATGACGTCGCAGTCTGTCCATTTGGCTTCCCCCGTTATTCGATCAGTGGCCCAGTAGTGCCCATCGACGTGGATGTCGGCACTAGGCAACATGCGTGAAAACAATTCGGCGGCCAGGTCTTCGCTGGCTCGCTTCTGACCTCGGTTCCAGCGTTCGCTGCTGCTGGGTTGTCGTCGTCGTACTGCTCTTTCGATGGCGCGATACAACCGGTCCGCCAGCCCATGGACGTGGAAGCAGTAGGACTTGTCGCCGTAGCGAACAAACGGAGCAAACTGCATCTCGGAAAACTTCGTCGGCCAGGCAGATTCCGCACTTCCATCGGCGAAGCCAACGTCTTTACCCGGGCGCAGCGACAAGTCGTCGATGAATTCGGTCGGCCAGCCCGTCAACTTCTCGACCTCGAACAAGTCCGTGCCCAGGAATCGGCCCAATATTGAGTCTCGACGACTCTCCCAACCATTCTTCCGGACAACCGCATCCATTGCGTCTGGTGGAGCCATGCTGGCGAGTGACGCGTCTTGTTCTATCGCGTCCATCGTTTCTGTGCGGAATGCGTCGAACTCGTGCATCACCGCGCCGACGCCTTTCGACAACGACGAAAGGATGCCGTCAACTCCGTTGGCGATTGCATCCGCACTGACCCCGTAGACGCTTTCTAGTAAGTCCGACTGTCGCCTAAGAATCTTGCGGAAGTATTCGGCTTCATGTGACAAGTAACGTAATCCTCGCACGCCCAGCCAAATCATTTCATTTCGCACCGCATAGTCGTCGAGGTCGACATCATAGTCGGCTCGCTCGCTGAGACGTGCTGTGCGACTTAGGAAGTACTCGACTTTGAGAGGGCGAAAGACATCGCGAGTCGCCGCAGCCAGTTCGGTAAACTGCTCCTCGGTTGCTGGTGGAGCGGCCGTACACGGACCGAGCCCACAGACGAGCTTCTGCGTATACTCGAGTAGTTCGAACGCGTCGTTCCGTTCGCCGTCTTGCTTCGACTCTTCGGCGGGTGCTTCTAGAGAAAGCATGTACCAATGCCAGTAGCACCGCTGCAGCAGCTGTATTGGGTCGACGACTCGGACGACCGCACAGCACCGGCCGACGTTCTCCGTAATCCCTTCGCAGATTTCGTTGAACCGCTCTCCAAAACGCCGACGCATTTCCGCCGCTTGCTCGGGCGTGGCCAGGTTCTCAAAAACGTTGAGCGTGCCGTACCGAGCCATCCGCAATGGCCCAACCTGGAAAGAGTCGTCAGGCGAGCGTGCTTTCTCCTCACGCCGCCTAGCCTTCCGGGCTTGATTCGCCGCGTTCCGCCGACGCCGTGACTTCTTGTTACTTGCCATCCCTGTTCAATTCCGACCTTTTTGGCGACAGTGTTGATTTTTAGGCCTGACTGCCCACGCCTCGTTCCACGGAACCCCTAAAATCCTGACCCACGTGCAGGTCCGTAAAAAAACCGAGCCGGACAGCTGATCGCTAGTCCGGCTCGGTTCGGCTTCTAAAAGATCAATCGACACTTAGTCCAAGAAACCCACCAGCTCCTGGCTGCGGCTCGGCTGCTGCAGCTTGCGGACGGCCTTCGCTTCGATCTGGCGGATGCGCTCGCGGGTCACTTTGAAGATGTGGCCCACTTCTTCCAGCGTATAGCTGTAACCGTCGCCCAGGCCGTAGCGGAGCTTGATGATCTCGCGCTCGCGGTAGCTGAGGGTTTTGAGGACCTTGGCAATTCGGCCGCGGAGCATTTCCTGGGCAGCGCCGATGGCCGGGTTTTCGGCACCCGAGTCGGGCAGCAGGTCGCCAAAGTGGCTGTCCTCGCTGTTGCCCACCGGTCGATCGAGGCTGATCGGATAACGGCTCATGGCCAGCACGCGACGGGCTTCGTCGACGGCCGTGCCGGCTCGCTTGGCGGTCTCTTCGATCGTCGGTTCGCGGCCCAGTTCTTGCAGCAACTGGCGCGACACGTTGCGCACCCGCGACATGGTCTCGACCATGTGTACCGGAATGCGGATCGTGCGGCTCTGGTCGGCCACGGCCCGGGTGATCGCCTGGCGAATCNNTGGCGAATCCACCAGGTGGCATAGGTGCAGAACTTGAAGCCGCGGCGATACTCGAACTTGTCGACGGCCCGCATCAAGCCGGCGTTGCCCTCCTGGATCAAATCCAGGAAGCTCAAGCCCCGGTTGCGATATTTCTTGGCGATCGACACGACCAACCGCAGGTTGCCTTCCGACAAGCCGCGCTTGGCTTGCTGGTATTGCGAATAGACCACTTTCAGTTGCGCCACGCGATTGCGCAAGCTCGTGGGCGACTCCTGCGTGGCACGCAGGATGTTACGGCACTCGACGATCCAGGCCTTGCGCTCGTTGAGATGACCCTTGGAGCGCTTGTGGGCTTCGATCTGCGACTTGAGTGTGTCGACGCGGCGCGAGAAGTCCTCGAGCATGCGAATCATCGGCTCGATGCGCTGCGTGCGCAAGCCGAGTTCCTCGACCAGCTTCACGGCCCGGCGGCGGCGGCGCGACAAACGCAGCCAGGCGTCGCGGCGCTGGCTGACCTTGTAGGACTTGCTGGTGGCGATCCGATAGTCGTCGCGATTCTGCTTGAGCAGGATCTCGATGGTTCGCAAATTATGCGGAAAACGGCCCAAAATCTGGTCTTTTTCCAACCGGTCGGTCACCGAAACCTGCACCGTGCGATCGAACGGCAACTCGCCCAGATGCACGCGCTTCAGAATCTTGACGGCCAGTTGAATCACGTAATCGCATTCGAGCAGCCGGCAGCGGAAGCGGGCCCGCGTGACTTCGATGCGCTTGGCCAGTGAAATTTCTTCCTGCCGCGTGAGCAGCGGAATCTCGCCCATCTGGGTCAGATACATCCGCACCGGATCATCCGACCAGCTCTCGCCCTCTTCCTCGACCACGGCCAACAGATCTTCGGCCTTCGGATCCACGTCGAGATCGAGGTCACCACCCAGATCCACGCCGTCCAGATCGTCGTCCAGATCCAAATCACCTGCCGGCTTGTCGGTCAGTTCCGCAGCCTCTTCCTGATTCGGCGTCGGTTCGTCTTCTAGTTCGTCCAATAATGTGTCGTACAAAGTCAACACTCCTACGGTGAGGCGAAAAGAATGGGCGGTCAGATCGAGATAGTCAGAGTCGGATTCGCGAGACTAGAACAACCGGCAAAACGCACCAACAAGTTGGTATGCTCCACGAGCAAGGCAGGTCACAAAAACCTCCCGCGTGCAAGACGGCGGCGTGGCGAACGGGGGTGAACTCCGGTCGCCACCATTATCACTAGACGGGTGGCAGAAAGCCAACAAATTCTATCACTCGTTTGTTGCCGCAAAGGGCCGCCGACACATTTGGCAAAAGATGATGGCTGGAGAGAATGACAGGCGCATCTTCCCATATACCGCATCTTTCCTAAACCAACAATTGCCTTGCCGTGATCAATCACGATCAACATTGATGCGTTCACCCCGCGAGCTCGTGTCGAGGACCTCGAGCGCGACCCAATTCTATCGCGGTAAGCCCAATGGTCCAGTCATTTTCGCGATGTCAGGCGCGAGAAAAGGCGTGCCAGCAATGCTTGCTTGTGGCCGCGCGCGACGACCGTTAGCATACAACTCGCCGATCGGGCAGGTCACGTCATCACAGAACCGGCGAGGAATGCGTCGTGGGAGTCTTAGATGGACAGGTGGCCTTGGTGACCGGCGCCAGCCAGGGCATTGGCTTGGCGACCGCCGTGGCCTTGTCCGAAGCTGGTGCCAGGGTTGCGTTTAACTATCGCGAGCATCCCCGCGATGCAGCGGCCGCCGTGGACCAGATCGAGCGGGCCGGCCGCCGGGCGATTCTGCTGGCGGGCGACGTGGCCGAGCAAGCGACGGTCGAGCGGCTGGTGGCCGAGACGGTTGGGGCGTTCGGGCGGCTGGACATTGCGGTGAGCAACGCGGCCTACAGCGACCGCGAGCCGTTCTATGAGGCCGACATGGCCGGCTTCCAGCGGACGATCGACGTCACGATGTGGGGGGCGTTCTACCTGCTGCGGGCGGCCGCCCAACAGATGATCGCCCAGCGTCGCGAAAGCGGCGGCTCGGGGGCGGGGGCGGCCGGTTCGATTGTGATCATCAGTTCGCCCCATGCTTATGTGCCGATCCCCCGTTCGATGGCCTACAACATGTCCAAGGCCGCCATCGATCAAATGGCCCGCACGGCCGCCATGGAACTGGTCGAACACAGGATTCGCGTCAACATCGTGACGCCGGGCTGGATCGACACGCCGGGCGAGCGCAAATTCGCCAGCGACGAGACGATCGTCCGCGCGTCGGAAAAGCTGCCCTGGCAGCGGATGGGCCAGCCGGCCGAGATCGGTCGGGGCGTGGTGTTTCTGTGCGATCCGGCCAGCGATTATATGACCGGCAGCGCGCTGTTGATCGACGGCGGGATCACCCTGCCCTGGTGGGCCAACCGCGGGTCGGGCGTGCCCGAGTGAAGACGCGCCGCGCGTGGGGTGGTGCCCCCAGGCCGGCGGTCATCGATAGAATTTAGCGATAGAATAATTTGATGCGCCGCCCGACGCGTCGGCGCGAGCCATGGAGCTTATCGCCCGAGCATTGCACGGCGAACCGACCTGATATGTCCAGTTTCTTGTTACCTTGTGTCTGCGGTCGTCAGACGGTGGTCACGCCATCACAGGCCGGCCAGGCGGTGCGCTGCGAGTGTGGCGCCCCGTTGGAGGTGCCCACGCTGCGCGGACTGCGAGAGTTGGCCCCGGCCACGGTGGCGGGTGGAAGCGGGCGCGTGCGAGTATGGGGCAATCGCCATCGCGTTGCCCTGGCGCTGGTGTTGTTTGCCGTGGTCTGTCTGGCGGGCGCCGGATACCTGGTGCCGCGGGTGCCGCCGCCCGTCGAGGTGTACACGCAGCAGCAGATCTTGGACCACTTCGAGTCTGGCACGCCCGCCCAGGTGATGGGGGCCTATCTGGAACTGAGACCGGAACTGGACGCCGCCACGTGGCGCACGGACCAACAGCGCGCTCGAAAGTTTGTGCTATCGGAAATCGCGGTCCTGCTGGCCGCCAGTTGCCTGGGTCTGGTTGGGGCAATCATGGCGCTGCGATCGGGGCGCCATCGAGCGCGGTAACTTTTCGCAAGGCGCGGTAACTTCTCGCAAGGACACACGACATGAAAGCCGCCTTCATCAAGCAAACCGGTCCGCCGGAAAACATCACGATCGGGGAGTTTCCCAAACCGTCGCCGGTCGACGGCCAGGTGCTGGTCAGAATCGAAGCCGTCGACGTCAATCCGATCGATACCTACGTGCGCAGCGGCATGGTGGCGATGCCCCTGCCGGTGCCCTACATCATTGGCTGCGACCTGGCCGGCGTGGTCGAAGCGGTCGGCTCCAAGGCCCAGCGATTTCGCGTCGGCGATCGGGTGTGGGGCTCGAACCAAGGGCTGCTCGGTCGCCAGGGAACGTTTGCCGACTATGCGGCGGTCGACGAGCAGTGGCTCTATGCCACGCCTGCGGGTGTGCGCAGCCAGGACGCCGTGGCGGTGGCTCTGACCGGCATCACGGCCACGCTGGGCCTGGTGCGCGACGCAAAGTTGAAGCCGGTCGAGACGCTGTTCGTCAATGGCGGCAGCGGCGGCGTGGGCTCGGCCGTGCTGCAAATCGCCAAGGCCATCGGCGCGCGGGTGGCCACGACCGCCGGCAGCGACGACAAGGTCGCCCTCTGCAAGCAACTCGGGGCCGATCTGGCGATCAACTATAAGACCGAAGACGTCGATGCGCGGCTCAAGGAGTTCATGCCCACAGGCATCAACGTCTGGTGGGAGACCCTGCGCGATCCGAACTTCGACCGCGTCGTGCCGCTATTGGCGCCGCGGGGCCGCATGATCCTGATGGCCGGTCGCGAAGCCCGGCCCCCCTTCCCCGTGGGGCCGTTTTACGTCAAGGGCTGTTCCTTGCACGGCTTCGCGATGTTCAACGCCACGGCCGCCGAGCAGCAGGCCGCGGCCGACGACATCAACCGCTGGCTAGCCGAGGGCAAGTTGAAGGCCGTGATCGACCGCGTCCTGCCCTTGTCGCAAGCCGCGGCCGCGCATCGGTTGCAAGAAGAGAACACGATCGGCAAGCAAGGAACCCTCACCGGCAAGATCGTGTTGACGCCGTAAGGCGACCCTCTCCCCTTGAGGGAGAGGGAGGCGAGCGCAGCGAGTCGGGTGAGGGGTTGTGATTCGCACGTTGCCGCCACCCCCTCACCCTGCTCGCTGCGCGAGCGGTCCCTCTCCCGCAAGGGGAGAGGGGTGAGCGAGCAAAGTCAATCGAGCCACTCGCCGTCGGCCAGCCGCTGCGGCGTGTACTCTTCGGTGACGTAGCTGATGTTCTTCGAAATCAGCGCCTCGACTTCGAGCTTGAAACCGTTGGCGAGCATTTGCTCGATTTCTTTTTGCCAGGGCTTCTTGTGTTCAAACCAGGGATAGCTGGCGATTTGCTTGGCGCGCTTGATGTCCTGATCGTTGAGATTGATCTTCACGCTGGGCGAGAGCCCGCAGCGCTCGAAATCGCGTGAGCGCAGTCCAATGAACTTGGCATCGGGGATGGCCATCCGCTCGCTCTCATAGGCCAAATTGATCGAGCCCTGCTTGAGCACGCTATAGATGTAGTATCCCCAGGGGTCGTTATCGAGCAGGCAATAGACCGGCAGGTTCAATTCGTTGTGCAGCCGGTTGAGCATCCGCCGCACGCCGCGCGGAGGCTGTCCGCCGCCGTGCGTCAGGATGCAATTGTGCTTGACCCAGAACTTGTCTTCGCTGAAGCGGCGCCAGACCGTGTCCTTTTCGACGTGCAGGATGAACTTGGCGGTGCACTTTTTGAAATCGATCACTTGGCGCTCGACGATCGACGGAATGCTGTAGCCGGCCGAGCCCATCCGCGAGCAATCGATTTCATCGCCGCTGTCGATTAGCGTGAGCGGGCCGACCAGGTTGCCGCGGTTCGAGGCATAGACGTGTAACTCTTCGCGCAGGCTGTTGAGGCCCACCTCGACGTCCTCGATCACCGGATCGCACTCGGCCTGGTCGTCGAACGTCTCCTCGCGCGTGCCGTCGATGGTGTGCTTGAGCAGGTAGTAGAGTCCCCGAATGCTCGTGGTCTTGCCCTCTTCGATCAGTTGCTTGCAGCCGCTGGCCACGAGTACCGTCTGCATATAGCTCTTGGCTTGCGAGAGGTTGAACAACTGGCGGCGGTTCTTGTTCGAACCCATTTCGATCCGCCGCTTGGCCTTGTTGTAGCGGACATTCGACAAGGCGCGGGTGGGAATGTCGAGATACGGATCGCGCTTCTTTTGCGCATCGTCGACAATGCGATCGGCCAGGCCGACTAGATCCTTAAGCGTCTTCTTGTCGCGGTCCGTGAGCACCGCCTTGGGGGCGCTGCCGTTGACGGCTTTGGCCGCCCCTTTACGACTCTTTTTGGCCATTCTTGGCTTCCAGGTTGCGAATTCCAAAGTTCTCGGTGGGGTCGACGATCAGCACATTGTCGCCGAGGTCTTCGGCCTCTTCGTCGATAATTCGGCCGCGTTCGTCGAGTTTGGCGTCGGCCTGCGAGGTCTTTTTCTTGGCGACCAGCAGCAATTGATCGTACAGCTTTTTGCGGTCGGCGTTGTTGATGTCGCTGACGGCCGTGGCCACCTCGCCCAGGTAGCGCAGGAAGATGTTGCGGCGCTCGCCTTCCTGTTTCACTTTCAAACGGCGGCGCAGGTACATGCCCAGCTTGCGGCCCACCGATTGCAGGCCGAGACGCAGCTCTTTCTGAATCTCCGGATAGCTGGCGATCGCTTCTTTCGATTCGCTGGTGAAGGGTACCCAGACGCTGGCCATGTGTACCATGATCGTCACGGGCCCGGTCGGCAGTTGATTGCGCGACTGGTTGAGGCCATAGGCCCGCCAGTTGGTGTTCATCACCATCTGCGTGATCGCGCAGGCGGCATGCTGAAATTGCAACGGCACGCGGTTGGCATAGCGCAGCACGTTCATCGTCTGGCCGGATTCCAGGTTCACGCTGCGCATGGCCTCGTGCAGCTTGGCCACCTCGGCCGTTTTCAGCTTGCCGGGCGAAGTGCGCGGGCCAATTTCGGCCTCCTTGATAATCTGGTCGGCTGCGTCACTGCCCAGGCCGTAAAACGTGCTCGACAAAAACTGCCGCAGCGTGCGGGCGTCGCTCTCTTCGAGCAATTCGGAGAGCACGTCGAGCGGCACCTTGTTGGCGCTCGACATGCCGCCGTATGCCAACGCCACTTCGATCTGAAACGGATTGCCCCGATAGACCGACGGCGGGCGGGTGCTGGCGATATAGAACTCGCCGGGCACGACGTGGTGCAGGCCCTTGAGCAACAGATCCTCACCGATCGGCGAGATGCAATCGGTGGCCGGGGCACTGATCTTGGTCTCCATGATGGCATGGAACAACTTGTCGGCCTCGTCGCGGCCGATCTTGCCGGTATTGGCCCGCGTGCTCAGGCCGGCCTTATCGCAAATGCGACTGGCCACGGCCGAACTGACACGGCTGAACGACGAGGTGAGAAATTGCGAAAGGGTCATCGCCTTGGCGTCTTGCAGCATCGTGGCCAGCATGCCCAGCTCGATGCCATAGGGATGCGGCTTGATCTCCTTGGGCTCGGGGGGCAACTTGTCGGTCGAGCGGTCGTAGAGCCGCACGTCGAGCTGGCCTTCACCGGCCTCGGGATCGAGATAGTGCAGCTTGACGTGCGGATTGGCGATCGCCGTTTGCTCGAGATATTCATCCACACTGCCGCGGCCGCGAATGAAACGGCCTTCGAGCTCGATTGTCACCCGCGTGCCGTGATCGAGCTCGACCCATTCGATGCCGTGCTTGGCGATGTACTGCCGGCCCTTCTCGCCTGGGTCGATGTCCTCGCCTTCGCCCTTGCCGTTGAGAATCTCGGGCAGGTTGCGCTTGGTGTCGATTTTGATTTCGTAGTAGTGCGCCGGCTTGCGCGGCGAGACCTTGGAAATGATCTTCACCGGCTTGCCGGTGGTGAGCACGCCGTACATGCCGGCGGCGCTGATGCCGATGCCCTGCTGGCCGCGGCTCATGCGCAGTCGGTGGAACTTCGACCCATAGAGCAGCTTGCCGAAGATCAGCGGGATTTGCTTTTTGACGATGCCGGGGCCGTTGTCTTGCACGCCGACCTTGTAGCGGTTGGGCCCGGTCTGCTGCACGTGAACCCAGATCTCGGGCAGGATGCCCGCCTCTTCGCAGGCATCCAGCGAATTGTCGACCGCTTCCTTGATCGTGGTGAGCAGCGCTTTGCGCGGGTTGTCGAAACCCAGCAGATGGCGGTTCTTGGCAAAAAACTCGCTGACCGAGATGTCGCGCTGGCTGGCCGCCATCGATTGGGCCGTGGCCCGCCGCTTGCGGGCATGGCCGTTGGTCGCGGCGACTGCGGTCGTGGGCTCCTCGTCGGCGGATTCTTCCGGCTCTCTCGTCGCTTCGTCTTCCGCCTCGTCAGCCTCGGAATCGGCGGATTTCAGGCGGCCCGACTTGAGTCGGTCGACCTTCTTGCCAGATGACTTGGCGGGGGCAGTTTTGGTGCGGGCTTTGGCCATGAATCAGGGGCCCTGGGTGCGAGGGCCGATCAATATATAGATAGTGAAGCCTGGTAAGCTTTGCGGGGAACGCAGGCGAGAAGCGACAAGCTGGCGCGGCTCACCTCCGTGTGGCGCAGTTGGAAATCGACAGGGGTTTGCCGATTGAGAAGAGTATAACGATTATAGAGCCTCGGGCCAGGGTGAATCGCCCGGCAGGGCCGGCAAATCAGGACCAGTTGCCGTAATCGACAGACAAAGACTCACCCGAACGACGGCCGGCGGCCGAGATTCTGTGTGGGGGCTTGCGAAACCCGCCAGCTCCCAACCCCGCTTGATCACGCCTTCGAGTGCCCGCCTCCGGCCCCCACCTCACCTTGGGCCGTCCGACCAACCGGGCGACGCGCTCACCGAGCACTT
Source organism: Planctomycetaceae bacterium (assembly GCA_003153375.1). Lineage (GTDB taxonomy): Bacteria > Planctomycetota > Planctomycetia > Pirellulales > PALSA-1355 > PALSA-1355. Next base: position 39,468 of record PLYM01000239.1, read on the forward strand.
CACAAGGAGAAATCTCGCCATGGTCCGCAAGACGCTGCGCGCGATGCTTGCCGCTTTGCTGTTGGGTTGCTTCTGGGGCCTGGCCGCCCAATCGGCCAGCGCCGCGCACCCCGACCTGTTCTACAACTACTACAACGGCACGACTTGCAACGGCGCCGGCACGCCCGTGCAAATGTACGTTTCGCCCCGCCCGACTCCGCCCTGGGTCGGCCACACCTACATCACCTATCAGCCCCTGCTGCCGCAGGAATTCTTGTATCACCACCACCGCAAATACTACAAGCATCATCGCGATGGCGGCGGCTTCACCACGGCCTGCGTGCGTTACCACTAGGGGGCTGATCGCGATGGCCGCTCGAACTCGCCGCGCGGTCGCCGGCGCATTCTGGCCATCGAAGTCTCATCTGACACAAGGATTTCCGCGCATGAAACTCCGAAACTTCGTGGCTGCCGGCCTGGCCTTGACGGCCTTGGCCGTGGCCGGCCGCGTGCAGGCCTTCGACGAGACGCATCACGGGCACGACGCTCGGTGGCGCGCCAGTCTGCGGCCGTGGCACGGTCGCTTTTACAACACGCAATATGGCGCGCCGATCGCCTTGGTCGTGCCGCCGACGGCCGAGTTGCAGACCAACTACGGCTGGGGCGTGTGCAACACCCGCGTGAGCCGCATCAATCATCAGTTCCAGCGTCCCTGGCCGAACGGCTACTGGACGCCCTATGGCTTCATGCCGGCGGCGGCCTGGCCGAGCGACACCAACCAGTTCGGCACGTACTATGTCCGCGGTCCCTGGTGAGCGGGCCGGCGCGGACCCAAGAGTATCCCCACCCCCGAGCGGCTCTCGTGAAAACGGGAGCCGCTTACTTTTTTACGGGTGTTGATTTTTCGCAGGCCGCCAGCAATTCGCGAAAGCGAGTTTGCAACGCGGCTCCGCCAAAATCGGGATGATCGGCGGCCACGCGCTGAATCGTGGCGCGGGCTTGAGCCGCGTCACCGAGCGTGAGTTGCGTCTGCGCAAGATTGAGATGCGCGCGATACCAGCGCGGCGAACCCGCGCGGCTCTTGCCGCTGATCTGGCGCCATTTTTCGGCGGCGGCTTGCAGTTGTTCGGCGTCATCGCCGGCCATCAACTGCAAGGCCAGCTCCTCTTGCGCCGCTCCGTCGCGCGGGTTGGCTTCGGCCAACGCCTGCCAGGCGGCGATCGCTTCCCCGCGCCGCCCTGCTCCGACGAGTGCCGTCGCCCGGCGCCGCGAGAGATCAGCGAGCAGCGGTGCGTCGAGCTCGTCGCGCTGAGCCAGCAGGTCGTCGATCACGGTCAACTGGAGCGCCGCGATGTCGCACGCGTGCTGGCCCTTGGCGCGCTGGGTCAGCTCGCCCAGTGTCGTCGCGAGCGACAGACCCTCGGCCGGGCTGCCGATGGTGAGCTGGCCCAGTGCGGTTTCGGCTTGAGGGATGCGATCCTGCGCGGCCAGGGCGGCGACGAGCAACGAACGGGCGGCGATCTGCCAATCGAGCGGCGCATCGGCGGCGTCGCGCAAGGCTTTGCTCAGCAGCGACTCGGCTTGCGTTGCGCCTTGGGGCATTTCTTGGAGATAAATGCGGGCGGCGGCCAGCGAGGCGGCACGTGCGACGGGTTTCGAGGGAGTTTGTCTGGCGGTGCCTCCGGCCAGCACCTGCTCGTAATAGCGAATTGCCTCGCCGGCCTGCTGCGCGGTCGGCTTGCCGTCGTGTCGCAACTGGTCACACAGCGCCAGGTAACAACGCCCCGTGGCTTCCAGCGCCGGCACGTATTGCGGATGATCGGGAGGCACATTGCGCAGCGCGCGAACGGCCTCTTGATAGACGTGCTCGTGCTCTTCGAGTCGTCCGAGCCACCACCAGGCTTGCGCGGCAGTCGGGCTGCGCGGCCATTTGGAGAGGTGCTCGCGCAGCAGGCGCTCGTACTCGTCGAGCCGGGGCGGTTTTTGTTGCTCGGCCAACTGGCCCGCGCTGTAGATCGCCAGCAGATGGGCTTCGGGCGCGCGCGGATCGCTGGGCAGGAACATCGCCAACTTGCGATAGCGGTCGATCGCTTCGCGATGATGCTCGCGTCCCTTCTCGATCGTGGCCGCCGTGAAGGCGATTTCGAGCGCCTGCTCGTTCTTGCGCTCCTCGCGAGCCTGCCGCGCGGCCTGGTCGTAGGCCAAGATCGCCTCGTCGAGTTGTCCGTTGCGATAGTGGCCATCGCCGGCCAGCACGAGCGATTCCACGCTGCTCGGACCGGCGCGCCGCGCCATCGATCGGGCCAACAACGCCTCGGCCTGGCGCAGCCAGGGTTGACCGTGAGCTTGTTCGATCGTGCGGAGTTGAGCGAGGGCGGTCTTCTCCCATTCCTGCGCGTCGTCCGCCTGATGCCGCTGGCTGGCACGCTGCCAGCCGGCCAGATACGCTTCCAGGCGAGCCTGATCGGCCTCGGGCGAGTTCGCTTGCTGCCGCGCGGCGGCGCTGCCGGCTTCGGACAGGGCTTCGTCGATCCGACCGCGAGCCAGGGCCAACCGGATCCGCTCGGCGGTCAGTCGCGGCGCCACGTCGGCCGGCGGCGACTTGCTCTCGAGCAACGCCAGTTTCTGTTCGGCCGTGCCATATTCTTCGAGCAGCCGTCGGCAGGCGATTTCGTCGAGCCCCACGTTCCACGTCAGGCGGTCCGAGAGTTTCTGCTGCCCCAGCGTCCGCAGCAAATCGAGCGACTGCGACAGCGAGTTGATCCGGTCGGCGCTCTTGGCCGGATAGCAGAGCGCCTGATTGCGCAAGCCACGGGCCAGTTGATAGCGCAAGTGCGCATCCAAGGACATCAACTCGGCGACCGACAACCCGGCCGCGCCCTCGTCGCGCGCGGCACGCGTGGAGCGCCGCAACTCGTCGGCCACCGTTTCGTCGAGCCGCCTCAGCTCGTTGATCGCGCCGCGCAGCAGGACGCGGGCTCGATCTTGAGCGCCCCCGACAGCGCTGGCCTCGGCATCCTCTCGGGCCACTTCGCCTTCGGCCAACATGGCCAGGGCGCCTTGCGCGCGGACCAGCGCCAGCTTGGGGTGCCGCGGATTACGGGCAGCAAACTCGTCGACCGCGCGTCGTGCGCGATCCCACAACGGCTGCCGGGCCGTCGGCGGCGCTCGCAGCGCCTGGTCGGCCAGATTGCGAGATAGCTCGACCGTCAAGTCGACGCGGCGCGCGTCGGAAAGTTGCGAATCGGCGAGCCGATCGGCGCAGTATTTTTCAGCCTGCGCGAACTCGCCCCGCTTACGAAAATCATCGAGCGCGCGATCGTCGGGGGCGGCCGCTCGAACGCTTACGTTTCCCAGCGCGAGGCTGGCGAGCAACAGAATCGAAATGAAACCCGCGCGCCGCATGAGAGAGGGGGCCCGTTAGCGCCGCGCCACGGGCAATTGCGACACGTCGACATAGACGTGTTGGCCGCCGTTCTGCCGTGCCAGGCGGACCAGAAAGTTGTCGGATTCAAGTTGCTTGCCGTAGCCGAACTCGATGGCATTGATGCTGGTGCCGTGATTCAGATGCGCGATGTGGGCCAATTGTTGGGTCGTCATGCGCGGCTCGTCGGCATCCGTGAGAAAGAAGATCACATCGGGCGACAGCCGCAGCGCCAACTCGAGGGCCTCTTCGTGACGCGTGGCCCCGTCGGCCGTGATGCTGCCCACGAATTTCTGCGCCAGGTACTTGTTCTTGTCGGTGCCAAAGACCAGCCGCCCGGCGACGCCGGTGGGAGTGAAGATGTGCGGCTTTTCGTTGTAGAAGATGATCTGAAACTGGTGCGTCTGGCCCAGGTCGTGCAGGCTGCCCACCAGTTCTCGTTTGGCCGCACTCAACGGCGCGCCGCCGTGGCCGTCCATGCTGCCCGAGCGATCGAAGACGTAGACGAACTTGTGACCTTCGCCGACAACGCCGAATACGCCGGTCCGCGCATAGCCCCCCTGCCCTCGGTTCGAGCCGCGCGGCTCGCTCGACAGTCCCTGGGCTGAGCCGATGCCGCCGCCGTCGCCCCCGCCATGACCCGTGCCGGTGCCGGAAGTGGGCAGCACGCCGGCCAGGCTGACCGCGGGCTGCTCGTTGAGCAGCGCGTGCAGCGTTTCGTTGCCGCCGCCGCCCTGGTGCGAGGGTCCGACGTCGCGGGCCAAGGGGGCCGGCTCATCGTCGTAATACATTTCGCCACCAGAGGTTGAATCGTTGCCCATGGGGTCGGCTCCGCCCCCGCCGGCGTCGCCTTCACCGGAGGAGAGGATCGTTACTTCCATGCCCGTTGTGAGTCCGGTTCCTCGCCAGGTCGGCTGGGCGAAGTGGAACACCAGCGCCAGCGACACCAACATCGCCGCATGGGCGGTGGTGGAAAGTAGCCAAGGCACGGTCCAACGCGACGGCGAGTGAGACACAGACCGGGCCAAGGCAAGCGGGGGCTCTGCGGACGAATGCAGCATCAGACCGCGACTCCCAAGAGCTTGTCGCCAGAAGAATTGCGTGCGAGCCGGGCAATTCTAGACCCGCCGCGAAAAGCAGTCAACGCGGAAGCCCATCCGCGGTGGCATTGCCAGCAGGCCCCCGCCCCGTTCCCGGGATCCGACTGCTTCCACCCCTTGAGTCCCTTGAGTCGGCGGAAAGACAGACCACGATTTCGCCTGGGCAGTCGGCAGTCGCATAACCCGTTGGCGGGATGCCGAAGCAAAGCGCAAAACTGCAATGTTTCTGGCCCGCGCGGTAAGGTCTCTCAGGTCGTAACCGGCGACGGCGAAGGTCTTGGCGGAGCGAGAATTGCGCGCGAAAACTCGACACCGAGGCGGAAGGACGGCTATCCTATTCAATGGACGATGGATGCAAAACTCTTTTCCCAGCCTTAGGGAGATTCACATGCGCGGAAAAATTGGATTGAGCGTCATTCTGGTCACGGCGTTGCTGGTGCCCGTCGTGATGGTGTATGGACATGGCGGTGGTGGCGGCGGCGGCGGTGGACACGGCGGTGGCGGCGGAGGGCACATGGGTGGCGGTGGTGGCCACATGAGCGGCGGTTGGGGCGGTGGCGGAGGCCGCAGCATGGGTAGCGCCATGAGCGGACGCAGCATGAGCTCCAGCGGCATGCACTCGAACACCTTTTCCGGCAGCGGCATGAACTCGTCGCGCTCGAACGTGGGCAACTTGTCGGCCACGCACAACCATCAATCGTTCACCAAGAGCAACTTTCCCAACAGCGGATTGAACAACAAGGGAGCGATCAACCACTCGGTCAATCGCCTCAACAGCAACAACCTTTCGCACCATGGGCTGAACAACAACGCCTTCGTGCGCAGCCACAATATTGCCAACGGCAACTTCAGCCACATGAACCACATGCACGGCAATAATAACTGGGGCCGCAACAACTTCTTTTTCTTCCCCGGCTTTGGCTTGGGCGGTTGGGGCCTGTGGTGGCCCTACTACGCCTTCGGTTATGGCTACGGTTACGGCGGCGGATACGGGTACGGCGGTGGCTACGGATATCCCTGCTACGGCTACAACTACTACGGCTACGGCGATGACCCGAACGCAAACACGTACCTGGTAGCGCAAGCCGATACTCCGGCCGATCCGAACCTGCCGGCCAATCAAGGCGACGCGGCCAGCGCGGCCAACTTCATCGATCAGGGCGAAGTCGATTTCAAAGCCGGCCGCTATCAGGCTGCCGCGCGCGATTGGCAACACGCACTGGTCGATGATCCGAAAAACGGCGGCGTGATGATGCTGATGGCGCAGACGCTGTTTGCGCTGGGTCAATACGACGACGCCGCCGGCGCAACGCAGGCCGCGATGCAAATGTTGCCCGACGACAAGTGGGGCGTGGTGATCACCAACTACACGCAACTCTACGGCAACCCGATTGATTACAACAACCAGCTCAAGGCGTTGGAGAAGGCCCGCGATGCCAAACCTGATTCGCCGGCCCTGCACTTCCTGCTGGGCTTCCACTTCGGCTATCTGAACTATCCGAAGAACGCGGTGAAGGAGTTGGATAAGACCCTGACCCTGGCCCCCAAGGATTTGGGCGCGCGGAAGTTGCGTGACCTGTTCGCGGCCAAGTGGCCCGAAGCCCCGCCGCTGCCGCCCGAGGCCGTGCAGGCCGCCGAAGAGGCGGCCAAGGCCGGCCAAAAGGGCCCCGGCGCCAAGCCGGGCCCCAGCGACGGCACCTGACGCCGCGCAATCAAACGAATCTGGTCATTCGCAACACCATCGGGTTTCGGCCCGATGGTGTTGTTTTTTGCGCGATGACTTCCGCCGCGGCGAGAGCGTGTTGCCTGGCCGGCCCAGGGTTGAAACAACGGCGTGAAACCAAAAAATAATCGTTTACAGCGTTTTCCGCACGAGTCTATAATGACGCGATTCAGCAGCCAGATGCCCGAACGGGCCAGCCGTCCGTCAACCAGGAGTGCTTTTCCATGTGGATTCCCAAGTGGGTGCGAGACCGGAAGAAGGGGGTCGAATCGGCCATCCCCACGCAGGTCGTTTCGAACGAAGAGTTCATTCCCCGCCCCCAGACCAAAGAGCAAAAGCAGGTTGAGTACCTGATCGGCGTGATGTCCGAGGAGAAGGCCAAGAAGCTGGGAATGGAACGCCGCGCGTTCATGGCCAGCAGCATGGGCATGGCCACCTGCTTTCTGGCGAACAACATGGTCTTTGGCACCAAGAGCGCCTGGGCCGTCGAGGAAGCCGAGACCGTCGAGCCCGGCGCCTACGAAGCGAAGTATCCCAAGGGTGAATACTTCGTGATGGACGTGCAGTCGCACTTCACCAACGGCCTGGCGATCGGATTCCGCAGCATGGAATTCGTCAAGAACATGGGCTTCAAGCTCGACGACACCGCCGAAGCCTATTCGTTCCCCAACTTCGTCAAGGAGATGTACTTCGACAGCGAAACGTCGATGCTCGTCATCTCGGGCGTGCCCGGGCACGAACGGCAATACGACAAGGACGGCAATCCGCTCGATGGTCCCAAGCGCGGCGGCGGCTTGCTGCCCAGTTGGTTGATGTCGAAGCGCAAGGCCGACATCAACGAGATGGCCGGGAGCACCCGGGCCCTGTGCCAGGGAAATTGTGCGCCGAACCATTACTGGGACATGAAGAACAACAAGCAGAACAAGCAGGCCTTGTTCGAGCAGATCGAGCGCGAGAAGAATCTCTACAAGATCGACTCGTGGAAGTGGTATTGCCACTTCGACCCAGCCCGCAGCGGCCGCGGTTTTCAGTTGGACGACGAGGAATTGACCTATCCGTTCTACGAGAAGTCGAAGGAGATGGGCCTGAAACTGTTCAGCGTACACAAGGGCTTTTCGGCCCAGTCGAAAACGCTGGGGCACCTGGCCAATCCCAAGGACGTCGAGAAGGCCGCGCTCGATCATCCCGATCTGAACTTCGTGATCTACCACTCGGCCATGCAGCACGCCCCCAACGAGCCGGGCTTCAAGACCAGCTACGATCCCACGACGGGCGATTTCTCGTGGCATGACGTGCTGATGAAGATCAAGCAGCGCAATCCCAAGATCAACAACGTCTATCCCGAGATCGGCTCGAGCTTCGGCACGCTGGCCGTCTATAACCCCGAGATGTGCCAGCATCTGATCGGCAAGAACATCCAGATGTACGGCGTGGATCACGTGATCTGGGGCACCGACTGTCTGTGGTGGGGCTCGCCGCAATGGGTGATCGACGCCTTCAAGCGGTTCCAGATTACCGACGAGCTGTGCGACAAGTTCGGCTATAAGAAATTGAACAAGGAAGACAAGGCCAAGATCTTCGGCCTGAACGCCGCCAAGCTCTACGGCATCGATCCCGAGGAGAAGCGGAAGAACCTGGCCAAGGACAGCTTGTCGAAACTCAAGACGGCGTACAACGACATGGGCGGACTGCGTGAGAACGCCGCTTATGGTTGGGTGCGCAACGACGTGAACGTTTAGCGTTCTACCGCGACGCGGCGCGAGATCCGGACCAGGGCTTGCGCCGCGTTTGCTTTTCCCGCGGCTGAGTTAGCGAGGGTGCGCCTGTGAGGGGCCGAACGTGGCGAGCTCTGCCGCTGGTGGGTGGCGCGGCGTTGGCGCTTGCGGCGCTGGGCGCCCTGCTGCTTTCGGTAGGAGTCCTGTCTCCGACGCATCGGGCGCTGGCAACTCCGCCAGAAAAGAAGCGGCTCGACCCGGCCGGCTGGGGCACGGACCACGTCGGCCAGCGAATTCCCGAATACATGGAAAGCGGCGAGTGCCTGTTCTGCCATCGGCAGCACGTGGGCGTCACCTGGCAAACCAACAAGCACAACCGCACGATCCGCGACGCCGAGCCCACGGAGCCGGCCATGATCGCCCTGCGGGCCGAGCCGGCGCTGCGCAGCTTTGCCGACGACGTGCAGCTGATCATGGGCGACACGCAAGCCCAGCGGTTCTTGAAGCGCAGCGCGGCCTATGGCAAGGTTGAAATGCTCTCGCCCATCGCCACCTTCGGCCGGGCGCGTCGCGCGAAGCTGGAAGCCACGGACAAGCCCCATTGGGACGCCGACAGGTTCGCCAACGAGTGCGCCGGTTGCCACACGACGGCCATCGACCCCGAGACGCACGCGTTCTCGGCGCTGTCGCTCGACTGCTTCACCTGCCATGGCGACGGGCCGGAAGAACATGCCAACGATGCCAAGCTGATGCCGCTGGCCAAAGTGCGCAAGGACTCACCGCAAGTGGTGACCTCGATCTGCGCGTCGTGCCACGTGCGCTTCGGCAAGTCGAAGGCCAGCGGGCTGCCCTACCCCACGAACTTCGTGGCGGGCGACAACCTGTTCAAGGACTTTCAAGTCGACTTTGCCAAGGCCGACGATTCCAAGCTAAACCCCGCCGACCGGCACGTGCTCGACAACGTGCGCGACGTGGTCGTGAACGGCCAGGAATCGGTCACCTGCCTGAGTTGCCACGACGTTCACACCGGCTCGAGCAAGAAGCATCGCGAGCTGCCGGTCGTGCAATCCTGCCAGATGTGCCACGACGCCGGCACGCCCATCAAGGGGCACAAGAGCTACGACGTGCACAGCGAACGCTGCAAGTATTGAGCAGCGCGCGATGCGGCCCTACTTGGGGGCGAAGCGAAAACGGATGTGCTCCACCAGCACGCGGCGATATTCTTCGATCTCGACGTCGCGCTCGCTGCAAACCAGAAACAGCACGCCGTCGTCGCGAAAATCTTCGTCCCAGGCCAGCAACTGATCGTCGGTCCAGGTCGGACTGTATTCCGAAATCTTTTCGTCCGACATGCGGGCAAAATGGGCACGCAGGTTGATGTCGGTCTCGTCCATCGCCATGCCGGCCGGCAGTTGCTCGTAGTTGATGTCGGCTTTGCTGGTCTCTTGGTTCATGGTCGTGCTCGCGGGCCGGAAAGAAATGGGGCAGGGAAAACCACTCGCTCGATTGTAACCTGCCGGGGGGCGGCAATGTAGCGGGGCGCTAGGAGAGGGGCAAAGTCGACTACGGCCCAAACTCGATCAGCGGGCTGATGCGATCGATCATGTTGAAGGGCAGCCCCGCGCGGGCCAGGTCGCCCACCGTGCGATAGGGACGCCCCGCCATCAGCCGGGCGCCCCAGGCGGCTCCCACGCCGGGCAGGTCCTGCAACTGCTGCAAGCTGCACCGATTGACGTCGATCTTGTTCGAGAACGGCGTCGGCAGCCCGGCCGCGCCGGCGCCGGCTCGCAGCAATAGGGGCGGAGCCAGGAAACGCTCGTTCGGCGTGCTGCGCTTCCAGACCTTCGAGATCGGCAGGTTGCGCGGCGGCTCATCGGCGGCCCGCAGTGTGGCGGGGACAGCGATCGCCAACACCAGCGCCAGGAACGGGAGTAACTTGCCCGATAATTTCATCGCAACACCTGCTCGCCTAAACCCGCTCGCCCCGAGCGACGAGGTTCGCCGGGCGCCACCCAATTCTACGCCACGCCAAGGGCGGTCCCAATCGATTTTGCCGGCGATTTCTTCGACGACGTGGGCGGCGCCGACCGCACAGTCGGCCCTGTCGCTCAGCCCCACAGGCTGGTGACCGGCCGGGCGTCGGAAATCTGCCAGGGGCGGCCGGTCTGTGTGGTGAGTTGCGAGGCGGCCTCGATGCCCAAGGCGTGAAAGATCGTGGCGGCCAATTCCGACGAGGTGACTGGATTGCTGGCGGGCGCGGCTCCGTGCTTGTCGGAGCTGCCGTAAATCCGCCCGCCTTCCAGACCCGCGCCGGCCAGCAGCACCGAAAAGGCCTGCGGCCAATGGTCGCGGCCCGCCCCGGCATTGATCTTGGACGTGCGGCCGAACTCGCCGGTCACGACCACCAGGGTTTCATCGAGCAGGCCGCTGGCCGACAGATCATCCAGCAGCGTCGCGATCGCTCGATCGGTGCGCGGCAGCAGCACCTGGCTGAGCAAGTTGAAGTTGTCTTTGTGGGTGTCCCAATTCTTGTCGCCGCCATAGATCGACGACATGCAATTGACGTGGACGAGTCGCACTCCGGCTTCGAGCAGCCGGCGGCCGAGCAGCACCGACTGACCGAAGAAATTCCGCCCATAGCGATCGCGCACCGCTTCCGGCTCGACGTGCAGATCGAAGGCGCGCCGCGTGCTGCCGGTCTCCAACAGCGAAAACGCTTTCTCGCGATAGGCATCCATCTCGCCCAGCGGCGTGGCGCGATCGCTTCGCACGACGCCGCTGTTGAGCGACTCGAGCAACTGCCGCCGCTCGTGCAGCCGGGCGGTCTCGACCGCTTCGCCCAAACCCAGGTCGACCGGCCGAAAATCGTCGCGGCTGGGGTCGCCCCCTGGCACCAGCGGATCGAAACGCTTGCCCAGGAAACCGGCATTCTGCCCCGAGCGAAACTGGCCATTGACCACCAGATAGTCGGGCACCAACGCGAACGGCGGACCCAGCGAGGTTTTGCCCCGCAGCGCCGCCACGGCCGAGCCGAGGTGCGGATGGTCGTCGCGCGTCGAATTGTCGGCCAGGTTCATGCCCCGTGGATAGGGGTGTCCGGTGGTCATCTCATAGGCCGCGCTAGGATGTCCAGTGTCCTTGTGCGTCAGCGAGCGGACGACCGTCAGCTTGTCGGCCACGTTGGCCAGACAAGGGACATGCTCACTGAAGGTGATTCCCGGCACCTTGGTTGAGATCGTGCGAAACGTTCCGCGCACCTCGGCCGGCGCGTCGGGCTTGGGATCGAACGTGTCGAGATGCGACGGTCCGCCCTTGAGAAAGATGAACAGGCACGACCGGGCGCGTCCGAAACCTGGCAACCGCGCGGCCGGCTTCGCCGCGGCCCGGGCTTCGCCGGCCAGCAACTCGCCGAGTCCGAGCCCCATCAGGCCGACCGCGCCAGCCTGCAACAGCCGCCGACGATGCATGAGCGACGGTTGCCCGTCAGCCGTCTCGCGATCGACTAGCCTGTCAGCCACGGTCCGAGCTCCCGATGCGACGCACGATCGAAACGCAGGCAGGCGAGAATTGCACGGAGTTTGCCGATTCGCCGTTTGACTGCTCGCCCGGCCGCGCGTCTGTAATATATCAAGCGCTGCCGATGCTTGCAAAGCGACCGGCGCTATTCGTTGATGCTCGGCGCGGGCATCACTTGCACGGTCATGCGCTTTCGCAACTCGGCCAGTGCCGGCGCGGTCAGCGAATCGCTGGCGATGGTGACGCTTCGCAGCGACTTGCTGTGGCCCAGTTCTTCCAGACCTCGATCGGTGAATTTGCCGCCGACTGTCAGTTGGGTCAACGTGTTCATGCGCGCGAAGAATACAAGCGCGTGATCGGTGAGCCGGGGAACGTAGCTGACGTCGAACGTCAGCTACGTGAGCCCCGGCAATTCGAGCAGGCGCTCCGCGCCGGCATCGGTGACCGGAAAACTACCCAGGTCAAGCTCGCGCAGGTTTTTGAGGGTCACGACGTGTTCCAGATCGGAGTCGACCAGGGGCGCGCCGCCGCGACTCAGACTACCCACGTCAAGCGAGGTGAGCTGAGTGAGGGCTTGCAAGTGCTTTAATCCACACGTTGTACCGTTCGGGTTGCCGACCAAATCGTGCAACGTCAAGTTGTTCAGCCGCGGAAACTGCGAGAGATGGCGCAGTCCTTCATCGGTAATCTCGGTCCTGCCGATGAGCAGGAACTCCAGCGATTTCAACGCCGCCAGCGCCGCGAGTCCCTCGTCGCCCACAGGGCAATCCTGCAACCACAACACCGTCAACTTGTGCAGCCGTGCCACCTCGTGCATGGCCTGGTTCGTGATTTCATCGCCCGAGAGATTCAGGCTCTGTAGATTCGGAACTTTCGCCAGGTAGGAGATGCCGACGTGGGTCACGCCCGAGCCATCGTAGGTCAGCCCATTGAGCTTGGACAAGTCTGCAACGATGCGCATTCCCTCGTCCGTGATTTCACGCGGCAGCGTCAGGCCGATCAGCGACGGCATGCCGCGCAGGTGCTTGAGCCCTTGGTCGCTGACCCCTGAATCGCCCAGGTCCAACATCGTGAGCCTGGTCAGCCCCGCCAGTTCGGCCATCGCCGCGTCGCCATACTGGGCGCGGCCGAAATTCAGATACTTGAGATTCTTGAGACGGCCGACGTGGACCATGGCGCCGGGCGAAATGGTTTTGAGTCCGTCGATCGTCAGGTGTTCGAGGTTCGTCAAGTCACGCAGATGAACGAATCCCGCGTCGGTGATCGTGCGATCGCCCAAGCGGAGCGACTTGAGTGCCGTGAGCTTGCCGATGACGGGCCACGAGTCGTCGCTCATCTGCGTGCTCAAGATGTCGAGCGACTCGAGGCGAGGCAGTTTTTCCAGATGCGCGATGCCCGCGTCGGAAAGCAGCGGGGATCCGTAGACGGCCAGCGAAGTCAACGACTCCAGACGGGCGAGCCTGGTCAGGTCGTCGTCCTTCAGGTTGCACGAGCCATACGTCAGCGACTTGACGCCCGACAGCGCCACGATCTGGTCGAGGTTGGCCTCGCTGAGCTGCACACCGTTGAAATAAAGATGTTGCACCCCTTCGCGCACGGCCGCGTGCAACTCGGACAGATCGGTGCATGCCGGCTGGCCGACGGTGAGAATCAACTGCCATCCGCGCGGCACGGACACCTCCCCGCGGGCGTCGAAATCGCGCGACGGCACGTTCGTGTTCAGCAAATAGGCCGACAGCACTCCCATCGAGCGGTCGCCGGGAAAGTGCAACACGATCTCGTTGCGTCGCGCCTGGCCAGCGGCGGTCGATGGGGGCGGATCGTCACCCTCCCCGCGCACCTCGGGCACCGTCGCCGCCGAGATCAGCAACGATGCCGCCAGGAGAAAAGCCGCTGGCGCCCCAATTGGGCGCAAGGGGCTTCGTTTCGGCCGGCGGTGGTCGTTGCAACGCATAGCATCGCTCTGTGCCGTCTATTTGGCTCCGTCCGCTGCGGCGGCGGCCGGCTTGAGCTTGGAGTGGGCCTCCAGGAAATCTTCCAGGCCACCGATGAATTTGGGATCGCGGAAGGCCGTCATGTGGTCGGTATCCTCAATCACCACGACCTTCAGGTCGGGCATCACGGTCTTCAATTCGTCGACACCCGCCTTGAGCGGATCGAGCTCGCCGATCAGGGCCAGCACCGGAACCTTGTTGGCCTTCAATTGGGCTTCGGTCACGTTCAACTTGCCCATGCCCCGCACGCACGCGGCCAACGCCTTGGGGTCGTTGGTGAGCGACAGCATTTGATTGAACGAGTCGATTTGCTCCTCAGTCGGCTTGGGCCGGCCGGCCGGCGTCAATTGATTGATCAGCGGGCCAATGCCCTTGCCAGCATCGAGCGAGTCGGCCAGCTCGGTCATGAAGCTCATCCGCGAATCGTCCGGCCGCATCCAGCCGGCGCCGCCGAGGGTGGCCGTGATCAAACGATCGGGATGCGTGGCCACGAGCAGGTCGGTGATGAATCCGCCCATCGAGTAGCCGACGACGTGCGCCTTCTTGATGTTCAGGTGATCCATCAGCCGGGTCACATCGTTGACCATCTCGACGCCATACATGCTCGGATCGTGCGGCTTCCCGCTGCGCCCGTGGCCCCGATTGTCGTATGCCACGACCTGATAATCCTTGCTCAATTTCGAAAGGATGCCCGGCAGGCCCCACTGCATTTGAATGCTGGCGGTAAAGCCGTGAATCAGCACCACGGGCTCGCCCTGGCCCTCAACGACATAGTGAATCTTGACGCCGTTGGAGTCGAAGAACTTGTCTTTGTCGTCGCCAAAGGCCGAGCAAGTGACCAGTGCGCACAGCACGAAAGCGAGAGCGATTCGGCGAATCATCGCGGGGGTTCCTGTCTGGAGATGGGGAGGTGGTTGACGAGTATCAATGTAGGCCGCCGGTCGGTGGAACTCAAGATTCGCGGCCGTTTTTCTCGCTTGGCTGGCGAGGGGAATAACTGTGAAATGCCGATCGTGGCCCGCCATCGGACGGTTGCTAGCGCTGGGCCGCGAACGTCAGGCCCCGGTCTAGGGCCGTCACCAACTGGTCGACGTCGGCCTTGGTGGCGTTCAGCGGCAGTCCGAGGCGGATGACGTTGGCATAGACACCCCCCTTGCCAATCAGCACCCTCTGCCGCCTGGTTTCCTCGAACACCGCCAGCACGGCCTGCGGCGCCGGTGCCTTCGTCTTGCGGTCCTCGACCAGTTCCAACGCTTGCATCAGCCCCATCCCACGCACGTCGCCCACCAGTGGGTGTTTTTCTTGCAGCTCCTCGAGTTTGCCGCGCAAATACCCCCCCACCACGCGGGCGTTGGTCTTTAGATCGTCCTCCTCGATCACCTGGAGCGTCGCTAGCGCCGCGGCCATCGATACCGGGTTGCCGCCAAATGTCGCGAACGTGATGCCGGGATATTTGTCGGCCACTTCGGGCGTGGCGATGGTCACCGCCACCGGCGCGCCGTTGCCCATGCCCTTGGCGCTGACCATCAAATCGGGCTCGACGTTCGAATGTTCGATGCCAAACCACTTGTCGCCGGTGCGGCCCCAGGCGGTTTGCACCTCGTCGCAGATGAACAGCCCGCCGTACTTGCGCGCGATGCCGACGGCCCGTTCGAAATAACCCGGCGGCGGCACGATGAACCCGCCCGAGCCGATGATCGTTTCGGCCAGAAAGCCCGCGATCTCGCCGGTGGTGCAAGTGCGGATCAGCTCTTCGATGTCGTCGGCACAGGCCAGGTCGCACGTCGGATACTCGAGCTTGAAGGGGCAGCGATAACAGTAGGGCGCGTGAGCATGGACCACGCCCGGCACTTGAGCGGGCAGCCGCTTCCACGGCGCCTGCCCCGACACGGCCAAGGTCGCGGCCGCGCGGCCCGAGTAGCTGTGGCGCAAGGCGACGATCTCGGTTCGCCCAGTCGCGTGCTTGGCTGCCGCCAGCGCGGTTTCGTTGGCCTCGGTGCCGCTGTTGGTGAAAAAACTTTTGGCCAATCGGCCGGGTGCAATCTGTGCCATCCGCTCGGCCAGGTCCGACTGCGGGCGATTGGCATACAACGTCGAAACGTGCGATAGCGTCTTCACCTGCTCGACAATCGCCGCCACGACTTTGGGATTGCTGTGGCCGACGCTGATCGTCAACACGCCGCCGAAGGCATCGAGATATCGATTGCCGGCGTCATCCCAGACATGCACGCCCTCGCCGCGCACCAGCGCCAGCGGCTCCTCATAATACATGGCCACGGCCGGAAACAGATGTTCACGGTGTTTCCGCACAATCTCGGACGAACTCATGAATCGATCTCGAAGGACAAGGATCGGGCAAACTCGCGGCAACAGGTAGTCTAGGCGGCGGTCCGTCGAATTCAAGGTTGCTTGCGCGCCGTAAACCTGGGCTGCCGCTTGGCAGTTCCGCGCTCCAGCGGGTAAACTGCGGCACATTGAATGATTCTTGTGATTCTTGCCGCACCTGTTTCGACGGAGTCGAACGATGCTTCAACTGGCCGCCCAGATTCAAGAGGCCGTGGCCTCGATTCGCCAACATTGGAACCGGCCTGCGCGAGTCGGCATCATCCTCGGCACGGGGTTGGGCACGCTGGCCGAGCAAATCGACGTCGAGGCGTCGATCGAGTACGACACGATTCCCCATTTTCTACGCTCCACGGCCACCAGCCATCGCGGGCGGCTCGTCTGCGGTCTGTTGGGCGGCGTGAGCGTCGTGGCGATGGAAGGCCGGTTCCATGCCTATGAAGGGGCCGATCTCAAGCGGGTCACTCTGCCGGTGCGGGTGATGAAAGCGCTGGGTGCCGATCTGCTGATCGTCACCAACGCTTGCGGCGGCATGAATCCGAATTATGCCGCCGGCGACATCATGCTGATCGACGATCACATCAACCTGATGGGCGGCAACCCGCTGGTCGGCATCAACGACGACCGACTCGGCCCGCGCTTTCCCGACATGGCCCGGCCCTACGATCCGGAGCTGATCGACAAGGCCCTGGAGATTGCCCGTCGTGAGAATTTCGCGGCCCACAAGGGCGTGTTCGTGGCCGTGCTCGGTCCCAATCTCGAAACCCGCGCCGAGTATCGCTTCCTGCGCACGATCGGGGCCGACGTGGTGGGCATGTCAACCGTGCCCGAGGTGATCGTGGCCGTACACTGCGGGCTGCGTGTGTTGGGCTGCTCGATCATCAGCGACATGTGCCTGCCCGACGCCCTCAAGCCGGTCAATGTCGAAGAGATTATCGCCACGGCCAACGCCGCCGAGCCTAAGTTGCGGAAGATCATCCTCGGCATCCTCGCTCACGAGGCCAGTCGCTGAGCGCGCAGCATGATACCCACGATCGAGCAGGTTGAAGCGGCGGTCGCCGCCATCCGTCGCCAGAGTGCGGCGCGGCCTCGCGTCGGGATCGTGTTGGGCACGGGCCTGGGCGATTTCGCGCGGCACATCGGCGTGAGCACGAGCCTGCCCTATGAGGAGATCCCCCACTTCCCTCGCGCCACGGCGCTGGCGCATCACGGCGTCTGGCTGTGCGGCACGCTGGGGGGCGTCGACGTCGTGGCCCTCGACGGCCGCTGCCACGGTTACGAAGGCTACTCCCCGCAACAAGTCACCTTTCCGCTGCGCGTGATGCACGCGCTGGGCATCGAGTGGCTGATCTTGTCGAACGCTTGCGGCGGTCTGAATCCTCACTTTCGCGCGGGCGACGTGATGGCGATCGAAGACCAGGTGAACCTTACCTTCGGCAATCCGCTGGTCGGCCCGCACGACCCGCGGTCGGGCGTTGCCTATCCGGACATGAGCCGTCCCTACGATGCCGCGCTGCTCGAGAGCGCCGCCGCGATCGCACGGCGTCAGGGATTCGAGCTGCGCCGTGGCACGTATATCGGCGTGCTCGGCCCCAATTACGAAACCCGGGCCGAATATCGGATGTTTCGCCGGCTGGGAGGCGACGCGGTGGGCATGTCGACTGTGTGGGAGGCGATCGTCGCGGCCCAACTCGGCTTGCGCGTGCTGTGCCTCTCGGTCGTCACGAACGTTTGCTTTCCCGATCAATTGCAGCCAACCGGTGGCCAGCAAGTCGCCAACATCGCCGCCTCGGCCGAGCCCAAGGTGCGGGCCATCATTGAAAAAATCGTCGAACAAGTCGAACAAGTCGAACAAGTCGGCGCGTAACGCGCGGCCGCGGCGCCGGGTGGCACGGCGATCAGACCAACACGCCCGCGACGCACGCCGTCATAAAGCAAGCCAGCGTGCCGCCGAGCATGGCCCGCAGACCGAGCCGGGCCAGATCGCTTTGTCGGCTGGGCGCCACGGCGCCAATGCCCCCCAGTTGCACGCCGATCGAGCCGAAATTGGCAAACCCGCAGAGGGCGTAGGTCAGCAGCACCGCGGTGCGGGGGCTGACCTGGTTGCCCTCGCGCATCCAATCGCTCAGGCCTTTGTAGGCGATGAACTCGTTGCTGATCATCCGCAGCCCGAGCAACTCGCCCGCCTTGCGGCAATCGGCCGGCTCGATGCCCATCGCCCAAGCGAACGGCGCGAACAGGTAGCCCAGCAGATCCTCGAGCGTCCAGCCCTGGCCGAACAGTGCCAGCAGCCGGTCGACGCCGAACTTGAGCATGGCCAGCAGCGCCAGAAACGCGATGATGATGCCGGCCACCTGAAGCGCCAGCCGCAACCCATCGAGCGCGCCGTTGGCCGCCGCCTCGAGCACGTTGACGGTGCCCGTCTCGACTTCAACCACCGTGCCGCCGAGCGTTTGCGGCACCTCGATCTCGGGCTGCATGATTTTGGCGATGACGATCGAGGCTGGCGCGGCGATCACCGAGGCGGTCACCAGGTGTCCGGCATCGATGCCCATCTTCACATAAGCGGCCAGCACGCCGCCAGCCACGGTGGCAAAGCCGGCCATCATGATCGTCATCAACTCCGATTGCGTCATCGTCGCCAGATAAGGCCGCACGACCAGCGGCGATTCGACCTGGCCCAGAAAAATGTTCGCAGCGACCGACAGGCTCTCGGCGCCCGACAGTCGCAGCCCCTTCTGCATCACGATGGCCGCCGCGCGCACGACGTGCTGCATGACGTGCAGGTGATAGAGGATCGACATCAACGACGAGATGAAAATGATGCTCGGGAGCACGCCGAAGGCAAACGTCGCCAGCAACTGCCGGTTCGTCTCCTCAGGACCAGGCATGCCGAACACGAACACGGCCCCGGCGTCGACGAACTCGAGCAGCCCGGTAAAGACATCGCCCAGGCGGGCAAACAGGTTACGCCCCAGCTCGGTGCGCAGCGTGAGAAAGGCGAACGCGAACTGCAACACTAGCCCCATCGCGATCGTCCGCCACTGGATGCGGCTGCGATGCGAACTCATGAGCCAGGCGAGCCCCATCATGACGAACAGCCCGCCGAAGCTAATGAGTCTTTCCATCAGGCGCCGGATTCCTCGCAGGGATCGAGATCGTCACCGATCGCGGCGCATCGCGAAGATGGCAACCGCTTTCGCCAGGCCCAATGCTAGCAAAACCGGTCGCTGGAGCAAACGACGGTTCGGGACACGGCGTACCGTTCGTGGACGGCTCCGTCGCTTCGCGTAGGGGCGATACTTACCCCAGACCTAAATCCGCCAGCAGGCCGTCGAGCGCGTCATCATGGATGGTGAACTTGCTCGCGATTTGATCGATGGCTTGCAGGACGAGCGGGTTCTGTGAGGCGCTCTGAGCCGCCTTGGTCACTGGCGGGCTCGTCAGCACCTGTTGCAGCGTGTTTCGGGGCGAAGTCGAAGTGGTGGAACTAGCATTCAAGATGCTCAGACCGCTCGCCACCGCGCTGGCCGGCGATGTGGCCGGCGACACTGCTGGAGCGGCGGAGCCGATACCGATGCTAGACGTGAAGAGGCCGATCGGATCGGCAATGTAGTGCAACGAGAATATATTGCTGATCGCGGTGGTGGCGTCATTGCCGTCCACTCTGGCGTTCTTGGTGTAGTCGGCCAGGTTCCACACCGGGGTCGTCATACCCACGATGTTGTTGAACGGCACGTTGTAATCGGTGCCGTCGACCTTCGCCAACGTGAGCAAGTCGCCGGCGCCCGAGTCGCCCACTAGGCTGCCGAAGTAAAACACGTCATCGACCGCCAGGCCCGTATTGCTGTCCGCGACGACGTCGACCTCGATCCATTCGTTCTTGATGACGCCCGTGGCCCAAGTGACTTCCAAACGATCGGAGCCACCCTGGCCCGCGCCCATCCGCACCGAGATGGCCGCTGGTGAGGGAGCCGCCGACCAAGTGCTCAGTTGGTTGTAGGTCGTGGTGACAAAACTGGCGGGCGAGACCTTGAAGGTGATATCGCCACTGGTCAGATTGATCGCCGAGTGCG
>PLYM01000239.1:59385-60747 GCA_003153375.1 Planctomycetaceae bacterium
CTGGCGTGCGTGCCGTCGTTGGCCACGAACTTGGCCGTGATGGGCGACGTGCCCGGATCGCCAGCGGTGTTGTCGTAGCTGATGAACCGCAGAGCCTGCTGGTAGTGCCCCACCGTGTCGGTGCCGCTCAGCGTCAGCGTGCCGGCCGAGTAGCTGGTGGTCAGCGAGAAACCGTTCAGAATCGGCACGCTCAGCACGTCGCCGGGATGGTACGTGGACAGCGTGACGGTCAAGGAGTTCAGCGCAGTCACACCCGGCGCAGCCGTGACCGCAGCGATCACATTGTTGGCAATCGGCACCGGGCCGCTATTGAACCAGGTTGTGCTGAAATTCGGGGCACTCGGATTGCCGCTCAAGCTGACCACCGGAGAAGCCGATACGGCCGGCAAACGCGTCCAGGTCATCAGCGGGTCGCCGACAACGGTATTGACGTACCCAAGCTGAGCTAAAGAACTCCAAGCCGCTTCGGCCCACGTCCTTCCACTCAGCAGCATCAGGAACAACTGGTCTTCGTTGGCCACGCTGCTGGGGCTGGCCCCCGGCTCTTGCACGTTTCCAACGCCGGCCGTACCTCCCATCGCCAGCCATTGTGCGACCTGCCCCTGCGTGCCGGAGTATCCGCCAGGCGTGAAGCTGTACGCGTTGTAGCTTTCCCAACTGTTGAAGACCGCGCCCTTGGCTAGCGTGATGTTCAACCCGTTGGTGAGATAGTTGGGCGGAGTCGAGCTTTGATGAACTCCCTGGCTGTCGTATCCGATCACAGGCCCCGGTGCGGTGCTGACGAACGCTGAGGTGTCGTCGTATACGACCGGAAGGCCAGCCGGCGAAAGCACGTTGTTCACCAGACTCGCCATGGTGGGCGAATAGCTAATGCTCGGGTCGTTGTCCACCAGAAACCAGTCGGGCCCCAACGGGCTGTTGTTTGGGCCAACCGTCACATTCTGGGCACGATCGATGGCCCCCTCCACGTCGCTGACGGTGTATCCGTCCAAGCGCGAGGTCAAAACCATGCCGCCGTAAGCAGTTGGACTGAAGGAGCTCGTGGAATGAAAGTAGGGATTGCTGCTGAACTGGCCAGGGATGAGGTAGCTCTGGTCTCCCATCATTTGCCAGGTGCTGACGGTGTTGATGTTGGTCAGCTCACTCTCGAGGCTCGAATAAGATTGCCAGTGCAAGATTTGGTGCGTAGCGCCTGACGGATCGAGATACGTGGGCAAATTGGGCCAGACGGCAGTCGGCTCCGGCTCCGTAACGGTGATCCGCAAGGGGAGCCCTTTGGTCGTGACAATCACGTCGATCGATGGCGTTAGGGCTGCGAGAACTTGCGGCCGAATCGTGCTGAGATAGGCATCGGCCGAAATG
>PLYM01000144.1 GCA_003153375.1 Planctomycetaceae bacterium
AGACGCATTGTGTTCGGCCGTTGGAGGACTGGGACAAGCTGATCGGCGATCTTGCTCAGCGCGACGACGATCCTCGATCGCTTCTTGTACCACGCCAATTCGTCACAGCAACTCGGCCAACAGCTTCATAAACGATTGTGGTTGCACAGGTTTAACCCATTTGACGACTGAAGCCGGCTTCTTCGGACTGCCGCTTGTCCGCGTCTTATCCGGGCCGGTTAAGGCAATGAGGACCATCATTCGACTTTTCGGACGAATTGGCACGCTATTTGAAGCTATTGCCCAGCGATGGAAGTTCAAAAGACTTCTTGGCAGGCGGTAGCGGTGCCGGACGATAAAGGCAAGATTAGTACCCCGCGACCGTGATCGCATTAGCCCGAACAAAGATTATGAGTTGCAGGATTGGGCAAGCATTTTGGCGTCAGCAAGGACAAAATCCAAGCCGCGGTGAAGAAGGTCGGACCAATGGTCCGGACGAGCTGCAAGGAAGCCATTGACGGCCACCGCTACGGAGGAGGGCAAGGCAATGGTAAGTGCAACGAAGACGGATGAATCTGCAGGCTCAACCTACGTCGATGTCAATCATGAGGAGCCGTTGGTCTACTGGACGAAGCGGCTTCAGGTGAGCGCTCTGTTGCTGAGACAGACAGTGCGAATTGTCGGACCGCGATTCAAAGACGTTGCAGCCTTCTTAAACCAACGGCGGCAATGCTGAGCCACCTCTGCGGCCCGAAACCGACGAGCGGCCTCTGCGTCGCGCTCGGTCGGGTCTATGCGTGCACGCTCGTCGGCAGCAGTCGGCAGCAGTCGGCAGCCAGTCAGGTCGCTTCCTCTTTCTCTAGCTCGGCAGACATTTCGTCGATCAGGCGAACCCAGTCCTCATCCTGAAGCAAACGGCCATCCGGTGCATGTGTCGAAACAGAATAAATGACCCGATGGGGGCCGACGCCGGCGGACAGCTCGACGTGGATACGTTGCGGGAAATCGCCATTAGCCCCTTCTCCTGACACGAGCGAGTCGGAGGGCTTGATGACGACCATGCGTCCATGTTTCATGGCCTGCAACATTAACGCTTCACTGAAGGTTTGCATGGGCTCAGTGTATCGTGCTATCAGCGCAATGGGAGCATGAAAAAGCACCGCTGGGCAAATGACGGAACCATTCCGCCACCGCTGACCGTGGGTGGTGCCAAGCGATGGGATGTCCAGATCATCCGGTCCTGGATTGATGGCGGCTGCCCACAAGTTGCACAAGGATAGTGCCGCTGGGCAATCAATGCCGAGAATGGCGGCCGCCGTCGATTGACGCTGCCCGCAACTGTGCTACCCGGCGATTACTCTTGTCTTCGCCAGCGGCGAACACAGCCGATCGTGACAACTCCCAGCACGGCCAGCGCGAGCGTGCTCGACTCGGGCACTGTGGTGAGCCACAGGTTCCCATCGATTGCTGGTCGCTAGATCGGTCGTGACCTGGCTCAGGCGGGCCTTCTCATTGCTGGCCGCCGGAAATCTTTGTCGCGGTCGACGGCAGGCTCTCTCCAGAGCTGCTGGGCCGCCGCGACAGGGTGTGCAAGCCAGCCGACGACTCGCTGGCCGATGCCCGAGGTCTGGCTTTGGGCTTCCCGTGGCCCAGCATCTCCGCGATCTGCTGGCCCAGTTGTCTGGCACCGCAAGGCTGTCCCACGACGCATGGTGAGCACCACACCCGGAGCCGCGGCAGTGCTGATCGCCGTGCCGCTGCTGCCCTGTGCTAGAGGATCGTAAACCTCCGAATTGACGGCGATGCGGCACTTTGAATAACGAAATGAGTATATCGGACTGGAGTTGCCGAGCGTTGTTGATCGCCGAGGGCGATTGGCTATCGCTCCGAGAAACGGAACGGTTTGCGGTATCACAGTCAAATCCTGTCGCAGGAACTGCGGCCCGCGTTTCTCAGAAGTCTAAGAACTGTGTTTTGGCGGCAAAAATGATTGACACCTTGATTTCTGGCCACAATGATAACGCCCAGCTTCGTTCGCCGCGTGCGATCGGCAAGCTTCACGCGAACCCAAGGTACACAGCTACGCACCGCCGAATAAACGGCAGCGATACTCAGCCATCTCTATTTTTATCTGACTTGCCAGAAGGCATCGGTGCCTTCTTCCAGCTTGGGTTGACGATAGTCATGCCCGGCGGGAGAAGCCGCCCGTGCCTTTTTTGTTTGGCTTGCAAGGGATTGACGTGACGGCACGCAGACGCAACCCGGGTGAGTTTCTGGGAACGACAGTGCGTCGCTTTGCTCGCAAAACGGGCGAGAATTCGGGATTTGGACGAGTTTGTCGTTTTTTTTGGCGGTAAATCGCCGGAAACTTCGCATTACCTAACGGAGCCTTACCCCTGGAGCCTATGTCCGCGATGCCAATGGCAAGACGCGGCACATGAAGAAGGAAAGCGTCTAATGCGCAGAGAGAAACACGTTCTGTCTCTTCTTTTCGTTATCGCAGCAATCGCTGCGGCGTTCCTGCTGACGTCCAGCAGTCAGTTGAGGGCTGATCAGGCCTACATTCTAACGTCGGCCACCACGACTGCCAGAAATAACTCCTACGCGTTAGGCCAAGTATTTACGCCAGTTCAAGATTTCACGGTGACCGCGCTCGGAGCGTTTGACGATCAAGGAGATGGTTTTCAAACACCGGGCGGTATTCCTGTTGGCATTTTTCGCCAATCAGACCATGCACTTCTGGCTTCAACGACGGTAACCGATTCGGGCACGCTCAGTTCCGATGATTTTCGGTTCGCCAATATTTCGCCCATTGCGCTGCAAGCCGGGGTTCAATATCAGGTCCAAGCGGTGAACGAGAGCGACGTTTACTCACTTGCCGGCACCTTCGGTTTCGGCACTTATGACAGTAGCCCTCTCTTTACCGACCAGGGATACCAATTTTCTGCTGATACAGCGCTTGATCCAAACAACACCCTGGTCGTGAGCAGCTCGGGCCACCTTTGGATGGCTAATTTCCTCATTTCGGTCCCCGAGCCGTCGACGGTTTTCTTGGCCGGGTTGGGCCT